>QHYE01000067.1 GCA_003224055.1 Acidobacteriota bacterium | reverse complement strand
ATCGTGACCCTTTCTCCGAGAGCCGGATGCCTGAAATAGGCCTGTCCGGTTCGATGAGCGGGGTGTGAAGACGGAAGAATGGTCCAGCTATTGAGGCACCGACAGACGAAAGGGTCGGCAACGGATAGGCTGAACCTAAACCACCGCGTCACACCTCGACTCCACAATTGACCCACACTATGAAATGAGAGGATGGCGCCACAGACTTAGGAACTGGCGCGTTTGCGCCAAAAGAAATAGGCGGGGAGGCCGAGGAGCATGATGACGATGGCGGCGATGAGATTGTGGAATTGGTCGGGGTCACGGAAGGCGAGAAAAATAGCGTTGCCAACAATAGCCGCCGCGGCGAGGACGAAGACGAGCGGTGTCCAGGGATAGCCGGGAACGCGGTAGGGAATGGGCCTGCCTTGCGAGGCGCGGCGGATGGGAAAGATGGCCGCGGCACCGAGTCCGTAGAAAATCCAACCGATAAAAATCACGCCGCCGATGAGCTTGCTGAACGAGCCGAGCGTACCGGCAGAGACCAGCACGCACGACCATACGCCCAGGCCGATGACGGCAGCAGCGGGCGTTTGAAAGCGCGGGTGAACTTCGGCGAGTTTCTTGAAGAAAAGATTGTCATTGGCCATGGCGTAGAAAACGCGCGGCGCGGTGAGCAGAACGCTATTGGCGGCGCTGAAGGTGGAAATCAGGATCGTGAGCGCAACGATTTTCTCGGCCCATGGGCCGAGGACCTGGCCGACGGCGTTGGCGGCGATCGTGTCACTGGCGGCCATGCCCGCGGGGCCGAGGGCGAATAGGTACGCGACGACGGCGAGAAGATAGAGGCCGATAAGCATCAGCGAGCCGGCTAGGAACGAACGGGGAAAATTTCTCTGTGGATCAATGACTTCGCCGGCGCTGTAGGTTCCGAATTGCCAGCCTTCGTAGGCCCACAGAACGGTGATCATCGCCAGACCGAAATTGGACCACAGGCCAAGTCCGTGCTGCGTCGCACCCAGGGCGGCAGGAATTTCGCGGGCGTGCCGGCCGATGGAGAGGAGCACGGCGCTGAGGAGCACGATGATGCCAACCTTGACGAGGGTAGTCCAATTCTGAAGGTCCGAACTTTTGCGAGTGCCCCAGACATTTACTGCGGTCACGATTCCGATTACCACGACGGCAACGATCGTCTGTCCTGGGAGAGAAATCGGAACAATTCTTGCGAAATATTCGCTGAAAGCGCGCGCGAGAGCTGCCACGGAGCCGCTGGCGATGACGAGAAAAAGACACCAGCCGTAGAAGAAAGCTGAGATGCGGCCAAATCCATCGCGAATGTAGCAATAGAGGCCGCCTGCTTCGGGGTTGGCGGCGGCGAGCTCGGCATACGTGAGCGCGCCGAGCAAAGAGAGGACGCCGCCGACCGTCCAGACGAGGAGCGAGAGACCGACGGAGCCGTCCACTTGTCGAAGAATGGGGCCGGGCGTTCGAAAGATGCCGGAGCCAATGACCGAGCCGATGAAAAGAAGCAAAAGATCGCGGAAGCGAAGTGTGCGAAGAAGCGGTGGCATGGGAGCGCTGCTGCGAAGCTGAGCCAGCAGTTGGGAGGCATCATAACCGGAGTGGGCGAAGGGTCAATGGAAAGTTATGGTTCGCGGACGCTGCCAAGAGGCTACGCGAGGATGGGTGCCAGCATGAAACAGAGGAGAAAGACGACGAGCGTGAGGAAGGCGCCGAGGCGGCGAATGGGATCGAGAGGTGTTGGGTCGTAAATGGGCGGGACACGAAGGAGTCGCATACCAAGGAGCATGGCGCCCCAAATGTACCAGGATTGCCAGAAATGAAGCAGGCCCAGGGCGATGAGAGCAAAAGGTACGAGAAGGGAGGTAAAGCGATGCAGGCGAGGGCTAATGGAACGAAGCACATGGCCGCCGTCCAACTGGCCCACAGGGAGCAAGTTCATGGAAGTCACGAACAGACCGATCCATGCGGCGCGGCCAATGGGCGGAAGGAGAAGCGAGCTGGCCTCAACGCCGGGATGAAGGAAGGCGTGGAGAAATCGCATCAGCACAGGGATGCCGAAAGCGACGTCGGCGTGATCGAGATTCGCGAGACCCGGCACGAATTTCGCATGAACGATTCCGTAGAGAAGAGCCGGGACGGCGAAGACGAAGCCCACGAGCGGGCCCGAAGCGCCAACATCAAATAGGGCACGGTTGGTGCGAATGGAGGAGCGGATCAGAATGAAAGCGCCGAACGTGCCAATGAGCGAAGGAAAGGGAAGGAAGTAAGGGTAGCTGGAGCGAATGTGATGATGGCGGCAGGCGAAGAAGTGGCCGAGTTCGTGGGCAAGAAGAATGGTGAGCAGCGTGAGGGCGAAAGGGAGGCCCGCGAGGAGTCCGGCAGGGTGTTGGTAGAAAAGTTTGTACGCGTGGACAAACTCGTCGAAAGAAGCGGCTAGATTTTGGGAATACGCGTTGGCGAATTGCGTGCCGGCGGCGAGGCAAGTGCAAAGTGTGAGAAGAAACAAGACGCCTGCGAGTACAAGAGTTCTGGTGGGAGGGCGTGGAGGAGTGGGAAAGTATTGCGATCGTAGGAAGGGCTCGGCGCTCCAATCCACATGGATTGGGATGGGGCTTGAGGGATTTTCTGGAAGCGGCGAGTTCACGAAATGTTCATAGAAGCGGAGAGGGATAGGCCCGGCAGCGGGATTCGAATGCGCTAGTCCGATTTCTTGGCGCCCTCGAGGCCCTGGAGTTCTTTACCGGGCTTGAAGCGGACGGCTTTTCCGGGAGGAATGTTGACTTCTTGACCGGTGCGGGGATTGCGGCCGATGCCGGTCTTGCGCGGCTTGACGCTGAAAACGCCGAAGCGGCGGAGCTCGATGCGTTGGCTGCGGCCGAGGGCCTGCTTGAGGGATTCGAAGACGGTTTCGACGGCCTGCTCGGCCTTGGTACGGCTGATGTTCGTCGAGGCGACGACGGCGTTCACGATGTCCAACTTAATCACACGAGCCTCCGAAGAATCCGTGGGCAGATGCTAGAGGGTGCGGCGTGGGTTGTCAAGACGTGAGGGGTAATTTACACTGAACCTCTTTTGGGCGGGCACTTTCCAAATTGTTTCATGCAGTTCGCCAAAAAAATCATTCGTTGGAAAAAAAAATGGATCAGGGAGGAATGGATGGCCGTTAAGCCCGACCGCTGGATCCGGCGCATGTCGCTGGAGCACAAGATGATCGAGCCGTTCACGGACCGGCAAGTACGCGAAGGCGTAATCAGTTACGGAGTGTCGTCGTACGGTTACGACATTCGCGTGGCCGACGAGTTCCGGATTTTCACGAACGTGAATTCGACGATCGTCGATCCGAAGCATTTCGATGCGCGGTCGCTGGTGGACATCAAGAGCGAAGTCTGCCTGATTCCGCCAAATTCGTTTGCGCTGGCGCGGTCGGTGGAGTACTTCCGGATTCCACGGAATGTGCTCACGATTTGCGTGGGGAAGTCCACGTATGCGCGATGCGGGATTATTGTGAATGTGACGCCGTTCGAACCGGAGTGGGAGGGCTTCGTGACGCTGGAAATCAGCAATACGACGCCGCTGCCCGCGAAAATTTATGCGAACGAAGGGCTCTGCCAGGTGATTTTCTTTGAATCGGACGAAGAGTGTGAAGTAAGTTACAAGGACAAGAAGGGGAAGTACCAGGCGCAGAGCGGGATCGTGCTGCCGCGGCTTTGAGCAGATTGCCCGAGAATCGCTAGACTTCTTTTCCGGTCAACTCTGGAGACTGTTTGGTATCCAGCGGATAGCCGCGCTGGCGCCAGGCTTCGAGGCCGCCCTGCAGCGGCCGGATCTGCTTGATGCCGTGTTTTCTGAGGAGGAGCGCCACACGGGCGCTCGTGGCTTCGTTTGGTCAAGTACAGTAGAGAATGACCTCGCGATCGCGCGGCAGGCGGTCGGTTTGCTCTTCCAGTTCCTTGGCGTCCATTCGAAAGGCGCCGGGAATGATTTCAGGCTCGGCTTCGAAATCCATGGAATGCCGCAGGTCGACGATAACGAGTTCTTCGCCGGCGTCAATTTTTCTCTTGAGTTCGTCAGCCGTGATGCGAGCGATGCGCAGCTCGCGAAGGAAACGCCGCCGAGCGAGGAATTTGTAGCCGATGTAAGCAGCCAACGCGCCCAGGACCAGAACCAACAGCCCGCTCCCGAGATGTTCCAGATGCTCCGCGATGCGTTCGATCTCGCCACTGAACGCGAAGCCCAAGCCGAGGAACGCGCCTGCCCACAAGATGGAACCCACGCCATCGTAAAGAAGAAAGCGGCCAACACTCATGTGAAAGACGCCGGCGAGCGGAGGGGCGACGGTGCTCAAGCCGGGAAGAAATTTAGCAATCAGCAGCGAGCGGGGGCCTCGTTTTGCGAACACGCCTTCAGTGCGGCGCACGCAGGAATCCGGCTCGAGGGATATCTTGCAGAGAAGCTGTAGAACTTTTATGCCTTTGCGGCGGCCGAGGGAATACCAGATGGAATCCGCCGCTACGGCGGCGAGCACCACGTACACCAGCGAGGCGAAGAGACTCAGATGGCCGGTGCCAGCGAGCGCTCCGGCCGCCAGCAGCAACGGCATGGAAGGAAGCGGCAACCCGATTTGCTCGGCGAAGACCCAGCCGAGCAGGACCGTATATCCATGTTGGAGAAGAAATTCGACGGTGCGGTGCATGGCTGGGCGGCTGCTGCGGTCTCCTATTATTTCGAAAGGAAAGGAGCAGTATGCCCCCATTGGCCCGTCATCACAAATTCAGAGAGGGGCTTGCGTGTTCTGGGAGCAACCTCGCGATCCTTTAAAGCCTGAGGCAAAGATTCGGGATCGCCGGGGTAGCCGAGAGCCAATGCAGCAAAGGTATCCCAATCGGCCGGAATTTCAAATGCCTGACGGGCTTTCTGCGGATCGAAACCGGCCATCTGATGAACGAAGATCCCTCGCGATGCGGCTTCCACCGTGAGAAAGGCTGACGCTGCGCCCAAATCGTAGGGAGCGTTGCGGTTCGGAGCGTTGTTCTTCGAGAACGTGAGCTTGGCAACGGCGAGCGCAAGAACCGGCGCATTCTTAGCCCAGTTCACGTTGAACTCGACGAGAACGCCAAGCGTTTTGGCAAAGTTCTCTTTGTCGTCTTTCGTGGCGACCAGATAAGCCCAGGGCTGCTCGTTGTTGCTTGAGGGCGCCCACCGAGCGGCTTCAAAGAGGCTGCGCAGGACATCAGGAGGAACCGGCTTGTCAGCGAAGGCGCGCGGACTCCAGCGTTCGCGAATCAAGTCATGAATGGGAAATTCTGCGGGTGCAAGCTTTTGCATATTTTTCCTTGAGGACTCAGGTTGATTAGATGACGGACCACGAGCGGACGGTGCAAGTGCAATTGCACCGCCCGCGCGACTCCCCCGAGTTGCAAATGGACTGAAACCAAGCGGATTACTTGTCCTTCTTGACCAATTCGACGTCGATGATGATGGAAACATCGTCGCCGACCACGACGCCGCCGTTGTCCAGAGTAGCGTTCCACTTCACGCCGAAGTCCTGGCGATTGATTTTGGTGGTGGCGGTCGCGGCGTTGCGGGTGTTGCCCCAGGGATCCTTCATCGGAGCCGTCGGACCCTCAACGTCGAGCACAACTTCTTTGGTCGTGCCGCGGATGGTGAGGTCGCCGGTCACCTTGAGCTTGCCGGGAGCGGCCTGTTCGACTCTCTTGGACTTGAACGTAATCGAGGGGTAGTGGACGACATCGAAGAATTTTTCACTGCGAAGGTCGTTATCGCGGTCGGGCACGCGGGTATCCACGGAGTTGGCGTCAATGGTGACTTCGACGGTGGACTTGGAGACGTCCTTGTCGTCGAACACGACAGAGCCGGTCACTTTGCTGAAGGCCCCGCGGACGGTTGAGATGGCCATGTGCCGGACGGAAAACTGCGCGGAAGAATGCGCAGGATCGATCTGCCAATTGGAATTGGCCGCCGGGGCAGGCAGTGAAAGGGCGGCTGCAAGGCCGGCGGTTAAAGCTATTCGTGAAAGAATGGCTCCCATTTCTGTTCTCCTCTAGTCGTTGATTGCGTTTCTGAAACTCGTTCCCAAAGATCGGTTACTCAAGCTTGCGCGCGCGAACTTCCTCGAGCAGTCGGCTGAGAATTTTCAGCCGGGCTGCGGGCATGTGCCGGAACTGGCGCTTGTGCAGTTCGTGGACCGGCTGGTCAAGGGTTTTCAGGAGTCTAAGGGCTTGCGGCGTGATGCGCGTTTTTACGACGCGCCGGTCGTCGGTCTGGCGTTCGCGGGTGATGAGGCCGCGCTTTTCCATGCGGTCGAGAAGGCGGGTCATGTCCGGGTCGTGAGAAATCATGCGATCGCCGATGCCCCGGCAAGGCAGGCCTTCGGGCTCGGCGCCGCGAAGAATGCGAAGGACGTTGTACTGCGTGCCGGTAAGGCCGGCGGCTTTCAGGAACTGCTCCGCTTCCTGGGAGAGAGTGTCGGCGGTCTGCAGCAGAGCGACAAAAATCCGGTCTTGCAGCGGGATGGAGACGCCGGAAGATTTGGAGGGCAAACTCATGAAGGGAGTATAGTTGTTATAACGACTACTGTCAAGAGGAAAAATCGACCGAGCGAGGAATGCCGCTATGGTTTGCGCAGCGGGCGCACGTGGATTTCACTGATAAAACTGCGCGGGCCCTGCGTGACGATAGTCTCCACGGCGTGGGCCACATCCTCCGGACCGAGCGCCCGGGAAGGGTCCTTGGGGGCACGGCCGGAGAATTCCGTGGCGGTGCTGCCGGGACAAATCACGCTGACACGAATTCCGTGATCGCGGAGATCTTCGGCCATACAACCGGAAAGACCGATGACTCCCCATTTGGAGGCGCAATAAATGCCGCCGTTGGCGAAGGTGTTTTTGCCCGCCAGGGAACTGATGTTGATAATGTCGCCGGCGCCGCGGCGGATCATGGAGGGCACGACGGCTCGGGAAACGAGAAAGACGCTCTTCAGGTTGGTGTTGTGAACGCGGTCCCATTCTTCCTCGGTCTTCTCATGAGCGGGACCGAAGAGGCCAATGCCAGCGTTATTCACGAGAATGGTGATCGGTCCGAGAGCGGCTTCTGCTTCCGCGACAAGGCTGGTGACATCCGCGGAAAGAGTCACGTCGGCAATCGCAGAGAAAACGCGAACGCCGGTGTTGCCAAGCGCCTCGGCGGAGTTCGCGAGCGCCGCGCGATCCCGGCCGCAGATGGCCACGGAGGCTCCGAGCGAAGCAAGACGTTGTGCGATGGCGCGGCCTATGCCGCGGCTGGCGCCGGTAACCAGCGCCACGCCGCCGGAGAGCAGTTTCTGTTTGGGGGATACTGCATTTGCTGTACTTATTCCAGCCATCAGAATTCTTCCTCCACCGGGCCACTCTTTTTGTGCGAAACTCATCTTATCATCAGGGTTTTTCGCGGCACTTGGGATCCCCGAAAGCTGCGAAGGGAATAGGCGAGAATCCGCCGGCGGCACGGAAAATTATCCTCAAGTCGGCACGTCCGTATTCGATAACGGCTTGCGGATGCAGGGCGGCATTCCCTATAATCCCAAGGTTTTCCGAAACAATGAGATTCCCGGTGAAGCTTTCCGGGTGCACCGCAGAAGAAAACCCAGGCACAGAGTTGGAGCGAGGAGAAATGGGAATGAATGGAATACGAAGAGTGACGGGGCTCGCGATGGTTGCAGGGCTTTGCCTGATTCTTGGGAACGGGCTTGCTGTATACGCGCAGGCGCCTGCGGCAGGGCAGGATGCCACCGCTCCGAAGTACACCATGGCGGAGTACAACGCCTATCAGGCGTGCGCTGCAGAGAAAGCGCCCGCCGCGCTGCTCAAGTGCCTGGATGATTTTGTTTCGAAATATCCGAATTCCACGCTTCTCAACTACGTTTATCCGCTCTACTACCAGGCCTACAGCGCGCAGAAGAATTACGCGAAGATGATGGAGAGTGCGGACAAGCTGGCTGCACTCGGCGACAAAGTGGATGCGTTAACGCGATTCAATGCGTATTACAGTCACGTTGCCGCATACAGCGCGATGATCAGCGATCCGGCACAAAAGCCCGCCGCTGCTGATCCTGTGCTTGCGAAGGCTGCCGAAAATGCCGCTGCCGCAGCGTTGAAGACACTAGCCGATGTGAAGAAGCCGGATAATGTGGCGGAGGACGCCTGGGCGAAACAACTCACGCAATTCAAGGTATTTCTGAATGGCGTTGCCGCTCAGGCGGCTACCGTCGCCAAGGATTGCGCAAGCGCCGTAGCCGACTACAAAGCAGTACTGGCGCTGAATCCCGATGATGCAATTTCCAGCTACCGGCTAGGGCTGGCCTATATGTGCCTGAATCCGCCGCAGCAGATGGATGCCTTCTGGTCCATTGCGCGCGCGGTAACGGCCAAGAGCGCGACCCAGGCGCAATCGGCGAAAGTGAAGGATTACCTGCGGAAGCTGATTGCGAATTATCAGGGCGGTACGGTTTGCGAGAGCCTGATCGATGCGGAGCTCAACGAACTTCTACAACTTGCGAGTAGCTCGGTGGAACGCCCTGAGAGTTATAAAATTCCGAGCGCCGCGGACCTCACGGCAGCCCAGAAGGACATGACGATTGCGTCGGTGATCGCAGACCTGAAGGCGGGCGGCGACAAAGCGAAATTGACTTGGCTCGCGGCTTGCGGCCTGGACTTTCCGGAAGTGCCCGGCAAGGTGATTGAGGTAATACCGGGGACGGATGTGATCGTGCTGAAGATTGCGTTCGTAACGAGCGATGATGAGTTTGAAAAGGCGACGACGCCCAACATGGATGTGAGAGTTGTGGGCCAGCCGGACGCAGCACGCGTTGAGAAGAATGGCGCGGTCCACTTCACGGGGACGCTGGTCGGCTATGATCCTGAACCGGCGTTTTTCCTGCATTGGGACAAAGCGAAGGTGAAGGAAGAAGACATTCCGAAGGAGAAGGGGACACCCAAGAAACCTCCGGTGCGGAGGCCGGCGGCCAGGAAGCCGAAGCCCTAGTCCTTCCAATCGGGCTTGAATTGAAGACGGCTCTCCGGTGATCCCGGCGAGCCGTTTTGCATTCCTACAAGGAGTTGTGGCGGCACTCAGCGGGCGTGGCGACGGTGGCCGTTCGAATCCAACTTGTAAGCGTCGATCTTGCGGCTGAGCGTATTGCGATGGATGCCCAGAACTTCGGCGGCGCGAGACTGATTTCCATTGCTTCGGTCCAGCACGCGCTTAATGAAACGTTTTTCGAACTCGCCAACGGCCTCGTCGAAAAGAATCCCGCGCTCCACCATTTGTATGACGAGCCCTTCCAATTGATCTTTCACGATGGCACTCTCCGCTAAGAAATTGCTGGGTGAGGGGCCTGCTTGCTAGTCCAATTCGCGCCCGGCCAGGATGCGAAACGCTTCCCGGTATTTGGCGCGCGTTGCGGCAACGACCTCTGCGGGAAGCTCCGGGCCGGGCGGGGTTTTCGGCCAGTGGATCCGCTCGAGATAATCGCGCACAAACTGCTTGTCGAAAGAAGGCTGGGGGCCGCCGGGATTGTACTGCGCGGCGGGCCAAAAACGGGAAGAATCAGGAGTGAGGGCTTCGTCGATCCAGATCAGACCGTTATTGAGCAGGCCAAATTCGAACTTGGTGTCGGCAAGAATGACGCCGCGCGGTTCAGCGTAAGCGGCGGCGCGGCGGTAGATTTCCAGGCTGACGGCGCGAACTTTTTCGGCAAGTTCTTTGCCGATGAGCGCGGCTGCCTGTTCGAATGGAATGTTTTCGTCGTGGCCGGTGGCCGCTTTTGTGGCGGGGGTGAAGATGGGTTCCGGCAAGCGGTCGGATTCGCGCAGGCCGGCGGGCAGCGCGATGCCGCAAATTTTTCCCGTGGCGCGATAATCCTTCCACGCGGAGCCGGAAAGGTAACCACGGACAACGCATTCGATAGGTAACGGCTGCGTCTTGCGCACGATCATGGAGCGGCCGGCGAGCTCGTCCTTGAACTTGTCGAAGGGCGCGGGGAAATCGGTGGCGCTCAGGACATGATTGGGAACGACGTCTTTCAATAGATCGAACCAGAAGAGGGAAAGTTGCGTGAGGACGCGGCCTTTGTCGGGAATGGGCGTGGGAAGGATGACGTCGAAGGCGGAGAGGCGGTCGGTGGCGACGATCAGGAGCCGGTCGCCGAGATCGTAGATGTCGCGGACCTTGCCGCGCGCGCTGGGAACCAGCCCGGCGAATTGAGTTTCCTTCAAGACTTTCATGGCAGGAGCAGATGACACAGAAAGCGTTCCCCCGACAAAGTGAGAGCATTCTAGCGCAGCGAAACGCGAAGTCAAAGCGTTGGGCGGTGGAAATTTGTGCGAATGAATTACGAAAATGCAGTGAAGGATTGTTGCGGAGCCCTATGTGCCCCTACAAATGAAAACGGGAGAATTCTTCAGGCCGCGGAGGCTGCTGCGGCGTGGCGCTTGGGCGCGGGGGCCTCGGAGCCTTCCCAGCGGACGCTGACGAGCTTGGAGACGCCGGGTTCCTGCATCGTGACGCCGTAGAGCACGCTACCCATTTCCATGGTCTTGCGATTGTGCGTGACGATGATGAATTGCGTCTGGCCGCTCATGTCGCCGATCAGGCGCGTGAAGCGCCCGACGTTAGCTTCGTCCAGCGGCGCGTCCACCTCGTCGAGGATGCAGAAGGGGCTTGGCTGATAGCGGAAGATGGCGATGAGCAGCGCGAGCGCAGTCATGGCTTTCTCGCCGCCGGAGAGCAAGAGAACGTTTTGCAGGCGCTTGCCCGGCGGCGAAGCCACGATATCGATGCCGGCATCGCCGGAGCTGTCCGGTTCCGTCAGGCGCATTTCCGCCATGCCGCCGCCGAAAATGGTGTGAAAAGCTTCGGAGAAATTCTTGTTAATGGAGTGGAAGGCCAGTTCGAATTTTTCCTTGGTGGCCTGGTCCAGCTCGGCGATGGCTTGCTGCGTGTCCGCGATGGATTGCAGCAGGTCGTCGCGCTCGCGGGTGAGGAACGTGAAGCGTTGCTCGCATTCGTTAAATTCCTCGAGCGCCATCATATTGACGGGGCCCATGGCTTCGATGCGCTGTTTCATCTCGCGGTAATTCGTTTCGGCGTTGGCCAGCTCTTCGCCGGACATGAAAGCGGCTTCCGTGGCGATCAGATCCTCGGGTTGCGCGTTCACTTCGCTCATACAAGTTTCGCGCAGGTGCTGGCGGTCGGAGTCGTTTTTCGCACGGTCCACCTCCGCGTGACCGCGCTGTTCGCGGAGTTCCAGTAAAGATTGGCGGCCCATGCGCAGATGATCCTCCATCTGCGTGACGCGGGTGCGGGCGGCGTCCCATTCCAGTTCGAGCTCGCGTTGACGAACTTCCAGACGGAGTTTTTCGCCGCGCAGGCCTTCCAATTGCACCGCCAGCTCTTCGCTCTGCTTCGCTAAAGCGGCAGTTTCATCGCCGATCGAAGTGGCCTGCAGTTGGAGAGTGGTTTCGCGCCGCTCGAGTTCCGCACGTTCCTCAGTAAGGCGCGCGGCTAGAGCTTCGGCGGCGGTGAGGCGCTCGTTCATGGCGGCATGCTCGGCGCGTGCCGTGGCGAGTGCGGTCTGCTCGGAATGGGTGGAGCCGCGGAGTTGCACAAGCTCGTCGGCAAGGCGCACGCTTTCCGCCTCGGCTTCGGCGCGGCTGAGGGCTGCGGCGTCGTGCTGGTTCCTGGCGCGCTCGGCGCGCTGCCGTGCGGATTGCACGTCCGCGCGAATACGCGCAAGTTCGTTCTGGCAGACCGTGAGTTCCAGCCCAAGCCGCGCCAACTCGCTCTGCATGTGACCATGACGGTGCGTGGCGGAGATGACCTCGCGCTCGACTTCACGCTGTCTGGTATCGAGCTCTTCGAGCGCTTTCTCGGAAGCCATCAATTCGGCGGCAATCGCTTCGAGCGCGGCTTGCTTCTCGCCCATTTGACGTTCGAGCTGGAGGACTTGTGCATCGAGAGCGCGAAGCTCACGCTTCATTCCGAGTGGGCCAACTTCATCAGGGCGGCCGCCGGTGACCATGCGGCCCTGGTAGCAAGTGCCGTCGGGCGTGACGAAGGCGTACTGCGGATTATCGCGCGACATCTTTTCCGCCGCCGCAGTGCTGTCCGTCAAATACGCGGAGCGCAGCCGCGGCAGGAATTGCTTGGCCGCGGCGCCCAGCGGATCGCGGAATTCCACGAGCTTATCTAGGCGCGAGATGACGCCGTCTTCCGCGCGGAAATTTACGATGGGCTCATATTCGGAAGAAAGGCGCAGATTGCGGAGCGAATCCACGAAGAAGGTGGCGCGGCCGCCGACTTCGTCGCGAAGCATGGAGACCCCCGCACGAGCATGGTCGTACGTTTCCACGACGACGTATTCCAGTTCGTCGCGGAGATACTGTTCGATGGCCGCTTCGTGTTTCTCTTCGACCTCGGCGTAGTCTGCGAGAACGCCGACGGCGTGGAAGCCTTTGGCACCGCCGCCGCGTTCGTTGGCGGCGAAAAGTTTTTGAACCGCGCCGGCGGTGTAAGAGCGATCGCTTAGAATTTGCGTCAGCGTGGAGTGGCGGGCGCGAACTCCAGCGAGGGAATCGCGCAAGGCTTCCACTTGTTTCGTGATGGCATCGCGCTGCTCACGGTGCCCGGCGATGGCAGACTGCAGCTCCGCGGCGTTTTGCTTCAATGCGCCCAGCTGCCCGGAGGCGGATTCAAAGTCGTGAGAGGCACGGTCGGCATCATCGCGCGCTCGCATCGAGGCTTCGAGCACGTCGTGCTCGGTGGCTTCAAGTTTGCGAAGGGCTTCGGCTTGATGAACGAGCGCTTCTTCGGCTTGCTTTTGTTCGCCGTGCAAACGAAGGAGGCTCTCACCGGCCTCGGAGGCAGTGCGACGCAGAGTTTCGATACGCGTTTCGGCGGCAGTAATTTGTGAAGCGCGGGATTCGACGCGGCTTGCGAGTTCGTCCACGCGTGCGGCGATCTTGCCTGATTCTTCGCGCAGCAGCGTGACCGCCTGAATTTGCGAGGCGGTACGGGACTCGCACTCTGCAGCCTGCGCTGTGGCCTGCTCAAGCTCTGCGTTGACCTGAGTGTGGCGCCCGGCGAGTTCTTCGGCGCGCTGCTTGTTGAACGCGATGCGGTTCTCGCTGCGGTCGACTTCGAGTGCGGTGAGATTCAGAACATTTTGATTCTGGCGCATTTCCGCATCGAGTTCGTAAATGCGCTGATTCAGCCGGTCTTGCTCGCCTTCTTGCTGCTGGACCGCAGTGGCGCGCTGCAATTCCGAGGCAGTCAGCTCTTCGAGTTGTTTCGCGACGCGTTCGGCTTCGGCGTCCAATTCGCGAGCCTTGCCTGCCAGCATTTGGCGGACGATCCCGCGCATCTGGTCGCGAATTTCGGAATAGCGCCGCGCTTTGGCGGCCTGGCGCTTCAGCGAACCAAGCTGCTTTTCGACTTCAACCACAATGTCATTGACGCGCGCGAGATTCACTTTCGAGGATTCGAGCTTGGCCTCCGCGAGGCGCTTCTTGGTCTTGAATTTCGTGACGCCGGCAGCCTCCTCGATGATGGCGCGGCGCTCCATGGGCTTGGTAGAGAGGATTAATCCGATGCGGCCCTGTTCGATGATGGCGTAGGAATCGGGGCCCAGTCCGACGCCCATGAACATTTCCTGGATGTCCCGGAGCCTTCCGACGCGGCCGTTGATGAGGTATTCGCTCTGGCCGGAGCGGTACAGCCGCCGGCTCACGACGACTTCGCCCGGCTTCATCGCCAGAACGGGCTTGTCCGCGGCCTTCTTTTTCTTTTTGAACTTGCTTTCGGGCTCGGCCGGGATATCCGCCGAACCTTCGGTGGTGAGTTCCTGTGTTTCGGGGGCACGCGCGGGGTCGAGCGAGAGAATCTCGGTTGCCTCTGTCGAGGCGGCGCTGTTTTCGGCGACAAAAGGCACAGAATCCGTCGCGGATTC
The DNA here is from genome assembly GCA_003224055.1 of Acidobacteriota bacterium. Classification (GTDB taxonomy): domain Bacteria; phylum Acidobacteriota; class Terriglobia; order Acidiferrales; family UBA7541; genus Acidiferrum. Next base: position 68,960 of record QHYE01000067.1, on the reverse strand, counting down.
AGACACGGCGTTTTCCAACACAAAGCGGGCGGCTTCGGCCAGCTCGGGATCTTCCATGGTGATGGTGACTTCGGCAAGGCCGAGCGGCGGGCGCTTCGTGGTGCCATTGAAAATGCAATCGGCCATGCGCTCGGCGCGGAGCGATTTGTGGCTCTGTTCGCCGAGAACCCTGGAGATGGCGTCCACTACGTTGGATTTGCCGCAACCGTTGGGCCCGACGATGCAAGTGGTGCCGGAGCCGCTGAAGGTCACGACGGTGCGCTCACAAAACGACTTAAAGCCAACGATTTCCACTTTTCGCAGCTTAAGCAAGATTTCCCCTTTTGGTCGTCAATCGCTTCGCGCCCGCAAACAAAAGAAAGCGAGACTCGTAAACTGCAATGGCCAGCCCGTCCAAAGGATTGGGGCAAAAGCACGCGAGGAGAGACGACGTTTCGTTCCTCGAGGGGAGGGTCTTTCGAGCAACAGGTCCATCCCAAGGACACTGGGATCGCCCGCAGACACGTTTGGCAGGTTCTCGGTCAGAGGCCCAGCCGCCTGGCGCAAGGATGGCGGTACGGGAAAAAACAGTAACATGATGCGCAAGCCGTGTAAAGCATTCCGGCACAGGTTGTGGCCGTTTCAGCAGCATCACAAGCTTCCGGACGAAGGACAAGAGTCCGGCCCCGACTTTATTTGGACGTTGGCGGCTTGTCTTTCAAGTATTTGTCGTACCAGGCGAGGATGCGGTTGAGCCGATCGAGGAGATGTTTCTCTTCGCGGAAGCCGTGAGGCTCGCGGGGGTAGACGACCATCTCGGTTTCGACGCCGTAGCGCTTCAGGCCGCGATAGAGTTCCTGGCTCTGGCCCAGCGGGTCCGTGAGGTCCGCATCACCTTGGAGAATGAGCGTCGGCGTTTTGGCGTTTTTTAGATGCACGAATGGGGAGCTGTTGAGGAAGCCGGCGACCTTTTCCGGTTCATACGGAACGCCGTAGAACCACTCATCGTACGAGGGGCCCTCCTCGGTGCCGTATTCGGAAATCAGGTTTGCGAGGCCCGCGCCGGAAACCGCGACCTTGAAGCGCGTCGTTTGCGTAATGGCCCACTCCGCCATGTAGCCGCCGTAAGACCAGCCGCCAATCGCGAGCTTTTCGGGGTCGGCAATACCTCGTGCGACGAGGTCGTCGACACCGGCCATCACGTCACGGTAATCGCCACCGCCCCAGTCGCCGCGATTCATCTCCATGAATTTCTGGCCGTAACCGCTGGAGCCTCGAATGTTGGGATAAAAGACCGCGTAGCCTCGTGCCGCCAGGAGCTGGCCCCACGTTTCGATGGAATCCTGCCAATTGCCCGTGGGCCCGCCGTGGATCAGAGCGATGAGCGGCAATTTGGACTTGCCGTCGTAGCTGCTGGGTTTCAGGAGAGCGGCTTCGATTTCCAGGCCGTCGAAGGATTTGTATCTGTAGAATTCCGGCGTGCTGAGTGTGAGCTGCTTCCAGGAATCGTTGAAGTGAGAGACTTGCTTGGCGGGCGATTTCTGATCCCAGAGCCAGAGTTCTTGTGGCGTGGTTGCGGTATGTCCAACGAAGACAACATCGCCCGAATTCGATGCGGCAAACGCCGCAGGATTGGTCGACAGGGCCGCAGAAGGGTCTTTCAGAGCTCCTTCTGGGGTGAGGGTGACGAACTTACTTCGGAAGCCATCGGCGATGACGGCCAGCAAGCTGCTGTCCTTGCCCCACCGATACTCAAAGATGGGACGATCGATGCTGGCGCCAGTGAGATTCTGAGCGGCCTTGTCACCCTGATGAACGAACATGAGGTCGTGTGGGACTGGACCATCCACGCGGCAGCCTACGAACGCAGTGGTCTTGCCATCGGGCGCCATACGAATTTCGCCGAAAGGACCGCGTGGAGCGAGAACTTGTGTCTGGGAGTTATCTGAGAGACGGAAGAAGAAAATGCGATTGGTCTCTTGATCCGATTCGGGACGATCGGTGGCGATGAGCATCAGGCCCAACCCCGACGGATGCCATTCGGCTTCGTGGATTGTCCAGTTGGGCTGCGTGAGGGCCTTGGCTTCGCTGGTTCCTACCGTCAACAGCCAGAGGCGCGCGCGCTTGTCTTCCTTGTCGGCCACATGCGCGTCGTCTTTGTCTTTTTCCTTTTTCTCTTCGGCTTGGGTTTTTGCATCGGGAGCCAGGAAAGAAATCTGCTTGCCGTCTGGCGACCAAGCGAAACTCTGCACACTGCGCTTGCTTTTGGTAAGAGCCATCGGTTCGCCACCATCAGCTCGCATGACATAGATTTGCTGATCGTCGTCGCGATTCGAGAGAAATGCGAGCTGTTTGCCATCGGGCGACCAGCGCGGAGAGATTTCGGTCTTAGCGGAATAGGTGAATTGGCGGATGCTGCCGGATTGCTTGTCATAAAGCCAGATGTGACGCGCACGGCGCTCGCCCTTCGGTGGTTCCGTCACAACAAATGCAAGTCGCGTGCCGTCTGGAGAGAACTGAAGGTCGGAGATCGTTCGCAAGTTGAGAGAAGCTTCTGGGGTCAGGAGCTTCGCTGCATCAGCCTTGAGCGCCTCTTGAGCGAAGAGCGGTTCTACCAGGATGGCGAGGGTGAAGAGGGCGCGGACGCAAAAGCACCGATTCATCTGGGTCTCCTTCAAGGGTGGAGGGAAAAGACTCTATCTGTGGGCGTGGGATGCGTCAATTAGGACTAATCGAGTCGCATTCGTCGAGGACTTGAGCAATTGCGTGGCGCTTCGACGTTGCTCCGTTTCCGATGGCTCGGCTACAATCTAGCGTTTATTCGCACGCCGAAAGAGATGACTTAGAGCTTATGGCTGAGATTCAGCTGCACAACACGCTGGCCGGCAAGATCGAGAAGTTCGTGCCCCAAAAAGCGGGCGAAGTGCGCATGTATACCTGCGGGCCGACGGTCTACGACTACGCGCACATCGGCAACTATCGGACGTTCGTCTTTCAGGATATTTTGCGTCGCTTCCTGAAGCTTCGCGGATTCAAGTTGAACCATGTGATGAACCTGACGGACGTGGACGATCGCATCATCGCCAATGCGGCCGCCGCGGGAAAGAGCATCCGCGATTACACAGAGAAATTCGTGCAGGCGTTTTTCGACGATTGCAGGTCGCTGAGCATCGAAGCGCCCGAACACTGGATCCGGGCGACCGACCACATCGACGACATGGTGAAGCTGATTGAGAGGCTGCAGCAAAAGACGTTTACCTATCCGAGCGAAGGCTCGATTTACTACCGAATTGCAAAATTTCCTGAATACGGGAAGCTCTCGAAGGTTGATTTGACGGGAATTCAGGCAGGCGCGCGCGTCGATAACGATCGCTACGAAAAAGAAAGCGCGCGCGATTTCGCCTTGTGGAAGGCGCCGAAGCCCGGCGAGCACTTCTGGGAAACGCCGATCGGTCCCGGCCGGCCGGGCTGGCACATTGAATGTTCCGCGATGGCCATGAAATTTCTGGGAGACACGCTGGACATTCACACTGGGGGCGTCGACCTGGCGTTTCCGCATCATGAAAACGAAATCGCTCAGAGCGAGGCTGCCACCGGGAAGCCTTTCGCGCGGTACTGGCTGCATGCGGAACACTTGCTTGTCGAAGGCGAGAAAATGTCCAAGTCGCTCGGCAATTTCTATACGCTGCGCGATTTGTTCGGTAAGGGCTACAAGCCTTCGGCGTTGAGGTTTGCCCTATCCAGTGTTCCGTACCGGAAGCAGCTCAATTTCACATTCGATGGCCTGCAGCAGGCGGCGAGTTCCGTGGAGCGGCTGCGGAATTTCGCGGATCGGCTGAAGCAAGGAAAATTCCCCGCAGGGAAGCAGAAGGGCATGGCGGCGCGGATCGCAAAAGCCGCGGACGAGTTCGACGCCGGGCTCTCGGAAGATTTGAACACCGCGCGTGCCCTGGCAGCGGTGTTTGACCTGGTGCGCGAGGCCAACATTGCGATGGATAAGGGCGAGTTCCGGCAGGGAGATGTATCTGCCGCGCAAGAATTTCTGGCGACGTTCGACAAAGTTTTCGCGGTGATGGAGGACAATGACGGCGAAAAGCTCCGCGCGCTCGGATTTGGCAGACCGGAGAGCGGGCCGGGCGACACAGAAATTGACAAGCTCGTCGCGGAACGTAATGCCGCAAAGAAAAAGCGCGATTTCGTTACCGCCGACCGCATCCGCAAAGAACTCGCAGATCGTGGTATAATTATTGAGGATGCAAAGGACGGAAGCGTCCGCTGGAAACGCAAATGAAAGTCACCAAAGCCATCAAAATCCCCGGTAGTTTTGTTCCGGCCGAAGAACGTCCGAGCCTCTACGGCGTCGATTAAGTCCTCTCTCCTTGGCAGGGCGCAACCCCGAACCGGTGTGCGCACGCAAACCTGCCCTGCGGTAGCCCTCCCACAATAACCGCTGACCATCCATGGCGATGAGGAATGAGGATAAAAAGATGATTACCGCTACAGAAACGAGATTGCCCCGGCTCCTGATGGAGCTGCCCGGGCCGCAAGCCAAGAGAGTGATCGAGGACGACGCGAAATTCATGTCGCCGTCGTTGAGCCGCGAATATCCGCTGGTGGCCAAGAAGGGCCGCGGCGCCATCGTCGAGGATGTGGATGGAAATGCCTTCCTGGATTTTGCGGCGGGCATCGCCGTTTGCTCAACAGGCCACTGCCACCCCAAAGTGGTGGAAGCGATTCAGAAGCAAGCCGCCGAACTGATTCACATTTCCGGCACGGATTTTTATCACCATCATTTGCCACAGTTGGCGGAGCGCCTTGTGGCCACGATGCCCGGCAAAGAACACAAGAAAGTGTTCTTCGGAAATTCCGGCACGGAGGCAGTCGAAGGCGCGATCAAGCTGGCCCGCTATGCGACGAAGCGGGACAAGCTCATCGCCTTCTACGGGTGCTTTCACGGCCGCACCCTCGGCTCCCTTTCGCTGACGGCTTCCAAGAATACCCAGCGCAAGCATTTCGGCGCGCTGCTCGGCGGCGTGGAACATATTCCATTTCCTTATGCGTACCGCTGCGCGCACGGCCACACGCCGGAAACTTGCGGCACGGAAATTCTCGAACTCCTCGAACAGCAGATGTTCAAGCGGCTGTTCGCGCCCGAGGAAATCGCCGCCATCATCATCGAGCCGATTCAAGGCGAAGGCGGGTTCGTTCCCGCGCCGGCATTTTTTCTGCAGGAATTGCAGCGCATCTGCAACCGCCACGGGATTATGCTCATCGTAGACGAGGTGCAATCGGGCATGGGACGCACCGGAAAGTGGTGGTCCTATGAACACGCGGGCATCGAGCCGGACATCCTGTGCACGGCGAAGGGCATTGCCAGCGGCATGCCGTTGAGCGCGTTCATCGCAAAGGAAAGCGTGATGCGGTGGAAGCCGGGATCGCATGGCAGCACATATGGCGGCAACCCGGTATGCATCGCTTCGGCGATGGCCACGATGGACCTGATCGAAGGCGGATACATGGAGAACGCTCGCAAGATGGGCGGCTACATTTTCGGGCGCATCAACGATTGGCCAAGCCGCTTCAAGGTTGTCGGCGATGTGCGCGGCAAGGGACTGATGATCGGCATTGAAATCGTGCGCGATCAGAAGACCAAGGAAAAGGCAGCCGATTTGCGGGACGCGGTGATCAGCAAGGCGTTCCACAAGGGAGTATTGGTGCTCAGTTCGGGCGAGAACTCCATTCGCATGTCGCCGCCCCTCTTGATCGATCAGGAACAGGCCGACTTCGCGATTCAAACACTCGAAGATTGCTTCCGCGAGGCTGAAAAGAAGATCTGAACCAGCATCGTATGAAGGAATTCCCGCGGCTGCAAAGAAGAATGATGGCAGCCGCGGGATTTTTGTTTATACTGCGCGGAAAATGTGAATTGCCGGTGAAGGAAGCATGCCGATCTTTTCAAGTTTGATGTTTCGGGCGGTGCGCTGGGCGGCGCGTCGCGGCTTGCGCGAAGAAGAAGGTCTTTCCAGCGATGCGAAAAAGTTGGAAGCCCGGCGCACCGGAGTGCGCGGGGAGACTTATGCGTATTGGTATTTGCGGCGGAACGGGTATGTGTTCGTAGCGAGAAATTACACCCCGCGAGGCATAAAGGGCGAACTCGATTTGGTCGGTTTCGATGGCGATACACTTGCCTTTGTGGAAGTTCGAACCCGTACAGTGCGAGAGGAGTCGCCGGCGTTGCCGGAACTTAGTGTAACCAGGGAAAAGCAACGCATCGTCATTCGCACGGCGCAGCGATTTCTTGCCGAGCGTCGCACGCCGGAAAGTCCTTGCCGGTTCGACGTTGTGGCGATCGACAACAAACCAGGGCAGCCGCCGGAAGTACGGCTGCACAAGGGCGCGTTCAGCCCGCAAATATAGGAAGGTATCGCAGGAACACCTTCACAGCAACGCTAGACGCGGTACAATTTGAAGCCTATTAGCGGTCCCTGCGGAGCTGCCAGGAACACGTTCGAGGAGGATGGAATTGCCAGAGTTGCGGAAAGACCCGATCACGGGCCGGTGGGTAATCATTTCGACGGAACGCGGAAAACGGCCGAACGAATTTCTGCGCGAAAGCGTGGTCGCCACGGATGCAAAGAATTGTCCGTTCTGCGTTGGGAATGAATCCAAGACGCCCCCGGAGATTCTTGTCTATGGACGCAACGGTGGCGGCGCCAACACACCGGGTTGGAGTATTCGCGTGGTCCCCAACAAATTTCCGGCACTAGGCATCGAGGGTGAACTGGACCGCGAAGGCGAAGGGCTGTTCGACAAAATGAACGGAATTGGCGCGCACGAAGTGATCATCGAATCTCCGGAGCACGCCGCTTCGCTTGCCACGCTGCCGGAACGCGCGGTGGAAGATGTGCTGTGGGGGTACCGCGACCGCATGCTGGACCTGAAAAACGACAAGCGCTTCCGCTACGTTCTGATTTTCAAGAATCACGGGGAAGCCGCCGGCGCCTCCCTGGAGCACCCGCATTCTCAGCTGATTGCGCTTCCCATCGTTCCGCGGCGCGTGCGCGAAGAAGTGGATAGCAGTTGGCACTATTACGATGAGAAAGAGCGCTGTATTTTCTGCGACATCATCCGCCAGGAACGCGATACCGGCGAGCGCATAGTAGGTGAAAACGAACATTTCATCACGCTGGCCCCGTACGCCTCGCGGTTCCCGTTTGAGATGTGGCTGCTGCCCAAGGCGCATGGGTCCTCCTACGAAAACAACCAGAGCTCGATGTACGCCAGCTTGGCGCGCATGCTGAAGGACACGCTCATGCGCCTGGATGTCGTTCTGGATCGTCCGGCATACAACTTTATGATCCATACTTCGCCGATCGGCGAAGAGATCAACGATCACTACCACTGGCATATCGAAATCATCCCGAAGCTGACCAAAGTGGCGGGCTTTGAGTGGGGCACCGGCTTTTACATCAATCCCACGCCGCCGGAAGAAGCTGCACGCTTCCTGCGCGAAGCGAAAATTGCCCCTCCTGCGCCCGCTGAGAAAAAGTAGAAATGGAAAATGTTGCCGCCGGTTGCCTTACCCGGTGAGTCCTGGGAGATTTGCTATACTTAAAGATTCGGCGCGGTACCCAAGTGGCCCAAGGGAGAGGTCTGCAAAACCTCCATTCGTGGGTTCGAATCCCACCCGCGCCTCCAGATTCTTTGTTCTCATGTGCCCGGATGCCGAATCAACGAATCGTTTCAAATTGAACCGTTTTTGAAGAATTGTTCCAGTACGGGTACTTCTGCTGTTTCGCTTCCTAAGAACCTCGCGTTGAACTCGCTTCTAATCAATCACCTAGAAGGATAATTGGCCGTGTAGGTGGGCACAGGCGTGCCCTTGTCCCTCGGGGAACTCTTGTGTTCTGTCTTCGCCGACAACAAAGGAAATCATTCTCGGCAACGAGGCAGTTGGCCGAGGCTGACAAAGAATGCGGGGCCCAGAATGGAGCAGACCGCGAAGAAAGCGAAAAAAATTGACCCCTCTCATTTTTGATCATCAGGAACTGCTCGCACGCGTCGAGAACGATCGTGAGCTGCTCCGCGACCTTCTTACGATCTTCAAAGAGGATTTTCCGCGCCAACTTCTTACCTTGCGCGAAGCAGTAGAAGCGAAAGATGGAGACCTCGTCGCTACAGCTGCACACACCTTGAGGGGCATGCTCTCCAATCTCGCGGCTTCCCAGGCAGCCGCCACAGCCGCTCGCCTCGAGCAGATGGGCCGCAAGAACGAAACATTGGGTTTTCAAGAAGCCTTTGTCGTGTTCCAGAACGATGTCGACAAGCTTCTGCCGCAATTGGACGTCTGCATGGCAGAGGTGTGCAAGTGAAAATCCTGATTGCTGATGACGAAGCAATGTCGCGGCGGCTCCTCCAAAGCACGCGGGAGCGCGCAGGCTATGAGGTGATCGCCGTCGAAAATGGCCGCCAGGCGGCGGACCAGATTTGCACCCCAGATGGACCCAGGCTGGCGTTGCTGGACTGGCTCATGCCCGAACTCGATGGGCCGGGAGTTTGCCGCGAAGTCCGTAAACGCAAGGAACAATCCTACGTCTACATGGTGCTGATCACATCGAAGGAAGCAAAAGAAGATGTCATTGCTGGTCTGGAGTCTGGGGCCGATGACTACTTAACGAAGCCCTTCGACCCCGAGGAACTGAAAACGCGCTTGCGCACGGGATTGCGGATTCTCGGTCTCGAAAACCGGCTGGTCGAAGCGCGGGAAGAGATGCGATTCAAGGCGTCGCATGACGCGCTTACAACACTTTGGAACCGTGCCGTGATCCTGGAGTTGCTGGAACGTGAGCTTTCCCGTTCCCATCGCGAGAATGCCACTACCGTCATCATTCTCTGCGACATTGATCATTTCTAAGATGTGAACGATACCTTCGGCCACCTCATTGGGGATGAGCTCTTGCGGGAAACCTCAAAACGCTTGCTGGCCTCCGTGCGTTCCTACGATTTTGTCGGGCGCTACGGCGGCGAGGAGTTTCTCATTGTCCTGAATAATTGCGCCCCAGCCTTCGCCGTTGCACGCACGGAAGAAATCCGGAATACCATCGCCCAGCGCCCCGTGCAAACTTCCACCGGTCCGGTTCCCGTCACGATGAGCCTGGGGCTGCTGCTCAGTCATCAATGGGGCACACGGTCGGTCGAGGAACTTCTTCGTGAAGCGGACATTGCTCTCTACGCAGCAAAGGAGGCCGGCCGCAATTGCGTGAAGCTCGCAAGTCCAACTCCGGCCCTTGGAGTTCCGGACTCGCGGATCAAGGAGCCTGCCAGGCAAAGGTGATCACGTTACGCGCGGCGTCCGTCTGCAGACTCTCCGGCTCCCTAAAACTAGGGGGCCTTCGTTTTCGGTTTTGCCTGCCCCATCATTTGCCGCATCGCCGCCGATGATCCTGGCGCGCGCTTCTCGCGCCAGACCTCGAGCCGCTTGCAAGTATTTTCTATGTTTTCGAAGAGGTGAGGGTTCTTGAAAGCGGCGCGCCACGTCGGGACGATCGACCGCATGCGGTCCCACACCACCCAGATTTCGCCGTTGCTGTCGAAAAATAATTCGTCATTGATCAGGCCGCGGTTCACGATCCCGGCCACCATGTCCCAGTAGCTGATGACCATGCGGATGTAGGTGTTTTCCTCGCTGCCTTGCGGATACCTTTGCATCATTTCTTCCGGCGATTCGGGATGAAAGTTCTCGGTGAACCAGGCTCGTGCCTGCCGGAGCCGCGACTCGCGCCGCATGTCGTACAGTCGCAGCATCAAGTTCACTTCATCGTAGGTAATCTGGGACATCTTGAATCCTCCTTGCCCTAGTTCGCCGAACCCGGCCGGACCGCTTCCTGCAGAGACGGAGAAGCGTTGGCCAGTTCAATGCGCTGGACACTCGACAGGGGAATCCCCTGTCGTTGGAACTCTATTTGGATGCGGCGCCGCAGCTCTCGTGCAACTTCATCCTGGCGTGTTGGCGCGGTCCGCACTTGCAGGCGCACCGTCGAAGCGTTGTGATCGAGGTTTTGCACTCCGAGGAGACGCGGCCCGTCCACCAGGGCCTGCGACCAGGCCGGGTCACCGCGCAGTTCAGACGCCGCGGCTTCGAGCGTCTGCAATATTTTCTCGAGAGGAATTTCCGGCGCTATCGATACATCCACGAAGGCCTGCGACCAGTCCCGGCTGAGGTTGCTCACCGTTCGGATTTCGCCATTGGCAATCGTCACCAATGCGCCGCGTGCATCGCGCACCACCGTCCGCCGTAGCGTGAGGTGTTCCACCCTCCCAACCGTGTCTGCTACTTGGATCGTGTCACCGACAGCGAATTGATCCTCGATTACAATGTAAAATCCAGTGATCACATCGCGTATCAAATTCTGCGCACCGAATCCCACCGCAACGCTGGCCAGACCGGCAACCGCCGCGACGGGCGTCACGTTGATGCCGAATTCCGGTAATGCGGTTAACAGCGCGATTCCCCAGGTGACTTTACTGGCTGCCCCATAAAGGACCTCAGCCATCGTGCGCGTCTGTTCTTCCCGGATTTGCGCCGCTCGCGCCGGCGTCGCGGCGTGCTTGATCAGCAGGTTCGTCACTGCTCGCAGCAGCCGGTTCACCAGCAGGGCAATGACAAAAATTCCGAGGAGGTGGAGAGCGTTGCGGGGCGCGAACTCAGACCAATGCGTGAAGAGGCTCGGCATATTCTTTACGAGAGAGGGAGTATAACATTGGAAGAGGTTCGACAAACTGTTGTCGAGCGCCGGGTTGGGATGGCGCGGATCCGGGGGTTTCCATGAGGAATTCTAGACGCAGATTCGTGATCGCTCTTTGGGCACTTGGCGTCCCGTTTGGCATCCTGGCACGCACGTTGGCCGCCCAAGCCCCGCCACCGCGTCTCCCTCCCTTGAAGGACAAAGAGGATGACCCCAATTCGCCCAAAATCGACACCAAGGCGATCCTCGAGGCCAACCAGAAGGACATCAAAAAGAATGTCGAGCGTCTCTTCCAATTGGCCAGCGAATTGAAAACCGAAGTGGAAAAGACGGATTCCGTCCTGGTGCTCTCCCTGGCTCTGCTGAAAAAGACCGAAGAGATTGAAAAGCTCGCGAAAGACATTCGATCCCGCGCCAAAGGATGAACGATTTCGCGCGTCTGCCCCCACGAATGCGCGCTAGCGCCAGCCATCCATAACGGATAGAATGAAAACTGATCTGAAACGGATAGAATGAAAACTGATCTGTCCGTCGGACAAATTTGGACCCGTAGCGTAATGGATAGCGCGTCAGCCTCCGGAGCTGAAGGTTGTGAGTTCGAGTCTCACCGGGTCCGCCATAACCCCAACTAGAAGCCATCTTTCCCAAGAAGGATTTCTGCCTAATTGGCCGATTGAGTTTCCGACAGAGGTCGCGTACCGCCCGCCACACTCCGCAATTGTCGCGCCGCGACTGGCCCCGTGGATTCGCGAACGACAAACTCCGGCTCGATGGCAATCTCCGGGACGTATTCCCCTCGCCCTTCGATTTGATCGACGACCGTCTGCGCCGCAATCTGCCCCATCCTTATCAGCGGCTGTCGAACCGTGGTAAGGCCCGGGTTGGCGTAGGCCGCTCCGGGAATGTCATCGAATCCAACCACGGAGATGTCTTCCGGCACACGCAAGCCTGCTTCCTTGATCGCCCAGATCGAACCGATGGCGGAAATATCGTTGTAAGCAAAAAGCGCGGTGAACGGCTGCTTGCGCGCCAACAGTTGTTTCGCGAATGGATATCCAATCCCTGGCGTCGAATCGGTTCCTTCCAGTTGTATGGTCAACTCGGGCCGTATGAGAATGTCCAGTTCCTCGGCGACCTCACAAATCGCGCTCCAGCGCACGGCGGAGTCCGAACTGACCGTCTGCCCCTTGATGAAGGCGATCTCTTCGTGCCCCAATTTTTTCAAATGCTCGAGTGCCAGTCTTGCTGCTCGCTTGTGATCCAGCACAATATTGGTCACGCCTTCGACGCGCTCATGCCCGGCGACCGCCACCGTCGGCAGCGCCAGCTTCTCCACGATGGACGTGTCTGTCGTAATGAAGCCCTCCACGCCGCGCGTCAAGAGCATCTGCGCATAGGTTTGCAGCAGCTTCGGATCATGCCGGTGGATCACTGTCAGGAAGAAATAGTCATTCTTTCGCAGGTATTCTTCAATGCCGCTGATGACCATCGCGCCGTAAGCATCGCCGATCTCTTCCGCGATTACGCCAATCGTATAAGTCCGCCGCAAGCGCAAAGTGCGTGCGAAAAAGTTGGGACGGTAATTCAAAGCCTGCGCAGCTTCGATGATGCGATTCTTGGTGTGTGATGGGATGGAGCGCGCTGCAGGAGAATCATTCAGAGCGGCGGAGACCGTGCCGGGGGTCAGCCCCAGGTGTTCCGCAATAGTCTTGAGGGTAACCTTTGCTTCGTGGCGCGGGCCAACCTTCTTCCTCGGTGACTGCGTCATCTGCAATTCCTCTGAGCATCTACCAAAATTGGGATCTTGAGTTCAGTGTGCCCAGGTACCAAGACGCAGCCTTTCAAGTCCACTCAGCCTCCAATAAACCTTGATACTAGCTTAACTTGGGCGAAACCAGTCCAATTTTCGACCTGCCTGGCCACCTCAGACTTCGGCCGGTAACCCCCGCGGCCATCCCTTTGGAGTGACGATACTCCTGCCAGCCGCTCGTTCCCAGAATCCCGAGGCTTCCTAACCCCCATTTTGCCGGGCCGTAGAATAACATTATTTTTCTTTAGAATATCCATATTTTTGCTTGACAAGCTTCCTCGAATCGTTCTAAATACGCCGCTAGTACAAAGGCACTACGTCCCGTAGTGCTTTAGGGGTCAGGGTCCTTTCGCGAAACTGCGGTGGGTTAGTGCAAATATGAATCCGTGGCCAGCTTATGCGAAGCGTGGATTTCGTATTTGTTTCTCGTGAAAAAACTTCCTCGAGGGTACACGAATGAAGATTCATCGTTCGAATTTTAATAATGCATTTGGCAAATTGCGCTCGATCGGCTCTCTGTTTGCCGTCCTGGCGCTTGTGATCGGCATAATTTCTTTTGCAGGCCTGTTGGTTTTGGCTCCTTCTGCCTCGGCGCAGAAGACTTCGGGTACGATCACCGGGACGGTGACCGATCCAAGCGGCGCCGTCGTTCCAAGCGCGACGGTCAGCGTGGTCAGCGAGCGTACCGGAGCTGCTCGCGAGACAGTGACCAACGAGCAAGGCAGCTTCTCCTTCCCCGAGCTCCAGGCGGGTACGTATAGCATCACTGTGAATAAGCCCGGTTTCAAGAAACTGGCGCTGAGGAATGTTGAGCTGCACGTCGCTGACGTCACCAGCCTGAACTTGAAAATAGATATGGGCGCGGCCTCGGAAACCGTGATGGTGGAAGCCGCTCCCGTCATCGTAAATACTTCGACGGGCGATGTTTCGAACATTATGCTGGGCGAGCAGGTTCGCGAGCTGCCCATGAATGGCCGGAACTTCGTGCAGTTAACTACGCTGGTTCCGGGTGCCGCGGTTGGCGAGAGCTTCGACAACAAGAACAAGGGTTTGTTCGCGGGTGTGGATATTTCCTTCAGCGGTTCGCCCTCTGTGAACAATCAGTGGACCGTGGACGGCGCGGGCAACAACGATATCGGCTCGCAGCGCACCATTCTTGTCTACCCTTCCATTGACGGCATTGAGGAGTTCAAGATTCAGCGCAACAGCTACGGGCCCGAATTTGGCGGCGCAGGAGGCGCCCAGATCAACGTTGTAACCAAGGGCGGAGCCAACCAATACCATGGCGACGTCTACTACTTCGGCAGGAACAACGCGCTGAATGCGAAGAATTACTTCCTCCAGAGCGGCTGCACCTTGCCAAGCGACACCAGTTGCAAAAAGCAATTACTGCGCCGCAACGATTTTGGTTACACCGTCGGTGGTCCCATCAAGAAGGACAAGTTGTTTTTCTTTTGGTCTGAAGAATGGAACCGCGAGCGCCGCGGCAGGGTTCATAGCCACTGGATACCGACAGCGTCGGAGTTCGGCGGAGACTTCAGTGACTTGGCAGCAGCCCATGCCGCAGCCACAGCTAGTGGCACAGCCTGCTTGGGTCCGGCCATTCCCCTTGACCCCGAGACGGGTAACCGCTTTGTCGATCCTGTGACCGGCGTGACGAACGACAAAATCCCTGCAAACCGCCTCAGCCCGGGGGGACAGGCGTATCTTGCAACCTTGCCGCTCCCGAATAGGGCGGATCTCTGCGCTCAGAACAATTGGATCGACCAGGTAAGAATCCCCGTTGACTGGCGCGAAGAGAACATCCGCGGTGACTGGAACATCACCAAGAAGACCAGCCTGATGCTCAGGTATACGCAGGACGCCTGGGTCAACTCGCTTCACGCAGATGAGGCCGCTGGGCTGTGGGGCGACAGCGACTACCCCGCACTTTCCGACACCTGGAACCAGCCGGGCAAAATGTCCGTGGCAAAAATTACCACCACCATAAGCAACACCGCGGTCAATGACTTTCAGTTTTCCTGGTCGGGAAACCGCATCACCGTCAGCCGCGCCGGCGACGATCCCACACTGAACGACAAGATCAACGCGGCGATCCCGCGACTGTTCCCCTTCAGCGACAAAATTCATGGGGACCAGGCGGCAGAGCCGGTTTTCTGGGCTGGCACGACTCCCTCCGGATTACTCGGGATCATCTCGCCTTGGAAGAACCGCCAGGATCTCTTTGTCTGGAAAGACGATTTTTCTAAGGTTTCCGGGAAGCACACCTTCAAGGTTGGGTTCCTCTACAGCCGCAACGCCAAGGATGAGGAGGTCGGCGCGGAAGGCGGTGAGATCTGGGGCGGAGGAGACGCCCAGAGCGCCGCAGTGGATTACAAGGGGCCGGGGTGGGCTAACCCGAATTTCAACGGTTGTTCTGCAGGCGGATGGTCGGGGTCGACATGTACAGCGGCCATTGGCACGACCAATTTTTATGCCGACCATCTGCTTAGAGGCGAGACCTTCGGTTACGACGAAGCCCAACATGACAACACCGCCCTGGTACGGTGGCGGGACTATGAATTCTATGGTGGCGACACATATAAGGTCGGTCGCCGCGTGACACTGAACTACGGGGCCCGCTGGTCCATCATCCGGGCGCCTTACCTGGATGACAACAAGCTTGCCAGTTTCTCGCCAGCGGTCTATGCAGCGGAAACCGCTTTTTCAACTAGCGATTCCTGCCGTGGCATGGTCTTGGCCAAAGGGGCCACGAATCTTTGCTCTACCATCGGTTCCAGCATTGTGCCGCCGTTTTTTGAGAACCGCTCGCTGGTGCACAACAACAATCACATGATCGCGCCGCGTGTCGGCGTTGCCTGGGATGTATTTGGCACCGGGCGCTTTGCCCTCCGCGCCGGTGTAGGCCAGTTCTTCTCCCGTGACCGCCTGCTGGCCATCAGCATGCGCTCGAACAACACTCCGTTCGGTGTAAGCACCGGCTCGGTCAGAACCTTGGACGGCGCCTTAACTGTTATCAACGCCAAAAACCCTGACGGAACTCCTAATCCGTTGCATGCCGGGAACGCTGACATTTGCGTTACACAGGGCTGCGCGTTTGACGTTTCTCTGGGTGGTTCTCCGCACCAAGGACTCGATCCAAGTCCCAAGCAGGCCAATAGTTGGCAGTGGAATCTGACCACGGAAACGGCCCTGTGGAGGAACAGCAAGCTGGAAGTTGGCTGGGTGGCAAACCGTGGCATTCATTTGCAGAACGCCTATGATGCCAACCAGATTCCCGTGGCGGATCGCCTGCACGCAGCACAACTGGCGGTGACGGGAGGCAAGCCAGAGACTCTCAAGCCCTACCCCTATAACACGTCCGGCCAAATGACAATCTGGGCCCACACCGGCGATTCCATTTATCATTCCCTGCAGGCCATGTTCAGCAATAAATTCCAGAACAACTCGATGCTCCAGGTCGCTTACACGTTCTCTAAGAATCTGGGCGACACCACGTTCGGCTACGTGGGCACGGGAACTGTTTTTGCCGACAATACCAACCACAGGGCAAATCGCGGCCCCGTGGACTTCGACCGTAGGCACGTTCTCAGCGCTACACTGATCTATAATTTGCCAGCGCTGAAGAACTCCAACACCTTTGTTCGGCAGGTCGCGGGTGGTTGGGAATCCAATACTATCGTGAACTACGCCAGCGGCAACGCGTTGACCATCCAAGGCAGCAATAGCCTGGGAGACGCATCCGGCACAGCGACCAGTGGATCCTTCACAGGCAGGCCGTTGCGAGACTACAGTCAGCCCTGCCATCTCAGTAGTTCCCCTAGGAATCAATGGCTCGATCCCAAAGCTTTCACTTGGGACGGCTACAAGCTGGGCACCTTCGGCAACTCCGGCCCTGGAGCTTGCCCGGGTCCTCCCGTGGACAACGTAGACTTCTCCATCGTCAAGAACTGGAAGATGACCGAGAGGTTTAAACTGCAGCTTCGCCTGGAAATGTTTAACGTGTTCAATCACCCCCAGTTCCGGTTCAATGGCTCGAACCTGGGGTACAACGTGACAGGAGTCATTCCTGTGGACGCCTCGGGGGCAAATTGCAAGACTACTCCGGATACGTGTGTGGCCCTTAAGGGCGGCACACTTGCTGCGGGCGACCGCTTTGGGCAAACTGAATTCTTGAGCCAAAGCGGCAACAGGGAGATTCAGTACGCACTGAAGTTCATCTTCTAGCTTCTTTTGAACGGTACACAATTGCTGAGCCGGGCCTGACTTTCGTCAGGCCCGGCTTTTTTCATGCCATCGAGTTGGGAGCAGGATTGCGGAATCCGTCCTGCTCCAGCTGGATTGCGATATCATTAGGTTTATTAGCGCAAAATTTCGCGGGCAAAGCTCGTTTCCAGTGCAGCACAGAGAGAGCGAGATGCGGACGAGTTGTTGGAACACGGGACACATGGGCCAGAGCGCCATTGCACCCCTAAGACGCTGCCCTCGCGCTTGCCGTCTGATGCTGGCCGGGCTTGTAATCTCCTTCACCGTTTCTCCGCAGACTCTGCGGGCGCAGTCTGCGTCGCGCAGCTCCATTTCCAGGCTAATCGCTCAGAATCAGCTCGACGATGCTGAAAAGCAGCTCTGGAGCGTCCTGTCCCAGCGACCCGATCAGGTGTGGGCCCTCGACCTCATGGCGGAAATTCGCATGCGCCAGAAACGCGCGCCGGAAGCAGAAGCGCTATTACGCAGAGCGCTGACTCTTGATCCCAAGGATTTGCAGGCCCACCGTGGCTTGGGTAAGTTGTACAGTTCCCTGGGGAACATCCCTCAGGCCATTGATTCCTACTCGCATGTGGTGGCCATCACGCCAGCCGACGTGGCGGCCAACGTTGAGCTTGCTGTTCTGTATCAGGGGGCGGGCCAGTACAAGGAATCCGTGGCCGCCGCGCAGCGCGTCCCGGCGGTCTCACGTCCTCCGCGAATTCTGCCCGTCCTGGCAGCGGACTACTTTGCGACCGGGGAACCTGCCAAAGTCCCCTCATTGATACCGTCTTTGCTGCGTTATGCGAACTCGCAGCCGGAAGTGCTGCGAGACTTTGTGACCGTGCTTCTCCGCAACGGCTATGTGGATGATGCGGGACATCTCATGGACAACGTAAAACCGGTAAAAGTATCGGCCGATTACCTGCACACCTTTGCGCGCTTGCGGGCGGCGCAGGGAAAGCCTCAGGACGCCCAGGCGTTGCTCTCGCAAGCACTGAAATTGCAGCCGAAGTCTTTCGATCTGCTCTACGAAGCGGCGGGCCTCGCCGCGCAGGAAAATCACTTGGACGAAATGATCGGGTTCCTCCGCCGCGCAGATGAGGTGCAGCCAAATCGTCCCGAGGTGCTGCAGAAACTGAGTCTGGCGTTATTGAAAACCGATCATCGTGCCCCGGCGGTCGCGGTGGCGCGGAGGCTGAATGCCATTCAACCGGATAATCCGGACAACGAGTACGTTCTGGCCTTTACTCTGCTCGAAGCCAATTCGCCGGAGGAGGCCGAGCCCATTGCTCGCAAGCTGGCGGCGGCCCGTCCTGACGATGCCAATAGCCAATTGATGCTGGGGATCGCGGAATTCAAGACCGGCGACACTTCGGGGGCCAAGCGCGACCTTCAGCGCTGCCTGACGATGGATCCCCATGCCCCCGATGCCCATTACTATTTGGGCTTGATGGCCCGGCGGGAAGGGAACATCGACGCGGCACGTGTAGAACTGGAAGAGGCGGTCCGGACAAACCCGGATCATGTCTCGGCGGAAGTGGAATTAGGGACTTTGTATCTGCAAATTGGAAACCCTGACCAGGCTCGGACCGCACTCGAGAAAGCTATAAAGCTTGCGCCCGCCGTTCCCCAGTACCATTATCATTTAGGCTTGGCCTACTCACGACTGGGGATGCAGGAACCGGCCCGGACCGAGTTGGACACCTACAACCGGCTCCGGCAAGCGGAAGATGAGGGGCGTAAAAGCAAAGACGCTGCCTCTCAACCTCCGGCGACGATCCCGCAGCCCTAAATGCAGCGAATGGTTTCACCAAGCACATTTTGAAAGGACCCGATGTTTCGAACGCGGATTTTCATGCAGCCCGGTTTGTGGATTGCGTGCTGCCTGCTTTCAGCATCTGGAACCCAGGCTCAGGACAGGGCCAAGGCCAAGGTTGCCACCGAGGCAAACTCCCCGGAGCAGGCTTTTCAATCCGCACAGACCTTTCAGATCGCTGGAGATTACGAAAGAGCAGCTGAGGCGTATCGTGAAGCCGTCTCCGGGGCCTTGCGGCAGTTAGGGAACCTGCGCGTTTCCCACAAGGAATACACTGAAGGAATCGAGCTGCTTGCCCGAGCCGTGCAGATCGCGCCAACCCGCGTGGCGGCGCGCGTTGACCTGGCTATTGCCCACTTTGAGAACCGTGATTTCGATAAGGCAAAGTCGGCGATTGAAGCCGCGCTTCAGCGGGATCCTGAAAATCTGCGCGCGTTGAACCTTGCAGGCAAGATCCATTTTATGAAGGGCGATTTCTCAGCCGCAGCCAAGCACTTGGAATCGGCGCTGCGGCAGCAACCGGATTTCGACACCGGCTACCTGCTGGCTCTGGCTGATCTGGAGCTGAAGAACCCGGTTCCTGCGGGCGTCATCTTCGACGAGATGCAAGCCTCCTCTCCGCCCAGCGCCAGCATGCACGTCCTGATCGGTCTCGCCTATCGGGAAACCGGCTATCTGGATCAAGCCGCCATTCATTTTGCCAAAGCGATTCAACTTGAACCTCAGAAATCTCGCGTCCACTCATCCCTCGGACTCACCTTTTTTCTCCAAGGCCCCCAAAGCTATGCGAAGGCCCGGGAACAGTTGATGGCCGAACTTTCGATAACCCCCGATGACTTTACCAGCCGCTACTATCTGGGGATGATCGCGGCAAAAGAACAGAAGTCAACTGAATCGGAGAAGTGGTTCGAACAGGTTGTCGCCGCTCGCCCCGAAGATCCCGACGCCTACTTTCGATTGGGCCAGGCCAGTTTCGATGCTGGGCACCTGGAGAAAGCGGTGGCCGCGCTGCAGAAAGCACTCGCACTAGCCGCGCGTGAGGGGGACCACCCGGACGTAGCGGACGCTCACGAGTTAGTCGGTAAGGCGCTGGAAAAGCTGGGTCGGCACAAGGAGGCGGATTCCGAATTCGTCCTGGCCAAACAACTTCGCAGCCAGCACGCAGGCCCCGATTCGCGGCAGCTGCCGGAAACTTCTTCCGCAGCCGGCGAAGCTGCCCCGATGACCCGTTCCGGACAGCAAGAGCTGCGCTCCCTGCTGCTGCGCGCGCCACACGCATCTGAGCTCTCTGGCGGCCGGGAAGCCGAATTCGTAAAGCGAGTTTCAGCGTTGCTGGGAGAGGCCTATCACAATCTCGGCGTTATTGACGCGCGCGCCTCTCGCTACCCCAACGCGGAGGACGAGTTCGCGGAAGCCGCACGCTGGAATCCCAGGATTGAGAGTCTGGACCGCAATTGGGGCCTGGCCGCATTCCGCGCGGAACGCTACGAGCACGCGATCGGCCCGCTCGACCGTCTGCTTCGCCAGACGCCCAAGGATGTCAACGTCCGCCAGATGCTCGGTCTTAGCTACTATATGACGGACCAGTTCACGAAAAGTGCGGAGACCTTCCGCCCAATTCTGAATGAGTTGCCCGACAATCCGGGGTTGCTCTACGCCGCTGGAGTCGCTTTGGTGCGCAGCGGCGATTCAGACGCCGGCGGCCGCCTCTTTTCGCGAATGCTGGAGCACGGCGCTAACACTCCCGAAGTCCATCTCATGGTGGGGCAGGCGCACTACGGGCAGTCGCAATACCCCGAGGCGATTCTCGAGTTCCAGCGCGTCCTCGAGCTGAATTCGAACCTGCCTGAGACGCACTACTTCATCGGCATGGTTTATTTCAAGCAAGGCAAGCTCGATCAGGCCGTGGAGGAATTGAACGCAGAACTGTCGCTGAATCCGCGATCCGTCCCGGCCATGTATCAGCTCGCCTATGTCCGTCTGGAGCAGCGCCAAACGGAAGAGGCCATCCGGCTGCTCGACACCGTACTCGCTGCGAAGCCTGCGTACGGGGATGCGCATTATCAACTCGGAAAGGCGCTGCTGGACAAGGGCGATGCAAACGGTGCGATTCAGCACCTTGAGACGGCCACTCAACTGCAACCCGCACAATCCTACGACTATTACCAACTGAGTCTCGCTTATCGTCGCATCGGCCGAGTCGAGGAAGCGAATAAAGCTCTCCGCACCTATCAGGAACTTAAGGAGAAGAATTCGCGGAAAAGTCCTAGCGACGGCCCTTCGAAGTAATCGGGAATGTTTTTAGTGGGCCGGAGCCTCACCGATGGTGAGCGTCAGTTCAGATGTCCCGAACTGCCCCGTTCGATTATCCCGGACGCCGAGGTGCAGCATGTACTGACCCGGCGCGAGCTTTATGGACACGGGCATGGGAAGCCCGTTCTTTTGGATCCGGTCGAAAGTTTCCTGCTTGAGCGGAGCCTCGGCTTGCTGCACTTGGGCCTTCACCATCTTTCCTTCCGGCGTGAAGGCTTGCACCTGAAATTCCAGGTTGCAGTAGCGTAAGTTCTCCGATTGCGTCTCGAATGTGATGGTGTGAGGGTCCACCAGGAACTCGACTTTCACATCTGCATTGGCGGACGGCGGCATAGCCCGCGCGTAGAACAGCACGCCAGTGGCCGCGATGGTATTCTTTTCCATGGCCGCCTTCATATCACCTGCGCCGTCCTTACGCCATTTCTCGGGATCGGTGGCGTAGTACCCGCGGCGATGCCGCACCGCCAACCCATCGCCCGCTACCTTCACCTTGATCGTATGAAACTTCCCGTCCCATTGCTTGTGACTGGGATAATAGCCAACCTGGTAGAAAGTGCTGCTGTCCCGCACGCTTTCGACGATGGCGCGATCGAGGTCATTCGTGTTCAGGAAAACGCGCCCGCCGGTTTCTTGCGCGACCTTGGTCAAACTTTCCTCTTTGTTGAACCGCTCGAATATCTCCTTGCTGTTTGCATTCATGTGCGCGTCGACCGTCAGCGCCATCCTGCCGTTTGCATCGCGGCCGGTGTCGCCCGGATCTGAAATCACGTTTCCCGTCAGCCCTCGGGCATCCACAGTGTAAATCGCCACCTGGGCGTCCGACAGCAGATTTGTGGTGGTCCGGATTCGGTCGGCATAAGAGCGATAAACATCAAAATCTTCTGGATCGACAATGGAGAGATTCAGGGGAAAGGATGCGGAGAACCAGATGACCACCTTGCGTCCGGGGAATCCCGCCAGGTAGTGTGCAATCGCGGAGAGCGCGTCCGCCGTGTGAGCGACCCGCATCTCCATGGTATTTGCGTTGCTCTCTTTCTCAAACCGGGCCAGCGCATAGGCGATGTTCATTAGCGAGCGCGAGCCGGCGGCATCTCCTCCGCCCCCGCTCTGGGCCGGTGCTTGCGGCGGAAGATTGGGTCCACCAGACGGTGCCTGCAACTGTACGTCCGTGCCTCCCAGTCGCCCCGCGGCTGAACTCTGCGAACGGTACTTCTGCATGGCTGCGGTCAGCAGCGCCGGATCGGACGTGAAATCCTGTAATACCGTGAGCTCGTTGCCCAAGAGGAACACCGCAATGCGCATCCGGGGATCGAAATGCTCCGCAAGGAACTTGAGCATCTGCTGACGGACAACCATCTGGTTTTCCACCGGCGTGTTGATGCCATCGAGCAGCAGGATGATCGGCGGCCCCACGCTGTGTTGGTACTCTGGGCGGTTCGTGGCCACATGGGGTGGAAGTTGAGGAATTTGTCGCTTTTCTTGTCCCTCAAGCTGCTGAAAAGAGAAGAACGAAACCTTTTGCGGCTTTCCGTCTTCCAGGATCGTAAAGTCCTTCGCGCTGAGACGATCTTTGGCTGGCCGTCCGGAAGAGTCGGTAACGACCACGTCCACCTGCACCAGGCGCGTCGTCGCGCGGATCACCGTGGAGGAGTCAGACGTGCTTTGTTGGACTTGGGCGCGAACGGGCGCCGCGCTCGCGCAAACGATGAGTACAAGTAGCCCCGCTCTGATGATTTTGCCCATATGCGAAACAGTCCGTTCCAGATATTATTCTGTATTACTTAAACGAGCAATCATTCATTGCTCGGAACTCAGGGTGACCGGATGGGGACTCGTGCGACATTACAAACCTGATCCTTTCCCCGGATCGATGCTCATCGTTACTTTCCGGGCCCTCTTTCTCTTGTTTTCCCTCGGTCTTGCGATGGCCCAAACTAAAACTCCACCGCCCGCCGGAGTTGCTCAATTCGAGGACCTCTCCCACCAGGCGGGCTTGACCGTCTCGCATATCTCCACTGCAGAGCAGCACTATATCATCGAGTCCATGAGCGGTGGTATTGCCCTCTTTGACTGCGACGACGACGGCAAACTGGACATTGCCACCGTCAACGGCTCCACCGTTGAACATTATCGCGATGGTGGCGATCCTCTTATTACTCTCTACCATCAAGATGAAAATCTTAAGTTCAGTAACATCACGCAAGCGGCCGGGCTGACCCGCAAAGGCTGGGGCATGGGAATTGCCGTCGCCGACTTCGATAATGACGGCAAACTGGACATCTTTGTCACCGGCTTCGGCGGCAGCGCACTTTACCGCGGCCTCGGAAATTGCAAATTCGAAGATGTGACCGAGAAAGCCGGAGTGCGGGGGAGCGGCTTCATGACCGGGGCGGCCTGGGCCGACTACGATCGCGACGGGTACGTGGACCTCTTTGTGGCGCGCTACGTCCATCTGGATATGAACAAGCTCCCGGAATTCGGTAGCAATGAAAAATTCTGTCGCTATAAGGGAATTCTGGTGCAATGCGGTCCTTGGGGGATGGAAGGCGACAGTGACCTGCTTTTCCACAACCGCGGCGATGGCACCTTCGAGGAGGTTTCCAAGAAGGCAGGCGTTGACGATCCCCGGCACCGGTACGGACTCGGCGTCGTGTGGGGCGATTATGATAACGACGGCTGGCCTGATTTGTACGTGGCCAACGATGCAGGGCCCAATTTTCTCTACCACAACAAGCACGACGGGACGTTCGAGGAAGTCGGCCTTCTGACCGGGACAGCGCTCAGTGTTGATGGACAGGAATTGGGCTCAATGGGCGTTGACTTCGGCGACTACAGTCACGACGGGCGCCTCAGTATCTACGTCACTAATTTCACCGATCAGCCCAATAACCTGTTTCGCAACCTGGGCCCGCAAGGCTTTACAGACGTGGGATGGGCCTCCAAAACTTCGCAACCCAGCTATCCCTACGTAAAGTGGGGAACCGGATTCGTAGACTTCAACAACAGCGGCTGGTTGGACATCTTCGTCGCAAATGGGCACGTGTACCCGCAGGTGGACGCCATCCCCGGTGGTGTGAAGTACCGCCAGCCGATGCAACTGCTGCGCAACCTGCGCGACGGCACGTTCGAGGACATATCCGCCTCGTCCGGTCTGGCGCAGATCCCTCTTGCCTGCCGCCGGGGCGCTGCTTTTGGCGATGTCAATAATGACGGCAACATGGACATAGCCATCCTCAATGTGGGTGAACCGCCTACGTTGTTGATCAATCGCGCTCGGAACGCCAATCATCGCGTGCTCTTCAAGCTGATCGGCACCAAGAGCAATCGCGCCGCGATCGGTGCGCGTGTCACGATTCTTGCCGGCGGCGTCCGCCAGTTCAGCGAGGTTCGGGCCGGTGGAAGTTATCTCTCGCAAAACGACCTCCGTCAGCATTTTGGCCTCGGTGCCACCGCGAAGATCGATTCTGTGGAGATTCGTTGGCCCAATGGCAAAGTGGAGATGCTTGATAATATCGCCCCCGACGCGGTCTATACGATCGTGGAAGGGAACGGAATTCGGGACACGAAGCCGCTCCCACCTCCCGCTATCGCTGCACCAGGGGGCTCTCGTTGATTCGCTTCATGGAGTTCAGACATCACTGGGAATTATCGCGCTTCGATGTTCATCCGCCCGGCCGCTTCTGACCCATGGACATGACTCGCGCTTCGCTGAATCAGGCTTGGCGTGAAGTTACTTGTTCCATTCTCGCTACGTGCTCAGAATATGGATATTTCTCTGATGACACGTCCGGCGCGATTCCCCGTGGAAATGCCTGCAGCTAGATTGTATGGTAGGGACTAACATAGGCGGAGCCTTCGACCTGCCATGAAAAAACTTCGTTTCCTCATCGCGCTCACCACGGGCGACAACGATTATCAGATCGAACAGGCGCAGTCCGCCGAGCAAGCGGCCCGGAATCTCGGCGTGGAGGCTCAGATCCTCTACGCGAATAATGACGCGATCACCCAGAGCACGCAGATCTTGAAAGCTGTCCAGGCCGCCGAAAATCTACGCCCCGACGCCATTATCTTCGAGCCCGTCGGCGGCACGGCGCTGCCCCAGGTCGCCCGCGCCGCTGTTTCGGCGGGCATCGGCTGGGCCGTTCTCAACCGCGACGCCAGTTACATTCCTGAACTCCGCAAGCTCTCGTCCACCGCGGTCTTCGTGGTTACCTCGGATCATGTCGAGATCGGCCGCATTCAGGGCCGCCAGTTTGCTGCGCTGCTTCCCAAAGGCGGCGGCCTTCTTTATATTCAGGGACCCACGGAGAATTCGGCGGCCAAGGAACGCACCCTCGGCATGCAGGAAACCAAACCTTCCAATATCCATGTAACTCTCCTGAAAGGGCAGTGGACCGAAGAAAGCGCGCAGCGCTCGGTCCGCTCCTGGCTCAAGCTCACCACCTCCCAGAAGGCAGCCATCGATGTCATCGGCGCCCAGGATGATTCCATGGCCATTGGAGCGCGCAAAGCCTTTCAGGAACTCAACGAGTCGGAACAAGAACGCTGGCTCAAGCTGCCGTTCACCGGTTGCGACGGTTTGCCCAAGACCGGCCAGTCTTGGGTGCGCAGCGGCCTTCTCGCTGCCACCATTTTCGTACCTCCCAACTCCGGCCAGGCCATCGAGATGCTTGTCCAGGCCTTGCAACAGAGAAAGTCCCTGCCCGAGCGCGCCCTCACCACCGCCGTTTCCATCCCTTCCCTTCAAGAATTGAAGTCTCCCTGATCATCACGCGCCGCTTTTGTCGCCTTCGCCATGGGAACCCTCTGCGCAGGTCCGCGCGCGATTCAGCAACAGCTCCCGCTCGCGTGTGTTGCGCGTCAACGTAGCCGCGCGCTCGAACTCCGCTCGAGCCTCATCCGTGCGGCCGATTTTTGCCAGCAGGTCGCCGCGCACGCTCGGCAGTAAGTGATACGCCTGGAGCGACGGCTCGGCGGTCAGCGCGTCAACCAGCTCCACCCCCGCTGCCGGACCAGATGCCATTGCGACTGCCACCGCCCGATTCAGCTCCACAACCGGAGATGGCGCGAGCTTAGCGAGCTCCCCGTAGAGTGCCACGATGCGCGCCCAGTCTGTTTCCTCCGGGGTGCGCGCGCGGGCATGGCAGGCTGCAATCGCAGCCTGGAGTGCATACGGCCCCCGGCTGCCTCCGATCTTCCCCGCACGCTCGAGCGCGGCCAGACCGCGATGGATGAGGAGCTGATCCCAGAGCGCGCGGTTTTGTTCGAGCAGCAGGATGGGCTCTCCCGACGGGCCAATACGCGCGTGTGAGCGCGACGCCTGGATCTCCATCAGCGCTACCAGTCCGTGGACTTCCGGCTCCTGCGGCGCCAGCTCCGCCAGGATGCGGCCAAGACGCAGCGCCTCCTCGCAGAGCCCAGCCCGCATCCAGTCTTCCCCGGCGGTTGCCGAGTAGCCTTCATTGAAAATCAGGTAGAGGACCTCCAACACCGACGACAGACGAGCAGCGCGCTCGTCTCCGCGCGGAACCTCGAAGGGGACGTGCTTCTCGGCGAGGGTTCGCTTGGCACGAACGATTCGCTGGGCCACCGTTGGCTCCGGCATCAGGAACGCACGCGCGATCTCTTCGGTAGTCAGTCCGCCCAGTAAGCGTAGTGTGAGCGCAACGCGCGCCTCAGGCGAGAGAACCGGATGACAGGAGATGAACACAAGGCGCAGTAGGTCGTCGCCGATGTCATCGTCGAGCGCGGTTTCGAAATCCGGCACCAGCGCCTCCTGCCGGGCATCGAGCTCGCGGCCAAGCTCCTCGTGTTTGCGCTCGAGGAGCTTGCTGCGCCGAAAGAGATCAATCGCACGATGCTTGGCGGCGGCCATGAGCCAGGCACCCGGGTTCTCCGGGATGCCCGACTCCTGCCACTGCTGGAGCGCGGCAACGAGCGCATCCTGGGCGAGATCCTCGGCAAGACTTACATCGCGCACGATCCGCACGAGACCGCCGATGAGCCTGGGCGACTCGATTCTCCAGACGGCGTCAATCGCTCGATGTATATCGGTGGCAGTCACAGCCACCGATAACACCACCTTCAGGCCGCCAGTGCAAGGCTACCGGCGCACCCCGGCTAGAACTTCGCGGCGCAGTGTGCTTGCGGCGCCTCGAATACCTGGCGAAGCTCGCACTCACCCTCACCGGCAACCTCGAGGAAATTCTTGACCATTTCGATGGCCTCTGCCTTTGAGTTTGCCTGGAGGATGGCGAAGCCGCCGACTACCTCCTTGGCCTCGGTGAAAGGTCCGTCGGTCACCGTCAGCTTCCCGCCAGAGATGCGCACCCGCGCTCCGAGGGCGCTTGGCAGGCAGCCCTCGGTGGCGAGCAGCGTGCCGGCCTTCATCTCCTGCTCGATCAACTTGCCCATCTTGTCCATTTCCTCCTGTGTGGGGGGAACGCCTGTTTCCACAGACTTATAGATGCTCAGAAATTTCATGACGATCTCTCCTTGTAAGTTTGTGTTCGGCGCTGCATTGCCGGAGCTCGGGAACGAGTGCCAATTCCTGCTCTACTATGCGACGAATGACGCAAATTCGGAGTCGACGAGAGCAATCCATTATTTCTTTCTGCGGCGGATAGGGAACCGTCGAATGTCTGTTTGAGTAAACATCTATCGGTTCGCGGCCATCCGTATGCGCAAGATCGCCTATACTTTGGGAACGAGGTCCTCCGGATTGAACATCTCGCGAATCTCAGTCTCGCCTTCCCATCCCGGCCAGTGTTGCTTGTGAAGTTCCATGAAGCGCGTCGCCGATTTAATCGCTTCTTCTTTCGACTTCAAGTCAAACTGCGCATACCCGCCGACGACCTCCTTGGCCTCCGTGAAAGGCCCGTCAATAACGGTGACTTGCCCTCCCTTGAGCCGGACGCAAGCGCCCTGAGCAGTTGGGCGGAGCCCCCCGCTGCCGACCATCGCGCCAGATTGGACCGCCTCTTCGCTGAGCCTGCCGATGGCCTCCATCAACTGCTTGGGCGGGAAGCCCCATTTCTCGGCGGACTTAACAATCATCATGAATCGCATTTTCATTTCTCCTTGTGGTTTCGGGTTGGGAGCTGGGTCGTTCGGAAGTTTCAACCGGCGGAACCCAGCCTCCCTTTACACGTCGAACGAGAGTCAGCAAAATCGACAAGCCCTCCAATTTCTTTGAGCGCTCGCTTGAGACTGTCTAAACCATCTCATAAATGAGTTCCGTCAGGGCACGGCTTCAGCCGTGCCGAAAAATACTGGAAATTCGCGGGCTTTAGCCCCTGAGGTCCGTAATGAATGGGACCTACCGTTTCGCAGCTTTCTTCTGCAGCCCGTCGCGCAGCGCTTGCTCCCGCGCCGCTTCCTCGGCGGGGAAGATGTCGGACGGGAAGTCTGAAGCCTCGAACACCTGGCGGATCTCGATCTCAGTTCCTCCGTCGAACGGAGCCCGCTTGAGCCATTCGACCGCTTCTTCCATGGACTTCACCTGCCACAGCCAGAAGCCGGCGATGAGTTCCTTGGATTCGGCGAAAGGTCCGTCGATCACCGTGCGCTGCTGTCCCGAAAACCTGATACGCTTGCCCTTCGAGCTCGCTTGCAGCCCCTCGCCGGCGAGCATCACGCCGGCCTTTACCAACTCCTCGTTATATTTCCCCATCGCAGTTAAGATTTCCTTGCTCGGCAGAACTCCTGCTTCCGAATTCTTGTCCGCTTTCACTATTACCATGAATCGCATCGTCAATATCTCCTGTTGGTTTATAGTTCCTCGTTTGGCGCCGGGCTTCCTGACAGCCTCGATAGGCTGAACTCGGCCTCCATCTACACGTCGAACGAGCAACGGTGAAATCGACAAATACGGTAGCTTTTTTGAGAGAATTTGTTAAGTGTTGGCACGGCTTGACCTTATCGCTCGAAGCTTCCACCCGCTAGCTCGCCCCGGCCACAGCAAGGAGTAGCGGCCAAAGGGATAGCAACAACTGGAACAAACACTCCAAAAGCCGGTGTTCAAGCCCATTCGCCTGCATGATTTGCCAGGCCGCCACGACGATGGAAGGGAGCACCCCCAGCCTACCCCCCGCCACGCCGCAGAAAAGTTCCCTTAACTGGCCTGCGGCGCATCCCAAGTTCTCCAACAGAAAATAAATCCCGAGCCCGCCGAGGACAGTTACGCCAATCGTTCTAAGTCTCGGAGTGCGTGTGTGCTTCCTTTCCATAACGGCCTCCCCAGGGCACCTTCCCTGGCTCTACCTACATGTCGAACGGGAGGCCGCAAAATCGACATTCGCTGTGTCCTCTTACCGCTGATTTTCTTACCCACTATTTCCGGCGACCTCCCGCATCCTGCACTTTCGCCACCCCTGCGCGCTGCGGCGCGCACCCTTCGCAGCGCGCCTCACCTGTGCATGAGCCTGCTGCCCCTCGCAATCCACAGGAATCCATTAGAAAAACGATTTTCGCCGCTTGTTTAGCCGTCACACTGACGTATAATGCGTCGGAAACATTGCTGCTTACTCCATTGCTGCGTTCGCCGAGGAGACGCGCATGAGGAAACCGCGCAAGGACTCCGCTCTCGACCGGAGACAGTTTCTTGCTGCCACCGGGGGCCTGCTCGCCGCTGCCATTCCGGGTTCGGCAAAAGTCGCCGATGTCGTGGAAGCCGCCGCTCCGTCATCGCATTCTCGTGTCCCGAAGCCTTCAGGTTCCCTCCGCAAGATTCCCATCGGCGTCTTTGACCCCGTCTACGAACATCTCTCTCTCGACGCCATGCTCGATAGGGTCAGCGCCCTCGGCCTCGAGGCCATGGAAATCGGGACCGGCGGCTATCCCAACAATCGTCATTGTCCCCTCGACGAGCTCATCGCCGATCGCAGCAAGGCCAAGGCCTGGCAGAAAAAATTTGAAGACAAGGGGATTCGCGTTGCCACCCTCAGTTGCCACGGGAACCCCGTTCATCCCGATGCCAAGCATGCCCAGAAAGACATAGGCACCTTTCGCAAGACCGTCCTCCTCGCCGAAATGCTCGACGTGAAAGTCATCGTTGGCTTTTCCGGTTGTCCCGGCGGCACGCCGCAAGACACCCAGCCAAACTGGATCACTTACCGCTGGCCTCCCGAGTACGCCCAGATGCAGGATTGGCAATGGAAGGAAAAAGTCATCCCCTACTGGAAGGAAGCGGCCAAATACGCGCGCGATCACGGCATCAAACGCCTGGCGTTCGAAATGCATCCGAACTTCGTCGTCTACAACCCTCGAACGCTGATGAAGCTCCGCGAAGCCGTCGGCGAAGAAATCGGCGCGAACTGCGATCTGAGCCACCTTTTCTGGCAAGGCTGCGATCCCGTCGAAGTCATTCATTTCCTCGGCAAGCAGGGCGCCCTCTTTCACGCCCACATGAAGGACACCACTTTCTATCCCGAAAATGTCAACAAGTACGGCGTCCTGAACTTCGCCTTCGAAAAGTCCGATCTCGACTCCGCGTCTGAAACTTTCCGCGCTGTTGGCTACGGTCACAGCGCCAGCCTCTGGAAGTCTGTCATTAAGGCTTACATGGACGTCGGATTCGAAGGCATTCTTAGCATCGAAAATGAAGACCCGATTCTGCCCGGAGAAGTGGGCGTCGAGCGCGCGGCTTACGTCTTAAAGAATGTCCGCCGGGAACTTTTGGGAGAATAGCGTGCGAAGACGCGAATTTGTCGGCGCGTGTGCCGCAGCGGCTTTGGCCGGTGCCGCTGCCGGCCCATCGACGATGGCGCGCGCCGCGTCGGCTGCCTCCGAACCCGAGGGCGTTCCTTTCTCTCTCTCCGTAATGCTTTGGACTATCTACCGCGATCTTCCATTCGAACAGCGCCTGGAAAAAGTAGCCGAAGCGGGCTACCATGCCGTCGAATTGGTCGGAGAATTCAAGGACTGGAAAAAGCAGGATTTTGCCAACGCCCGCCGCAAAAAGCGTGAACTCGGCATTGAATTCGACGGCACCACCGGCGTCTGGCAGCCCCTGGCCGACGCCTCCGCTCGCGAAGTCTTCCTCAAATCTCTCCGCGAATTTATTCCCACCATGCGCGAACTCGAGTGCACTCGCCTCATCATGCAGACCGGCGACGCTGTTCCCGGTCTCTCGCGAAATGAAATGCACGCCAATTGCATCGAAACCCTCAAACGCGGCGGCGAAATCGCCGCGGAAAACAGCATCGAGCTCCTCATCGAAAATATCGATCCCGAAGAAAATCCCAAATATTTCCTCACGCTTTCCGCCGAAGGCTTCGAAATCGTGCGCTCCGTCGGCAATCCCCATGTCAAATTTCTTTACGATTTTTTTCACGAACAAATTGCCGCCGGCAACCTCATCGCCAAGCTCGAAAAAAATATCGATCTCATCGGCCTCGTCCACGTCGCCGACGTTCCCGGCCGCCACGATCCCGGAACCGGCGAAATCTATTATCCAAACATTTTTCGAAAGCTCGGCGAACTCGGCTACAGCCGCTACGTCGCGATGGAATTCATGCCCAAGGGCGAAACGGTGCCCGCGCTTCGCGCCGCCCGCGAAATGGCGATCAAGTTCGGCCGTCCCGATAAGAAACAGTCTTCCAACACGCTTCACTCAGGGAGGTTCTATGCATCGGCGTGAAATGTTACGAATGCTTGCCGCGGGAGCCGCGCTGCCGGCGCTTTCCACGGACATGTTTGCATTCTTTCGCGGCGCACATCCTGCGGCTGGCTACGCGCTACGCACTCTCAATCCGCACCAGAACGCCACCGTTGTCGCCATGATCGATCAGATCATTCCTGAAACGGACACCCCTGGCGCGAAGGGCGCCCGCGTCAACGAGTTTATCGACGTCATTCTCACCGAGTGGGCCAACGATACGGAGCGCAAGAATCTTCTCGACGGCCTCGCCGGCGTCGACAAGAAAAGCAACGAACTCTTCGCTAAAGATTTTGTGGACACTCCGCCTCTGCAACAGCTCACGCTTCTCCGCGCCCTGGACGAAGCCGCTGCGTTCGAATCGGCCATCCGCCCGCCTAGCCGCGACGACGAAGTGGAAAACCCCTACAGGCAGCTCGAAGGCAATTTCTTTTCCGTCTTCAAAAACATCACCCTTCACGGGTATTACACTTCCGAAATTGGTTTCACCCTGGAACTCAAACTTCAAATTATTCCCGGTGCCCAGCACGGTTGCGTTCCGCGCGGCCCCGGTCTCGGAGACGCCTGAAAAAAGGGAGCGAACATGGCAACGACAAATTACGATGCAATCGTTATCGGTTCAGGCATCACCGGCGGCTGGGCTGCGAAAGAGCTCACCGAAAAGGGCCTCAATACTTTGGTCCTCGAAGCGGGACGTTCTATCGTCCCCGAGCGCGACTATGTCGAGCACGTCCCCGTTTGGGAACTCAAGCACCGTGGCTGGGACGATCGCAGCGAGCGCCAGCGCACCCAGCCCATCCAGCGCGAGGTCTACTACGCCTGCGATGAATACTCCCATCAGTTTTTTGTCAATGACCAGGAGAATCCCTATTCCAGCGATCCCGGCAAACATTTCTCCTGGATTCGTGGCCGCCAGGTTGGCGGAAAATCCCTCACCTGGGGCCGCCAAAGTTACCGCTGGAGCGATCTCGATTTCGAAGCCAATTTGAAAGAGGGAATCGCCGCCGACTGGCCGATTCGTTATGCGGACATCGCTCCCTGGTACGACTACGTTGAAGAATTCGCCGGCATCAGCGGCCAGCCCGAAGGTTTGCCGCAACTCCCTGACGGAAAATTTCTCCCGCCCATGGAACTCACTTGCGTCGAGCAGGATCTCCGCGCCGCCATCGCAAAGAACTTTGACGACCGCATCTTGACCATTGGCCGTTCCGCTGTTTTGACCCGCGTCCACAAAGGCCGCGCCGCCTGCCACTACTGCGGCGTGTGCCACCGCGGCTGCATCACCGGCTCGTATTTCAGCAGTTTGAGTTCGACGCTCCCCGCCGCGCAAAAAACCGGCCGTCTCACCATCCGTCCCTACAGCGTGGTTCACAGCCTCGCCTTCGATTCGAAAGCTCGCCGCGTCAGCGGCGTTCGCGTGATCGATGGTCAAACCAAAAATCCCCTCGAATTCAAAGCCCGCATCTTTTTCGTCTGCGGTTCCACTCTCGAATCCACGCGCATTTTGCTGAATTCCGCCACTCCCGAATTTCCCAACGGCCTCGCAAACTCCAGCGGCGAACTCGGCCACAATCTCATGGACCACCACATGGGCGCCGGCGCCAGCGGAAGAATGCCCGGCCACGAAGACAAAATGCCTTTCGGCAATCGCCCCAACGGCATTTACATCCCGCGCTTTCGAAACGTAAAATCCAAGCACAAGGATTTCCTCCGCGGCTACGGCTATCAGGGCGGCGGGAGCCGCGCCGGCTGGTCCCGCGGCATGGGCATGAGTGGCCTCGGCGTGGAATTCAAGAATGCGCTGAAAATGCCCGGCCCCTGGCACATGGGCATGGGCGGTTTCGGCGAGTGCCTCCCCAATCACAACAATTTCGTCGAAGTGGACAAGGAAAAACTCGACGCCTGGGGCATTCCCACTCTGAAGATTCACTGCGACTGGAGCGAAAACGAACGGGCCATGTCCAAGGACATCGCCATCCAGGCCGCGGAAATCCTGGCCGCCGGCGGCGCGAAGGACATCACCGTCTGGCAGAAAATTTCTGCCCCCGGCCTCGCCATTCACGAAATGGGCACCGCCCGCATGGGCCGCGATCCAAAAACCTCCGTGCTCAACGCCAACAACCAGGCGCACGATGCCAGAAATCTTTTCATGACCGACGGCGCGTGCATGGTTTCCGCTTCGTGCGTGAATCCGTCGCTTACCTACATGGCGCTGACGGCGCGCGCATGCGATTTCGCCGTTTCCGCAATGAAGAAAAATGAGCTGTAGGGAGAAATCGTCGACATGCCCCAGGTAATTCGCTCTCCGAAACAGTATGACGTCTGCATCATCGGCTCCGGCGCCGGCGGCGGCATGGCCGCGAAGATTCTCACGGAAGGCGGCCTGAGCTGCGCTCTGCTCGAAGCCGGCCCGAACGTCAATCCCGAAAAAGATTTCAAGATGTGGACCTGGCCCTACCAATTGCCGCATCGCGGCGCCGGGGTCGGCGGCCACGCGCGCGAAAATTTTAGCGAATTCCTCGCCCCCAACGGGGCCTGGCAAATTGATGGCGAGCCCTACACCTCCGCCCCCGGCGCCAATTTCCAGTGGTTCCGCTCGCGCATCGTCGGCGGACGCACCAACCACTGGGGCCGCATCGCGCTGCGGTTTGCTCCCATCGATTTCAAATCTGCGACGCGCGACGGCCTCGGCGACGACTGGCCCATCACCTATAAAGACCTCGCGCCGTATTACGACAAAGTTGAATCCTACATCGGTGTCTTCGGCACGAAGGAAAATGTTTCCAGCGCCCCGGACGGCGTCTTTCTCCCTCCGCCCAAGCCCCGCTGCACCGAGTTGATGGTCAAAAAGGTCTGCGACAAGCTCGGCATCATTTGCATTCCCTCACGCCTCGCGATTCTGACGCGCTCTGTGAACGGCCGTACGCCGTGCCACTATTGCGGCCAGTGCGGTCGCGGGTGCATCACCGGATCGAATTTCAGTTCGAGCCAGGTCTTGCTCCCTCCCGCGATGAAAACGGGGAAGCTGACGCTGATCACCGGCGCCATGGCGCGCGAAATCATCGTCAACAAAGAGGGCAAGGCCGAAGGCGTCTCCTACATCGATAAAGCGTCGCGCACGGAAAAACGCATCAACGCGCGCGCCATCGTGGTTGCCGCCAGCGCCTGCGAATCCGCCCGCCTTTTGCTGAACTCCAAGTCCTCCGCCTTCCCCAACGGTATCGCTAACTCCTCCGGCACGGTCGGCAGATACCTCACCGATTCCGTGGGGAGCAGCGGCCGTGGCCACTTCCCGCAATTGGAAAAGATGCCGCCGCACAACCACGACGGCGTGGGCGGAATGCACATGTACATGCCGTGGTGGAAGTTCGACCGCAAGAACGATTTTCCACGCGGCTATCACATCGAGTTCAACGGCGGCTACGAGATGCCTGGGGTCGGCATGTTCGATGGGCTGTGTCGCGAGGAGGAGGGCTACGGCACAAAGTTGAAGCAGCGCGCACGCCAGTATTACGGCACCACGATCGGCTTTGCCGGCCGCGGCGAAATGCTTCCCAATCCGGATACCTATTGCGAAATCGATCCCGACGTCGTCGACCAGTGGGGAATTCCCGTGCTGCGCTTCCATTTCAAGTGGTCGGAATACGAACTGCGTCAGGCCAAAGACATGCAGGATACATTTCGCAGCATTGTGGAGACTATGGGAGGCGAGTACAAAACGAAAACTTCCATTGATGGCCAGTACCCCTTCGGAATTGAGGAAGGCGGGAAAATCATTCACGAAGTAGGCACCGCGCGCATGGGCGCCGACGCGAAAACCTCCGTGCTGAACGGATATTGCCAGGCGCACGACGTGAAAAATCTCTTTGTAGCCGATGGCGCGTCGCTGGTGACCAACCCGGACAAGAATCCAACGCTGACGATTATGGCGCTCTCCTGGCGCGCCTCCGACTATTTGCTCGACGAAGCCAAGAAAGGCAATCTTTGAGAAGTTAAAAGTTGAAAGTCAAAAGTGGAGGGCCTGCACTGGGGGAAGGCCGCAGCGGTGAACGGAAAAACGGGTTTCGGTACGGAGAACACTGAGGACCAAAGAGAAGAAGAAAGAGAAGGAGCATGCGGAATATGATGAAGGAAGGCATAAGCCGGCGAGATGTTTTGAGGACGCTGGCGGTGGGAGCGGCGAGCAGCTCGGTGCTGCAGGTGATTCCAGCGGCCGCCGCCGAGTACGTCCACCAGATGGTACACAAGGAGAAAGCCGCGGCTCCGGCAGGGAAGTACACGCCTAAATTTTTCCCTGCGCCGCAGTACGCCACGCTCATCGCGCTCTGCGACGCGATTATTCCCAAGGACGAAAAATCCGGCGGCGCCGTCGAAGCCGGCGCTCCGGAATTCATCGATTTGCTGGCCAGCGAAAACGAAAAGTATCAGCTGCGCCTCGGCGGCGGACTCTTCTGGCTGGATGGCTTTTGCACCGACCGCTATGGCAAGGTTTTCCTGGAATGCACCTCGGAGCAGAAGAAAGAAGTTCTGGACCTGATCGCCTTCCGGAAAAATGCCAAACTGGATTCCTCGCTCAGCCAGGGCGTGGCGTTCTTCGCCTTCCTACGCCGCCTCACCTGCGACGGCTTCTACACCAGCAAGATCGGCATCGCCGACCTGCAATATATAGGGAACGCCACCCTGAGCGAATTCCCCGGCTGCCCGCCCGTCCCGGAATCCTGACGCGGCAAATACCAGAAAAAACAAAAGCCCCGAATCCCGAAACTATCGACCCAGGCCGGATGTCTCGGTTTGTGTGGGCTACAGGGAAACTAATAAGGCTGACTATCTTCCGATGAGTGACGGAAGTCCCCTTCAAAACGTTGGAACCAGCAGGAGAACTTGAGGGCTCCATCTTCCGAATACGACTCGGCCGCTCTATCGTTGCGCTAAAACGGCTTTGGACTGCCACAAATTGTAGTACAGGGAACGGGCACATACGCCTGCCATGATCACCCTGTGAGGGAGAATCCCGATCAGACCCCGGTGAAGTTTTGCTTTCATGCAAAAACTCCCCCACGGTGTGAGCGGGATATAAAACCTCGGGACCGAGACCTCGCTAAACCCATTTCGTTCCTTGAATTCTCTCAACGAGTTGTGTTTCTTGTTCCCGTAGTTGAACATTCCGTAAGTCAAGTACAAGAGTCCCCTTACCTCACACAGTTCTACGGCCTTTGCAATCAGAGCATTGGCTGGCCGCTTGTCTTGGTGGCTCGCTTTGGTAAGTATTTGCAGGATCGAAGCGATCTCTCCTCTGTAGATTAACCAAATAAAACCGATCAATTCCTCACCCGCGTACGCGCAAATGTAGTCACAACGATCAAGAAAGGACGAGTGGTCCTTCTTGACCTCCTCAAACGTCTTCCCATAATGGCTGTTGGGTCTCCCTTGTCGGACTGGGGACTCATTGTTTACGCCCATAATTTCTTGAATCAGCTGATCATCCAGTGGCTCAACAAAAACCTGAACACCGCGTTTTCGGGACCTCCTCACATTCTGACGACTTTCCCGCGGCAGTCCCTTCCACCACTCTCTAAAGCTGGTTGTTTTGACAGCGGCGATGCTGTCCCATTCCGTGTAATAGTCATACTTCGGGGAAGTGACGGGAAGTTTCTGCGCAAAGGTCAAAATGTCGGCGCGCAGCCCTCTTCGCCTTTGGCTTTTCAATAGTTTGGCACAAAGTTCGGCGTCCTCAAGTTCTGTTTCCAACCACTCTTCCCCAAGGACCTGTGCCAGCCGCAACCAGGTTCCTTTGGCGATTATGCTTTTCCCTTTGTAGTCTAACGCGGGAACCTTGACCCATTTGCCATTTACCTTCGTCTCAGCAACGTGTAACGACATGGATTCTATCTCCGCAAGGGCGCGAGTCCCGCCGGAGTCTAACGTAGTGTTGCAAGAAGGTAAAATTACTTGCGCCTCGGAATGTCCAATATTGGACATCGTCAGAAGGGCTTGTCTAAACTCTATGCTTTTTGTCTGAGATTCCATTTCAGAAAGCCACGAAATTTGGAGCCGCGGGGCGGAATCGAACCGCCGCGTAAGGTTTTGCAAGCCTTGCCTTCCCGCTTGGCTACCGCGGCGCTGTCAGTTTGGCAGCTGGGACGTCGTCGCCCAATAGTACGAACGTACCTGTTGGGGCCAGCCTGGCGGCACTGATGTGTTTGAATGAATAAGTCTAGGATATTTGACAAACTCGAAGAGGACGAAAAAGGAAAAAGATCGCTAACTCCAGCCTGCCGTCGTTGATCCAATTTGCAATGGAAAGCTCTTTGTAGCTGCTAGTCCTTTCCTTTCTTCCACTTGCAGTGCCGAAGTCATTCGAATGGAGTACTATAGATGAAATTATTTGACAAACTAACATTCTCGTGCTATTATCCCTTGTGAATTCGCGGCCACAGCCGAGCTATCGACCCTCGGAATCAGCCTCTCGGCCTGATCTCGTGCCACTGCGCCTGCCTTCTGTCTTCTCTGTTTTCTTGAACCTTCGAGGTTCAGCCTTCAAACGTTCCAACGCCTTCCAGTTATCTCCTTTTGCTTCATACCCTTACAAACGCCCCCTCCAGCAACCCCTTTCTTTGCACATCCTTACAAATGCCCGGGGGTGTACCCCCCCGCGTACTTTCTCATCGAGGATCGAAATGAACCAAAAACACGCTAACTCTAATTCCACCAACGTTTCATCTCTGCCCCATGTATCGCCAGAAGGTCGCTGTCACCATCGCTTCATCAACGGCACCCGCTGCCGCCTGCTTGTCCCCAACGCGGAGTCTCTCTTTTGTCGCACCCACGCGCATCTCCCCGAGCATGAGCACGCACCCGTCGATCTCTCCGCCACCCTCACTGCCGGTCTCACCCAATTCAAGTCCGCGGTCCCTATCAACGAGTTCCTTTCCCGCCTCCTGCTTCTTGAGGCCGAAGACCGCATCTCCCCACGCCGCGCCGCCGTCATGGCCTATACCTGCAATCTAATCCTCCGCACCCTCCACGCCATCGACAAGGAACTCCATCCCGAGGACCAAGACGAACGCCAGATCATCATCGACCTCCCTCGCCCACGCCGCGACGATCCCGTTCCTCCAAGCCACCCCGTCATGGATTGGCTCACCCCCGGCGCCGACGTCCCAAATTCCAAGGAGCCCTTATGAGAGTTGCTAGCTGCGGTCGGGGTCGAAGGTTTGGTCGAGATAGATCCACAGGACGCGGGCGAGAAACGTTATCGCTGGGACGAGCGGCAGGAACAAGAACACGGCCCAGACGGTGGCTTTGGTGATCCACCAGCCGGTGACGGCCCAGAGAAAGCCGGCTATGAATGCGACGACAGGCAGAGCCAGGGCGTAGCTGATGTACATGGCGCCGAGGAAGTAGCCGGGTTCGCGTTCGTAAAGGAGATGGCAGATGGAGCAGCGTTCATGCATTTTCGGGAAGCCGAGAAAGATGGAGTGGTGAAAGATCTTTCCGACGCGGCAGCGGGGACAGCGGTGGTGAAGAATGTCGTTGAAGGTAGAGAGCGCGCCGGGTTTCATGGGAGCGATTCAGTGTAGCGCGTTGAAGGCTTCGGGGCAGAAGTGAGGGCCGAATGCAAAGACGAAGAGAGATTCCTCTCTGCGCAGGCCGACCCTCTCGCAGGAGCAAGAGGGGAACAAAAAGTCGGCCTGCTTCGCTCGGAATCACAGTGGGGGGAGTATAGGGGCACCCGCCGCAGAGGAAAAAAAGAGGGGCACGATGTATCGCGCCCCTACGAAGAAAGGAAAGATGGCGACGTAAAGTCGCCGCTACAAGAAACCAACGGCCTCAGGATTTGATTTGACCTGAGGCGGCGTCCCAAGTGACTGTGGCGTTGCGGAAGTAGGATTCGTTGGCCATGTGGCAGGCCAGCGCGGCATTGTGGCCGAAGACGGTGTCTTCGGTGACTTGCTGATGGTTTCGCACGCCCTGGAAAAATCTCCAGAGGTGGGGTTTTTCCTCGTCCCAGGAAGCGCCGCGATAGCTGAATCCCTCCCGGATGGGTTCCTTGCCGGGCTTGGGATCGTGCTCCTCGTGCCACTTCTTGAGATAGGCCTCGCGCATGGCCTGCGGATAGCCGGAAGTGTAGTAGCTGGGAGATTCGTCTTCACCGGATTGCGGGTAGTAATTGATGTTGAATTCCGTGACTTCCAGGATTCCCTTGGAGCCCTGGAAGCGGTAGGTCTCCGGAGTATCGCAACCGAGATTCAGCCGCATATAAATCGGCATGCGTCCGTAGTCGAAGAGCGTGGGGTGGACGTCGGGCATGTTGCGGCCGTCCGGGAAACGGAGAATACCACCGAGAGCCATGGCGCGCTTGGGCGGCTCGTTCCAGCCAAGCATGAAGTTCATGCCGCTGACGAGGTGCACGAGCAGGTCGCCGGCGAGGCCCGTGCCGTATTCCTTCCAGCAGCGCCAGCGCGCGAAGTACTTGGGAGAAGTGTCCGGATCCCACGGCCGCTTGGTGGCGTCGCCCTGCCAAGTGTTCCAATCGAAATTGGCGAGAGAGAGATCGGGTGGCGGCGGATATTCCCACGCGCCGGTGGGATCGTTGCGGCCGTACGTGCCTTCGACGAGAGTGATAGTGCCGATGATGCCGTTGGCGAGCAGTTCTTTGGCTTTGGCGCAGATGACGGAGCTGACGCGCTGCGAACCGATCTCTACCACGCGCCCGGTCTTTTTTGCGGCGGCGACCATGGCGATGCCGTCGGCGGGGGAGTGGGACATGGGCTTTTCACAGTAGATATCTTTGCCGGCGTTGACCGCGTCAACGACGACCTGCTTGTGCCAATGATCGGGGACGGCGGCGATGAGGCAGTCGATCTCCTTGTTGTCGAGGAGATCCTTATAGCGGCGGGTGGTGGGGATTTTTTTGCCGACAATTTCCTGGGCAAGCGTGTGGCGGCCATCGTAGAGATCGCAGGCGGCCACGCATTCGACACCGGGCAATTGGATGGCGTCGCGGAGCAGGCCGGAGCCTTGCATGCCGATACCGATGATGCCGAAGCGAATACGGTCGCTCGCAGCCGTCATTTGCCCGGGCAGAGAGTAGTGCTCCGGTTCCAGAAAAATCGAAGGCACAGCCGCCAGCGCGCCAGCAGCGCCGGCACTGCGTTGCAGGAATTCGCGGCGGGAAAAATCTTTTTTCATGATGCGCTCCTGAAGAGAGTTGATAGTCGAAAGTCAAGTGCCAACAGCTAGAAACCGAAGATCATCACAATTGCTGCGAAAAAGCCTCGGGCCTGAAGGCCCGAGCTACAGCAACGGAATTCTAATGCAGCGGCTGGACGCTGACTTCCTTGAAAAAGACGACGTCGTTTTCGCTGTGATTCTGAAGGCCGATGTAGCCCTCGTTGGGGCGTGTGCCGTGCTGCGGCTCGAAATCGAATTTGCGCTCGGGGACGGGCTGGCCTTCGGTGTAGTCCGTGACTTTAACGCCGTTGACCTCAACGATGGTGTGCGGTCCGTCCAGCGTGATGACCATGGTGTTCCACTCCGGACCGGGTTTGCCGGGTTTCGCGAGCGGCTTGGTGAGCGAGTAGAGCGTGCCGGTGATGTGGTAGTCGTCCTCCTTGGATTTTTCCGGCTCGTTGTCGATTTGCACTTCGTAGCCGTAGTGGACGGGCATCCACTCTTCGCGCGGCTCGATCGGAATGCGGATGAAGATGCCGGAATTGTCGTTGTGGTCGCGCATTTTGAAGACGACGCGAAGGCGGCAGTTGCTGAGTTTTCCGCCGGTCCAATAGAGGAGGCCCATGCCGCCGTGCGTGCGGATGAGGCCGTCTTCGACGGTCATGCTGCCGGGGCCGACGTGCTTCCAGCCGGTGAGATCTTTGCCGTTGAACAACGGCTTCCAGGCGGGGGGTTGCGGCCGCGCCGCGGCGATAATGAAAAAAGCCGTGATGGCGAACAGAGCGGTGAGCGTGAGCGGCTTTCGCATCGTGATGATTCCTCCGGAAAAAGACAACAGGCAAGAATGCCTGTCCCACAGTTAGAAACGCAATGCGTGCAGATAGTCGTAACTGATTTTTATGTCGTCAAAAGCGGATTTGGGCTCGTCGTTCTCGACGAAATAATGTTTGATGCCGGCCTTGCCGGACTGCGCGAAAATGCGCTTCCAATCCACGGAGCCCTGACCGACGTCAGCCATGCGGCCGCCGAACTTAACGGACTGGCCCATCGCTCCCTGGTAAGTACTCGGTGTGGATGCGTCCTTGATCCAGTCCTTGACGTGAACGAGCGGGAAACGGCCGGGATATTTTTCGAAGTAGACGAGGGGATCCTTGCCGGCGACGCTGATCCAGCAGAGATCCAGTTCCATGGCCACGAACTTGGGATCCAGCTCGGCGAGGAAAAAATCGTAGGGGAGCTTGCCGCCAAGGAATGCGGCGGGAT
This sequence comes from Acidobacteriota bacterium, assembly GCA_003224055.1. GTDB lineage: Bacteria > Acidobacteriota > Terriglobia > Acidiferrales > UBA7541 > Acidiferrum. Next base: position 26,955 of record QHYE01000067.1, on the reverse strand, counting down.
CGAATTCGAACGAATGATTGTGGTAGGCGAACTGGATGCCGGCCTTCTTGCTGGCTTCGCCGGCTTTGTTGAAGAGATCCACGGCGCGCTTCCATCCGCCGGGCTCGACGCGCTGCTTTTCATCAATCCAGGGACAGACCATGTAACTATGGCCCACGATTTTCGCGGCCTCCAGAGCTTCCGGCCACTTTTTTTCGACGACGTCATAACCGACATGGCAGGAGGGGGAAGCCAGGGCGTTCTTGTCGAGGATGGTGCGGACATCCTTCGGCGAATGATCGAAGTAGCCGGCGAATTCCACTTCCTTGTAGCCGGTGGCGGCTACTTTCGCGAGGGTGCCTTCGAAGTCGGTTTTCATGGCGTTGCGAACGGTGTAGAGCTGGACGCCGATACGGTCGATTTTGTGCGCGGAGTCTGCGGCCCAGGATGGCCTGGCGGCGGTTGCAAGCGTTGCTGCGACGGAGGTGCCGATAAATGTGCGTCGGTTCATGGGCGCATTCTACTATTTCCGAGTCAAAAAGGAATCGAGATTTGCTGAAAAAAGAAGGGCGGTCCGACAAGGTCGAACCGCCCTTCCCCAGTAACGGTCTTTAGAACTGGAACCGCAAACCAAACTGCATTCGGCGCGGGAGGTGCGCACCGCTGGCATGCAGGAAGCTTGAAGAACCAATGCAGCTCGGGTCGCCGGCGTTGCCGCCAATGGGGATCGTGCCGCAATCCATGCCGCCGTTAACGCCGTTGTATTGTGTATGGTTGAAAAGATTGAAATTCTCCCAGCGGAAGTCGAGAGCCCGCGTTTCGGTGAAGGAGAAGCGCTTGAAAAGGCCGAAATCGAAGTTGATGCGGCCGGGACCGTACAGAGTGTTGCGGCCCACGTCACCAAAGGTCAGGCCGGTCGGGATTGTGAAAGCCCCGGGGTTGAAGAGGAGCGGGCCACGGACGCCGGGTACATTGGATTGTACGGATCCGTGGGGGTTACCAACGAGATCGGGGCGGGATCCTGTGCCAACTCCATTCGCCACACCGGCCGCATCGCCGAAATCCGTGCCATTGGTGACGCTGAAGGGTGTGCCGGTCTGAGCGATGGTAATGCCAGAGACCTGCCAGCCGCCGAGAACGTTGTGCGCAAGCCCCGAGCCTTTGTAGATCGGCAAGGCATAGACGTAGCTGATGGCCAAATTGTGACGCACATCGAAACCGGAACTGCCTCGGTTGGCAGCAAGGTTGTAGGCGTTCACGAAGGCGTTGTCATATCTGTCGGAAGAATTATCAATGGAGTGACTGTAGGTATACGCCATGCTCATCGTCAAATCGCCAACAGTCCGCTTAACGGTAGCCTGCATGGCATGGTAGATGGAGTTTGCCTGGTCCTCCAGGCGGGTGATGTTACCGAACCCTACAAGAGGACGGTTGGGGTTGGGATCGTTGCCGCAGGCTATTCCAAGATTGGTGGCGGCTGCGCCAGTTACAGCGGTTCCGTTGGCTAGCGTGCCAGACGAAGACAAACTGTCGCAGTCGGCCGATGTAATGGATTGTCCAGCAGCAAATGGATTACCTGAAGCGATAGGGTGAAGCTGGTTCAGGTTCCGCTGCTGCGTGAGGTGCGTCCCTTTGCTTCCAACATAGGATACGGTGGCCACGAAGTGGCTTGGAAGCTCCTTCTGAACGTCTAGGTGGAACTGCTGCACATACGGCCAGATGGCTTTGTTTGGGATCGAGTTAACGCCCAGAGGGAACAACAGGCCCCCGCCACCGATGTTACTGTAGCCGTTCACATTGAATTGGGAAGCATTAAGTGAATATGGTGGAGAGCCCTCGAGGGACTCGGTGTTCCCTTCGTTCCCGTTGGTGTGCTCGAAGAATACTCCGTAGCCGCCGCGAACGGCCATTTTGCCGTCACCCTTGGGATCCCAAGCAAAACCAATTCGCGGGGCAGGGTTGAACAAGTGCCCTTTCAGGCAGCCTGCCTCAGTAGAGGAGCCTATCGTTGCGCCGGAGAACGAGTTAGTTACCAGACTAGGAATCAGCGAGGCCCCGCCAGAGCCGCCGCATTGAACGATGCCGTTGAAGGGATTACCGGGGCCGGGAATGAACGCTCCTTCTTGTCCCGTGGGGCCTGTGCCATCGTCAATGACAGGCGAACCGTTATTGGTGTAGGCCGTTGGCTCGAAGTTAAAGGCATGCTTATAGCGTTCCCGATAAGTGCCGTAGAGGCTGAGCCGCAAGCCAAGATTGAGAGTAAATCTTTTGGTCATGCGCCAGTCATCCTGAAAGTACGGTTCCACGATGCGATATCGGTTGTAATATTTGGCTTGGAGATTCACCTGCGAGAACTGCGCAACCCTCCCTGTGAGAAGGTCGGCGAAGCCGTTTCCTGTGCTGGGAATCGAGCTATTGCTGGAATCGAAGGTGAGAATGCCCTGAATGTACGGGGAGTTCTGTTCGTTTTTTTGCGCGAACGCTGTATAGACACCGAGCGTAAACGTGTGGGTGCCCTGAATTTTGGTCAAGTTGTCGCGATAGGTATAGACGGGGTTGGCGTTATTCCACGGAAAGTATCCGGTATCAGCGGTAAAGCCACCACCGTACGCGACGTTGTTCCCCAGAGAAATTGCCGGGAGTTTTCCACCCTGGCCGTTCTGGAAAAGGACGCCCATCGGGAAAGAGGAAGGAAGCGGCGGATTGTGGAGCGCTGTTAGAAAAATGTGATCGGCCGTATAGCTGGCAACGAATTCGTTGAGCAATGTCGGAGAGATATTAGAGTTCAGCCGGGCCACGAAGCTGGTTCCGGGGCCGACGAAGTTGGTGTTGATGTCTTGAAAGCTGGAACCATTGCCCCAGAGGGCATTTTCCGTCTGGGTTTGCCAGGAATCATGGATGTAGCGGAACGTCAAGCGATGATTGTCGGTGATGTTGTGGTCAATGCGGACTAGTTCTTCCCGCCAGGTTTCCGGAAGCGAAACGGTTTGTACAACCGCCGGGAACCCATTGTTGGTCAAACCGGGAGTGGCTTTCGGGATAAGCGGCAGCAGTCCTTGCCCCACCGGATCGATCGGCGCTGTGTTGCCAGGGAAGGTTGTAAAAGTTGTAGGCCCACCAGAGGCCGCCGGGCAATCCGGAAAATTAGCACGAGTAAACGTTGTAGTTGCTCCCGCACCGACAGCCGGGCAAAGATCGCCAAAGTTGCCGTTGCGCTCGGCATCCGAGGGGACGTTCACAGCGCCGGTCGTGTGGGGGTTCTTTTCGCGGCGCCATTCCTCCGACCAAAAGAAAAAGGTCTTCTTCTTATTTGCATTGTAATGGTTGGGAATGAAAACCGGTCCGCCGATGGTGTAGCCGAAATCATGCTTTTTGTACGGGGCTTTGGGCTCGGCGGGATTGGCACCTTGTTCCCAAGAGCGCGCATTAAAAAAGTCATTGCGGAGATATTCGAAGGCGCTGCCGTGGAAGGAGGTCCCGCCGGACTTTGTCTCCACTTCGACGGTACCGGAGCCGTTGCGGCCGTACTGAGCGCCGTAGTTAGAGGTGAGAACTTTGAATTCGGCAATGGCTTCCGGGTTGGGGTAGACGTTGAGGGTGGCGTTGCTGCCGTTATCCATGTTGTCGCCGCCGTCGAGCTCCCAGTTGTTGTACTCCGTGCGGCCGCCATTCATGCTGTAGGCGACGTTGCCGTACACGCCGACTTTGGCGTCGTCCTGACCGGTCTGGCTCACCACGCCGGGGGCTAGATTCACCAGTTGCGTGAAATTGCGACCGTTGAGCACGAGGTTGTCGATTTGCTTGCCAGTGATCGTGTTGGTGAGGTCGGAGGACGTGGTCTCGACTTGGGCCACAGATTCACCGGTAACTTCGACGACCTCGGTGACAGCACCAACGGTGAGCTGGATGTCGATGCGAGATTTCTGGGCGACATCCAACACGACGCCGCGGGCGGAGTATTTGGAAAAGCCCTTTGCCGTAACAATGATGTTGTAGGTAGCGCCAGGGAGACCGGCGACCACGTAAGCGCCGTCAGAGTTTGTGTTGGTCGTTCGAGTTAAACTGCCACTGGTGTTAGTGATGACCACGTCCGCACCAGCGACAACGGCGCCGGACTTGTCGGTGATTGTGCCGCTGATGTAGCCGGTGTCCTGCGCGGGCGAAGCGAGTGGCAGGGCCAGCGCGACGAGCAACACGCCGAGCCATAACCACGCTGCTCCCAAGATATTCTTTCGACGATTGCAAAGTTGAGAGTTTTCCTTCATGTTAGGACCTCCAGGAAAGATTCGAATTTGGGGAGACGTAGAATGCAGGGGTCGGGCACAGAGGTCTACAGCAATCACCCCTGAAGTCACCTCGCGAAGAAAGCCCCCTGCTCGGATACAGCCTCCACCACTCGACGACCGAAGGCACAGCACTGAAACTGTCTATTAAAACGAGTTAATAGTGCATTTAAATGCCGATGTCAAGCGGGAAATTCAGGAATGAGGTGAACCATAGCACGCAGGCGCGGGAGCAGGGGGCATCTGGGGGTGTTCCATGATCCAGACCGCAGAGGCTTCTTGAATTCTGAGTGGGACTGCCGGACACTAAATCCCGATGCGTGTACGATTTGTGAGCCGCCATTCCCTGGCAGCCGTCCTGGTGATCGGTCTCCTTCCGGCTGCCGCAAGGCCCGCTCTTGCGAGATCTGAAGCGGAAAGAGCCGCAGAGCAGCAATCTACCTCTTCGCCAGCCGTTGCGAACCAGCGAATGGATGCCCAGGCCTGGTTTGCGAAAGGGCAGACGGCGCTGCAAGCCGGTGACCTGGACACAGCAGAAGCGGCCTTTCGCCGGGTGCTCGAGGCCGACCCGCGCGCTGGCTCCGCCTATGCCAATCTTGGCGTCATCGCCATGCGTCGCAAGGATTGGGACCATGCGATCGGGCTGCTGCAAAAGGCCGAGAAACTCGAGCCAAAGATGGCGGGAATCCGGCTGAATATTGGACTCGTCGAGTACCGGCGCGGCAATTATGCCGCTGCGATCACACCGCTGGCTTCCGTCGTGCACGACCAACCGGACTCGCAACAAGCGCGCTACCTTCTGGGACTCTGCGAGGTTTTTACGAAGCATTATGCGGAGGCGGTGACAGCGCTCGAACCGCTGTGGCCGGAAAAGTCCAATGACGTGCTGTATCTCTACTTGCTGGACATTGCGGCGCAGGAATCGGGGCAGAAAGAGCTGGACGAAAAAATCCTGAACCGCATGGCGACCGTGGGCCAGGGAATTGCAGAATTTCATTTGATCCTGGGCAAGGCGCACCTCAACCGGGAAGAAACGGGCCTGTCAATCACCGAACTGGATCGCGCTGCCGCTCTGAATCCCAATTTGCCGTTCCTGCATTTCAATCTAGGGATGGCGTACGGACGTTCCGGAGATTACGAACGCGCTGAAGAGGAGTTCCGCCGGGATATCGCACTGGAACCGGACTTGTCGGACAACTACGACCAACTGGGCGTGCTGTACACACGCATGGGAAGGGATGAGGACGCGGAGAGAGCGTTTCGAGAAGCGCTGAAGCGGGATTCCAAAATGGCTAGCGCGTACGCGGGGCTGGCGAAGCTTTACCAGAAGCAGCAAAAGCTGGAGCCAGCATTAAAGATGGCGGAGGCGACACTACGGATTTCTCCTGACTATAAGGGCGGGCACTATTTGCGCGGCCGGATTTTGATGCAACTCGGGCGGGAGAAGGAAGCGCGCGTGGAACTCGCGGTGGCGCAAAAGGCGCTGGATTCCCCGCTGGATAAGGAACGTAAGGCGCGCGAGGAGGAGCGCATACCTAACCCGGAGCTCACAAAGGAACCGTAAGCAGGAAAAGCCGGGCGGCTTCAGAGATTTTTCAGCGCTGGAGCTCGCCAGGGGCCGCGGGCCTCTTCGAGGCGCTCGGCGACGGCCAAGACCAGCTCGTCCTCATGGGGCCGGCCGATGATTTGGACGCCGATGGGGAGGCCCTCGCTCGAAAGGCTGACTGGGACGGAGGCGCCGGGAAAACCTGTGAGATTCAGCCACTGCGAATAGCGCATGGTGTCCCGATAACCCGTGGCGGGGCGGTAGTTTCCGCCGCCATGGAGGAAGGCGGGAGCGGAGGAGACTGGGGAGAGAAGGATGGGGACCTCTTGCATCTGGCGCAGGATTCTTGCGCGTAAGAGGTCGCGCTCGGCGCAGGCTTCGATGAAGGAATCGAGCGTGAGGCCGCCGGATATTGCGTAGGAAAGATATTCGCGCAACATGGGGCTGATTTGATTTTCCTTGCCGGCGACGGCTTTGCTGAGGAGATGGCCAATCACCGGGCCGAAGAAGAACCACCAGAGTTCGAGAGCGCGATCGAGGCCGTCGAGGCGAAAAGGTTCGAGAGTAAAACCTTGGTCGACGAGAAGTTTTGCGGCGTGCTGGACGGCGGCGTGCGTTTCCGGGGTTGCGGCGCCGAGTGCGGGGCTTTCCAGAATTCCGATGCGAAGGCTGCGCCGGTCGATTTTGTTTTGCGAACGTAGCGGAACGGGTGAAGAAAGGGCGTCGCCTGGGTCTGGACCGGCCATGACTTCGAAGAGCAAACGAACGTCGGCAATGGTGCGAGCCATGGGGCCGACCACGCCGATCCAGGAAAAGGGGCCTGCGCCCGCGGGGAAATGGCCTGTGGCAGGAATGCGGCCGGGAGTTGGCTTGAGTCCACAGATGCCGCAGAAATGCGCGGGCACTCGAATGGAGCCGCCGCCGTCGCTGCCGACACCGCCTGCGGAACAGCCGGATGCGATGGCTGCAGCTTCGCCGCCACTTGAGCCCCCGGCGGAATAAGCCACGTTCCACGGATTGCTGGTTCTTCCCTTGAGAAGATTGTTGGTTTCGTAAGCCATCAGGAATTCGGGAGTGTTTGTGTTTCCGAGGAGGATGGCTCCGGCGGCTTTCAATCGCGCAACGAGAGGGGCGTCGCGTTTGGGATTGTAGCCGATGCGTAGAACAGAACCGGCAGGGACGGGCCAGCCGGCGACGTCGATGCAGCTTTTGATGGTGAGAGGGACGCCGTGAAGCGGCCCGACTGGATCACCGCGCAAAATAGAGGATTGCGCGACGGAGGCTTGGATGCGGGCTTCGTGCGGGTCCAGATGGACGAAGGCGTTGAGCTTTGGCTCGTAAGAGTCGATGCGCTTGAGATGGGCGTCGATGATTTCGACGGGGGAGAGCGCTTTCGAACGGATGCCTTCGGCGATTTGCTGGAGAGTGGGGAAGCTGGAGGTTTGCATGGGCCGATGCGTGAGAGTATGCGGGTGACTGGGGAAGGTCAAGCAGGGAAGAGAAAGCACCGCTAGAGATTCATAAAACGGTTGACGATAGGTGGGGCAGCCGGGAGAATTCCAATGCGGCTGGGTGCGTCGCAGCAATGTGTTGCGGCGAATCCGGCGCGGACAGGAAAAGAAAATTCATGCGACGTGGCCTCTGGCGTAGCGCGGTAGCGGTTTCGATTTTTTCATTTTTGATTTGTTGCGGCGCGCTGCTGATGCGTTCGAGCGCATCGCCGGGGCAGGAAAAGGCCGCGGCTTCGAAAAAGCCGGCTGCAGTGGCGAATCCGGCCGAGGCATACCGCTTCAATACGCTGGGGGTTGCGTACATGAACCAGCAGCGGCCGGCGGATGCGCAGAAGTTTTTTGAGCAAGCGCTGGAAGCGGACCCAAAATTTGCCGTGGCGCGGCTGAATCTGGGCGTCTCGCTGATGGGCCAGCAGAAACTGGAGCCCGCGCGAGCGACGCTGGAAGAGGCGGCGCAGGAGCTTCCGAAGGATCCCTATGCCTGGTACAACCTGGGGCTGGTGTACAAAGATTTGGGAGAGACGGAGAAAGGCATCGCAGCTTTTCAGCGCGTGGTGGAAATCACCAATGAGGCAGACGCCTACTATTTTCTCGGGTACCTGAATACCCAGCAACAAAAATACGATGAAGCCATTGCGGCGTTTCAGAAGGGGTTGGCTCTCAACCCTTATCACGCTTCGTCAGAGTTTGGATTGGCGCGGGCGCTCCAGCGAAAAGGAGATTCCGCTTCAGCGAGAGAACATCTGGCGCGTTTTCAGAAAATCACGGCCGAACATCTGGGAGCGCCGTTCGGCGCGGGCTATGGGGATCAAGGAAGATATTCGCTGGCGGAGTTGCCGCGCAGCACGGTGATAGATGTCCCGGCGGCGATTCCGGTGCGATTTATGCCGCAGACGGATGCGTTTGTTGCGAAGGCCGCTGGCGGTGAACGCGCTGCTATCGGGCCGAGCACCGGCGCCTGCTTGTTTGACTATGACGGTGATGGCGAACCTGACCTTTTCCTTGTGAGCGGTGTGGCGAATGGAACGAGCTGGTTGCTGCGGAATCTGGGCGACGGCAAGTTTTCCGATATGACGCTGGCGGCGGGGATAGATCTGAAGGGCAGCGGGTACGGTTGCGCAGCGGGAGATTTTGACAATGACGGACATACGGACTTGGCGGTTTGTTTAAGCGACGGCGTGTGGCTGCTGCGAAACAACGGCAATGGCAAATTCCTGGACGTGACGGAAAAGGTGGGCATTCGCCGTGAGCGGGGCTGCGTGGGACTTACTTTTGTGGATTACGACCACGATGGCGACCTCGATCTGTATGTGACGATGACGCCGGGCGCTGGCGCTCACAATGTCCTCTGGCGAAATAATGGGAACAGTACGTTCACGGATATTTCGGAGCAGACTGCGCTTGGTGTCGCAGCGACGGGCGCGGGCGTGGTGGCCACGGATTTCAATAACGATCGGGCCATCGATTTCGTTCTGGCGGGAGGAGCGGCAGGAGCTGCGATTTATCTTAATCCGCGCGAAGGGAAATTCGCGGCGCTTCCCGGAATAGATTTCACGAAAGGAAATTTGCCTGCAGCGGTGGGTGTGGTTGCGTTGGACTTTGACAAGGATGGCTGGATGGACCTGGCGTTCACGCATGCAGGCGCGCCTGGGATCAGTTTGTGGCGGAATGTGGAAGGGAAGCGACTGGAGCGCGTGCGACTGCCGGATTTTGGCTGGCAGCGTGGGTGGGGGATCACGGCACTGGATTACGACAATGATGGATGGCTCGATCTTGTGGCCGCGGGGGAGACGAGCAGTGGAGGAGAAATTCGTCTGCTGCGAAATCTGGGGAGCAAGGGTTGGGGGGACGTAACCAAGGATGTGCATCTCGATGCCGTGGAGTTGAATCAGCCGCGGGCGATCGCGGTAGCAGATTTTCGCGGAAACGGCGACGCGGATCTGGTGGTGACGCAACTGGGCGGCGCGCCGGTGGTTCTTCGGAATGAAGGCGGGAACAAACACAATTGGATGCGCATCGACCTCAAGGGTCTCAACGACAACAAGAATGGGATTGGCACAAAGGTTGAGCTTTACGCGGGGACGCTTTATCAGAAGTGGGAAGTCGCCGGCGCGTCCAGCTACCTGGGACAGAATGCCACTTCGATTGTTGCCGGCCTCGGTACAGAGCAGAAGGCGGAGGTCGTGCGGCTTTTGTGGCCTACTGGCGTGCCTCAGGACGAAATCAACCTTGCCGCGAGCAAAGCGCACTCCCTCGAAGAACTGGACCGGCGCGGCAGCTCTTGCCCGATTCTGTTTTCCTGGAATGGGCGGGAGTACGAATTCATCGCGGACATGATCGGGCCAGGCGTTGTGGGGCACTGGATCGCACCGGGGGAACGCGACGTGCCGGACCCGGACGAGTACTTGAAAGTTCCTGCGCGAAGCGTGAAGCCCCGTAACGAAATGCTCAGCTTCCGCTTCATGGAGCCGATGGAAGAAACGGTGTATCTGGACCAAGTACGGCTGCTGGCGATTGACCATCCGAAGGAGTACGAGGTTTTTCCGAACGAGAGATTTGCGAGCGCGCCGCCATTTCCGGAGTTTCGCGTGATCGCAAGCCGCGACGCGCACGCGCCGGTGGGAGCGTGGGACGATCGCGGGAACAACGTGCTGGGGCTGGTTTCGAAGCGTGATCGCAAATACGTGACGAAATTCGAGGACTTACCGTTTACGGGTTTTGCGAAACTCCACTGGGTCGAGCTCGATCTGGGGGAATGGGATGCAAAGAAGCCGCTGCGATTAATTATTGACGGCTACACGGATTACTTCACTGCGATGTCCATGTATGCGGCGGACCAGGCGGGAATCAAAGTGATCGCGCCGTATGTGGAAGCGCAGGACGCGCAGGGCAAATGGGTGCGCGTAGTGGAGGACATGGGTTTTCCGGCGGGGCTGGAACGAACGATGGTGGCGGACTTGACGGGGAAAATTCCGAAGGGGACGCGGCGGATTCGAATCGTCAACAACCTGAAAATCTATTGGGACGCCATTCGAATCGATCAGTCAACCGAGGCACAGGATGTGCGGGTGGCGCAAGTGCCGCTGGCCAAGGCGGCGCTGGATTTTGTGGGTTATCCGCGCGAAACACGGCTGCACCCGGCGAGCGACACGGTTTATTCCTACGCGCACCGCAGCAAAACAGGTCCGTACGCCCGCGCGGCGGGGAATTACACGCGTTACGGCAACGTGTATGACCTGCTGAAAAATTCCGACGACCGCTTCGTGGTGTTTGGTTCCGGAGAGGGATTGAAGCTGGACTTCGATCCGCGGGAACTGCCAGCGCTTCCGGCCGGCTGGATTCGCGATTACTTTTTTTACGCGGATGGGTTCGAGAAGGATCTAGATTTCTACGCGGCGCACGCGTTTACGGTCGAACCGCTGCCGCGGCACTCCACGCTGCCGTATCCGTATCCGGAAGGGCAAGAGTATCCTACCGATGCGAATCATCTCGGCTATCAGCTAGAGTACAACACGCGGATGAGGTCGGACCGTCTGCCGCCGAGCTTGCGCTATCAGTACGCGCCGCAGCGGTGAGGCGGCCGTCTCACTCCCAGAGCACTTGGATCCACGCACGGTCCTGCGCGCTCTTCGCGATGGCTTCGCACAAGAGCAGCTCGTGGTTCCCGTTTGCAAATGTCGGAAACGGGCGGGAGGCGCCGAAGTCTCCGGCATCAAGATATCCGTAAAAATCGCGGAAGAGCTGGACGAAGGTGTCGGGGTAGCCTTCCGGATGGCCGCCGGGATAGGCCGCGTAGCCGCGTGCCGCAGGGCTCAGGAGCGCCGGATCCTTGGGGAGCACTTCACTGGCGCGGTCGCGCCGTCCGATCCATAAAGTATTTGGGGATTCGGAATTCCAGGCGAGCGAGCCTTTGCTGCCATCAATTTCAAACCAAAGCCGGGCTTTACGGCCGGCGCTGACTTGCGAGACGGTCATGACTCCGCGCATGTTGTCCTCGAAGTGCAAGAGGACTGAGGCGTAGTCATCGGTCGTAATCGGGACGTCGTCGTATTCTATGTTTGCGGCTTTCTGAAATGTTTCGGCGCGGCCACGCGGGCGCTGCCGGACGGGCACGACCGTGGCCAGGTCCGCGCAGACTTCGGTGACCTTGCGCCCGGTGATCCACATCATTAAGTCGAGCCAGTGCGTGCCGATATCGGAGACCGCGCGGAGCTCGCCGCCAAGCTTGGGATCGAGACGCCAGTTCCAATCGATGGGAAAGAGCAGCCAATCCTGGAGAAAGCTGCCGTGGACGAGACGGGGTTGTCCGATCACGCCGCTGGCGACGGCGGATTTGGCTTCCTGACACAGAGGATAGTAGCGGAGGTTATAGGCCACACCTCCGACGCATCCGGATTCCTTCGCCAACCTAACAAGCATTTCCGATTCGCGCGAATCCATGGCGAGAGGTTTTTCGCAGAGGACATGCTTTCCTGCGCGGAGCAGACGGCTGGCCTGTTCGAAGTGCACATGATTCGGGGTGCAAATATGTACGACGGTCACGGAGGGATCGGCTGCCAATTCGTCGAGTGAAGCGTAGGCGCGTTCGAGGCCCAGCGCCGTGCGAAGGGATTCACTTCGTTCACGCGCGCTGCCAAGCATGCCGCGAACGGGGACGCCAATTCTTCGCAGAGCCTCAAGATGCGCTCTGCCGACAAAGCCCAGTCCAATGACCGCTGCGGATTGTTTCATTAGTGCGACACCCACTTTCGATACCATGGCATCAGCTAAATCTCAATGCAGATGGCAAGGTACCAGTTTTCGGCGAGTCCACAATCGGAATTATTCCGGGTGGGGATTTGGCATTTTCCAGCCCTGGGGTTAGGATGCTTCTCAAGGAGAAGCCCGTGACCACCCCACTTCGAAAAATGAGGCATATCGTTATTGTAGTGGCAATTTGCGTATCCGTGGCCTTGCCGTCGGGCGCGGACAATCCCGGTGCGGGGATTGTGGACAGCCAGACGTTTTTGGAAAGGAATTTTACTCCTGCGGGTCCCCTGGCGAGTGCATCCGCTGCCAGCGTCAAGAAACTTCTGGCGCAGATGACGCTGAAAGAAAAGGTCGGGCAGATGACGCAGCTCGAGATTGGAATGGTCACGGATGGAACCGGGCCAGACCTGCGGATCAATCCGGATAAGTTGCGCAAAGCAGTCGGAGAATACGGCGTCGGGTCGATTCTGAATGTAAATGATCAGGCGCTGTCCCTGGAGAAGTGGCACGAAATCATTCGCGCGATTCAGGAGGAAGCGAAGAAGTCGCGGCTGAAAATCCCCGTGCTCTACGGCATTGACACGATTCACGGGGCGAACTACATCGCGGGAAGCACGCTGTTCCCGCAGCCGCTGGCGATGGCCGCGACGTGGAATCCGGAACTGATGCTGCGCGGCAGCCAGATCGCCGCCGCGGAAACGCGCAAGGCAGGAATCCCCTGGACCTTTTCACCGGTCCTGGACGCGGGGAGACAGCCGCTGTGGTCGCGGTTGTGGGAAACGTTTGGCGAGGACACCTATCTAACAACCGTCATGGGGGTTGCCGCAGTTCGTGGTTATGAGGGGAGCGATCTGTCCAGTCCGGTGAGCGTTTCCGCTTCGCTGAAGCACTACGTCGGCTACAGCTTTCCGACTACCGGGGCCGACCGCACACCAGCGCTCATTCCCGAAAACACGCTGCGCGAATATTTTCTGCCGAATTTCGCTGCAGCCGTGAAAGCTGGCGCGCACACGGTGATGGTGAATTCGAGCGAATTGAACGGAATTCCTGGTCATGCCAACGGACATCTGCTGAAGGATGTCCTGCGGAGCGAGATGGGCTTACAAGGATTCGTGGTGTCCGATTGGATGGACATCAAGAAGCTCGTTGGAGTGCACCATATTGCCGCGAATGAAAAGGAAGCGACGCGAATCGCCGTGCTCGCCGGGATTGACATGAGCATGGTGCCGAGCGATTACAGCTTCAGCAATCTGCTGCTCGAACTGGCGCAGGAAGGAAAAGTGCCGGTGAGCCGCGTGGATGAAGCGGTGAGGCGGATTCTGACGGTGAAATACCAGATGGGATTGTTCGACGATCCGCTTCGCGGGATGGAATCGAAGACGGTGGTTGGCTCGCCGGAGTCGCGGCAGGTAAGCCTGGAAGCCGCGCGCGAGTCCATCACTTTGCTGAAGAACGAAAATCATGCGCTGCCGCTTTCGAAAACGGCGCACGTGTTGGTGACCGGGCCGGATGCCGACTCGCTCATCCCGCTAAACAACGGGTGGACCTATACGTGGCAAGGCGACCGAGCCCGTGCGTATCCAAAGGATCGCGCAACGATTCTGAAAGCGATCCAGGAAAAAATCGGCGCCGACAACGTTACCTATGTACCTGGTACCACGATCGACCATGAAGTGGACGTCGCGAAAGCCGTGGAAGCAGCTTCGAAAGCGGACGCCGTGGCGATCTGTATCGGAGAATGGGCCTATGCGGAGACACCCGGCAACATCACCGATCTGACGCTGCCCGAAGGGCAGCTCTTGCTCGTTCACAAAATCGAGGAGACCAAGAAGCCCGTGATTCTGGTTTTGACGGAGGGGCGCCCGCGCATCATCAACCGCATCGCCGGCCCCGCCAAGGCGATCCTCATGGCTTACAACCCCGGCAATGAAGGCGGACAAGCGATCGCGGACATTCTCTTTGGCGATGTGAATCCCAGCGGCAAGCTGCCTATTACGTATCCGCGCTGGCCAAACCGTCTCTTCACGTACGACCATAAGGTGTTTGAAGGAGAAGACTGGGGAGAAGGCAAGGCGCAGGCCGCGCCACAATTCGAATTTGGAACTGGGCTGAGTTATACGAGCTTTGCGTACTCCGACTTGCTGGTAACGCAGGGGGGCGCAGCAGGTGCGCGGACCGTGCAGGTTGAAGTGAGCGTGAAAAATACCGGAGACCGGGCGGGAAAGGAAGTCGTCCAGGTCTACCTGAGCCAGCGGTTTGCGAGCGTAACGCCGCCGCTGAAGCGCCTGAAGCGATTCGCGAAGGTTGCGTTGCAGTCGGGGGAAAGCCGCAAATTGAGCTTTGCATTGACGGCGGATGATTTGTCATTCATTGGATTGGAAAACAAAAGGGTGGTTGAACCGGGGACCTTTGACGTGCTGGTGGGCGGCCTTCACCAGAGTTTCGAATGGAAATGACGGGGATGAGTTGCAAGCCATCCACGATTCCATATGAACTCTCCATAGATATCGATATTTGAGAAAACGAGTTGGGGACCGCGGAGAGCGACACTTTCTAATCGCTGTCTAAGCAACAACTTGGGTTCTGCGCAAAACATGGAAGTTTGGCACGCTTGTTGCCGTAGTACTTGAGTTCTGTGGTGGAGCGGGTTGCCCAGCCTCGAGAGAGGGTAAGCAGCCCGCTCTAGTGTCAACGTCCCCGGCCTTGACCGCCGACTCGCTGGTTAGTCCTTCCGGGCGATGAGGGATCTCCGGACAGCTTCCAGCTCTTTCTTCTTTGTCTTGTCCACGTCTGGGAATGAGAGATGGAGTTCGTCGAGCGCCTCGATAATTGCGGAAGCCACGATCAGTCGCGTAAACCACTTGTTATCTGCAGGAACCACGAACCACGGAGCGTGCTTCATCGCCGTATTCTGAATCATCTCCTCGTAGGCTTCCTGGTAGTCCTTCCAGAACGCGCGTTCGTTCACGTCTGCCATGGAGAATTTCCAGTTCTTCTTCGGATCTTCCAGCCGCTCGAGGAACCGCCTCTTTTGCTCTTCCTTCGAAATGTGCAAGAAAAATTTTCGAATCACTACTCCATTTCGAGTCAAGTACTGTTCGAATGCGTTGATGTCCTCGCACCGCTGGTCCCAGATATGCTTCGTGATCATTTCGTCGGGCAACTTCTCCGCTCTTAACAGGGTGAGGTGGACGCGCACAATCAATACTTCTTCGTAGTAGGAGCGATTGAAAATGCCGATCCTGCCCCGTTCGGGGAGGCACTTGTGCGCTCGCCAGAGATAGTCGTGGTCCAGTTCCTCAGTGCTGGGGGACTTGAAGGAGAAAACGGAGCATCCCTGCGGGTTCACACCGGACATGACGTGCTTGATCACACCATCCTTACCGGCAGCGTCCAGACCCTGGAGAACGACCAGGACCGCCCAGCGGTCTTGCGCGTAAAGTTTCTCCTGGAGGTGGTTGAGCACGCCTTCGCGTGCATCGAGTATGCTTTGCGCATGTTGCTTGTTTTTGACCCCGGTCGTGTCGGCAGGGTCCCAATCCTTCAGACGAAACTTTTCGCCCTTGGTTACACAAAAAGGTTCTGCAAGGCGCGCGGCTTGTTTGATGAGCTTGTCGTGTTTCATGGCTTCGGCAGTGTAGTACAGACCTGCCGCTCAGAACAGCGAGCCCAGGCCCCAGCCGAAAGCCGAGAAACGGTTTCTGGCGAAAACGATGGATTTGTCCGAGAGACGGATCGAGCGGTCGAGACGAAGCAGATTCAGAGCGTAGTAAGCGCGAATCGGAACATTGAGACCGGGCACGGTCCAGCGGAGTTCGATCCCTGTGGAGCGGTGAAGCACGCCGTTGGTTGAGGGCAGAAGCAGCGGCTTTGCAGGTCCCAGCCAGTTCGGGAGCAGCCAGCCGGAACCCAGGTCGAAGAAGCCCGCGGCCTCGGTTCCGCTACTGAGTGGGATGCGGTATTCGGCATTCGCGGCGACGACGAAATTCGCGCCAGCTGGCGAAGCGGAATATGTGGTGGCCCCGGAGCCTGCCGTTTTGGACGTCAGTGCGTAAGGACTGAGTTCTCCAGGGCGAAGCCCTCGCACGATTTCATCGCCGGAGAAAAAGCGGGAGAAGAAAGGCATTTCTCCACGATAGCTTCCCGCGCCGCTGAATGTCGTTCGAATGGCCCATGCATTGCCGTGCGAGAAAATCGGATCGCGCACAAGGCGGCTGTATTCACCGGAGGAACGAAGCATATTTTCGCCGCCGCCCAGAACTCCTCCGGAGATGGAGTTTGAGAACGCGAGGTGTTCATTCCCGGTGTCATGCGTCCAACCCGCGCCGAGTGTTCTACTGGAGATTCTTGTTCGGACATTGCTGGAAGTGACGCCGGTGGTCGAAGGGAAAAGGATTTTGTAGTCTGAGGTTGCGCGGGAGAGGGTGTAGCTCACAGCGAGTGAATTCGTGTTCGATGCAGCGTAAGTCCATGGAATGTTGATGCCTGCATTGTGCGAGGTGAAGAATGGCCCTTGTGCACCGCTGGCAAATCTTGGGCGAAGAACATTGTTGAAAACGGAAAACGCGAGTGATGCGCGCGTGCCGAAGACGCCTTCTTTGGCTAGTCCGAGCATGATTTGCAGGCTCTCCGGTCCCCCTTCGAGTTGCGCGGATAGGAGCTCCTCACAACTCAAGAGATCGAAGAGAGTGTAGGCGATGCCGAGCGTGCTTCCGAATTGACCGTTGCCGCCGATCAAGGAGGCGCGCTGCTGGCCAATTTGTTCGACGCGGATTGAGACGTTGGCGGTGCGCGTTGCGTCGTTCATTTGCACGTGGATGTTTTCTTTGCGAATAGGCTTGAAATAACCGGTGCGGGCGAGACGAGCGAGGCCGGCTTCGAGCGCGCGGTCATTTACCGGGTGGCCTTCGCGCAAAGGGACTCGGCGTCGCAGGTAGCGGTCGCTAAACTTGTGAAGCCCCTGAAATTCAATCCGCTGCACGATGTAGGGTGGAGAATCGCTCGAACCAATCGTAATGTTTGCGGTGTGCTTGTCAGCGTCGAAGGCCGATCTCGCCTCAACGGAGCGAAAGGGAACTGAGTCGTCCTTCGAATTTTGCGGCTGTATTCGGGTTAGCCATGAGCGCCGCAGATTCTCGACCACGCGCGCGGAGTACGCCCTGCCTTCCCACGCATCGGAAATTTCTAACGGTTTGCCGCCGCGCTCTGCTGCAACTTGCTGGAGGGCACTGCTGCTCTTGACGGATTCGAATCGATAGAAAGGACCCGCCTCGACGGGAATGGTCAGCGACAAACCGACGCGCGTTACCTGACCCGGCCACAGCAGCCAACGCCGCGATAGTTCGCGGATCCGCGCTACTTGCGGATTTCCCATGCGCGCTTCCGGATATCCATGGTTCTGGTAGTAAGAGAGAATTCGATGACGGTCTTCTTCGAAAGCGTCCTGCGTGTACGCGTTTTTGCTCCGCCAGGAAGCAAATGGCTTCCATGGGGTAATGCTGCGCATCTGTCCGCGCAATAATTTCGTGGAGAATTGCGGATTTCCCTCGAAGCTCACTCGCCGGACTCGAAGCTGCGGCCCATCGCTAACTTCGAATCGAACGGAGACCGTTGCGTTCTGCGCTTCCTCGCGCTGGATTTGAACGCTTGCTTCCGGGTGTCCCAACTCGTTCAAACCGGATCGAATCGCGAGAGCAATTCGCTGAAGCGCCGCTGGGTCCGCGGGCTTACCGAGGACCGGCGCCAGTTTTTTCTCGTCGAGCAGTTTTTCGATCTGCCTTTGCGAAATCAGCCGGGAACCCGAATATTTCACGTTGGAAAGAAATGGCACTTCTTTTAGGTAAAAGATGAGTGCAACCCGTTCAGATTTATCGCTGGACTGTAGAGAAGGTTCATTTGAACTGCGAGCTTCGACTCGGATCGATTCGAACCAACCAAGGCGTGCAAGCGTTCGAACATCCGTCTCCACACTCCGTGCGTCGAGTGGACTGCCAGCCCGCGAGAAAATTTGCACTTCCACTGCTTTGGGAGAGATGTGACGGAGTCCCGTGAATGAAATTTCGGTGATGAATGGAGGCGTGGCGGACAGAATCGCACGTGAGTTTTCCGCCTGCGCTGGAGAACTATCACCGGCCGGCATCGCGGATGTTGCGCCCGCAAGACACAAGATACCCAATGACCCGGAAATGAGCCAATGCACGAGGATCGCTCCTTGCACCAGGAGGATGAGTGAACGGATGACGTCTGACTCCACAGGGTTGTCTGCTCCGAAAAAACGCAAGGTCTGTTCCTCGAGAAAAAAGGCAGGCTCGCCGCGCGAGTTGCGAGGCGAGCCTGTTCGTGGCTGTGAATTGTTAAGCGGACGCAGTCACTCTGCGTCGTGCGGGCTTACGCGCGGCTTAATCGTCGTCTTGTTCGGAGTCGCCCGTTTTCGCCTTCAGGATTTCCCAAGCGTTGTTGTCGCCGTGCTGTTGGTTGTAGAAGAGTCGCCAGCCGTTGCGGAAGGGGGTGGGAATCTTGGCTCCGAGCAAACCGTTTACGGTCGGATCGCCGTCGGACAGATGCCAGCCGGTGATCTCATTGTCGCCGTCGTTTTGGAATCCGGGCATCCCACCAAACTGCGAATCCAGAGTTGCCGAGGGATCGCGCCCTTCGGCAAGGATCCGGATAGGCTGATTGGCTGGGTTGCTGTAGTCGACGTTCAGGTCGAAGAGGAACGCAGAATCGAGCGCGTTGCGCTGCGTGTGAAGCGTGTCGCCGGCATCTTCGACGAAAACGATGCGGTTTGCATCCCAAAAAGCGCAGTTATCAAATCCCGAATGCGCGACATCGGAGTTATACAACAGGGACAGTATTCCGGAATCCCCGGACAACCGAAGCCGGAACAACGCCCCGAATCCGCCAAACCTCGAACCCGCCTCGGTCAGCGCGTTGGTGTCGCCAGTGGTGTCGAAGATGAACTCAGAGAAACTCGTTCCTGGACGGAATTGTCCATTCTCCGGGCGCTTGAAGGGCGTGCCTAAAGCTGTTTTTGCCGTGGCGTTGGCGTTGAACGGTGCGGTACCCTGCGTAGCCGTGTCGTGGATGGTTACCCAATTGGTTTGAAACTGCAGTCCGTAGGTGTGGAGATCCTGGACGTCTTGCGACGTGATGTCGGCATCCACGTTCGACCCGAACACGATGGGACCAGGATGCGCATGCGACATCACTTGCAAAACCTGCAGTTTGCCCCCCATTTTCAGATCGAACGGATTATAGGGCACAAATCGGTAGACGAAGCTGTTCGGCTGGCGCGCATGAGGATTCGTGGTTCCGGTCTTGCCTCCGATATCCTCCACAATGATTAGTCGGCCAACTCTGTCAGACTGAATCCCTTCATAACCGCCCCGACCAAAGATCCCGGAGATATCTTCGACGGTGGACGGAAAGTCTGGTGTCGCCTGAACCACGGTGGCGTTTGAACCGCTCTCGGAAGTGAACAAGAGCTTATGAGAGAAGGGATACCAGGTTGAGCCATCAATGGTGGGCAACGATTGCCCGTTAACGTCCGTGGTCGCCAGCAGGGTGACGCGATGGGCGCCATCGGCGTCCAGATTGATGCGCGTGATATATCCCTTGCCCCCAGCGCCTAGTTCATGGCCTTGAAAAAGGAAATGTGTCCCGTAGTCGTAATGGGGATCTGCTCCATGCTGGTTCTGCAGAATTAGATAAGTGTTTTTGTCGGGTTCTGTCTTGGAGGCTTCCACTTTGTGGACCAGGGAGGGCAAATCGCCGGGCGCAGGCAGCATCGGCCCGTCGTTGTCGTAACCATAGAAATTGGTAAGGTCCGAAGTATTCTCCAGTTTGGAGGAGCCCTGTGCAAGGAGAACCTCGGTGAGTTCCGGAGAGAGTATGTTGGGGGATGCGAGGCCGGGTGCTTTGGGGTTAGCCGACTGCACGGCCGTGAGTTTTACCCCAGAGTTATTACCATCTCCCGCAAAAAGAGGACTGGCTAGTAACACACCAATTGCGAGTGCGGCCATGCTGGCCACAGCCCTGTTGAAGCGATGATGCATCATTCCACACTCCTTGACTTGAATGTGACCGCAAAGCGGTCGAAGTTCTGTTTTGACTGAGCACGGGGTCCTTCGCTGGAAGACGCCTGGTTGAGGCCGGGCGCAGACACGTCGAGGAAGCCGAACTGTCTGGCACGTTCTACGCGGCGTTTGTTAGCGGTGCGTAAACGCACGGTCAATTACTGTTAACGGGCCGCGTTGACTCCGGCCGTTTCGGGAGACTAAGATGCCCGGCCATGGCTCAGCCCCGCCGGAAGTATCGTTCGCCGCATCCCCAGCCGGTTGACGCCCTCAAGTACGCCCGTTTCACGGGCATACCCACGTTCATGCGCCTCCCGCACATCGCTCAACCCGAGGAATTGGAGGTCGCGCTGGTAGGCGTGCCCTTCGACGGTGGCACCACCTACCGCCCTGGGCCACGCTTCGGCCCACGAAACGTCCGTGTTCAATCGGCAATTATTCGGCCCTGGAATCCCGTGCTGAATGTGAACCCTTTTTCCAAGTACCGTGTCGCGGACTTCGGAGACCTTCCCGTGAATCCGCTTTCCATTGAGGACACCTTTCGCCGGATCGAGCAGGGAATCGATCCTCTCCTCCGAGCCGGTGTGCGCTGCGTTTGTGTGGGAGGAGATCATTCCATCAGCCTCCCGATCCTTCGCGCCGTGGGCAAAAAGCACGGACCGGTTTCCCTGATCCAATTCGATGCGCATAACGATCTATGGGACGAGTATTTCGGCAGCAAGTATTCTCACGGCACGCCGTTCCGCCGGGCCTTCGAAGAAGGTCTCCTGCTGGATGGAGGCGTTTTGCAAGTTGGCCTTCGCGGCCAAGTTTACGGCGAAGACGATTTCGACTTCGCCCGTGCACACAAAGTTCGGATGGTGACCGCTGAAGAATTTCACAAGAAGGGTCTGGCAATTGTTCAACGCCATCTGCGGGCGTTTCGGGGGAAGCCCGTGTACATCACTCTCGACATTGACGTCGTGGATCCCGCGTACGCTCCCGGAACCGGAACTCCACAGGTGGGTGGTCTGACGAGCATCCAGATCATTGAACTGGTTCGCGCCTTGCGTGGCCTCAACATTGTCGGCTGCGATCTAGTCGAGGTCTCACCGCCTTTTGATACCGGCGAAATCACTTCGCTGCTTGCCGCCAATCTTCTTTTCGAATTGCTCTGCGTCCTCTAAATGCCTGCCCTCGCGCGCAAACTCCGCCTTGCTGATTATTTTGCGTTGGCATTTGGAACGATGGTAGGAGTCGGTTGGCTAGTGCTCATGGACGACTGGCTCGGCCGGGGTGGGCCGCTTGGTGCGATTTTGGGATTTGCTCTGGGCGGAATTCTGCTGCTGCCTGTTGGCTACGTCTACGGCCAGTGGGTGCAGCGCCTTCCGGACGCCGCGGGAGAGGCTGCTTACACTGCTCAAGTTTTCCCGCCGATCGTCAGCTATTTCACCGGTTGGATGATGCTGCTGGCGTACTTTATCGTTTGCCCGTGGGAAGCAGTGGCGGTGGGTAAGCTGGCCGCTTATATCTTCCCGTCGCTGAATTCATTCGAATTGTATCGAGTCGCGGGCCAGCCCGTTTTCCTGCCTCGTCTGCTGCTGGGAATTGCGCTCACGCTGTTTCTCGCGATCCTGAATTACCGCGGCATTCGCTTGAGCGCCAGTTTTCAGAATTGGACGACGACGGCGATGCTTCTTCTCTTCGTCGCCCTGCTGGGCATCAGCGCGGTGTACGGCGCTCCCGCCAATTTTCATCCGGCATTTCACGCGACGCCGTTGATTTCCATCGTGCTGACGCTTCAGATCGTCCCGTATTTCATGACCGGATTCGAATCGGCGCCCAAAGTGGCGGAGGAAGCCCACTTGGAATTCCCTTCGACGGGATTCTTGCGCGCGATCGCCATGGCTCTTTTTGTCGGTGCGGGTTTTTATGTTCTCGCGATTGCCGCCGTAGCCTACGTCGCGCCTTGGCAAGGTTTGCTTGGCAAGCACTTCGTCACCGCCATCGCGTTCGAACAAGCGCTCGGAGCGAGATGGCCCGTTCGCTTGATACTCCTTATGGCCATGTTTGGACTCTTCCAATGCTTCAACGGCAACTTCGTGGCGTCGAGCCGCTTGTTATTCGCCTATGGCCGCCGCGGGACGATTCCTCCGCGCTTTGGCGAAGTACACGAGAAATTTCTGACGCCGTCCGTGGCAGTTGTCGGAATTACCCTGGGGACGTTGGCGGGCGTTCTGCCCGGCGACGCGCTACTTGTGCCCGTCACGGAAGTCGGGTCGATGGCCTCTGCGCTGGGCTGGATGGCTGCCTGCGTGTCGTTTTGGCTGGTGGAAAAACGGATTTCCATGCGCGTCGTGACGGGCCTCGGCATCATGGTCTCGTTGCTGCTCTTTCTTATGAAAGTCTTACCTATCATTCCTGGCCACTTCTCGCGCGCGGAATGGATAGCCCTGGGCATCTGGCTTGCGCTCGGCGCCATCCTCCATCGCCGCCCCCGTTCTGACTCGCCTTAGAGCCGAGCTTCAGTCCGTCTCCTTCCGACTCCAATTCTTAAGTGCTGCAGTGCGTACCTGTCAGGAGCAACGTTCGCCCTGAGGAAAACCAGGCAATCTTCAAATGTGTCTTGATGTGGACAGATATCCGCCCTCGTTTTTCATAACATGGGGTGTTCGGGGGGAACAACAAGATGAAGCCAAGTACTGAGAATGAGATCGCGGGCAAAGTCCACGAAGTGAAGGGCACGATCAAGGAAAAGGTGGGCGAACTGACGAACGATCCCGACTTGGAAGGTGAAGACATTGGAGAAAAGATAGCCGGGAAGGCGCAGAAGAAAGTCGGCCAAGTGGAGAAAGCCCTCGGGGAATAGATTCCTTTCCAGGTTGCGGTTAAAAAACCAGCCATAGAGGACGGATGCGATGAGTCAGAACAATTGGTCAGACAGGTTCACTACATTTGCGGTTGGGATTGGGGTAGGCGCGCTTCTTGCATTGCTTTTTGCGCCCTCCTCGGGAGAGGACACACGTGAGTACATCACCGGCACAGTGAAACAGGGTTTGGATGGTGCGGCAGCGACGGGGAAGCGGTGGACTCGCCGCGCGCAAGAGACGG
The DNA here is from genome assembly GCA_003224055.1 of Acidobacteriota bacterium. GTDB lineage: Bacteria > Acidobacteriota > Terriglobia > Acidiferrales > UBA7541 > Acidiferrum. The sequence goes on along the minus strand of QHYE01000067.1, from coordinate 3,722 downwards.
TGGACGACGTGAAAGCCAGAGTAGCCGGAGCAGTGGAAGCTGGTGAAAAAGCATACCGCACGGCGCGAGACGCCTGAGTCTTTTCTAAGTCGATCGGGTCTCGAAATCGGCGATATTGTCGAGGTTCGTTTGCATTGAGGGAGCAGCTTTGAGAATTCGCTCTTCATTCTCTCCTTGCTCCCCACGCAGCCTGCGCTCCGTCGTCATGTATACTGACGTGGGAGCCAAACTATTCTTCATCGATGATTCCTTTCTTGCATCTTGGACCACTGACGATTCCAACTTTTGGCCTCATGGTCGCGACCGGACTTCTCGTCGCGGCATACATTCTGCAAGCAGATTTCAATCGCCGGCGTGGGCAACTGCAGAACTACAGGTCGAGCAAGAGCGCAAGAGATGAGCGGGCCAAGGACGAAGGGTTCCTCATCATCGGTATCGCCGGCCTGGCTGGCCTGGTGGGTGCTCGCCTCTACCATGTCCTGGAGACTCCGCACGAATTGATTGCCAATCCATCCGTATTGATCAGTCGTTTCGGATTTGCGTGGTTTGGCGGTCTCCTTGGCGGTTTTGTGGCCCTGGTGATTCTGGCAAAGCGCTTTCGCATTCCTTTGCTCGAATTCCTGGACATGTGCTCGCCTGCGGCAGCAGTGGGCTATGCCATCGGGCGCATCGGCTGCTTGCTATCAGGCGATGGCGACTATGGCGGGCCGACCACTTTGCCCTGGGGAATGAGCTTTCCTAATGGCGTGGTTCCTACCGTAGAACGCGTGCATCCAACGCCGCTCTACGAATTTTTCATCTGGCTGGTGATCGGAGCAATCCTCTGGCGACTAGGGAAGAGGGCGTTGACCGGCGCAGGGCCCAAGGGAGAAGTTTTTTGCGCCTACCTGATTCTGACAGGCATAGCGCGCTTTTTGATCGAGTTTATCCGCATCAATCCGCGATCGTTTTTCGGCCTTTCGAATGCGCAAACGGCAAGTCTGGTGTCAATTGTCGCGGGTGCTGTTCTGCTTTGGGGCATCAGAAGTCGTTTTCCGGCCCACAAGGAGGGAGGTCGCATCACCGAGCGTGCGGGCTAGCTGAGGCAATTCTCCTGCGTGCGTTTCAGCTAAGCTTCCAGTCGGGCCTTGAAGACCTTCCTTCGAGGCGCTTCAACGATCCCGCTGTACATCAATCACATTTGTCTCTAATTTTCTTCACGCACCCCGCTTACTCTCCTTGACGGATGCCGTCTGTCAAGGTAGAAGTGTTATCAACGTGGACGCCAGGGGTCTTCGACGTGGCGTCTATTTGTGAGCACGTCCTTGTGCCTCACTGGGGAACGGGGGATCTATGACATTGCTTCGAACCATCGCTATATTTTTGTCTGCCTTTGGTGCCTGGGGCATCGCGGCTGGACAATCTCAGGAGGGCCGCATTCTGGGCACGGTGACGGACCAAAGCGGCGGGCTCGTCAAAGGCGCGCGCGTGACCATCACCAACGTGGACACCGGAGTAACACGAACGCTCGAGACCAATGAGGTCGGCGATTACGTTGCGCCCAGTCTGCCTCCCGGCCCGTACAAGCTCGTCGTTGAAGCGACAGGATTCAAAAGGGTCGAGCGCATCGGCATCCGGCTGGAAGTGGCAAAAGACCTCCGCCTCGATATTACGATGCAACCCGGCAGCGTATCGGAAGTCGTCGAAGTGACCGAGCAGGCGCCGCTCGTAGAGACCACCAATGACACACTCGGCGGAACGTTCGCGAACAAGTCCATCAACGATCTGCCCCTAAACGGGCGCGATTTCCAGAACCTCGTGGTCTTGAGACCGGGCGTACAGCGGACAACCGGCGGAGGATTCCTATCCATCAGCTCCAACGGCAATCGCCCCGAGGACAACAATTTCATCTTCGACGGCGTCGACAACAACGATCCTTACTACGGCGGAACGATCGTCAACGCCGAAGGCGTGCAGGGCACGCCCGGGTCGATCCTGCCGATCGACGCGATTCAGGAGTTCAACGCCCAGGAGAATCCCCCCGCCGAATATGGCTGGAAACCGGGCGCGATCGTCAACCTCGGGCTCAAGTCCGGGACCAACGACGTCCACGGCACCGCGTATCTCTTCGAGCGCAACAACGCGTTTGATGCGCGCAATTACTTCAACCCGGTGATCGATCCCAATACTGGACTGCCTTCGCCGAAGAAGGCGGTGCGCCAGCACCAGTTCGGCGGTAGCATCGGCGGCCCGATCGTCAAGAACAAGACGTTCATCTTCGGGGCCTACGAGGGCCTCCGCGCGCTGGTCGGCAATTCGGAGCAGTTGAGCAGCCCGGCGACGGTGACCGCAGGCGGCGACCCGACCATAAGCATTCCAGATGCAATGGCCAGCGTTGTGGCTCACGGATTGCCAGTGAACCCCCTGAGCGCGAAGCTGGTTCCGCTGTTCCCTACGAACACCAACACCAATGGCGCGCTCAACGTCAGCTTGCCCAACAAGAACCGCAACGACAATTTCATCATCAAGGCCGATCACCACATCAATGAAAGGCACAGCCTGTCGGGGCGCTACTTCATGGGCGACAGCTTGCAGACCGAACTGGATATTCCGGTTCTGCGGCCTCAGTGGGAATCGCAGTCGCAGCTACGCGCGCAGGTTGTGGGCGTCAACTACACTTGGGTTCCCAGCACGGCTTGGGTCAATGAAGCGCGCTTCGGCTATAACCGCTTCTGGCAGTCAATCCTGACCGCGGACCATGCTTCGAATCCGGCCACTGTGTATGGCATCAACACCGGGGTCACGAATCCCGCAGATTTCGGAATGCCGGAAATTGCTATCAGCGGCTTCAACTCCCTCGGGGGCAATCACGGCTGGCCGCTGCTCACGACTCCGAATTCAACCTATCAGTTCGTGGACAACATCTCTTATGCGCACGGCAAGCACAACATCCGCTTCGGCGGTGAATTCCGCCGCGGCGGCACCAACAACCAGCGCGACCGCTATGGGAAGAGCCGCATCCAGTTCAGTGGAGGGGGCTGTGCATTTGCTGGCAGCAGCCCATTGGAGGATTTCATTGCTGGCTGCGCCCGCAGGGGCCGCATCTTCGTGGGTAATTCGGTGCGCCACGTCACCATGATTTCCTCCGGGGCGTTCGTCCAGGACGACTGGCGCGTTTCGCAGCATCTGACAGTCAATCTAGGTATGCGCTATGACCTCAACAGGGTTATCCACGAAGACAACAACAACCTGGCTAACTTCATTCCTTACGATGCGCAGGGCAAGTTCAGCACCACCGCTGCGCTCGGTATCAAGCAGGTAGGCAAGGGCATTGACGCACCCTACCACGGCGATCACAACAACTTCTCGCCGCGCCTGGGCCTTTCCTGGGACCCCTGGGGCCGGGGCAAGACCGTGATCCGCGCCGGCGGCGGCGTCACCTACGAGATCCCGCATCTCGCCGTCTTCCTCGGCCAGAACGGCGTCAACAACGCGTCCACTGCGGGAATCAACGTCATTCCGACTGCCGCTTCCACTGGCATCCCGGGTGCCAACGGTACCATCGCCGCCAGTGCGGTCAATGTTTCCGGCACCAGCCTGAACTGGTCCCTGGCGGGGCCGGTCTTCAACACATCCATCGACTGTTCAGCGACGCCCTGCGACATCCTGGGCGTGGATCAAAACCTGCGCACGCCCTACGTCCTGACGTGGAATGTCAATATCCAGCAGGCGCTAACCTCTTC
>QHYE01000065.1:32241-48309 GCA_003224055.1 Acidobacteriota bacterium | reverse complement strand
GCGGGGCAAGGGCACGAAGTGGATGGTGGTGGTCGACGGCCAGGGTCTTCCTTTGGGAAAGCACCTTTGTTCTGCATCCCCGCACGAAACGCAACTCGCAGAAACGACGCTCGCGACGATCTGCGTAGGCCGCCGATCGTGGTTACGACAGTGACCCGCTGCGAAAGCGGTTGGCTGAGCGCAGGATCGAACTGATCGCCCCGCATCGCTGAATCGAAGCAAACCGGTGACCCAAGACGGACGAGCGCTGCCGCGCTACCGCAGGCGCTGGAAAGTCGAGCGCACCTTCGCGTGGCTCGGCAACTTCCGGCATCTGGTGGTTCGCTATGACCGCTCGCTCACGATTTACAGCGCATTCTTTCATATCGCCTGCTTCATCATCGTCTTACGGAGGGTTTTGAAATAGCTTCTAGGCGCTAGTCACCGGTCACGGCTGCACCGTCTTCCCGTAATTCAGCGGTTCACCGGCCTTTGGCACGTCGTAATTATTCCAGAACCACAGCGGCTCGAGCTTTTTCTGCTCCGGCCACACCTGGTTCAGCGTATCGCCTTCGAACAGCTCCCCGTTCTTCATCACCCAGTGAATGGTATTCGAATTGTGGATGTCGTCCAGCGGGCTCTTGTCGAAAATGACGAGGTCCGCAAGCTTCCCGGGCTCGATGGAACCCAGGTCGTCCGGCCTGCCGATGATTTTCGCCCCATTCACCGTCGCGCATCGCAGCACTTCGAGCGGCGTCATCCCGCCGCTCGCGAACATCCATAGCTCCCAGTGGTATCCGATGCCCTGCATCTCGCCGTGACTGCCAACGCCGACGAGACCGCCGGCGCGCACCAGCTTGGTCATCTGCGCCGCGAGCTTCGGAAATTCGTATTCGTCCTTGCGGAACCAGCCCGTCCGCCGCTTGGTTCTCTGGTCGATCACCCGGTGCGGCATGAAATGATTGAGTTTGGCGTTGTCGTGGACCTCGCTGTTCTCAAACCAGTAGTCCTCGCCAAACGGTCCGCCGTAATTCACGATGAGCGTCGGTGTTTCCGCGATGCCGGATTTCGCAAACATCTGCAGCACGTCGTTGTATAGCGGGGTAATCGGCAGCGTGTGCTCGTTTCCGTGGAAGCCATCAATCACGTGCGTCAGGTTGAGCTTCAGGTCCAACGCGCCTTCCGTCGTAGGCATCATTTCCAGCTCTTTCGAAGCTTGCACCATATATTGGCGCTGCTTGCGGTTGCCCACCACGTAGCTCTTGATGTTGCGCGTGCCGTAATATTTCCGGTACTTCGTCAGCACCCCTTTCACTTCCTCCGCGGACTGGAAATTGTTGTCCGAAAACACGCCTGGCCCTGTGGAGAACGCGCGCAGCCCAATGATATCGCCGGTGTCCACGAGGTCTTGATAAGCGAACATGTCGTTCGTGCCGGTCTGCACATCCAAACCGGCCGTCACGCCGTAAGCAAGGTTTGCGAGGAAAGACCAGTTCTGGGTGTCCAGAATACCGCGCCGGATTTCCGTCCAGTGCGCGTGCGTGTCGATGAATCCCGGCGAGATGGTCTTGCCGCTTACGTCGAATACTTTCGCTCCTGCCGGAACGCTGCCCTTCGCGCCGACACTCTTGATCCGGTTGTTCTCCACCACGATGTCGGCGTTCTTCATGACCTCATCCTCCTTGCCGGTCTTCATCGTAACCACCGTCGCACCGCGCAGCACGATGGTGCCCTTCGGCGTCTTGCGCGGTATCTGGAGATCGATGGCGATCTCCTGCACGTCCTTTTCCTGCTCCTTCAGTTTCTTTTCTTCCTTTTTCTCATCCTTCTTTTCATCTTTCTTGGCGTCCGCGGCTTGGGTTGCGGTTTCCTTCTTGTCTGCGCCGGACTTGTCCGCATCTTTGGCTTCCGCTTCCTTCTTCTCGGCCTCTTTCTTTTCGTCCTTTGTCGGCTCGAAGGAGATTGCGCTCAGTGGCTCGCGAAACAGGCTCGCGCCCACCGCCCAGTTGATCGTTTTCCCGTCGTCCGCCCATCCGAAATAATCCGCGCCGATGTCCGTCAAACGCTTCACGGGCACGGCGGCCGACGTGACATTCACCGTTGGAGTCTCACCGCCCACTACCGGCATCGCAATCAAATAGAGCTGATTCATCACGTGGGCCAGCACCCATTGGCCATCGGGACTCGGCTGGATGTCGTCGGCCGGAATGGGCTCTTCAAAAAAGTAGAGTCCTTGACCCTTCACGATCAGGTGATTGCGCCGGTCGGTTCCGTCGTAGCGCAGCGAGATGAGCCCCTGCGGCGTGTAAACGTAGATGCGTTCCTTTTCCTTTGTGAAGTGCGGCCCTCCCGCGCCCCGCGCAGGCAGAATCAGGTTTGCATCGCCTCCCTCAGCGGGAATCCACACCAGGTCGGCATTCTCAGTTTGCCCGCCATCGAAGGTGCTGTTTTCGCGGTCATAGCTGTTGCCGCGAAGTAGCACGATCTTTGTGCCGTCGGGCGACCAGGCGGGATTGCTGTACACCGCGAGCGATTTGGACAGCGGTACCGGCGTTCCGCCCGCAGCGGATATTTTCCAGAGTCGTCCCCCCTCGCTCGACCACGTTACGTAAGCAATGGACTTTCCATCCGGCGACCAGGCCGGCTGAAATTCCGGCGTGTTACCGCTCGTCAGCCGCTGCGGTTTGCCGCCCGGCTGGTCCATCGTGTAGAGGTGGGTCATCGCGGAAAACGCGAGTCTCTTCCCGTCCGGCGACTCGACCGGATCCATGATCAAGCGAACTTTCACCGGCCCTTGCTCCACCTTCTGGGGAAAATCCAGTTTGGGCCCGAGTTCCTGCGAGACCTGCGCCGTGAACGGGATTACGTTCTCCCCTCCACTGGCAAGATCCAGTCGCTTGATCTTCCCATCCTGGTTATAAATGATTTCCTTTCCGCCGGGCAGGAACGCGTAACCGGGGAAAACGTCGCGCGTGAAGAGCGATTCTTGGTCGTCCCGGGTGACTGGATATCTCACCCAGCGGTCTTCGCCGGATTCCAGATTGCGCAGACGCAGGCCCGATTCCGTCTCGTACCGCGTCACGTACAGGAGTTGCTTTCCATCCGGGGAGAGCACGGGACGAAACGCGCTCCTGATTTGCTGGATGATGTCGTCTTCATCGCCGGTCTTGCGGTCGCGCCGCGCGACATGCCAGGACGGAAATTGCTGGTTGTACGCCAGCGAGCCCAGCTTCGTTGCGTAGTAGAGGTATTTACCGTCCGCGGACGCCACCACGCCCATCGCATTCGGGCGCTCTTGTCGCTTGGTCGTGGGCGTCGGCTTCGATTTCGTGATCTGCACGCCCGTGCCGCCGTCCACGTGATACATCCAGGCTTCGCTCGACCCGATTCCAAACGCCGCCTTCGAAACGAAAATATATTTTCCGTCGGGAGCCCAGCTCGGCGACGTGAATTCACTGTTGGGATCTTTCGAAACCTGCTTCGCGCCCGTGCCGTCCGGATGTATAATCCAGATGTTTTCGCTCCCCTCGCGATCGGAAATAAATGCGATCCATTGGCCATCCGGAGAAAACTTTGGCTGACTGTCAAAAAACATGCCGCCGGAGATCAGCTTCGCCTGTCCGCCTTCGATGGGCAGCGTATAGAGATCGCCCACCAATTCGAACGCAATGGTCTTCGCATCCAGGGAAACATCCAGCGAGAGCCAGGTGCCTTCATCCGTCGTGAATTCAATCTTCCGATCGGACTTCAGCGGCAGCCCCTTTTTTTCGTCTTTCTTGTCGGTTTTTTTCTCGTCCTTTTTGTCTTTCTCCTGCCCCGGGGCACCCTGCAGTCTTGCACCCGCGCGCAGGACTTCCTGGCCTCCGAAGAAGACTCCGGCCATCATCGTCAAAACGGCAAGCCACGCACTACTACGCAGGCTGGGCTGCTTCGCTCTCATGCTGATTTCCTCCGTACTTTTTTCAAATGTTCCAACTGGAATTCACGGATCCGCAATGCCGTGGGCAATCGGCTTGACGGATGACGCACCCTTGTCTGGCTCCTTAGACGCTAGTAACCGGGAACCGTCTCGGTAGTGCGTACGGTAATCAGTGCGCGGCACACGGTGTAACTCGTTGCCTTCGCAAAGGTTGAAGTCGTCGTTACCGCTCCTCTTCTTCGTCCCCCTGCCCACCGCGCGAACCTTGTGCCGCCGGCACGATATGCGGAATCCCCGCCTCATTCATCTTCTTGTTCAGCGCAGGCAAATCTTCCTCCGCCAGCTTCTTCACTTGCGCCGACGCTTCGCTGACCAGCGGAGTCATCTCTGCCAACTTTTCTTTCTGTTGTCCGCCCGGCGCGGCCACGAATCCGTCGAGGTCCGCCAGCAAATCCTGCGCCTGGTTGGGTAGCGGCTCGGGTTTCCATTCGAACGGGGGCCCCGCATTTCCAAGCCCTTCGCGCTCGCGGATAAACTTTCCCGCAACTGCATCCACTTTTTTCTGTAGTTCCTCAGCCGCCTTTACGATTTCGTCGGGGATCTTCGTTGCGTTGGGCTTGCCCGCATCCTTTTTCCACTGCTCCCGCGCCGTTTTCAGCGCCGTCTGTATCCCTTCAATGGTTTTGCGATCTTTGGCCGTCGTTTTGGCAATGGCATAGATCTGGCTTATGGCTTCCCACCGCGCGGCGCGGTCCGCGGACGAAATCACGACCCGCGTATCTTCTTCTACTGAGACTTTCTGCGAGGCTTCCTTTTCTCCCGCTTTGATCTTGATGGTGTATTCCCCTGGCTCGGCGATGGGCCCACGCGGTCCAAAGCCATACCCCGCCGCGATAGCCTCTTGTTGTTCTGGCGTTGGCTCGGCCGGTGGATCCCACCGAAGATCCCAGTTCGTGCGGTTCACTCCCGCCGCGCCCGGCCCGTCAAATTCGCGCACCGGCTTTCCATCTTTGTCGACCACGGTGATCTTTACTTTGCCTTCCTTTTTCTCCGGGGGGACGGCCTTCGATTCATCCTTCGGCTTTTCTCCCGCCGCATCCTTCTTGTCCTTATCGTCGTTGTCTTTCTTCGCCGCCTCTGCGGGCAAGGCTTCCTTGAGGTAGTAGTTCACAATCGCGCCATAGGGCGGATTTTTTGCGATGAACATTTTCTGCCCCGCGCTCCACCGGCGGTTACGCAGATGCCAGGAAGTCGCGGCGCGCAGCGTGAAGAACGTCAAGGGCGACACCGTTACGCTCGCGTCCATTTTTTCAACCGGCGTCATGTCATCCAGCACCCAGATGGACCTTCCGTGCGTCGCCAGCACCAGATCGTTTTCCCGGGCCTGGATTTCGATGTCGTCCACGGGCACCGTCGGGAAATTGTTTTCCAACGCCGCCCAGTTAGCGCCGCGATCCCAGGAAATCCATAGCCCAAATTCCGTCCCCGCAAACAGGAGATTCGTGCTCCGTGGATGCTCCCGCACCACGTGCACGCTCCCCGCTGAATCTGGTATCCCGTTTCGAATGGCTTTCCAGCTCTCGCCGTAGTCGTTCGTCGCAAAAACATAGACGTTGTAGTCGTCCGAGCGATGCCCATCAAACGCCACCAGCGCCGCGCCTTCCCCTGTTTTCGACGCCACCACGCGGCTCACATACGTTCCCTTGGGCACGCCCGGCACCCTTGTGGCCACGTTCTTCCACGTTTTCCCCGCGTCGCGCGTCACCTGCACGTTGCCGTCATCCGTGCCCACCCAAAGCACAGTCGGGGTCAGCGGCGATTCGCTGAATGTCGTGATCGTCGGATATTCCTGCACGCCGTCGTGCCGCGACAAGGTGCTCTTGTCCGGCGTCTTCCCGAAAATCTGCAGTTTGTTGCGGTCCACGCCTGTCGTCATGTCGCCGCCCAGCCGCGTCCAGTTATCTCCGCGGTCCGTGGATTTGAACAAATAATTTCCTCCGTAATAAATCGTGGTGTGGTTATGCGCGGAAACTGCCACCGGAGAATTCCACTGGAACCGGTAGTGCGGTTCACCCGCTTTCGCTTCCGGCCGAATCGAGTGCAGCTGCTCGGTCCGCAAGTCGCGCCGGTCGATATAGCCGTCCTGCGATTCCGTGTAGACGATCCATGGTTCCACGCTGTCGATGGCCGCATAAAAACCATCGCCGCCATGGATCACCTGCCAGTCTTCATTGGCAATCCCGTCGCGCGTCAGCGTTTGCACCGGTCCGCACCAGCTTCCGTTGTCCTGCAAACCCCCGCAAATGTGATACGGCTTTTCGTTGTCGAGGCCGATTTCATAGAACTGCCCGATGGCGATCGTGTTGATGAAGTCCCAGCTCTTGCCCGCGTCGTAACTCCAGTGAATCCCGCCGTCGGACCCCGTGATCATGTGATTCGAATCCGCCGGATCAATCCACATCGCGTGAAAGTCGCCGTGAATCTTTTGCACCCGCTGCGTCGAAAACGTCTTCCCTCCATCCTCGGAATAAAACATCGGCGCGCCCAGTTCCCAGATCCGGAGATCGTTATTGGGATCGATTCGAATCTGGCTGTAGTACGACGGCCGCGGATTCGTGTCGCCCATCTTCTTCCACGTCTCGCCTTTGTCTTCGCTGCGAAAAGTTCCGCCCTTTTCGTGCTGCACCACGGCATAAACGACGTTCGGGTTTCTGCGGTAAATATCAAGGCCGATGCGCCCCGTTTCACCGCCATTTTCGTACGGCAGTCCTTTGGTCAATTTCTTCCACGTCGCGCCGCCGTCGGTCGTCTTGTAAATGGCTGAGCCCGGGCCGCCGCCATTAAATCCATAAGGGGTCCGCCGACGTTGATACGCCGCGGCGTACAGCGTGTCCGGGCTTTCCGGGTCCAGCGCGATGTCGCTTACACCCGTGTCGTCATTAATCTTCAGGACTTGCGACCAGCTCTTACCTCCATCACTTGTTTTATAAACGCCGCGCTCCGGATTCGCTCCCCACAAATGACCCAGTGCCGCTACGTACACCACTTCCGGGTTTTTCGGATGAATCACAATCCGGCCGATGTGCCGCGTCGCCTCCAGCCCCATCTTCTTCCACGTCTTCCCGCCATCGAGCGATTTGTATACACCGTCGCCCCACGACGAGCTCTGCCGGTTATTCGGCTCGCCTGTGCCAACCCACACAAGGGACGGATCTGAAGGGGCAATCGCAATGTCCCCGATCGTGGACACGCTCTCCTTGTCGAACACCGGCTCCCAGGTCGTGCCGTTGTTGTTCGTTTTCCAGACGCCGCCCGAAGCAGTCCCCACATAAACGATGTTGGGATTGCTCTCCACCACCGCAAAATCATCGATGCGCCCGCCCATGGTCGCGGGCCCGATCTCGCGAAATTCCAGATTTTTCAGCTTATCAACGGGACTCGCCTGGTCGGCCGGAGCCGCCGGCACATTCGCCGCAAGCGCGCTGATGCAAATGGCAATCCCCGAAATCAGTCGTAGAGCTTTCGAACCATGCTTCATTTCATTCCCCCACGCACAAGGCCCGGCATGTTACTCCTGCCGGCCCATTTCACGCATCATATGTTTCTGGAAGGGCAAACAAACCCTGTGCAACTTCAGACGCGCCACCCTGTTGTCACGTTTCAGTGCACGCCCTCGCCTTCAATTCCCATCTACCCCGTGCTAGGCTATCCAACTGCTTTCATTGATTGCATGGTCCGGATGAATCTTCATTTCCGTGCGCGAGCTCTCTCCGCGCTGCGTTCCTTGGTTTTCCTGATTGCGCTTCTTGCCGCCCTTGCCGGCCCTGCCACACTTCTCTCCGGCGCTCAGCAGGTTCATTTGCCTGCTTCGAAGTCCGGCATCGCCGAGTTGGAAGCAAAAACACAGAGCCGCCGCGGCGACGTCACTACCGCCGATGGTGATGTCGACATCCGCTATGGAGACACGCGCCTTCGCGCCGACCACGTCGAATATAACAGTAAGACCTTCGAAGCCGTCGGTACCGGCCACGTTCTGCTCGACTATAACAACGAGCACCTCGAGGCTGACGAAGCGCATTACAACGTCAGCACCGGCCACGGCCTTTTCCACAATGTCCGCGGCAGCGTCAAGATCGAGCGCCGGCCCAATCCCGCCATTCTGATTTCCGACAATCCTCTTTATTTCGAAGCGCGCGACGTCGAGCGCTTCGCCGGCGATGTGTATCTCGTCCATCGCGCATGGATCACCATTTGCGATCCCCTGCATCCCAAATGGCAGTTCTACGCGCCCAACGCGCGCATTCACCTCGGCAAGACGGTCGCGCTCGTCAACGCCAACTTCCGGCTTTTCCGCGTCCCGCTGATTTGGCTACCCTACGCCACCGCTCCCGCCGGCCGCAGAGTCCGCCAGACCGGATTCCTTATCCCGGATATTGGCCAGAGCTCGCGCAAGGGCTTCATCTTGGGCGAAGCTTTTTATCTGGCTCCCACGCCCTGGATGGACGCCACCATTGGCGCGCAATTCATGAGCCGCCGCGGCGTTCTGGAGCGCGGCGAATTTCGCGCCAAGCCTTTTGAGAACACCTCGATCAGCTATGCCTATTTCGGCGTCGACGACCGCGGCCTGCTCAATCCCGATGGCACCCGCAGCCCACAGGGCGGCGAACAGCAGCGCGTGGAAATTCAATCTCTGTTTCGCGGAGGCTGGCGGTTCGTCACTGATTACAATCAGCTCTCCTCGCTTACTTTTCGCCTGGCGTTTGCTGACAGCATTGGGGAAGCCGTCAACTCCGAAGTTCGCAGCGCCATTTTTGTCACCAATAATTTTCGCGGCTTCAGTCTCAATTTCGCCGTGCTCAATGACAAGAGCTTTCTCACGCTTCCCGTCGCTGCGACCTCGATCACTCCCGCGATTCCAGCCACCAGCGTCGCCCTTCGCAATGCACCGGAAGCGCGTTTCGGCTCCGTTGAGCAAGCTCCCTGGCGCAGAGTTCCCGTCTATTTTAGTTTCGATGCTTTCGCAGGCGCGGTGAATCGCCACGATGAAACTATCGAAACTCCTGATTTCGTCGCACGCTACGAATTCGCGCCGCGCGTTACCGTCCCCCTGCATTTTGGCCCCTGGCTCGGCGTGACCACCTCCGCTGCGTATCGCGCCACGCGCTATGGCGATTCGCTCAATTCTGCAAGTCTGGTCAGCGGCTCATCCATCACACGCCAGACCGGCGAATTCACCGTGGACCTCCGTCCGCCGGCTCTCGAACGCTTCTTCGACCGCGATTCCTTGAAAAAAGACAAATCCCGCCGGCGCTACAAGCACACCATTGAGCCCACTTTCACCTACCGGTACGTCACCGGCGTAAACAATTTTGCCGACTTCATCCGCTTTGATTCCAACGCCACCATCACCGACACCAATGAAATACAGTATGGCCTCACTCAGAGGCTTTTTCTGAAGGAGGGTGACGGCCAGCCCCAGGAACTCCTGTCCTGGCGTATCTTTCAGAAACACTATTTCGATCCAACTTTTGGCGGCGCCATCATGAACGGCCAACGCAACGTATTTCAGGCGCTCAACTCCATCACCCCTTTTGCATTTGCCTTTGGTCCCCGCAACTGGTCGCCCATCGTCAGCGACATCAAACTCACTCCCGGCGGCCCGTACGACTTGGAGCAAATCCTGCAGTACGATCCGCATAACCAGAGGCTCGTTACCATTGGCACGCTCTTGAAAGTGAAGCCCTACAGCGAATTCTTCGCCACCATTGCCCACTTCCGCTTGGATGATAATCCCTCGGTCAGCGACGTCCAGCCCCCAGCGACGCTGCCCGCCTTCCAGCAGCCGCCTTCGAATCAGATTCGCGCGCTCCTCGGGTATGGCAGCGAAACGAGAAAGGGTCTCAACTTCATCACCGGCGTCGGCTATGACTTCACCAATAAGACGCTGCAAAACCAGATCGTCCAGGCCAGTTACAACGGCGGCTGCTGCGGCATCGCCTTCGAATACCGCCGCATCAACCTTGGGCAGGTTCGCACGGAGAATCAGTTCCGCATCGCGTTCATGATTGCCAACATCGGTACGTTCGGAAATCTTCGGCACCAGGAAAAGATCTTTTGAGCATGAGCGACACCGAACTGGCCTTCGCGTCCATCAAGCAAATCGGAAAACTCTTCCGCAAGCGCAAGCTCTCTCCCGTCGAATTGACCAAGTTCATGCTCGCCCGCATCGAGCGGCTCAATCCCAAGCTCAATGCCTACATCACCGTCACGGCCGAGCTCGCCCTCGCCCAGGCCAAGAAAGCAGAAGCCGAACTTTTTAGCCCGCGCGGACGCAAAGGTCGTCGCGACCGCGGCCCGCTCCACGGCATTCCCATTTCGTTGAAGGACAATATCTATACGGCAGGCATTCGAACGACGGCTGGTTCGAAAATCTTGCGCGAATTCATTCCCAAAGAAGACGCCGTGGTGGTCGCACAACTCAAAGGCGCAGGCACTGTCCTGCTTGGCAAAACCAACATGCATGAGTTCGCTTACGGCGTCACCTCCAACAATCCTCACTTCGGCCCGGTCCGCAATCCCTGGGACCTCACTCGTATTCCCGGCGGCTCTAGCGGCGGCTCCGCCGCGGCCGTCGCTGCCGGCCTCTGCTTCGGCAGCATTGGGACAGACACCGGTGGCTCCATCCGCATTCCCGCCGCACTCTGCGGCGTCGTCGGATTGAAATCAACCTGGGGCCGCATCTCATGCAAAGGTGTCGTCCCACTTTCTCCGCTGCTCGATTGCACCGGTCCGCTCGCCAGATCTGTCCATGACCTCGCCATTTTGACCGACGCGATCTTCGTTCGCGTCGGCCGCGAACCGAACTTCGCAACTCCTTCCATTCTTCGGGCTGACCCAAAAGAGTTTTGTCTGGGTCTTCCTCGTCAGATGTTCTTCGACGCTCTTTCCCCGGAGGTCCGGAGCGCTTTCGATTCCGCCCTGCGTGATCTCTGCCGCTTGGGCATGAGGACGGCGGACGTCTCCATACCGATGCTGGACGAGACCGAGGAAGCGGGAAATCAAATTGCCTGGGTTGAGGCGACTCTTTTCCATCAGCAACAAGGATATTTTCCCGCGCGGTCCGCCGATTATGGCGACGATGTGCGTTCACGGCTGGAGATGGGAACCAAGGTATCCGCCGTGGACTTCCTGCAAGCGCTGGAGATTCAAAAACAGTTCGTTCAACAATTGCATCTTGCGCTCGCCGAGGCGGACGTCGATGCCATCGTTGTTCCCACCACACCGATTGAAGCGCCGCTCTTGAATCAGGAAACTTCCCGCATCGGAGCGCATGAGTATCCGACCCGTGCCCTCCTGTTGCGTCTGAACCGCCCGGCGAATCTTGCTGGGACACCTTCTCTGACTGTTCCCTGTGGCTTCACACGCGCTGGATTGCCGATTGGTTTGCAGATTATGGCGGGAGTATCGTCAGAGAGCATATTGCTCCGGATCGCCAACGCCTTCGAGCGGGCTCGTCCCCAAACTCGCCGGCCGCCCCTGTAGCGCTGGCATCTTGCGTGCGGCCTTCTTTGTAAACATCTGCCACGAGATTCTGGCCCTAGGCCCGCACGGTAACCGCTCCTTGCTTCCGCATCACCCACACGCCAATCACATACCCCAGCGTCCCGGTCAACATTCCTCCGAACATATCCGCCAAATAGTGATTTCGCACATACACCGTCGAAACACACATACACAAAACGAACGGAAGGAATACCCAAAATAGCCGTCGTCTGTGGCGCCACGCTCCCCAAAGCGCTGCAACCGCGCCCGCCACATGCTGCGAGGGGAACGCCGCGCCATGCACTCGCCCGAACTTCTCGATCAGGTTGACGAGCGCGGTGAACGGTCCGCCCGCGAGCTCACCGTGCCACATTCCCGCCATGCTGAACCACGGACTCTGCACCGGGAAGAGCATCGAGATGACGTAGCCGAGCACGTAGCCGATAGCGGAATACGTCATTACCGACCAGTAGCTTTTCCAATCACCTTGGTAGTAAAGCAGCCCTCCAATAATCAGCAAATAAACAAAATACGTGAGGTAAGCAAACTGCATGAATTCATTCAGCGCCGGATGCGCGAAGCGCTCCAACCAGAGGGCGGGATTCACACCCGTCAGCCATTGATCAAACGCGATCAGCTTGGCGTCCTGCCACGCCGGCGAAAACAAATGCACGAGTTTCGCCATCTCCTCAAAACAAAACAGAAAAAACAAATGCGGATACCAATGCCGCCAAAAGTGCCAAAACTTTTGCGCGACTGTAGGACAGACATTCCTGTCTGTCCCTCTTTGTTTTTCCTTGTTCCAAGCCCTCCACCCTGCGGCTCGTGTTTCCACTCGGCACAAAACCAAAATGACTGCTGCCACAAATGCCTGCGCACCGATCAACTTCACCGGATGCGCCAAATTCTCTGCGAACGCTACAATCAAAACGCAGGAAAACGCCAGATATCCGAGCGCAATCCATTCGAACGCCCCGCAGGCCGCCCATGCACGTGACAATTCCTGGGTGATTAGTGCAACGATTCCTTGCCGCTCCGTTTCCAGCCTGACGGCGCGCTCCGCGCTACTCTCAGCGCCCACTTTTGCTTGCCAGGCAATCAATGCTCCTTTCCCTTCGCAATCTTGTCGCTGAACATCGCTCATCGAGGGTTCTCCGTGATCCATTCAGTAGTCTTTTTGTCTTTCACGAAATGAAAAACGCGGCGTCAGGCAATCGCGTTGGGGAGCTGCTTCTTCTCTGCGACTTCTCTGTGCCCTCTGCGTCTCTGTGTTAGATTCTCTTTTCCTTCCCAATTCAGAACTGGCCACGCACGTATCCGCGCAAGCCGTGCAAGGTCGTTCGAAGGGTTCACCGCGATAGGCCGCCCGACTGCCGCCAGCAGCCATCGGTCACTCGAACTGTCAGCGTATGCGTAACACTGCGCCAGATCGAGTTTCATTTCCTCTGCCATCCGCAGCACGGCCCGTAGCTTCTCTTTTCCAAACATGGCCTCACCCAAAATCCTCCCCGTCCAACGGCCGTGCATTTGCTCCAGCCGTGTCGCGCGCACTCGAATCGCAGGAAATATCCCGCGCGCTGCGAGCTCATCTTCGATTGCTCGCGCGGCCTCATTCGCAAGCGGCTCCAACGTTCCGCTAACCATCACAATCGTGTGGCCCTCCCCCGCATGCCAAGCCACCCTTGCGAGTGCATCTCCAAAAAATGCAGGAGCGGGCTTCAGCCCGCCCTCTCCCCACCGGTCCACCGCGACTCCTCCCAAGTACATCTTGTTCCCGTGCCGGATCGCACTGAGTCCGCGCGGCGCGAGCCGGACCGCTTCCGAGAGCCACAGCCAATAGTTCTTCGCCGCGATGGCGCGCCGGTACCGCAACACCTGGAAGAATCTCTGCTCCAGCGACGGCAACGCCACTAGCGTCCCATCCAAATCAAAGAACGCTGCAACGCCCCCGCTCTTCTCCTTTACTTCCTCTACTTCCTTTACCTCCTCAACCTCCTTTCTTTCCTTCACGCTGCCTCCTGCGCTGCTCTCTTCGCGCCGCGCACCGGCCCCACGCTTCCCGCGAAGTACTTCCAGCCCTCCAATAGAACCGGCAATCCCCGCAGCAGGCAGAATGCGGCCGTCATCCACGTCAGCGTCTCCGCGCCCATGCGAATCATCATCTGTGCGTGCGCTGTAAGCTCGCCGATCAGCGCCACCGGCCCGCGCGTCAGCGCCAGCTCCAATCCCAAATAACAAAAACACAAGCATTTCATCGCCGCATAGAGTCCCCGGCTCCATCGCGATCCCACCAGCGCCCGCCCCCACCACGTTTGCAGCATGGCGTTCGCGCCCCAGCACGAATGCCCCGTCTTCATCGCCAGCCCGCGCAGAAAATCCGTCAAGGCCCCGCGCGCAAAAAACAAAATCGGCAGCCACAGCGACACCATCCCCACCACTGCGAAATACGTGAAGTACACGTTCTCGATCATGCGGTCGCCGAGGATGTCCAGTTGCGCGCCCACCGGCGTCGCCATTTTCTTCTTCCGCGCGATGTGCCCGTCCAGCGCATCCAGCGCGATCGCCGCCACCGTCAATGCCACGGCCGCGAGATTTGCCCACGGTCCTCGCCCAAACAAGCACACGGCCCCAAATCCCACCGCCACTCGCAGCAGCGTCACTTTGTTCGGTGTCCAAATCGTCCAGGTCATAAGTCACCAGCCACGCGCTTCCCGCGCGCCCACCATCAGCATGGCAACCATCGTGCCACAGGGCTTTTTGGTAAGTTGCTTATTATCAGTCGCTTGAAATCAATGCAAACAGCCAATCACGCGCTCCGCGCCAACCATTTCCTTCACCTGGCGCCTATTCGCTTGACCTTCCGTGCATGTCTCTTTTTCCTTCGGTCCGCGTCTAAAGAAGGGTCTGCGACCTGCCTCGGGAAGAATTCAGGCAATTCCGGGATTCTCACGATTAGAGGTATGATTCGAACATGACCGATGTTTCTCTAGCAGGGGCCTTCCTCGCGGGGCTAGTTTCCTTCCTCTCGCCTTGCGTTCTGCCGCTGGTGCCCGGCTACATCTCCATGCTCTCCGGCATCGGCATGGAGCAACTCCGCAAGGGCGACGTGCCGACCTCCGGCCTTTTCTCTTCCTCTCTCGCCTTTGTCGCCGGCTTTTCTGTCGTGTTCATTTCCTTTGGCGCATCCGCCAGCGCTGTCGGTTCCTTCCTCCGCCAGAATCGCGCGCTCCTCGCTCCCGTCGCCGGCGCTCTAATTCTTCTCTTCGGCCTTCACCTCATCGGCGCGCTCATCAAGCTCAATCTTCGCGCCGGCATCATCCTCGGCGTGCTCCTCGTCGCCCTCGGAGTCGCCTCGCTTCTTCGTCACGCCCCGCTTTTCGCCGGACTCGGCGCTGCTCATTTCTTTTCGCTCTCGCTCATCGGCTTTTTTGGCCCTGCCATGGCGCGCTGGCTCAATCGCGACGTCCACCTTCGCAGCAAATCCACGCAACCCGGCATCTGGAGCGGATTCCTCCTCGGCTTCGCGTTCGCCTTCGGCTGGACGCCCTGCATCGGCCCGATTCTCGCCACCGTTCTTGCTCTCGCCGCCGCCAGCGACACCATCGCCCGCGGCGTCCTGCTCCTCGCCGTCTATTCCGCTGGCCTGGCCATCCCCTTCCTGCTCACCGCTCTCGGCATCGGCCAGTTCATAGCTTTTTACAAGAATTTTCGGAAGTATCTTCACGCCGTCGAGTTATTCAGCGGCGCTTTGCTTCTGTTCGTCGGCGGCCTGGTCTTCGTCAACAAGTTGACCTGGCTCTCGGCTAAACTATCTTTCTTGAATCGCTTTTCGCTCTAGAGGAGTAAGCCTGACCGGTTCGGGCAAGCCAAAATGAAAAAGATTTTCGTGATTCTAACCATCGTGGTCGCGCTGGCCTACGCCACGCATCGCGTTGACGTGGCCACCCGTGTCAAAGCCAAGAGCCCAGCAAGCGTTGCCGTCTCCGTGGAATCCGTCGCTGGCACTCCCGCTCCCGACGTCATCTTCAAAGATCTCGAAGGCAAGGAGGTTCCCTTAAGCAGCTTCAAAGGCAAAGTCGTCCTCATCAATTTCTGGGCCACCTGGTGCGATCCCTGCTATATCGAGATTCCCTGGCTCATCGAAATGCAGCAGAAGTACGGCGCGCGGGGCTTCACCGTCCTCGGAGTGTCGATGGACGACGAAGGCAAGGCCGCCGTGGCCCCGTTCCTCGCCAAAGAACGTTTCAACGTCAACGACCAGAAACTTCCCATGAACTATCCCATCGTCCTTGGCAACGACGATGTCGCCACCAAGTTTGGCGGCCTGCTCGGTTATCCCACCAGCTTCCTCATCTCCAAGGACGGCAAAGAAATCAAGAAAATCCAGGGCCTCATCCCCTTCGAAGAGCTCACCAGGACCATCGAATCTCAGTTGTAGTCATCCTTCTCGACGACATACTCCTTCGGCAAATTCGCCGGCCGGTACGTCGAATCCAATCGCATGCGTTCCGCAACGGCTTCATGGATGTGCGCTCCATCCGCCATGAATCGCATGTGCCCCAGATTCATACGGATAGTTGCGTTGTATTCCGGTTTTTCCTCTCCAGGCACAAACAAAGGAACCATAG
>QHYE01000065.1:0-32223 GCA_003224055.1 Acidobacteriota bacterium | reverse complement strand
CGCAAAGTGCGGATCCGCGCCTAAGATGTCATTCACTTTCTTCTCATTCAATTGCAGCCCTGCTTTGGCCGCCTCAATGATCATCCACCGCAACGCAATCTTCGCCAGCCCGCTTTCCAGCTCTGCATAACTCCCTCCCACATCGGAATGCACGCCCGCAAACCACACCTGTTTCAAATCCTGCTCTGTGGGCGGCGGCGGCAAATGGATCAGATTCTGTCTGAAAAACGCGCGCCGTTCATCGATGGACACCGCATGCCGCACAATCGGCACATCGGGAAATTGCGAAGTGTACGGCAGCGCTCCAGGCTTCAATCCGATGGGGTCGAGCACCCACCCCACCGAACTCACCGTGTCCCAAAGCCCCAGGAAATGCGGCGCGCATGGCCGCGAGAAAATGAGCTTGAATCCCCTCGCCAGCTCGAACTTATTTTTCTTTCTGCTCTTGTACAGCCTCAGGGCGTAGGGAATCAGCCCTTCGTTTCCCTGTCGCAGCAGGCCGAACATGTGCAACAGCCCGCCAAGGGCCCGCGCCGTGTACGCGCCGCGGCTGAAACCAAACAGATAGACGCGGTCGCCCTCTTCATATTCCTTCATCAGGAATTGGTAGGCGTCCGCAATGTTGTCCGAAAGTCCATACCCAAACGCCAGCCCTCTCACGCGCGTCCACCACTTCCCCAGCGCGCTCAGCGCGTTCCTCGCGCCCATCGTTCCCACGCCCGGGTGGTAATACGCCGTTTGCACTTCCGGCTGGATCAGCAGCGTGGTGTACAGTTTCAAGACGTTCGAATTCTGTTCCCCAAACTGGTTTCCCGTCCCGTCGCAGCAAACAATAATATTCTTTCCCATCGCCACCACCTTTCGGTTCGCTCCGCTCGATTGCTTATGCCGGAAAGTTTACATTACCCGGACTACGACTCTCTCGATTTGTTCCTCGCGAATCGTCAGAAAAACCGTGCCTCCCTCGTCGGCACATCTTCGCATCGCCCAAGACTTCTGCTAGAATCCCTGCCATGAAAAGACGAACCTTGCTTCAATCGCTTCCTGCAGCAGCACTTCTCCCTGCCGCAGCTTGGGCCTCCTCGGAACTAGAGAAGCCCGGCCCCGGACCAACCTCCACCGTCTACGAACTCCGCGTCTATCACACCTACGACGGCAAGCTGGACGACCTGCTGCGGCGTTTTCGCGAGCACACCATGCAGCTCTTCGAAAAGCATGGAATCAAGAACATAGCCTACTGGACGCCCACCGACGAACCTCTGAAGAGCAAGACTCTCATCTACATCATCGCGCATCCCAGCCGGGAAGCCGCCGCCGCCAACTGGCAGGCCTTCCGCGATGATCCCGAATGGCAGAGCGTGCGCGATAAATCCGAAGCCAACGGCAAGCTGGTCGAGAAAATCGATTCCACGTATCTCGTTTTGACCGACTTCTCCCCGCCGCTCCGCTAACTATGACGCTCTGTTCTTTGATCGAATTCCGATTTTTAGATTTCCATTTTCTCTAGCTCAAGTAAAACAGCCACTAAATCTCCATTTGCCGGTTCTTATTGACAGCGAAGTAATAGAGGGTTAGCATTCCCGGCTGCGGGGTGGGCTAACCATTCGGACGACCGCGTCCTACGCTTGTCCAGCCATCTTCCATTCCTGCAAGCTGAATCCTTCATCGGGAGGTCTACATGAATGCTTCTCCGAGCAGCGTAAAAACACGCAAGCTCGCACTTCTTCTTTTTTTGCTGGTGGCAGCCGGCGCCGCGTTGACGCTGCCGGGAACCGTCGGATCACAGACCGCGCAGGCCGCCGCAGACCAGAAGACCACCACTACGGACAACTCCGGGGTCACTTATGACATCACCACTCTGGCTGGCAAGGTGGCGTCGGTAAATGGCACAGCTGGCTTGCAGATTCGCTTCTCCGCGTTTATCGAGCAGGAATCCGATCTGAGCGACCTGATCTCCAGCCCCTCTTCAATTCCCGTCACTCCTTTCCAAATCTTGTCCAGCCCGCTAGACGGCACAAGTGTCCTCGCGCCGGACGTGACTGTGAACCAGGATACGGCGGGAGCTCCCCAAAATGAGACGGCCATTGCGGTGGATCCCAACAAGCCGATGCGCATCGTTGCTGGTGCGAACGACTACGTAACTCTCACCTGGAACTGCAGCATCGGGGCAATACCGTGCAGTGCTGTGGGCGACGGCTACTCGGGGACGTATTTCTCCAACGATGGCGGCAAGACCTGGTGCTGCGCTTCCAAACTCGACGGGACAAGCTTGGGGACATTGATTCCCGGAGTTGAACATTTGACCGGAGGACCGTACGACGCCGGTGGAGATCCCGCTGTGGCCTTCGATAGCCGTGGCAACGTTTATTATTCGGGTCTGGGGTTTGACCGCACCTCGCCAGCCAACACAGTCGCTGTGAACAAAGGAACCTTTGACAGCAACGGGAACCTGACTTGGGGGGCGCCGGTGTTCATCAACCAAACCAAGGCCCCTTCCACAATCAATGACAAGGAATGGATCGCCGTGGATTCCCATGCCGCGAGTCCCTTTCGCGACAACGTCTATGTGACCTGGACGCGGTTTATTTTCAATCCGCACAACGGTCATTACGTGCAGTCGCCCATTGCGGTGGCAGTGTCGCGCGACGGCGGGCGCACCTTCAGTGATCCGCAGCTCATCGTCAGCAACGTCCTGTATGGCCAGGGCTCGCGGCCGGTGGTCGGTCCGGATGGCACCGTCTATGTCTTTTGGGACGCGGCGACTCGGCTCGCCACTTTCGACAGCATTTGGGTAGTCAAATCGACTGATGGCGGTAGGAACTGGAGCGAGCCGGTGGCGGTGTCTCCGCTAGTGGACATCATCCCGGCGGCGAATACGTCATTCCGCGTCAACAGCTTTCCGGCCGCTGGCGTTGCGCCCAACGGGGACCTGTATGTCGCCTGGTCCTCGATGATGAGTAACAGCGGGGGCCTGTGCCCGACGCGCACAAACACCGGATGCCATGCGGCGTCGCTCTATAGCAAGTCTACCGACGGCGGCGCAACGTGGAGCGCCCCCGCGCTGGTCCTGCCGTCCGTCGATGCTTCCACGCGCACGGCCATCGGTTATCCAGTGACTCAGCCGGACGGAAGCACGCTGAACGCGCCCGCCGCTCGGCGAGTGGACACGCTGTTCCCCGCGGTATCAGTCTCACCCACGGGACGCGTCTACATGTCGGCCTACGCTGCCGACGTGGTCTCACCCTGGCAAACTTGTGCGGCGTTCGGCGCGCCGAGCCTGAATGGCGCAAGCTGCAAGACGCTCGGCCCCTTCATTAACAATGCACGCCTGGACTATGTGGTGAGAGACCTGACCAGCGGCGTGACCAATACCGTAACGACCCAGCCCATCAACACTCGTTACGGCTTCCGCGGCACGTTCTTCGGCGATTATACGGACATCGCGGCGGGGGCCGACGACGTCTTCCACGCCTTTTGGACCGATAGCAATAACGTGCAGAACTTCGTGTGGTTCGGCGGCGTTCAGTGGGTTGCCGGCACCGCGAGCCACCAGCAGGATGTTGTCGTTCGTTCGGACAGCTTCTAGTCCCACGCTTCTGATCTTAGCTTCTGACGAATCTGCAGGTTCTGTGGATGACCTCTACATGCCGCCCGATGGCAGCTTCCTCCGCATTGCCACCTACGGTCGCGGCGTCTGGGAGATCCAGCTCTAAGCCACATGGCTGTACCAGCTCTTGCAACTTTCTCAAAGGGGCGGACTTCGGTCCGCCCTCTTGTTTTGAGAGGGTAAAGTTATCACCTAAATCGAGGCGGGATTGCGTGTGACAGCCATTTCCAGGTAACCGCAAAACGCATTCGCCAGTTGCATCTGCCGCGGCGTTCTACATTCTGGTTCGAAGAGCTTCGGGCTGCCCACCAAAACTACCGTCGTCATCGCCCTCGAGGTCGCCACGTTCAGACGGTTCAAGCTGTACAAAAACTCCATCCCACGCGGCGCTTCTTCCGGCGACGACGTTGTCAGCGAATAAATCACCACGGGTGCTTCTTGACCCTGAAACTTGTCCACCGTCCCAATCCGCATCTTCGGCAGCCCCGCGCACAGATCCGATACCTGCGCGTTATACGGCGCCACGATCAAAATGTCTTCTTCCTTCAGTCGCCGGCTATTCCCCGCCCCGTAGAACCATTTCACTTCCGGCTTCAGCAATCCCTCCACAATCCGGGCCACCACTTCCACTTCCTCCGCGCTCGAGTTCCGGCTCCCCTCATGCGCGACCGGCACAATCCACAATCCCGCTCCGTTCAGCCATGCGTGTCCTTCCAGCACTCGATTCCGCAAAAATTCCCGCGACGCTAGCCGCCCTTCATAAAAAAAGCCCGATGTAAACTCGCATACCCTCGGGTGCAATCGCCACGTCTCCGGCAGCAAAAACCCTATGTCCCCCGAAATCGTTTTGCGCTCGCCCAGCAAATGCTCCAGTGCCGATTTCTCGGCGCCGTCCGGATGGCTTCCCTTCAGAGGCCGCTCCAATTGTTGCGGATCGCCAATCAGGACAAGGCTCTTCGCCGCTTGCGACACCGCCAGCACATCCGCCAGTCCCATCTGTCCCGCCTCATCAATGAACAACATATCCACTGCTTCAAAAGCCGCTTCCGGCGACCACAGCCACGACGTTCCTCCCGACACGTTTGCTTTGCCGGACTCTAGGGCCGCCCATGCCTCATCGTTCCTCCTCGCCATGGCAATGTCCTCGCTCGGCTCTTCCGTATCCGACCGCTGCATGCACCGCACGCCACTCTGCTCCTGTTCCTTCGCTGCATCCGTCACCTCTTCCAGGAGCTTCCGGATCACCTTGTGGCTTAGCGCCGTAATTCCGATCTTCTTTCCGTCCTTCACCAATTCGCAGATCATCCGCGCCCCGGTGAATGTCTTCCCCGCACCCGGAGGCCCCTGGATCGCAAACACGGAGTCCTTAAGAGCCGAGGCAATCCGGCACACTGTGCTCTTGGGCTCTTCTCCCGTGTGCGGTTCCAGCACCTCGCCTCTCGCGAGCCGCGGCCGCTTCCGCAGCAACAAATCTCGCCCCGCACGATATCTTCCGGCGGTATCGATACCATTCGCCGCCACCCACTCGCCGATCCGGAAGAGCGCCTCTGAATGTTCCTTTACATTAAAGGGCCGCTCCCACACATACACCGCAGTCGGATGCAATTCGGCTGTCTTTCTCGTCTTCTTAACATCAATTGTGCGTTTCACCGGGTCGATTGCCACCACGCTTCCGAACTTTTCGCGCTTGCAATACAGGTCCTTCGCCACGCGTGCTTCCGTCTCCTGCTTCTCGAATGTATAACGATCCACAGGAATCTTTCGTTCAACGAGCACCTGCTCCAATAACCTCAGCCCCGCCAGTCCCGCCCGGTCTTCGAGCAAATCCTCATCGTTGAGCTCCGCCAGCCTGTAACCCTCCCAGTAAGTCGCTTTGTCCTCCCGCCTGTGCCAATCCAAAAGTTGTGCCAACAGCCACTGCGCCTGCTGCTCTTTGCTTCGCTCCTTCGAGTCCGCCGGCATTCCCGTCGTTAGTTCTTCTGTCAGCTCCGCAACTCGCTTTTGCCTCTCATCTAGTTCTTCGGATGCCTCCTCATCCCTGTCCGCGAATCGTGGCACGCTCGCTCCGTCTTCCTCCAACTTTTTCCTTTCCTCCTCCAGCCAATCCCGCAGCTTCGCCGTCGAAAGGCAATCGTCCGCGTTGTATCCTTCCATCGCCTCGCGAATCGGCTTCGGCAATTCCTCATCTCCCCAGCCCAATTCCAACCGGTGCTCCACATATCGCATCGCCGCTCGCGACGCTTCTAGCGGCGTCTTCCGCTCGAATCCGTAAAACGCTTCCACTTTTTTCAGCGAATACTCTTCCACGCTCGCCCGCACTCCTTGCTTGAACGCCTGATGCAAATCCACCAGCACGCCCGCTCGCAGCATCCGGTCGATTTCGTCTTCCCGCGTCGCGTACATCCCCATCAATCGCTTCAACGCTCCCGGCTCGTACCCGCCGAAGTGATACACGTGCATTTTCTGATTTGCTTCCCGCCGCTGCATGATTTCGTCCACCATCCATTCAAATCCCTTTTTCTCCTCCTCACGATTCAAAGCCCATCGCTTTTCGTATTTCAATTCTCCCCGCACATCGAGCACCGCAAACCCAAAGAGATACTGCAACCCGTTCTCTCCCACAAACGGATCGCCTTCCAGATCCACAAACATGTCGCCCACTGAAGGCTCCGGCAGCCGGCAAAATCCCATTCCTTCCGCCACGGGCAGGATCGGTTCATGCTTCAGCTTCTTTTCTGTCCGTCCCTCCACCTGCACCCGCGCCTGCTTCTGGACCTTCTCGTATCCTGCCTTCGACCCGTGCTTCGGCCGTTCTCGCAGCGGAATCGGCAGCGCCGCCAGCTTGGCCATCGTTTCCGCATTCCACTCTTCAAACTGATCCCGCTGTTGCCTCCGGATTCCCGCCACCAGCGACAAATGATCGTCCGCTCGCCGCCTCGCGTCGCACTCCTTGAACCACCGGCACACATTGCAGTGCTCCACCGGCTCTGGATAAGTTTCCTTGCTCGCACCCTCGCCCACGGCCCCACGCAATCGCTTCATCACAAACCGGGAGTACGCCGCATACTCCGAGACGCGATATTTCTCTCCCGCAAACCCTTCGCCCGGCGGCACCACCCACAAAAACTCCGGCACCGTCCCCTGAATCTTCGCCAGTAATTCCGAATATAGCGACAGTTGCAGGATCGTCGTCGCCTTCGTCTCTCGCGCCAGCTTCGTATCCACCACTTCGTAGGACCACTTCCATCGCTTGCTCGGCGTTGCAACGCGACGCAGCACATCCGGCCGCCCAAACCATCCCCCGTCGCTCAGCGCCCCTTGCGCGATCGCTTGCGCGCCGCGATCCATCAGCGCTAGCGTCTCCGCCAGCAGCCGCGCTTCTTCTTTGTGATCGATATGCCCCAGATTCTCGACTGTGAGTCCCTGCGCAGCCAGATGTGCGAGATAGTCTTTCTCGTGCCTGTCACCACGTTCCAGAATGATCGCAAGGTCCGGGTCAGCCCAATCCGGTGCGGCCCGCTCGCCTCGCACCACCTGCAACTCCAGCGTGGTCAAATGACGGCAGGCGAGGTGGTTGCTCAGGTCTGACCCCGCGAGTCGAATTTGCTGCCCAACAATCTTCATAGGATGAAAAGTTTAAGCTGATTCTTCGCCGGACATTAGCCTATCCACGATATAGATGCTTTCCAGTGAAGTTAAACGCGTAGCCCAGACGTAACCAATGGAGAACGTTCGCGCACTCTTAGGTAGCGCCTGCTCCGGTCGAGGCTCGGCTTTTGACCCGTCACCAGATCTCCAAGATTTTCTCAACTCTCATCCCTCCCGCAAGTCCTTTCCATCCTCCAACTTGCACCCCTGCTGTGTCCCGGATACGACATTCCATTCGAATCACTAAGTAGTTAGTAGTTGACAGTCGGTACTTCCCATGCGACCATTCCGTATGCGCTTGCCCCTGCCATCCGCATTGCGCATCCGGCCAAGGATGCGCATCCTGAGCAAGCCCGCCGCGGCGGACGAGTGGAAGGATTCTTCCCCAGTCTCGATTCGATTCCGTCACGGTGATGAAAAACCCGTCACCGCAACTCTTTTAATCCCCGTCATTTACAAATGCCCCCTCCCGCAACCCCTTTCGTTTGACATCCTTACAAATGCCTGGGGGTGTAGGGGCCCTGCGTATCTCTCGCCCTCCATTCTTGCTTCTCTGCTCACTTTTTCGCGCAAAAAGTGCATTTGCAAATCCCCTGTTTTCTATTCGTTGCGCACTCTTCCAAGTTCCGTATCCTGTAAGTCCTTTGCTTGCCACTCATATGAAAACTGCCGGGTGTATGCCAACAATTCCCATTCCGGAACTTACTCCTCCCCCGCCTCATTCGTTATCTCATTACCTCCTTACCTCTTTGCTTCGGCTCCTCTCCCACTACCCACGACTCACTCTCTTCAGGTACCCTAAATCCATGCTCGATGAAAAAGACTTTCAGCGTAAAGCGGACGCCGCTTTCGAAGATCTCAAGAAGCGCCTCCTGGTCCTGGGCGATGAACACGGCTTTGACGTCGAAGGCGAAAGCGGAAAGCTCGAAGTCATTTTCGAGGAGCCCGAGGAGGCCAAATTCGTGATCTCCCCCAACACCCCCGTCCGCGAAATCTGGATCTCCGCGCTTTCCACCAGCTTCAAGCTCGGGTGGAACGAGCCGCGCAACACTTTCGTCCATGAAAAAACCGGCGAAGATCTCTACGCCGTCATGGGCCGCGTCGTCTCCCAACAGCTCGGCACCCAGGTGACCCTGTGATATCTAGCAAAACAATTTTTTTCGTCACGCTCCTGGGGCTATGTGCAGCCCTGCCGCATGTGGTCACTTCGCAGATTCCTTCCGGACGCGATGTCGTCAAACCGGAAATTTACGCCTCGCTCGATCCCGCCGCGCGCGGCAGTTCCTTCCAAATCGCCGTCGTGATGAAAATTCGTCCCGGCTTCCACGTCAACGCTCGCGAAAAATCCGAAGACTATCTCATCGCCACGGACCTCAAGTCCGAACTCCCCGCCGGCTTCAAAGCCGGCGAAGTCGCCTATCCCAAAGGCAAACTCGAAAAATTTGCCTTCAGCAAAATACCGCTGAACGTCTACCAGGACACGGTGACGCTATTCATGCCCGTTACCGCCCTCGCCAATGCCCCGCTCGGCGAACAGCACATCCCGCTGAAACTTCGCTATCAGGCCTGCAGCAGCGAAATCTGCCTGCCGCCGGTCACATTGACTCTGGACGCAGTCGTCAACGTCGCGGCCTCAACTTCCGTCTCCAAACCGGCGCATGCGGAGATTTTCCGCAACGGTGAGTCCAGGCGTTAGTTTTTTTTGAAGGAGGAACGATTAGGATTTGCCAAAAGTGGAAACGGCATCACGCAAGCGTCGCACGACGCGCTGGTGGCCGAGCACGACCATCGTATCGAAGAGCGGCGGCGCAACCGCCTGGCCCACGATCGCCACGCGCGTCGCATTAATAAGCAAGCCGGCTTTGACTCCGCCCGCTTCGGCAACGGCACGCGACGCATGATCGCAAGCGTCGTGGTTCCACTCGCTGAGCGCTTCCAGCGCGTCCGCGAGTTTCGCGAGGAGTTCCGGCGTTTTCGGATCTTTCCAGAATTTTGCGATGGCCGCGGGATCGCGAAGGAAATCGTCGCTGAAAAAGGCGCGCGACCACGAAGAAAAATCCGGCAACAGCCTTACGCGCGGCCGCAGCAGATCCACGGTTTTCGCGAACCACGCGTGGTCGCGTCCGTCGGGACCCGGAGCGGCGCCGGCCGCCCACTCAGGTTTCCAGAGGCCGCTGCGCCTTAATTCGTTTTCGACTTCGGGGAGCAATTCCTCGATCGGCAATTTCTGCAGATATTGTGTGTTGAACCATTCGAGTTTCGGCCGGTCGAAAACCGCGTTGGTACGGCTCACGCCCGCAAGCGAGAATTTTTCGATCAAGTCTTTTGTTCGAATGAATTCCTCATCGCCGCCCGGTGACCAGCCGAGCAGCGCAAGAAAATTCCGAAATGCTTCGGGCAGGAATCCTTCCGCGCGGTACATGTTGACGTCGGTCGCGCCGTGCCGCTTCGAAAGGCGCGATTTGTCCGCACCGAGAATCAGCGGCACGTGCGCAAATACCGGCGGCTGCGCGCCCAGCGCGCGGTACAGGAGGACTTGCTTCGGCGTATTCGAAATATGGTCGGCGCCGCGAATCACGTGGGTGATGCGCATGTCGATGTCATCGACCACCACACCGAGCTGGTACATGGATTGGCCAAATTCTTCTTCGCCCTTGCCGGAACGCAGCAACACGAAATCCTCGATTTCGTCATTCGAGAATTCACGTTCGCCGAACACTGCATCGAGAAATTTTGTCGTGCCGCCCAGCGGCACCTTGAAGCGGATAGCCGGTTTCACATCGGGATTCGAAGGCTTGCCGTCGCGGCAAGTACAACGCGTGACGCGGCGCGGCCCGCCGCCCTTCGGCTCTTCGTCTTGCCCAGGTTCCGCGTGGTCCCCGCCCGCGTATTTTTCGGCGGGGCAGTAGCACAAAAACGCCGTGCCATTCGCCAAGAGTTTTTTCGCCGCTGCGCGATACAATTCGGTTCTCTGCGACTGGTAAAACGGCCCCTCGTCCCAATCCACTCCCAGCCACTGCAAACCATCCAGGATTCCTTGCACCAATTCCGGCTTGTTGCGCTCCGCGTCCGTATCCTCGACGCGCAAGATCATGGTGCCGCTCTGGCCGCGCGCAAAAAGCCAGTTAAAGAGCGCCGTTCGCGCTCCCCCCACGTGCAAATAGCCGGTAGGGGAAGGCGCAAAACGCACTCTCACTCCGCGAGACTTGCTGGTTATGTCACTCATTTTCTGCGGTGTCTTTCCGTTCGAATTGAATCCCTCAGTCTAGCGAAACCGTCTAACTGCGTCCAATTGAGCCGGTCTTGTGGAAGCGGTTAAGCCTTCGAGAATTCGAATCGACGTTCACCTGCGCGAGGACAGGGGTCTTGCTTGCGACGAGATGATTTAGAATTCGCTTGAAAAGAGCAATTGCCAGGTGGGACAGGCCGGAGCGCGTGGTCCATTCAATTCGATTATGTTCGTGGTCTTACTTCTGCGGTAAACTCTGGGACTACGAGAGGGCGGGATTAGCAGGATTCGAAGGACGCAACCATTTGCCTCCATTTGAAATCCAACAGCCCAGTTTGAGCACGGTGCGTCTGATCTTCCCAGGATAGTTGCGACGCGATGGACCAAGCATCCCAACGCGACAACGGAGCCAAATCGTTCACACTTCGTGCGTCCGCCCTGTTGCTCCTTGTGACGACTCCCTTCCTGTTTGCTCATTTCCGGCCGGGGCGATCGGCGACGAATATCGAGGAATCCGTCATCCGGGTGGAAAGAAGGGACTTCTCGCAATCTCTGCGGCTCAATGGGATAACCCAAGCTTCGCGTTCCTTCGTGGTCTTGGCTCCGAAGCTCGAAGGAGCTCAAGTGGGATCCATGGTCATCACCAAACTGGCTCCCGCCGGCACGCACATAAAAAAAGGCGACTTCCTGGTTGAATTCGATCCGCAGGCCCAGACGAAAGACTACCTGGAGAAAAAAGGCGCCTACGAAAGCCTCGTTGGGCAGGTGGCCCAGAAACGAGCGGAAGAAGCCATCGCGAGCTCCAAAGACGATACGGCGATGAAACAGGCGGAAGACGAGCTTAAACGCGCGCAACTGGAGCTCCAGAAAAATGAGATCGTCTCGCGCATCGATGCCGAGAAAAATCAGGAAGCTCTCGACGAAGCTCAAGCCACACTCAAGCAGCTCAAAGAAACCTACCAGCTGAAACGCGCCGCCGCGGCCGCAACTATTCGGATTCAGGAAATTCAGCGCGACCGGGCGCTGGAAGCAATGCGTTACGCGCAAGGGAACGCTGCAAAAATGGTGGTTCACTCCCCCATGCCCGGTGTCGTCGTCTATAACACCATCTGGCTCGGCGGCCGCATGGGCACCGTGCAACAGGGCGACCAGGTGCGGCCCGGCGTGCCGTTCTTGCAGGTGGTGGATCCGTCACAAATGGAGGTCCGCGTACAGTTGAATCAAGTGGATCTTCTGAAAGTACATGCGGGCCAGCATGCAGAGATGCACCTGGATGCCTACCCGGGCATGACCCTCCCGGCGGTGCTTGAGGAAATCTCGCCGCTCGGCCATACGGGGCAATTTACGGAAGCAGTACGAACTTTCACGGCGAGCTTCTCCGTTCAGGGGACGGATCCCAGGCTTTTGCCCGACCTTTCTGCCGCGCTCGATCTCGATGTCGGCACACAAAAAAAGGTTCTAGTTGTTCCCTGGCAGAGTATCGGCATGGAAGCCGGGCATTCCTTTGTTTGGCTGAAAACCAGAGTTGGCTTTGAAAAGCGCAGCGTGGAAACAAGGTCCCGCAACGATCTCGAGGCAGTGGTCAATTCCGGGCTATCGGAGGGAGACACGATCCGGCGAGTGGCGGTCGAGGAGCAGCCAGGAGCGGACCGACAATGATTGGCCAGGATAAAAAAGGGAGGCCCGGGAAGAGGGCCCTAACCGCCGCTGCAGCGCTGCTCCTCGGTGGTCTTGTCTTTGGCGCGTTCCGTCTGGCCAGACCGGCGGCGAAATTCTCGACTGCCGAGGTGAAGCGAAAGGAATTTGTTGATTATCTGGAAGTCAAAGGCGAGGTCAAGGCACTCCGCTCGGTGATCATCGCAGCGCCGTACGGCGCGGGCGATCTGCAGATCATGAGACTTGCGGCAAATGGAGCGAAGGTCAAGAAAGGAGATGTCCTGGTCGAATTTGACGACACGACTGTAAGGCAAAAGCTCGCTCAGGATCAATCCGCGCTCAAATCAGCGGAAGCGGAGATTCATCAATCGCGGGCAGCCGCGCGTTTGAAGCAAGAGCAGGACCTCACCGACGTGATGAAAGCAAAGTTCGACGTTCAGAAGGCGCGCCTGGATGCCAGCAAACAGGAGATTGTTTCGGTGATAGAGGGCGAAGAGGCGAAACTGAAGCTCGCGGATGCGGAGCAGAAGGTGAAGGAAACCGAGGCCAAGCTCAAGGCGGACCGCTCTGCCGCAGGTGCGGATCTTGCCAGCAAACAGCAGAAACACGATCAGGCAGCTTTCCAGGTACAGCAGGATGAGCGCAGCCTGGCTTCCCTTGCATTGCGGGCGCCCCTCGATGGAGTTGTGGCACTGCAAAATCACTGGCAGCCGCAGGGTGGCCCCACTCCGTTCAAGCCGGGAGACCGCGCGTGGCCGGGCGCGGCCATTGCGGAGCTTCCCGATTCTTCCAAGCTCAAGATTTCCGCGCGCGTGGAAGAAGCGGAAAGGGGGCAGTTGAAATTAGGCCAAACCGGCACGGTGCGGGTCGATGCCGTTCCCGACGGAAGTTTTGAGGGGCGCATTGACACAATCAGCCCTACTGCCAGCCTGGATTTCGGCGCGGGATGGCCCGTTCCCAGAAATTTCTCCGTGGAAGTAGCCTTCTCGAACAGCGATGCGCGCCTTGCGCCGGGAATGGGTGCGGTCGTCCGGGTAGCGGTAGAGCGCGTCTCCAGCGGAATCGTGATTCCGTCCTCCGCACTCTTCCGGAAAGCGGGCCGGACGGTTGCCTATGTGCGGCGTGGCTCGAAATTCGAAGAGACTACGGTCGAGGTATTGCGTCGAAGCGGTGATGAGGCGCTGATCGCAAAAGGGTTGCAGCCGGGAGAGCAATTGGCCCTGAAAGATCCAACGCTGGCGGAATAGAGAATTTTCATGTGGAACAGCCGCTCAAGAGTACGCGCATTCCTCCTTGCCTTCGCGGCGGGAGGAAGCTGCTTCGCGTGCCGCCAAACTACGGTTCTGGCGACGGATTCTGAGGTTCCAACGGCGACCGTCAAAGAGGTAGATCTGCAACTCAAAGTTATCACGACGGGAGTTCTCCGCACCTCCCAATCGAGAACGATCATTGCGCCGCCCATCGCTGGAGGCACTTTGCAAATCGTCACACTGGCGCGTTCCGGCGCGCAGGTGCACGCCGGCGACGTCGTTCTCGAATTCGACCCCAGCCAGCAGGAATACAATCTCGGACAAAATCGCAGCGACCTCCTGCAAGGAGATCAGGAAATCGTCAAAGCCAAGGCCGACGCAGCCGTACAGACGGCGGAGGACCAGACCGCGTTCCTGAAAGCAAAATACGCGGTGCGCCGCGCGGAGCTAGAAGTCAGCAAGAACGAACTGGTAAGCCCCATTGACGCGCAGAAGAACCTGCTTGCGCTCGATGAAGCCAAGCGCGCCCAGGCCCAGCTGCAGCAGGATGTCCAATCCCACAGCGCCTCAAACCAGGCGGCGCTGGCCATCACCGAAGAAAAACGTCACAAGGCCCGCCTGGCCATGGACCAAGCCGAACAAAACATCAAGAACATGCACGTCACCGCTCCCATCGACGGTCTCGTGGTGATCCACGGCAATAGGGATTCCACGGGTGGATTTTTCATGTATGGGATGACGCTCCCCGACTATCACGTCGGCGATCAGGTAAATCCGGGAAGCTCGATCGCCGAAGTGATCGACATTTCTCACCTGGAAGTCTCGGCGCAAGTTAATGAAACCGATCGCATCAACCTCAAAGCCGGCCAATCCGTAGAAATGAAGATCGATGCGCTTCCAGGCGAAACGTTCTCCGGTAAAGTGCAAACCGTTGGCGGAGCGACGAGCCACCAATTCTGGGATGACAACGCCCAGCACAAGTTTGACGTGGCCGTGGAGCTCGACCGCACGGACCCGCGTCTGCGCCCCGGCTTCGCCCTTCGCCTAAACATTCTCGGAGACAATCTTTCCCGCGCGGTTTCCATCCCTGGCGGAGCTGTCTTTGAGCACGGCGGAAAAAAGGTAGTGTATTGCAAACGTAACCGTAGTTTCGAAATGCAGGAAGTCAAAGTCCGCGCGGTGAGCGAAGGCCGCGCGATCCTCACTGGCATTTCTCCCGGAACGGTGGTCGCTTTGGTGAACCCAGAGAAGAAGCCCACCGGCAATGGCAAGAGCAGCGGGACCTCAAGTCCCAGCCTGGGTCCGGGCTCAAATTGAAGCCCCGCATGCAACGATGAAGCCCAGTTCCATAGCCGAGCCGAGATCCCTGCAGCAGTGGCTGCCCGATATTGTCTTTGGGTTCGAAAACCTGACCAGCCACAAGCTGCGCTCACTCTTGACCATGCTGGGTATGATTTTTGGCGTCGCAGCGGTTGTGGCGATGCTCTCCATCGGGGCTGGAGCGCAGCAGAAGGTCATGGCCTTCATCGAACAGCTTGGGGTTCGCAATCTCATCGTGGAGGCCAAGGAAGCGCACAATTGGCAGGAGCTGCAGAAAGTCCGGAAAAATTCACCTGGCCTTACGCTCAACGATTACCAGATCATTCGAAAAAATGTACCTGACATTCAGGATGGCACGCCGCGCAAACGGTTTACTCCGGCAAAGCTTCTCCCCAAACCGCAACAAGACACTCCCATCGTTTACGGGGTCGAGCCAAGCTATCTGGCGATCGGCCATCTGCAGGTCACGGAAGGCCGTTTCTTCGACGGCTCGGAGAATGCGGCGGCGGCGCCGGTCTGCGTCCTCGGAGCTGCGGCGAAGGACAGTCTGTTTGGGGCCGCTTCCGCGATCGGGGAATACATCAAACTCAACGAACAATGGTGCCACGTGATCGGAATCGTCGCACCGCAGCTCGCCCCGCAGACCGAAGTCTCGGGGGTTCGTACCGAGGACATGAACAATCTCGTCTACGCGCCTTTGAACGCAGTCCTATATCGTCTCGAAGACTCACAAAGTGCCCTAAAGGACGAGATCGATGGCCTCTACCTTCATCTTTCATCGCCAGAGTCCAGCAGCACCGATGCCGAAGTGGTTCGCGGCATTCTGAATTCCTCGCATCGCAATGCTGGGGACTTCAACGTCATCGTCCCGGCCGAGTTACTGGCCCAGCAGAAGCGCACGGAACAGCTCTTCAACACCGTCATGGTTGCCATTGCTTCCATTTCCCTTCTCGTCGGCGGGATCGGGATCATGAACATCATGCTGGCGGCCATCCTCGAGCGCACTCGCGAAATTGGCGTGCGCCGCGCAGTCGGCGCCAGGCGATGGGACATCATCCGGCAATTCGTCATCGAAGCGGTCCTGATCTCTTTCGCCGGCGGTCTGCTGGGCGTCGTTCTTGGATTCGCGATGTCACAACTTATCGCCTGGCTTGCCGGATGGTCCACCATCGTGACCATCAGCTCGATTCTTCTGGCTTTTGTCGTTTCCATTTCCGTCGGTCTGATCTTCGGAATATACCCTGCGGTCAAAGCTGCGCGGCTGGATCCCGTCGAAGCGATTCGGTACGAATAGCGGCAACTGTCCGCGGGAGAATCCCTTGGGGGTGAACGATGAGAGCGGTGCGTTCCTTGTTTATTTTGATCGCTTTGATACTGGCGTCCAGCTTTTCGGTGCGGGCGCAAAACGCTTCGCGGCTGGAGACGCTGCTGGGCATCAGCGGTCGCCAGAAGCCCGCACCGCCGCTCCTCCCTCCGCAAGGCTTGCAAGATCACACCGCGAACGGCAAGCTAGTTCTCTCCCTGGACGACGCCATCCGGGTGGCCCTTTCGAATAACACCGACATTCAACTCGACCGCTCCCAGATTGAGTTCGCGCAAAACAATCTTAGTCGCGTGCATGCACCGTTCGATCCGTTGTTGACATCGAGTTTTGCCGATCAACGGACGAAATCGCCCACGTCCACACAGCTGCAGGGCGCATCGATTCTGAATACTTTGAACCAGACCACGCAGATCGGCTACTCACAAACTTTCCTGACAGGCACGAATTTCCAAACTTCCTTCAACGCCAACAAGTTCTCAACCAACAGCTCGTTTAATTTTCTGAATCCTTCTCTCGCCACCGCCCTCCAATTTACGGTTACGCAGCCGCTGTTTCGCAACCGCGGGCTCTTTCCGAATCGCGCGCCCATTCTGATCGCGCAGCGAAGCCTGAAACAGGCCCGCGCGACTTTTCAGGCAGAAGTGAACCGCGTGATTCTCCAAACTGCGGGAAATTATTGGAGCGTTGTTCTTGCGCGAGAGAATCTTACGGTACAGCGGAAGTCACTGGAGGGGGCGCAGAAGAGTTACGCTCACGACAAGAGGGCCCTGAGCCTTGGCGCGCTGCCTCCATTGGATATCTATCGCTCTGAATCTCAAGTCGCCTCCAGGCGCGTCGGGGTCATACAAGCAGAGTATTCGCTCAAACAGGCCGAAGACCAGTTCCGGCGGAGCATCGGCGCCGATCTTGATCCCGCGATTCGCGTTTTCGACCTTGAACTGACGGACCAACCTGAGCCCTTGGGTGAATTGCCGAGCATGGATATCGCCACGGCTCTTTCGCGCGCTCTGGCGAACCGCCCGGAGTTCGAAGCCGCGCGGCAGCAGCTCGCCGGCGACGAGCTGACGATTCGTCTCGCGCACAACAACTTGAAACCGGACCTCGAGGTTTCCGGCTTCTATGCCGGTAACGGACTCGCAGGAAATAGCGCGGCGGCAGGCAACACAGGCCTAAGCAGCAGCCTGAGCCAGGTCTTCCAGTTCACGTATCCAGCCTACGGCGCCACGCTTTCGCTGACCCTCCCGGTGAGAAATCACGCCGCACAAGCCAATCTGGCCGATGCGCTTGTCGGCCGGCGGCGCGACCAGTATCAGGAACGTCAGACGAATCAGAGCATTACGCTGGAGGTTACGAATGCAGTGCACGCACTCGAAGAGGCCAAACTCACCATGGAAGCAGCCAAAGTCGCTGTGGCCCTGGCGAGGGAAAACCTTCATGCGGACGAACGAAAATACGAATTGGGCGCCGAGCCGGTCTTTTTTGTTCTCGATGCCCAAACTCAACTCGCCCAAGCAGAGCTGAATGTCATTCAGGCCCAGGTTAATTTCCAGGTTGCCGTAGCCCAATTGGACCACGCGACGGGGGATTTGTTGGAGCACCATCACATCCAGATCATAGAACCAACAAGATGATTCCGTTCAACCCGAAGAGGCCTCGAAACTTCCGGGGCCTCTTTGCTTTGCGGGCAGATTGCATTGTCAAAAGGCGTTGCTCCGGGGGAGCGCGCGCCAATGCCTAAACAAGTGGGATAAGGATGCAACCCCATTTGTATTGAATCCGTTACCCCCGGTGTTGTTGCTGTATCTTTGGCTACCAGTACGCTGGTACGCTTGCTTCCAGAAAAACTGGTACTTCATAATCGCAAGTACTTGGTTCTGTGTGTCGACGGGCTTTCCGCCCGCTCGCGCGATTGTCTTTGGGCGGCGCGGAATTGTCGATTCACATAGGGGTATGACTGTTTTTTCGTGGTTTTGTGTCCGGGGAACTAGCCGTCGGGATGGTGGACGGGGAATCGATCGCGTCCTTAATGCACCAGAATTTCATTTCGCTGGCACTCTTGCTTGCCACCACACTGGTGGCTGGATTTTTTGCGTATATTTACAGCATCAAGCGCCAGACCTATCTGCTTCTCTGGACTGCGGGCTGGAGCGTTTTCGGGCTTCACTATCTGGGACAGGCATTGTCCCAAGGAACGCCGTCGAGCGCGCTCGAAAACGCGCTGGATCATTGGCTGTACACGCTCTCCGGCTTGCTTTTTTTTCTAGGCGCACAAATCTATTCGCAGCGAAAGCCATGGAGAATTCCCGCGCTTGTGCTGGCTGTGTTTTTGGGGCTGTGGGCGGCGGCCAACGCCGTCAACGTGATCGCCATTTCTGAAGTTATTCCTGCCTCCATGCTGTACGTCGCCGTGGCCGTCGTGTTCTGGCAAGAAAGCCGGCGGCAGGAAACGCTGGCGGACCGGCTGTTAGGTGTCTCCTTCGCTTCGTGGGGAGTTCTGTGGGTCTCCCTCCATTTCCTGAACGGCTCGCCGGAGCTGCAAGGTGCGAGCATCAACGTGGTTGCGGCGGCGCCTTGCGCCTTCGTGGCGATGCTGATGGTGATGGCGCTGTACGAAGAAGAAAAGCGGCGCATCGAGCGCAACATGCTGGCGCTTTCGAATCTGAACCTGGCGACTTCCAGTCTCGTCGGCGGCGAAATCCAGCGCATGCTATCGCAGGCGCTGGACCGCGTGCTCGGCGTGGTCCGGCTCCCGGCCGGGGCGCTCTTTCTGCATCACGGGGATCCGCAAGGACCGACATCCGTCGTTGCCGTGGGACTCAGCGATGATTTTTGCCGCGCTGCGCAGAACGAAGGTCTGGACGACTACCTGGTGAATTTGGTGTCGCGCCTCGGCGGGCTGCTGGGTTTCCGCGACCTGCGCGATGATTCGCTTTCCGCGCTGGAAAAAGAACAATCCATCCGGCGATTCCGCGACCTGGCTCTGGCCCAGGGGCTTCGCAGCGTGGTGGCCATCAGCCTTCAAGCGAAGGAGCAAGCTTTTGGCGTGTTGCTCCTCGGCACGCAAGACAGCCGGCGATTCACTCCCGCGGAGTTGCGGCTGCTCCTAGCGCTGGGACATCAGATCGGCATGGCCGTCGAGAACAGCTACTTGATCCAGCAAACTTCGCGGCGCTCCGAAGAACTCCACGTGCTCAACGAAATCGGGCGCGCGCTGAGCTCGACGCTCAACAAAGAAGACTTGATGCGCAAAGTGTGGGAAGAACTCCGCCGCCTGTTCGACGTGGAGAATTTCTACATTGCCGAATTCGATCCGCTGCGCGACGAAATGCGTTTCGATCTGGAAATGATCGACGGCTCGCGTGTGCCCAAGCGCACGCGGCCGGCTGGGAATCACCTCACCGAATACATCATCCGCACGCGGCAGCCTGTTCTGATCCGCGACAATTTCGTGACCGAGGTGAAAAAACTCGGCGTTGAGCCGATGCGCGACAAAGGATGCTTCTGCGGCGTCCCGCTGGTGGCCTACGACCACGCCATCGGAGCGATGGCCGTCTTCTCCAACCACGAACGGACCTTTGACGAAGGCCATCTCGAGCTGCTGCGGGTTCTGGCGAGCGAAGCGAGTATCGCTATCGAGAACGCGCGACTTTTCCAGGAAGAGCGCACGAAAGCACGGCACCTCTCGCTGCTGAACACCATCTCGCGCAACGCCATCGCCACTCTGAATCCCGATGAGATGCTCGCGAAAATCACGGAGCAACTGGAAGACGGCCTGACCTACGATCACATCGGCATCGGCGTGCTCGAGTATTCGACGCGCGAGATTGTCATCCAGGCGGAAGCTGGCAAGCGCCGCGGTGCGCTCGGGCAGCGCATCCCGCTGGGTGCGGGCCTGATCGGACAAGTCGCCCGCAATGGCCACTTGGCGGCATATCACGCAGCGTCTCACGCGGACAGCGCGCTTAAGCCTGTCCTGCCCGATTCGGTGGCGGCGATCGCGCTGCCTGTTTTCTACGCGGAGCAGCTCCACGGCATCTTGTATGTCGAATCTGCAACGCCCATCGATTTCTCCGAGGAGGAAATACTGCTTCTGCGGACGCTGGCCGATCTGATCGCAGGAGCACGTCACAATTCACTTTCGTTCCAGAAAGCCCAGGAGCAGGCCATCACCGATGGACTCACCGGCGTGAAGACGCACCGGTTCTTCATGGAAGCGCTGTCGGCCGAGTGGAAGCGCTCGACGCGCGCGGGCCGGGCATTTGCGTTGGTGCTGATGGACCTCGATCGATTCAAGTTCGTCAACGATTTTTACGGGCATCTGGAAGGCGACCTGGTCTTGCAGCGCGTGGGGCACATTCTGGAAACGAATTGCCGCCGCTCGGATGTCGTGGCGCGCTATGGCGGGGACGAGTTCGTGATCCTGATGCCGGAAACCAACATGGAGCACGCAAGGCAGCTGGCCAGCAAACTGCGAGGCTGGGTGTCCGCGGATCCGCTGCTCCGCGAAAAAAACATAAGCGCGAGTTTCGGCATCGCGTGCTACCCGTTGCACGGCTCCTCGCCGCAGGAGCTGATTCAGGTAGCCGACGCTTCGATGTATCTTTCGAAGCATCAGGGCGGCAACGCGGTTTCGACGGCGGATCATTTCGACCCCAACGAAGCGAAAAAGTGGAAGCGCGACGTGCTCGAAGCCTATCTGGGGGTGACGCTAAAGAGACTCTTCTCCACCGGTCCGGAGGCTTTCGAGGAGATATACCAGCGCCTGACGCAGTTCACGGAATCGCTCGCGGCCACCGAAATCGGAGGCGGCAAGCCCTCCACGACCCCGGTGCAAGGACCCCAGGCCTTGCCGCAGGCGGTGCTGGATACCGTGACGTCGCTGGCCTTCGCGATCGACGCGAAAGACCACTACACGCAAGGGCACTCGCAGAAAGTATCCGCCTACGCCGCGCTCATCGCCGAGGCCATGGAAATGTCCGACGCGGAAGTCGAGGAAATCCGGCTGGGCGGGGTGCTGCACGATATCGGAAAGGTGGGCATTCCGGAAAACATCTTGAACAAGAGCGGCCCGTTGAATCCGGACGAATGGGAAACGATGAAGTCCCACGTGAAGTTTGGCGCCAAGATTCTTGACCCGCTCACACCGCTGGCGCGGATTCGCGAGATGGTCCTGCATCACCACGAGTATTTTGACGGTTCGGGTTACCCCGAAGCCCTTGCGGGCGAAAAAATCCCGCTCGGAGCGCGTATCATCGCCATCGCCGACGCCTACGACACCATCACCAGCGACCGCACTTACAAGAAGGCGCGCAAGGCCGGCGACGCCCTGGCGGAACTGGAACGATGTGCCAACGCGCAGTTCGATGGGGCGATCGTCGCAATTTTCGTTCGAACGCTGCGCACGCTGCCCAACCCGGTCATCGAAGTGGCGACCACCACCGGCCCGCGCAATTCCTGAAGAGCCGGTTCAGGATAAGCGCTACTTCCCGTCCAAATCCATGTCCTTGATGGGCACATCCGAGTGCGAATCGAGGATTTCGAAGCGCCGCTGCTCTTCTTTTTTGTAAGTGTCCTGGTCGGGATAGAGCTGTTTGATCAGAGCAGCGCTGTCAAAATTGTCGTTGGCGGTTGCGGCGTTCTTGTAAACGATGGTCACGCGGAAATCCCAGCGCCCGTCTTCGGTGGCGTGATAGCGCGGAGCGGCCATGGTTACTTTCAACATGCGCCCCAGTTCCATTTCCTTCTTGAGCACGGGATAGTGGTTTTTCTTGAAGAGTGCGAGGAACTCGTCGGCGTGGCCCCATTTCGCTTTGTAGTAATATTCGATCACATAGGGTTGTTCTTTCGCTTCAGCAGCCATCGCGTTCTGCTTCGCACTCAATAGTCCGTGCCCCGTCAACAACGCCGCTGCCAGCGCAAAAACGAGCACCCCGTTCCACCGCATTACTGCCCTTTTCAGTTGCATCGCCGCCCCCCGTAGTTTCTCTGCTGCGCTCCGAATCATACGCTGAAATCTGCCGCGGGTCGTGGGGCTAAGACGAACGGCGATTCCTGCGAGGGGCCAACACACCGCTGCGTGCCGGCTTGTGCAGCTTTCCATATCCAGATCGTTCCTCTCGCTTCCGCCTGCTATTCTTTCTGCAGGGGGCGCCATGCAGACTGCATCCGTAGAGTGGATCGGTGAGGAACAATTTGTCGCGACCAGCCCTTCTGGGCACGCGATTAGCATTGATTCGGGTCGCGACTCGAACACCGCTCCGGGACCGATGGAACTGGTGTTAATGGCCTTGGGGGCCTGCACGGCAACGGACATCATGAGCATCCTCGGGAAGAAGCGGCAAGAGCTGGAGTCGCTGGAAGTGATTTGCTCGGGGGAGCGTGCCGCGGAGCCTCCTACCGTCTGGAAGAAGCTGGAAATTGTGTACCTCCTCCGCGGGCAGCTCGAGGACAAGGCGGTGAAGCACGCCATTCAGCTCAGCGAGGATAAGTATTGCTCGGTGGCGGCCATGCTCAAGAAAACGGCAGCCGTCTCATGGCGATATGAAATCCAGTCTGTCGGTTCTTGATGAACGAGGCGGGAGTCCTTCAACCCTCGCAGTACTCGCGCGATACTTTACAGAATCTGTACCATTTAGCGTTTGCGTGAAGAAACAATAGAAGCTATACAAAGTATTCCCTAATGGGACCTCTCATCCGGACGACTCTTCTTGGAATTGCGCTGGTGCTCGCGGCGGCAACGGGAGTTTCCGCGCAGGTACCGCTACGCCCCGCCCCGGACACGGCGAAGATCCCACTTTCCAGGATTCCGCGCGTTCACCGGGCCCCAAAGCTCGAAGACTTCCTTGAAAATCAGCCGCGCGAGGCGGAACTTACGGTGACCGATTTCCGGCAGAACTCGCCCGGCGACGGCGCACCGGCCACCGAACCAACGACGGCCTACCTTTCCTACGACGACAAGAATCTCTATGTGGTGTTCGTTTGCCAGGATGAAAGCGGCGCCGTGCGCGCGCATCTTTCCCGGCGCGAAGGATCCGATCAGGACGACGGTGTGGGTGTTCTGCTCGATACCTTCCGGGATTTTCACCGCGCGTATTTCTTTTTCTCGAATCCGCTGGGAGTGCAGACCGATGCGATCTACACCGAAGGCCAGGGCTACGATCTCAGCTTCGACACGTTATGGGGTAGTTCCGGCCGCGTGACAAAGGATGGCTATGTTGTTTTCTTCTCCATTCCGTTCAAGAGCCTGCGTTTCTCGCACGGTCCTGAACAAACCTGGGGGGTGGCGCTGTATCGCACGATTCTGCGCAAGAGCGAGTACGACTACTGGCCCTACGTGACGCAGCGGGTGGAAGGGCTGACCCAGCAGTTCGCGCCGGTCGGCGGGATTGAAAACGTGTCGCCGGGGCGCAACATTCAGCTCATTCCGTACGGCCTTCTTGCCAGCGATCATTTTTTGAATCAACCGGGTGGCGGCGCACCGCCTATGTTCTTGGACAAATTTGAACACCGCGCCGGCCTCGATGCCAAATTCGTGGTGAAGGATTCGCTCTCGTTTGACTTCACGCTGAATCCGGACTTCAGCCAGGTGGAATCCGACGACCCGCAGGTCACAGTCAATCAGCGGTTTGCGGTTTTTTTCCCAGAGAAGCGCCCTTTCTTCATCGAGAACGCAGGGTTTTTCGCCACCCCGATTGATCTTTTTTTCTCGCGCCAGATTGCCCACCCGCAGTTCGGTAGTCGCATGACGGGAAAGCTGGGGAAATGGACGCTGGGCGCACTGGCCATTGACGACCGGCAGCCGGGCCAGGGATTTACAAGCGGTCCGTACGATACGCGAGCGGTGGACGGCGTGGTACGTGTGACACGCGAGTTCGGCAATCAGTCCTACATTGGCGGCTTTTTCTCGAGCCGTGATTTTGCCGACACCAGCAACCGCGTGGCCTCAATCGATGCGCGGCTGAAATTCTCCAAGAACTGGGTCGCCGATGTTCAAGGGGTGCACAGTTGGACGCGGCAGAATGCTCAGCCGGGACAAAATTGCCTGTCGTTTCAGCAAAACGCGCAAGGATTCGGATCGCAGCAAGGGAATGCGCTGTGGGCGGACGCGTCGTACAGCGGCCGCCATTTTGTGTTCACCACCAACTACAACGATTTCTCGCCCAATTTCTGCACCGAACTCGGATTCGTCAACCGCATCGATATCCGCCAGAACAACGCTTTCGCAGCGTATTTCTGGCGGCCGAACACTGGAAAGGTCATCGATTTTGGGCCCACCGTCAGCGAAACGGTGGACTGGAATCACAACGGCGTTCTGCAGGACTGGGGGGCGGGTTTAGGATTCCAGGTGGACCTGCGAAAACAAACAACCTTCAGCATCAATCGAGGAGAGGCTTACGAACGCTTGGGCAATTTTGAGTTCCGGAAGCACAGTACGTCCCTTTTCCTTGCGACACAGCCCTACAAATGGATCTCCTTATCGGCTCGTTACGCCCGGGGAACTGGCGAGAATTTCTTCTCGCCGCCGGGAGTACCGCCGTTCCTGGGAAACGTGCAGCGCGTGAATTTCGGATTTACGCTGCGGCCCTCGTCGCGGCTACGATTGGATGAAACGCTGATTTACTATCGACTGGGAACGCGTGATGGCTCGGTGCCACCGCCGTTTTCGCCTGGGCACAGCATCTTCAACAACTACCTGAACCGCACGAAATTCAATTATCAGTTCACGAAGGAACTTTCCTTGCGGCTGATCCTGGATTACAACGGGACGATCGCCAACACACAGCTTTTTGATCTGCAAAGGAGCCTTGGCGGTTCGGATGACGTGAACGGGCCTTTTGCGCCGACGAAGCAATTCACCACCGACGTGCTCCTGACATATCTGCTGCATCCGGGGACGGCCGTCTATCTTGGCTACAA
The DNA here is from genome assembly GCA_003224055.1 of Acidobacteriota bacterium. Classification (GTDB taxonomy): domain Bacteria; phylum Acidobacteriota; class Terriglobia; order Acidiferrales; family UBA7541; genus Acidiferrum. Next base: position 7,273 of record QHYE01000065.1, on the reverse strand, counting down.
CAATGGATATAGCGATCTGAACCTGCGTGCGGGAGCGCCGGTGCCCATCACCGTACAGGGACCACCAAACAATTCCACCAGCCGTCTATTCTTTGTCAAGGTGAGTTACCTGCTGCGGTACTGAAGAGAACGCGGCTGCGTCTTGTAACGCCCCTGCGCTATCGCTTAAGATTCAGATTCTTTTGTTCCGGGAAGAAATTCGCAAGGAGTGTCATGTCTCACCGCATCGCGGCAAAAATTACGGGTGTAGCCGGGTACGTTCCGCCGAAAGTGATGACCAATGCGGACCTGGAGAAACTCGTCGAGACCAACGACGAATGGATTCGCACGCGCACCGGCATCCGGGAACGCCACGTCGCGGAGAAAGGCATGGCCAGCTCGCATCTGGCCACTGAAGCCGCAAAAACCTTGCTGGCGCATACGAAGACGGATGCCGCAGAGATCGACCTGATCGTGCTCGCCAGCGTTACGCCGGATATGTTTTTTCCCGCTACCGCCTGCCTGGTGCAGAACCGCATTGGCGCGAAGAAGGCTTGGGGCTTTGACTTGTCGGCGGCATGCTCCGGTTTTGCCTACGCGCTGACGGTGGGCGCGCAATTTGTGGGCGCGGGCACGCACAAGAAAGCGCTGGTGATCGGCAGCGATACGATGACTTCCATCCTGGATTACAAGGATCGCGCGACGTGCGTGCTGTTTGGCGATGGCGCGGGAGCCGCGCTGGTCGAACCTGCAGGTTCGAATGAGGGCATCCTTGATTTTGAACACGACGTGGATGGGTCGGGGGGAGCGTTTCTGTATATGCCGGGAGGGGGCTCGCTGAACCCGTCCTCACCAGAGACCATTGCGAAGGGGATGCACTTTGTGCATCAGGAAGGTTCGCAAGTGTTCAAGTACGCGGTGCGGCGGATGGCAGAGATGTCCACGCATCTCCTTGAAAGGAATGGCTTCACGAAAGACGACCTAAAGCTGCTGGTGCCGCACCAGGCCAATCTGCGCATCATTCGCGCCACGCAGGAACGCCTGGGCGTGGATGATTCCAAAGTTATGGTGAACATCGACAAGTACGGAAACACGACGGCAGGAACCATTCCTCTGGGCCTGCGGGACGCAGTGGACCAAGGACGCCTGCGCAAGGGCGATCTGGTGCTCATTGTGACCGTGGGGGCAGGATATACGACCGGCGGCATCCTGCTGCGCTGGGCGTATTGAGAGAGGCGATGATTGAGTTAGCAGGAGCGGAGAGAAGCGGCGAGCTCGAGGTTGGCTTGGAGGCGGCGATCCACTTGGACAGCGGCGTAGCGCGCACAGATGCCGCGTTCGCGATTGCTCCAGGCGGCAATAGCGGGAATGCGCGAACCGGCAAGGGCGTCCACAGCTTGCACCACGCGATGGTAGAAGCGCACGAGGCCGAGCCCGCCGCGATTTGGATAGAGATCGGGGGTCAGCTCATGCAGTCCGGCAAGGGTTTCGAAATGCTGCGAGGTTACGCGCCCGTTCTCCACGTGAGCCGCACTCAAGACCCGGTCGGAGACCGGCTGAGCGGCCACACCGGAGAGCACGGCGCGCCAGTAGTACAAGCCGAACTGGGCCAGCGCGACTATGGAGATCGTAAATAGCATGGCGGCGAACATCCCTCAGCCTCTAAAGGGAGTGTGCCAGCCGGAAAAATAGGCGCCTATAGCCCGGAAGTACCAAGAGGCTAGAACTGGAGGCGTAACCCATTGGAAATGAATGACATACAGGTCGCACGATTCGCGCGTGGGCCTTGTATAGCCTCCTTTCCTCGACTATCCTCCCTACACTCCAATTCTTGTGAAGGAGCCAACTCATGCGCGTGAGTTTTCGATCCGTTCTATTGGCAAGTGGATTTACGGTGGTGCTCGTCGTGTTCGGTAGCGTTCGTCTTCTCGGAACTCCGGACAAGGGACGGGACGCCGACACAAGAGCAATTAACGACGTGCTCAGCGCGCAGCAATCCGCGTGGAACCGCGGTGACGTAGACGCCTTTCTGGTTGGATATTGGCGTTCGCCGGAACTCACTTTTTCCGGAAGCAGCGGCGTATCTCGCGGGTGGGATGGCGTGCTGGCGCGGTACAAGAAGAGCTACCCGAATCACGCCGCGATGGGCCAGTTGGAATTCTCGGATTTGGAATTTCGTTTTCTGGGGCCGGACGCGGCGCTCGTTCTTGGCCAATGGCACTTGAAGCGCGAGAGCGGCGACATCGGGGGAGTGTTCACGCTGGTGTGGCAGAAGTTTCCGGACGGCTGGAAAATCATTCACGATCACACAAGCGCGGTCGGGGCAAAACAGTAGCAATGGCTCCTGCAAATAGAGTTCATGGATGAATTCGGCCGAAGTGGACAAGCGTTTTCGACCGGTTGGTTCAGCCTCTATAAAATCTCCAGAATTTCTTCGTAGCGCTTGAACGGCGGAATCAGGTACGCGCCGGCCAGTTCGGTGCGGGCCCAGGCGAGCATGTCGCGGGCAACCTCGAATCCGCGGTCACGGGCGGCAGCGCCGGCGGATTCCATGGATTTCAGCAAGGATGCAGGGATCACGATTCCGGGAACCTCATTATTCAAGCGCAACGCTTGCTTGTAACTGTTCAACGGCCAAATGCCGATCAAGATCGGAATTGCCGGCTTGCCGCCGAGTTTTTTCAGGAACGCGTGCCAGTGCTCCGGATCGAAGATCGGCTGCGTCATGGCATAGTGCGCGCCGGCTTCGATCTTGGCGTGGAAGCGTTCGACTTCGTTGTCGAGATCGTCGGCCACCGGGTTGACGGCAACGCCGATGGCAAAATTTGTTGCGCCGCCGAGAGTCTTTCCAGCCCAGTCGGTGCCCTGGTTCAATCGATTCAAGACTTTCACGAGGCCGACGGAGTCCACTTCGTAGACGCCGCTAGCTTCCGGGTAGTCGCCGACCGACGGTGGATCGCCGGTAATCGCGAGAATGTTTCGAACGCCGCCGACCGTCCATGCGCCGAGTAGCGCGGCTTGCAGGCCGATGATGTTTTGATCGCGGGTGGTGAGGTGCGGAACGGTTTCGACGCCGCGCGCTTCAAGAGCGCCGGCAACGACCAGCGCATCCATGCCGACCCGCGCCATGGCGCCGCTATTGATGTCGATGGCGTCGACTTTTTTCGACGCCATGACTTTGTCCACCTGCTCGAAGATGCGATCGAGAGAGAGCCCCTTGGGCGGATCGATTTCCACGCAAACCGTGAATTGACTGGCCTTGAGTTTTTTCCAGAACTTGCTTTCCGGATCGCGGTGCGTAACCGGGGCCGGCTTTGCCAGCACCTCGACGGAATGCGCGGCGGCATGAGTCGTGACCGGCTTTAGCGACTTGACGGCATCGGCCATCGCGCGAATATGCGCAGGCGTGGTTCCGCAGCAGCCGCCAAGAATGCGCACGCCGAGCGCAGCCGCTTCGCGCGCGAAGAGCGCGAAGTATTCCGGCGAGGATTTCGGATAGACAATGCGGTCGCCTTCGCGCTTCGGAAATCCTGCGTTGGGCATGCCGCTGACGCGAAGATCATCCACGGCGGTCAACTCCTGCAAAATCGGCAAAAGCGCCTGCGGGCCGAGCGTGCAGTTCGCGCCGATGACCTGAACATTCTTGCCTTTCAATTGCGCGGCGGCATCAGTGGGACGAACATCGCCGTACGTCGTGCCTTCTTCGGAGTAGGTGAGCTGCGCGATGATCGGCAAGCCGGAGAAAGAGCGAATGGCATCAATGGCAATGAGCAATTCCTCGATGTAAGAAAATGTTTCCAGAATGTAGAAATCCACGCCGCGCTCCTCGAGCGCAAGCGCCTGCTCGTGAAAAATGTCTAGAATTTCTTGGGGCTCGGGGTGGCGCGACTGCACGCCGAGCCCCAGCGGGCCGATGGAGCCGGCAATAAGCACTTCGCGCGCGGCGGATTCGCGCGCTTCGCGGGCGATCTTCACGCCGCGGCTGTTGAGCCGTTGGACTTCGTCGCCGAGGCCGAGGGGCACGAGCTTGAAGCGATTCGCGCCAAAGGTATTGGTTTCGATGATGTGCGCGCCGGCTTCGATGTAGGCCTGGTGCACGCGAAAGACGGCTTCCGGTTCCGTGGCGTTGAGCTCGTCGAAGCAGCGCTGCGTGCCCACGGCTTCGTGCAGCATCGAGCCCATCGCGCCATCGGCGATAAGAATTGATTCTTTAAGCCGTCCGTTAAAATCGTGAATCTTCACAGTTCCATTTTCCTGTCTAAAGAGATTGCGCCGTGGGGAAACACGCTCAGCGTTTTTGTTCCATGAGGCTGGCGACGGTGCTCATGAGATCGTACTTGGTGAGGATCTCGAAATGCGCATTACCCATGTCCACAAAGACTGCGGGATTCTCATGGCTCAGGATATGGGTGATGCGCTCGACGGGCGCGGTTGCCGGCACCTGCGGCAAAGGCTTGCTCATTACCTCGCGAACAACAAGCTTGCGAAGATCCTTGCCCTGTAACGCGAGATTCAAAATCTGGTCCTCGTAGATTGTGCCAATGGGAATGTTCTCTTCGAAAATGGGAATCTGCGAGATGTCCTGCTCCTGCATGGTTTTCAGTGCGTGGAAAACCGTCTGATACGGGCGCGCGACGATCAGCTCGCGGACCTTTCCAAGCGCGTGTTTGGCGTTGACGACTTCCGCGACCGTGATGGCCGTCGCGGCATCCACGTAGCCGCGCTCGCGCATCCACTCCTCGTTGTAAACTTTGCTGAGGTAGCGCATGCCGGTGTCCGGCAGCAGTGCGACAACAAAATCGTTCGGTCCCAAATCTTTGGCCAGTCGTAGCGCGCCGGAAATGCATCCGCCCCCGGAGCCGCCGGTGAAGAGGCCTTCCATTTTCGCGAGCCGGCGCGCGAAAACAAAACATTCTTCATCGATCACCTGGATGATGTCGTCCAGGATTTTCAAATTCATCGTCGTCGGAAAGAAATCCTCGCCGATGCCTTCCACGACGTAGGTCTTGCCCTTGATGGTTTTCCCGGTCTTGAAGAAATCGTAGTACAGCGAACCGTAGGGATCGACGCCGACGATTTTGACGCTGGGATTCTTTTCTTTCAGATATTTTCCGACACCACTGATCGTACCGCCGGTGCCCACGCCGCAAACAAAGTGCGTGATTTTTCCTTCGCTGTCTTCCCAAATTTCCGGGCCCGTCGTCTGGTAGTGCGCTTCCGGATTCATGGGATTGTCGTATTGATTTGGGTAGTAGGAATTGGGAATTTCACGAGCGAGTTTTTTCGCAACGGAATAATAGCTGCGCGGATCTTCCGGCTCGACGGCGGTGGGGCAAACGATCACTTCGGCACCAAGCGCTTTCAGGAGATCGACTTTTTCCTTGGACTGCTTGTCCGTGGTGGTGAAAACACATTTGTACCCGCGCACGGCCGCGACCAGTGCCAGCCCCATGCCGGTATTGCCGGAAGTGCCTTCGATAATGGTCCCGCCGGGCTTGAGCAGGCCCTTTTTTTCGGCCTCATCAATCATGGTGATGCCGATGCGGTCCTTCACCGAGCCGCCGGGATTGGTGAACTCCGCTTTGACGTACATCTGCGGCTTCAGGCCCTGATTGATGCGGTTCAGGCGGATCAGCGGCGTGTGACCGACGGCTTCCAAAATGTTGTTACATTTCATTCCGATGTCTCGGGCAGAGCGACGGGCCAACGGGGCTTCCGGGCTGTGCCATAATTCTTCCAGTTTAGCATGCTGCCTGATAGCGACGCAGCGGACAGGGCAAAGGAGATACTCTTGAGCCGGCAAAATATTTCGAGCGGCGCGCCGTGGGAGCCGATTGTGGGGTACTCGCGCGCGGTGCGGATGGGTAACACGATTTCGGTGTCCGGAACGACGGCGACCGGGGCGGACAGCAAAATCGTCGGCGTTGGCGATGCGCAGGCACAGACCGTGCAGACGATTAAGAATATCGAGGCGGCGCTTATGCAAGCGGGCGCGAGCCTGAAGGACGTCGTCCGGACGCGCATCTACGTGACCAACATCGCCGAATGGGAAAAAGTGGGCCGCGCGCACGGCGAATTTTTTGGGGCGATTCGTCCGGCGACGAGCATGGTGGAAGTGAGCAAGCTGATCGCGGCGGAGATGCTGGTGGAGATCGAAGCGGACGCAGTGGTTTCTGAGTAGCGTCGACATCGCGACACACAGAAAACGGTCTGGAACTTGAGAAAGCAAATGAGCTCGGCGCTTTACGATTCGTTTATCGCGGATTATTACGACGAGTCGCCGGTGGTACAAAAGCGGCTGCAGGACGTGGCGTTTTATCGCGATGCCGCGCGCGATTACGGCGATCCCGTGCTGGAACTGGGCTGCGGCACGGGACGCGTCACCATGGCGGTGGCGGAGGCGGGGAAACGGATCACGGGACTCGAGCTTTCTGAACGCATGCTGGAACGCGCCGTGAAAAAACGCGGTGGGCTTCGCGTGGAAGCGCGCGAACGCGTTCACCTGGTCCAGGGCGACATGGCGAAATTCGATTTGGGCGAAAGATTCCGGCTGGCGATTATTCCTTTCCGCGCATTTCAACACCTGCTGGAAGTGCGGCAGCAGATGGATTGCCTGGAATGTGTGCGGAAGCATCTCATGCCGAAAGGGCGGCTGATTCTGGATGTATTCCAGACGGACGCGGAGCGCATGCACGACCCGGTGCATCACCGCGAGATGCTGGTCTCCGAATACAAAGCGCCGGACGGCCGCCAGGTGCGGATCACCGAGCGCGTGGCGGCGTTTCATCGCGCGGAGCAACGGAACGACGTGGAGATGATTTTTTCCGTCGTGCATCCGGGAGGACGCAAGGAACGGCTGGTGTTCGCATGGACGCTGCGGTATTTCTTCCGCTATGAAGTCGAGCACTTGCTGGTGCGCTGCGGATTCAAAGTTACTGCACTGTACGGAGATTTCGATCGGACGCCTGTCCGGGATGACTCCCCGGAGATGATTTTCGTCGCGGAAAGCCTGGAATAAACTCCAGAAGGAGAATCATCCCCGGCTTTTTTCGGCTCTGTTGACATCCTCTCTGAGGGAAGCGATGCCTCAAACAGTAGAGATTGTAGGCAAGGCCGAGCAGTAGGGCTTGGCGAATCTGGGTGGCTAGACTACGTCCGGGCGCGCGCGAAGAGAGCTTGCGTTTGACGGCCGAGCAGATGCTTTCGATCTTGGCGCGTTGGCGGTACGGTTTTTTCGGAAAGGCTCGGAACATCTGATTGCGAATGGCGCCATTCGGGACACCCCGGCGCCTCG
>QHYE01000066.1 GCA_003224055.1 Acidobacteriota bacterium | reverse complement strand
TTCCAATCAGGCGGCCGTCCAATGTGTAGGTCCAGCCGTGGTACTGGCAGCGGAGAACATTCTTACAGCCGCTGCCGAGCGCGATGGGTCCCGCGCGATGACGGCAAACGTTGCTGAAAGCGCGAAGCACGCCTTCTTTGTCGCGGACGATGATGATGGGTTCGCCGGCAAGATCGGCGGTGAAAAAGCTTTCCGGGTCGGAGATGGTCCGCTTCGCGCCGTTCAATTCTCCGCACGGCTGGCTGAGTGTGCCGACGAGTTGCCAGGTGCGGCGGAAAATGCGCGCTTTCTCGATTTCCAGAATTGCCGGATCGGTGTAGAAACGCGAGGCGAGCGTCTGCGCGCACTCGATCTGTTCGTGCATGTCCAGGTGCAAAGGTTTCGTGATCATAAGAAGAAGTTAAAAGTTCAAGTTGAATTCCAACACTCAACGGCGCAAGGCGCGGGCTATTGCTGAGCCAAAAGCAGATCCCTCGCTGCGCTCGGGATGACAAGCGCTGGGTTTCCTCCCTCTCCTAGAACTTGCGCGTTTCCTGGCGCGACCAGCGCTCGACGACGATTTTGGATTCGGTGAAGAATTCGACAGCGTCGCGCCCCTGGCCGTGAAGAATTCCGAAGAAGCTTTCTTTCCATCCACTGAATGGGAAATAGGCCATCGGTGCGGCGACACCAATATTGATGCCGATATTCCCCGCGGGGGCCTCGTAGCGGAATTTGCGGGCGGCGGAACCGCTGGTGGTGAAAAGCGAGGCCTGGTTACCGTAGGGGCTGCGGCGCAGAAATTCCATGGCTTCATCAATCGAATCGGCGTGAACGAGACTGAGTACCGGGCCAAAGATCTCCGTGTCGGCAAGCTGGCTGGAGGAAGGCAAGCCATCAAGGACGGTTGGAGTAAGGAAATTACCGGATTCGTGTCCGGGAATTTTGGTGTTGCGGCCATCGAGGATGGCCTTTGCGCCTTCGTCGACGCCGGCGGAAATAAGCGACTCGACGCGCTGCTTGCTTTGTTTGGAGATGACCGGACCCATTTGGATGCCGGAGTCGAGGCCATTGCCAACGCGAATTGAAGAAGCCGCGTGCGCGATGGAGTCGCGAAAAATTCTCTGCGCTTCGCCAATCGTGATGGCGACAGAAACTGCGAGGCATCGCTGGCCCGCGCAGCCGAACGCACTGTCGCTGATGATCTGCGTGGCCAGTTCCATGTCCGCGTCAGGCAGGACGATGACGTGGTTCTTCGCGCCGCCCTGACACTGCATGCGCTTGCCGCTGGCCGCGGAGCGCGTGTAAACATGCTTGGCGACGGGCGTGGAACCGACGAAGCTGATGGCACGGACTTGCGGATGGTCACATAGCGCATCAACGACCGCGCGGCCACCATTAACAAGATTCACGACGCCCTTAGGGAGGCCGGTCTTCTCCAAAAGTTCAAACGCACGGCGCATAGTCAGCGGAACGCGCTCGGATGGTTTCAGGATGAACGTATTCCCGCAAGCGATGGCGTAGGGAAGAAACCAGAAGGCGATCATCGCCGGAAAATTGAACGGGGTGATGGCCGCGACGACGCCGAGCGGCTGACGAATCTGCATCTCGTCTACGCCGGGCGTCACGTCCTCCAGGATGTGGCCCTGCATCATCATGGGAATGCCGCAGGCGACTTCTAGGTTCTCGATACCACGGCGCATTTCGGCTCTTGCTTCGGCAAAGGTCTTTCCATTTTCGAGAGTGATCAGGCGCGAGAGTTCATCAAGATTTTCTTCGAGCAGGTTCTTCAGTTTGAACAGGTATTGGACGCGCTCGCCCGGAGGAGTGCGACGCCAGGCTGGAAAGGCATCGGCGGCAGCTTGCACGGCAGCGTCCACGTCCGCGGAAGTCGAGAGCGGCGTACGAGCGAGCAGTTCGGCCGTCGCGGGATTGGATACGTCCGCGAATTCTGTCGCCGAAGATCGCCGCCAGGCACCATTCACATGGTTCAGGAGTTCAGGCCTTTGGGTTGTCACGGCACTGCTCATGTTCGGCTCCTTGGCCTCTGCGTGAAACGAGGGAACGTTCCGCAGGGCCAGCCCCAGGAAAAATCGGATCAAGGTAGTTTAACAAACAAATGTAAGGCTGAGAGACGAATTGGGGGCAGCGCGGGGGCACCCCTATACCCCCCATCCGATGCATGAATGTCAAAAGAAAGGGGTTGTGCGGAGGGCAATTTGTAAGTGCATGAAAAGAATCAGCGAGGATGGAGGTAGTGAGCGGAAGGTGTGGAGTTTCAGAATGGGAATCGTTGGCATACACCCGGCAGTTTTCGTAAGAGCGGCAAACAAAGGAGTTGCGGGATACGGAACTTGGAAGAGTGTGTAGCGAATAGAAAACAAGGGGTTTGGAAATGCGCTTTGTATGCGGAAGTGTCTCACGACGTGTGAGACTTGCGACGAAGTGGTACGACACCCGGCAGTTTTCGCAAAAGCGGATTCTAAAGGAGTTACGGGCGTCACAGTTCGTAAATGCGGAATCCAAAGGACTTGCGGCGACCTGTTTTTCGTCACAGTGACGAAACGGTATGGAGCGGCGGGGATGACGGCTGACGATCACAAAAGATGTTAGCACAGTAGTACCGTACGTGTCAAGATAAATCTGGTGCACGTCAAAAGGAAGAAAATGAAGGAATTAACGCAGAGGGTCACAGAGACGCGCAGAGCACAGAGGAACACGCGAGTCGCAGAATTTGCTCGTGGGGCCCTCGTCGTTTTACCAGGAAGGTGAGTTCGACTCTGATGTAGCGTCGAGGCGTGTCCGGTTGGCGAGCCAGGCGATGGTGGCGAGCATGCCGAGCCAGCCGAGGGTGCGCATGATTCCGCCGATTTTCTGGTCCTGGGCGAGGAGGCCCCACTGCGTGAAAAGAATCGTCCAGTCACTTTCCTCCGAGCCGACCAGGGGCAGAGCCGCGGTGCGTGCGTCGGCCATGTAGGTGCCGATGTAGGGAAAGTTTTCGAAGAACCAGAAGATGGAAAAGCCGAAGCCGGCAGGTTCGCGCTGCCAGAAGAAAGCGGCGGCACAGAGGAGCGGGACGAGCAATTCGCCGAGGGTTCCTCCGAGAATCATGATGGTGTGACCGAACCAACTGAAAAAGAAATGCCCGCCCTCGTGGATGATCAGATTGACGAAATCGGGGAATAGAAATCCGGAGCGGTCAAAGAAGGCGTAGAGAAGAAACAGCGCGTAGATGCAGAGCCAGGCGATGCCGGCGCCGCGTGAAAGCGGCTTCCAATCGCCGAATTTTTCTTCGAGGAAGGCCACGGGCCTCAGCGTAGCAAGAGCGATTCGGGAGGGAAAGAGCTAGCGGGCGTTTCTCGCGAGGAAGTCGGCAATTGATTACGGGGGCGCCCAATCTGGGCCCGTGGCTCGGTGTTGGCAGTGGAAAAAAACGCCAGCAGGATGCCGGCGCTACGAAGAGACGGACGAAACGACGCGCAGAGGCGAGGCGGCCGCTACTTGTCCACCGCGGCCAAGGCCTCGTAGGCCGCACCGATAAGAGGAGCAGATTCATTGAGGACGATGGAAACCGGGATGTTGCTCAGGAGACCTTCAAATTTCCATTTATCCTTGAAAGCGTGAAAAAAGGTGCCGTCTTTTATTTTCTCGAGAATTTTCACGGCGATGCCGCCGGCGACGTAAACGCCACCGAGCGCGAGAACTTTCAGCGCCAGATTCCCGGCTTCCGCGCCATAGATGGCGGTCCAGAGATCCAGAGTGTCAGAACAGACGCGACAGGATTTGTCCAAACCGCGTCGGGTGATTTCCGGCGCGGGATCGGCGTCAGGATCATCGAACGAAGCGTGCGTAACTTTCGGCGCGAGAAATTCATGAAGAGTGCGGAAGCCGCGCCCGGAAAGAATGAGTTCCCAGCTGACCTGCGGATAGCGGCGGCGCATGAAGCGGAGGAGTTCGATCTGTTGCTCGGTGTGCGGAGCGAAATCGGAATGGCCTCCTTCGGAGGGCACGACGCGGTAGCGCCCACCGTACCAGACGAGGATCGATTGACCGAGACCGGTGCCGGCCGCAAGCAATGCGCGTGTTCCGCCGGGCTCAGGTACACCCGGATTCAGAACGCAGAAATCCTCGGGTGAAAGGTGCTCGAGGCTGTGGCCGGTGGCTCCCAAATCATTCAGGAGAACGACATTGGGGACGGCCACTTCCTTAATGAGCGTCGCAGTGTCGACGATCCAGGGAAGATTCGTGGCTCGCACGCGGCCGTTGATAACAGGGCCGGCAATGCCAAAGCCGGCGGCGGCGATGCGTTCGCTGCCCAGATGATCGGCGGCCTGACGGGCGAATTCCTTGACGATCAGGTCGAACTGCGCGAATTCCTTACTCGCAAAGCGCTGCTTGAAGACAGGAGTGAGGGTGCCGCCTTTTTCCGAAAAAAGCGCCAGATTACACTTCGTGCCGCCAACGTCTCCCGCGAGAATCACCAATTCCCCCTGAACTTCCTGAATCGATTTAATGAGCCAAATGTCGCGACTACGGGTTGTACCACTTTCTATCGTCGCGCTCGAGCAGTATATCGGATTCCCGCGGGCCCCAGCTACCGGCAGGATATTGCGGCACGGTGGCGGTTTTGGCTGCGCTCCAGACATCGAGGATGGGGTCGATGAGGGACCAGGCGGCCTCGACGCTGTCGCCGCGGTCGAAGAGCGTGGCGTCGCCGCGCACACAATCGTTGAGCAGCGTCGCGTAGGCACTACGTGTCACGCCGCCAAATCCTTCGCGATAACTGAAGTTCATCGTAACGTTGCCAATGCTCATCTCAGTTCCCGGCCGCTTCGCGCCGAAAGAGACGGAAATGCCTTCATCGGGCTGAATGTTCAATATCAACCGGTTGGGTTCCACCTCGCGTTCGCGGAAAACGATGTGAGGCGCGCACCGGAACTGGATCATGATTTCCGTGGTGCGCTTGGCAAGGCGCTTGCCGGTTCGAAGATAGAAAGGAACACCGGCCCATCGCCAATTGTCGATCAGCAATTTGGCGGCAACAAAGGTCTCGGTCCGGGAGGCGGGGTTGACGCCGGGCTCCTGGCGGTAGCCGGGCACGGGCTTGTCGCCGATTTTTCCGGGCGCATACTGGCCGCGAACGACGTCTTGCGCCACCATTCCCAAATTGAAGGGACGGATCGATTGCAAGACTTTCAGTTTTTCGTTGCGAACAGCAGTGGCGTCGAAAGAGGCAGGAGGTTCCACGGCGACGAGCGAGGTAAGCTGCAAGACGTGGCTCTGAATCATGTCACGGAGCGCGCCCGTGGATTCGTAGAAACCACCGCGGCGCTCGACGCCCAAAGTTTCGGCGGTGGTGATCTGGACGTGATCGACGTAATTCCGGTTCCAAAGCGGCTCGAAGATTCCGTTGCCAAAACGGAGAACGAGCAGATTCTGGACGGTATCCTTGCCGAGGTAGTGATCGATGCGGTAGACCTGCTTTTCGTCGAAAACATCAAGGACGATGCGATTCAATTCTTTTGCGGAGGCCAAGTCCCGGCCAAAAGGTTTTTCGATGATGATGCGAACCCAGGAATCCGGAGACGCAGGGCGAGCCAGGCCCGCGCGGCCAAGTTGTTCGACAATGTCGGGATAGATTTCGGGCGGCGTCGAAAGATAGAAAAGGCGATTGCCGCCGAGGTTCTTCGAAGATTCCACTTCGGAGAGGCGCCGGGCGAGCTGCGCGTAGGCTTCCTGATTGGCGTAATCGCCAGCGGAGTAAAACATGTTGGAGGCAAACTCGTCCCATTGTTTCGGATCAATGGGCCCGACTTCCGAAATACTCTTCGCCGCTTCGCCCGCAGTGGTGCGAAAACTTTCGTCGGTCATGGGTGTGCGGGCAAAGCCAATGAGGGCATAGCGCGGACCAAGCGCATTGTGAATTGCCAAATCGTACAGCGCCGGTATGACTTTGCGTTTGGCGAGATCGCCCGACGCACCGAAGAGAATCACAGTGCAGGGTTCCGTCACGCCGCCGTAGCCTGAACTGGAACGATTCGTGTCCGCCGCCATATTTATCTCCCTTTGCGCTGTGTCCCGTTCAGGTAAACAAAATGAGCCTCAAAACTATACCTCAACGCCGTGCTTTCCAAGCTCAGAGCGCAATTGCCCGGCATTCTGGTGGTGGATGGTGTTCATTCCGAGACGCCGGGGGCTTTCCAGATTGAGTGGGCGGTCGTCGATGAAGAGACATTCTTCGGGCGGGCGTTGTGTGACCTCGAGGGCGATGCGAAAGATCAATTCTTCCGGTTTGCGCGTTCGAACGTAGCAGGAGCTGAAGAAGACAAGAAAGTTCCTTCGCAGATGGAAGGCTTCGATGCGGTATTGGTTGAGCTCCCGGGGTTCATTGTTGATGGCGCCGATGTAGTACTTTCCGGAGGCAGTGACCTTGTCAAGAATCGCGCGAGTTTCGAGATATTCTTTTGATTGGGCGAACATGAACGCGGAGAACTCCTCACGCGTGAAGGTGCGGGGGCGGAAGAAGAGCGTTCTGTCCAGATACTCGTTGAGGGTGATGAGGCCGGAATCGAATGCAGGGAAAGAGAGGTGGTGGCGTTCGCGAAATTCCTCCCAGTCCAGACCAAAGGTGTTCGCGGCCTCTTTTCGCGAGACGTGATCCCAGCCGTTGGTGAGGATGACGCCTCCGATGTCCCAAAACAGCGTTGTAATTTTCGGCACGGGCGCGGCACCTCCGGTCTTTGGACACGCGTGGGACTTCTGCGCGCGACGTTTGTTAGATGAACCCAGATGCGCAGAGGATGCGGGTTCAGCGGATTAGAGTACGCTTTTTTTGGCTGAGTCATTGAGGATAGTTCCGGATTCGAAATTGGAGGCCGCCGGTTCTGCTCCCAGCTCGCTTGAAGGAGGCGGGCCGCTAGGAATTTACGCGGAGTTGCAGTAAGGTGAAAAAGAGCGGTTTTTGCGAGGAGAACAGAATGGCGAACGAATCTTGCGATCCGGCACCTGCACCGAACGAGCCAGTCAAGCCGGGCACGCGGATGGTGCACTGCGTGAAGTTCGACAAGGATTTGCCGGGCCTGGATCGCATTCCCTGGCGGGGAGAGATTGGCAAGCGCGTGTACGAAAGCGTTTCGAAAGAGGCGTGGAAGCTATGGCTGGAGCACTCCAAAATGGTCATGAATGAATACCGGCTCAATCCGCTTGATCCCAACTCGCAGAAGATCATGGAAGAACAGATGGAGCAGTTTTTTTTCGGGGAAGGATCCAAATTGCCGGAAGGATATGTGCCGCCGAAAGCAAAAGGTTAATTGCCCTCGCTGGTCATTCGGCGCGCCGCAGGGTGTTCGACGGGCAGGCGCGGCGCAATCGTGAATGCTAATTTTTCGTGGGCTTTGCGAATGGCCTGCTCAACTTCCTCAGGATCGTTCGCTCTCGCGAATAGAAATCCAAGATAACTTGAACCTTCAGGCCAGGCTGCGATGTAGTCGTGTAGCCGCGCCGTGACGAGCAGATCGGTGACGCCCGGCACAGCGCGAGCGGCGTCTTCGCCGGTCACCGCTTCCAGCACGCCGCTTTTCGGAACGGGAATCATCATCACACCGGCGGCAAACTGCTCGCGTTGAGAATCACTTCCTGGGAATTCGAGTGCGTGGCGCATCAACAATTCTTCCAATCCGATCGGTTCTTTCTCTGAGCCGAGAAAAAATCGCAGGGCGCGGGCGCAAAGGCCGCCGATGGGCCGGGGAGCAAGTTCCAGCGGCCAGACGCCGTCTTTGTTAATTCGAAATTCCGCGTGAATCGGGCCCTGGGAAATTCCCAGCGCGCGGGCGGCGTCGCGGGCGCATTGCTCGATGGCGTGCTGCTCTGCATCAAGCAGCCGGGAGGGCGTGACGTAAATGGTTTCCTCAAAATATGGGCCTTCAAGGGGATCGGGCTTGTCGAAGATGGCCAGCACGCGCAAGGTTCCATCCGAGACAAGTCCTTCCACAGCGACTTCCCTGCCAGGAATGTAACCTTCGACGAGCATTTGATCGAGATTCAGCTCGCGGGTGGAGCGAATTTCCGGAGACTCGAGCAATCGGCGGACGCGCGCGGCTGCAGTGAGAAATTCCTCGCGACTATTTGCTCGCATCACACCTTGGCTGGCGGAAAGCGAGAGAGGTTTCAACACACAAGGATACGAAATGCCCAGCAGTGAAGGCTCGGGCGTGGGATGGATGGGAAAGTTTCGAAACCAGGGCACGCGCAACCCGGCGTCTCGAAAAATTTCCCGCATGCGCAGCTTGTTGCGGCAAGCTTCGACCGCGGCGGGATGGTTGTACGAGATTCCGAGCCCTCGCGCGGCATAGGCGGCAGCAACGGCCGGGCGGTCGCCGAGAGCGAGAACTCCGTCCACATTCTGGCCGCGAAGAGACTCCATCACGGTGTACGCGGCCACCTCCGGATTTTCGAAATGCACTGCGATGGCGCGGTCGCCCCAAGGATCTTCCAGTTGATGGCAGCGATCCGTGACGTATACGAGCTCCACGCCCAGTTTGAGGGCGGATTCTTCAAAACTTCGCGTCTGGTAACCGAGTTTCCCGGTGAAGAGCAGCAATCGTTTGGATGGCGTGGTCATGTGGGAGGAGTTTCTGCGCCGGATTACACAAAGCCATCGGCAGTTGCCAGCACGTTTTTCATCTGCGGTTTCGCGGTGCCGACGGAAACCAACTGATCCCGCGTCGGTTCCGCGCAGCAATACCAAGGTTCGCTGAGATAGGGAACGACATGTTCAGAATGTTTCGCAGCGGCGTTGGCCGGAGCAGGGAGACCAGCCGCGGCGTGCGCAGCCTTCCAGATGCGTTCAAACGTTGCCGGCCGGGCTTCTTTCTGACGCTCCGCCGCGGCGGCAATCTCCTGAACAGTCTCGCTCAGAGCATCCGCGCGAGGATCAGCGTTTTTCCAAGGATAGGCCAGAGACTGCGGATCAAACGGGCCAACCATTCTCCGCACGTCTTCCAATTCGAGCGTTCGCGAGCCTTCCGGGATCAGTAAGCGAATGCCAAGCTGAATCGGCGCCACATTTTCGATGAGGGCCTGCTCCTGCAGCACGTTGAGCAAGTCGAGGTAGCCTTCCAGGGTCGTCCACGGGGTAAACGGCACAAATGTCGGATGAAGGGTCATGCCAAGTTCCCGGAAAGTCTTTATCACGTGCAGGAAATCCTCGCGTGTGTGGCCTTTGTCGAGGAATTCCAGAACGGCATCGTCTACCGACTCAACCGCACTGATGACGAAGAGACAGCCAGTATCGCGAAGCGTGGGGAGATGCTCCTCGTATTTGCGCAAGTGCTCGATTTTAATCGTTACGTCGTAGGTGAGCTTCGGGAATTCCCGGTGGAATTCCTCAACGAGTTCCATGGCGTGGCGGATGCCGTTGAAGAAGTCCGGATCACCGAAAGAGATATGCTGCGCGCCGGCAGCCGCCTGGCGGCGAATGTCTTCGAGAACAACATCGCGGCTGACAATTCGAAAGACACCTTTGTATACCGGGACGATCGGACAGTGCCGGCAAAGATGTTTGCAGCCGCGGCTGGCCTCCGTCGAACCCACGATGCGATAGCCATCGCCGGGGACGATCAGATGCGCGTATTTTTCGATGGCAGGCAAGCCGGAACGGTCCGGTACTTCGAATGACAGCCTGGCAAGCGAGATGAGAGACTCGTGTTGCTGCTCAAGTTTCTGTTCTCCGCCTGCCGCCAGGCGTTCGGCCAGATGCACGAGTCCTTCTTCAAATTCGCCGCCAAGAATCGTGGAGACTCCGAGCGTGCGAAGGTATTCCACATTCATGGGTGCGTAGAGACCGTAACAACAGAGATGCGCGCTCGAATTCAAATCGCGCAACGAAGGAATCAACTGTGCAGCCAGCCGAGTGGCAGTGTGCATCGGCAGATAGATTGCGATGAGCCCGGCATCGCGAACGGCAGATTCGTCCAGCGATTGTCGCGCGAGGTCCAGAGAAACTACGTGATGACCGCGCTTCTGCAACCACGCCGCAGGCGAGGCCAAGCCAAAGGGCTGCCGGCCCAGCTCGTAAGTCGATATGAGAACGATGTTCACGGCCCTACAAGTATAGGCGCACCGCACCTGGATTCGATTTCGGTTATGATAGAGGGCTGCCTACCATAGCGAAAGGACCGTAAGAATGGCCATTAACGCGGGCAATTCTTTCCGCACACGCGACAAGCTCAACGTCGGCGCACAAACCTTCGACATTCACCGGCTGGAGTTTCTCGAAAAACAGGGTGTCAGCGATCTGGCAAAGCTCCCGTTTTCGCTGCGAATTCTTCTGGAAAATCTTTTGCGATGCGAAGATGGCCGTTTCGTGCACGCCGAGGACATTCGCGCGCTGGCTGGCTGGCGCCCCGGCGCACTGGAAAAAGAAATCGCCTTCATGCCCGCCCGCGTGCTGCTGCAGGACTTCACGGGCGTGCCCGCGGTCGTCGATCTCGCCACCATGCGGGAGGCGTTCGCGCGTATGGGGGGGAATCCCAAGCGGATCAATCCGCTCTTCCCTGCCGAACTGGTCATCGATCATTCCGTGCAAGTGGACAGCTTCGGCAAGGGAAACTCCTTTGGCTTGAATGCCGAACTAGAATTTCAGCGCAACGTCGAGCGCTACGCCTTCCTTCGCTGGGGCCAGAAGGCGTTCAACAATTTCAAGGTGGTTCCGCCAGACACGGGGATCTGCCATCAGGTGAACTTGGAATATCTTGCGCGGGTAGTCTGCGCGATGCCCTCCGGCAGCAGGATGGAGGCTTATCCGGATTCCGTGGTGGGAACGGATTCGCACACCACCATGATCAACGCGCTCGGCGTTTTCGGTTGGGGCGTTGGCGGCATTGAAGCGGAAGCGGCGATGCTCGGGCAGCCGTCTTCGATGCTCATTCCTGAGGTCGTAGGCTTCCGGCTTCATGGGCGTCTTCGCGAAGGCGCCACGGCAACGGACCTTGTTCTGACGGTCACGGAGATGTTGCGGAAAAAGGGCGTCGTCGGCAAATTCGTTGAATTCTATGACTCGGGCTTGTCCAGTTTGAGCGTCCCCGACCGCGCCACCATCGCCAACATGTCGCCCGAATATGGCGCCACGATGGGGTTCTTTCCCGTGGACGCGGAAACGTTGGCCTATCTGCACTTCACCGGTAGATCGCAAGAGCATATTGCTCTTGTCGAGGCCTACTGCAAGGAGCAGATGCTCTTCCGCACGGACGCAACTGTGGCGCCACTCTTCAACGACACATTGGAATTGGACCTCGGATCCGTGGAGCCTACCGTTGCCGGACCGAAGCGACCGCAGGACCGCGTGGCACTGCGGCAGGCGAAAGCTTCCTTTGCGAAAGTCTTGGAAGGCGCCCCGGTCAAGAACATCGCCGTTCGAAACAATGGTGACTCGTTCAATCTCTCGAGCGGCTCCGTGGTCATTGCGGCGATCACCAGTTGCACCAATACTTCGAATCCTTCGCTGATGCTGGGCGCGGGACTGCTGGCAAAGAAAGCGGTGGAGCGCGGCCTGCATGTGAAACCGTGGGTCAAGACGAGCCTGGCGCCGGGCTCGAAGGTAGTGACCAACTACCTGGCGGCTGCGGGGC
The DNA here is from genome assembly GCA_003224055.1 of Acidobacteriota bacterium. Classification (GTDB taxonomy): domain Bacteria; phylum Acidobacteriota; class Terriglobia; order Acidiferrales; family UBA7541; genus Acidiferrum. The sequence continues at coordinate 5,363 of QHYE01000066.1, read as the reverse complement.
TGACGCCGTATCTTGAGGAGTTGAATTTTCACCTGGTCGGATACGGGTGCACGACTTGCATTGGCAACAGTGGTCCGCTCTCGGAGCCGATCGGTGCGGCAATTAAGGATAACAATCTGATCGCCGTGGCGGTGCTGAGCGGCAATCGCAATTTTGAAGGCCGGATTCACCCGCTGGTTCGCGCGAACTATCTGGCTTCACCGCCGCTCGTGGTTGCTTACGCGCTCACGGGCCGCATGGACGTGGACCTCACGACCGAGCCGCTTGGAAACGACACCGCGGGCAAACCGGTTTTCCTCAAAGATGTCTGGCCGTCTCCGCAGGAAATCGAAGCAACCGTTCGGGCGGCGGTCACCACCGCGCAATACAGCAAAGAGTACGCCGAAGTATACGAAGGCGACGCGCGTTGGAAGTCCATGCCCATTCCGCAGGGCGTCATCTACAAGTGGGACCCGAAATCGACGTACATCAAAATGCCGCCGTACTTCGAAAATATGCCGAGGACGCCTCCGGCGCTTGCGGACATTCACGGCGCACGCGTGCTCGCCGTCCTCGGCGACAGCGTCACCACGGACCATATTTCTCCCGCCGGCTCGATCCCAGTGGACTCACCGGGCGGGAAATATCTGATTGCCAGCGGAGTGAAGCCGCATGAATTCAATTCTTATGGCGCGCGCCGCGGCAATCATGAAGTGATGATGCGCGGCACGTTTGCGAATATTCGGCTGCGCAACCAGCTTGCTCCCGGCACGGAAGGTGGTTGGACCCTCTATCTGCCGGGCAGCGAAAAGATGTCCATTTACGAGGCCGCCGTGAGGTACCGTGAAGCCGGCGTGCCGCTGGTGGTCTTCGCCGGCAAGGAATACGGCTCCGGCTCTTCGCGCGACTGGGCCGCGAAGGGCACGCGCTTGCTCGGCGTGCGCGCGGTGATTGCGGAGAGCTACGAGCGCATCCATCGGAGCAACCTCCTCGGCATGGGTGTGCTCCCGCTCGAATTCAAAAATGGCGAGAATCGCGAAACGCTGGGGCTGACGGGTCACGAAGTTTTCGAAATCGAAGGCGTCTCGGACCTCGCGCCCAAGAAGCCAATCACCGTCCATGCGAAGGCGGACGACGGCAAACTCAAGACTTTCTCCGTCATCGCGCGCGTGGATACACCCGAAGAAGTCTCCTACTACCATCACGGCGGGATCCTGCAATACGTTTTGCGGCAAATGCTGTAGCAAGCATGTAGCTTCATATCCTGCAATTTTCGGCTGTTCTCTTCCCGTGCCGTATCGGCCGCGGTATGATGCGCAGGCGCTATCTGAAAAAATTCGTGTAAGTAAGGCTTGCATGCCGCGCACGCGAAAGGACAGCCATGCGTAAGCAAATCTTCTGTCTTGTCGTCCTTCTGCCCTTCTTTACCACAAATGCTCCGGCGCAACAGACGCCACCCGCAGCACAAGTTTCTGTAATTCGCGCCGGCAAGCTCATTGACGTGGAGGCGGGCCGCGTGCAAACGAACCAGATGATCCTGGTACGTGGCGGCAAAATTGAAGCGATTGGCGAAAATTTGCCTGTTCCCGCAGGCGCGGCAGTGATCGATCTCTCGAAGATGACGGTGCTCCCCGGCCTGATCGATTGCCACACGCATCTTGCCGACCTTGGCGAAGGTGAGCCCCTCCTCGTTCTGCAAGAGTCGGCAGTCGAAATCGCCTACGCTGCCATCCCAAACGCCCGCGTTACACTGCTAGGCGGCTTCACGACCGTGCGCGATGTCGGCGTCTATCGCGCGTTCAACGATGTCGCCATGCGCGACGCCATTGCCCGCGGGTACATCATCGGCCCGCGCATGTTTGTCGCCGGCGCCTACATTACGATCAGCGAAGGCGCCGGGGCGATGACCGGGCTGGCGCGGGATATTCAGCTCCCCTTGGATCTTCGTTATGGAGAAGCCAACAGCCCTTGGGAAGTTCGGCAAAAAATCCGTGAGCTCGCGCACCGCGGAGCCGACCACATCAAGATTCTTTCCACCGGCGCCGTGCTCACTCACGGGAGCAACCCCAAGTCGCTTGAATTCACTCCCGAAGAACTGCATGCCGCCGTCGATGAAGCGAACAACTTCGGACTTCGCGTCGAGGCTCACGCACACGCAGCGGAAGGCATCAAGAACGCCATCCGCGCCGGAGTCGCTTCCATCGAGCACGCCACGCTCATCGACGATGAAGGCATCGCGCTCGCCAAGGAGCACGGTACCTATCTCGATATGGATATTTACGATGAAGAATGTATTCAGGACGCTGGCAAGCTCAACAAGACGCCTGCGGATTTTCTCGAGCACGACCGCGACTTGGGAGCGATTCAACGCAGCAACTTCACGAAGGCCGTCCGCGCGGGCGTCAAAATGTCGTTCGGCACGGACGCAGGCGTCTGCCCCCACGGCATCAACGCCCGCCAATTCGCGTTTATGGTTAAGTACGGCATGACGCCGATGCAGGCCATCCAGTCCGCCACCAGCAACGCTGCCGATTTGCTCGGCAAATCAGACCTGCTCGGCTCCTTGAAACCGGGAAAATATGCGGACATCATCGCCGTTTCCGGGAACCCGCTCGAGGACGTCCGGCTGCTGGAAAAGGTAAAATTTGTAATGAAAGAAGGAAAAATCTACAAGCAGGAACCGTAAAGAGAATTTCGATTATTTCAGAGGGGAGAGTCGATGAGGATTCGGACCTTGCTGTTTGCCGCACTGGTGGTTTCAATGTCCGTTCGGCCGGTCAGAGCACAACTGAATTCGACTTCGCAAAGTGTGGCGATCAAAGCGGGAAAGTTGCTCGACCCGGAAACGGGAAAAACCACCGCCAATCAGGTCATCCTGGTGGAAGGAAACAGGATCAAGGAAATCGGCGCTAACGTCGCTATCCCCGCGGAAGCGAAGATCATTGATCTTTCGAAGGCCACTGTGCTCCCCGGTCTCTTCGATGCCCATTCGCATTTGTGTATGACGGTGATCCCCAAACGCGATCATGGAAACTACTACTTCACAACGCTGCTGGATTCCACCGGCTATCGTGCGATTGAGGGCGTGGCGAACGGCATGGCCATGCTGCAATCGGGTTTTACGACGGTTCGCGACGTCGGCAACGCGGGGAACTATGCGGACACGGACCTGCGTCGCGCGATTGAAGCGGGCTGGGTGCAAGGACCGACGATCGTCAACGCCGGAATCATCATCGCGCCGTACGGCGGGCAGTTCCATCTGCAGCCGGAGAAGAAGGACCTGGCGACGCCGGAATATCTCTTCGCGGACACGCGTGACGAGATGCGCAAAGCCATACGCCAAAACATTCATTTTGGAGCGAAGGTAATCAAAATCGTGGTCGATGATCAGGACTATATCTATTCGACAGAGGATATCCGCTTCATGATTGCGGAGGCTCACGCCGCGGGCGTGAAGCTCGCGGCGCATTGCTGGACGCATGCCGGCGCGCACAACGCCGCCGAAGCTGGCGTCGATTCCATCGAACATGGATTCCGGATGACCGACGAGGACTTGCAACTCGCCAAGAAAAACAATGTGACGCTTGTGGGAACGGAGTTCACGGAAAAACTGACCGGCACGGAGGAGCACAAGATCTGGGTCGATCGCCTGAAGCGCGCCCACAAGATTGGCGTGAACATGGCCTTTGGCACGGACGTGATTGATGCTCTGCCGGGAGAAACCCGCGGGACCCTCGCCGTCGACTATATTCAGAGCTGGATGGAAGCGGGAGTTCCGGCCGCGGATACGCTGCGGGCGATGACCGTGAATGCCGCCCGGCTGCTAGGTGTGGACAAGGAACGCGGCTTTCTGAAGCCCGGAATGGCCGCGGACATTATCGCGACCCCGGAAAATCCTATCGAAGACATCCGTACCCTGAAGAGAGTCTCCTTCGTCATGAAAGAAGGGGCCGTAATCAAGCAATAGCCTCTGGCCGGCGGCCTCGCCAGTCAGAAAAAGGAGGCTGGATCCTGCGATCCAGCGTCCTTTTATCATTGGATGGAAGCTTTAGTTAGAACCGGAACTTCAGCCCGAGTTGGATATTTCTCGGTCCGCCCGTTCCGATGACCGGGTTTGCCGCCGCCACGTCCGGAGTCGCGGCAATCACGCCGAAAGTGCTCGGGTCGGACGGGTCCACGTAACCAAGCGTATTCGGGTTCATGAAGTGCGGATGGTTCAAGACGTTAAAGAACTCACCGCGCAATTGCACGCTGACGCGTTCACTGATCTTGGTGGTCTTGACGATGGACAAGTCCAGGTTGTCGAGGCGCGGCCCGCGGAAGGGGTTGCGGCCGGCGGTCCCGAACGTTCCGAATGCCGGGGGAATGATGACGGTGCCCCCGCTGGCATAGCAGCCGAAGCTAAACAGCGTTGCCTGCAAGGCTGGGGTCGTGGCGGCTGCCAGACAGGCGCTGTTCTGCGTCGCCGGAGTCTGGAAATCGAAATAAGGCACTCCGGTGAAGGACGGCTTGATTCTCGCCGGATTCCCGATGATATTCCAGCGGTCGCTAAACTCTCCGGTGAAGCTGATATCGTTGCCGTTCTGGAAGCCGTCGTCGATATTCCAGGGAGCACCGGTCTGAACCGTCAGGATTGAATTGATCTGCCAGCCTTCCAGCATATGGGCGTAGCCGCTACGGCCAGGCAGTTCGTAGGTAAGAGCCAGAGTGAGGCGGTGACGGATGTCATTGTCGCCACTGGCGCGCTCGAGTCCCGGGCGTGTGCTGTCCTGTGGCTGCTGCGCGCGATTGAGGGAAACGTCGTCAATGGCGTGCGCCCAGGTATAGCCGGCCACGAAGTTGAGGCCCTTCCAGGCGCGCTGCGTCAGCGTCGCCTGCAATCCGTGGTAGATCGATGTGTAATCGTTCCCGAGGAAATTGATGAATCCGAGATAGGGGAAGCGCGTATTGAACGGCCGACCCGGCTGCTCGCAATTTCCACAGGCAATCTCCGCGGGCGAATTCGGGTCCACCTGGTTGATGTCGCGGACGCCGTACAGCTTGACCCCGCGGTTGCCCACATAACCGACCTGCAGTGACGTTGAAGAGGTTAGCGCCTGCTGGATATTGACATTCCACGTCAGGACGTAGGGCGTGCGCAGGTTTTGATCCACGCCCAGGATGTCGCAGGGCGTCGCTGAACAGTCGATGGATGTGTTGAAGACCGGCCCCGCCAGGGACCAGTTCAGGCTGCTGCCGGAAACATTGACCGCACTGGCGGCGATGGTACCGTTGGCACCCGGGATGCCGGTGGAAGCGGCAGTCGGAATGACATTGATTCCCGCAGTGGACGCGTTGTTGACGCCGTTCTGGCCGAGGAAGACGGCGAGATGCGGGATCTCGTA
>QHYE01000064.1 GCA_003224055.1 Acidobacteriota bacterium | reverse complement strand
AATACGCGTTACCCATCGCTTACTTTGACGCACTCCGTCTTCCTCGACTCTTCGATGGCCTGGCGTAACCCCCTGAACCGCCGTACGCGGACCCGCATCTACGGTGGTGTGGCAGGGGCGGACGGGTGACCGTCCCCCCTATGCCGATTGTGGCGGCGAGTTCACGTCGCCATCTTTTTTTCTGTCATCCCGAGCCCGGCGTGGCGGGAAGGATCTGCTTTTTCCCCGCACCCTTTCTCAGAATTTCACTTCGGCAACCACCTTCAACAGCCGTAACAGCGTGGCATTTTCTTCCGGCGTCAATTCTTTCCGAAGCTTCTCTTCTGCCGCCCGCCGTTCTTTGATCAGGAATTCTCTGTACTTGTTGCCTTTCGCCGTCAGTTGCACCAGCAGCGCTCTCCCGGACTCCGCCTTTCGTTCCGATAGCAGCCCTTCCTGAATCATGGTCTTGACGGCGCGGTGCACCACCGTGCGGTCGAAGCCCAGCAGCGTCGCAATCTGATTCTGGTTACGCGCCGCCCCGCCCCGCAGCGTGGACAGGATGAAACCCCGCGTTTGCGAGCATTGCGTTTTCCTCTCAAGTTGCTTTCCCACCGAATAGTAAGCCGCCGCCAGATGCACCAGCACGGAATCCTTCAGGATTTCAGGCGGTATCAGTTTCTTTTCAACGATGATCATAGGAATTTCACCGTGGCCTCCAGCGGCCTTCGCCATTGCGGTTGCTCCACGTGGCTCGCGGACTTCTTTCCAATCGCAATGACCATGACAATCTCATGAGTCCGCGGATTAAGTCCCAGGAATTTGCCGAGCCTCCTCCCGTCAAACCCTTCCATCGGACACGTGTTCAACCCCAGCGCTTCAGCTGCAATCATCAGGTTTTCGCAAGCCAGCGACGTGCTCTTCGTCGCCCATTTGAAAAGTCCCTGCCGCGCCGCCGGAACCGTGCCGATGATCTTCCAGCAGTTCACCACTCTCAAAATCGCCCATTTCAACCCCCCGAAAATCCCGAGCCATCCTTGCAGGAAAAACCATTTTGCCAGCTTCGCTTTTTTCGCGGCTTTGGAAATTTGGGTTTCGCTGAACCCTTCTTTCCGCATCCATTCCAGTTGGCTTTCCGTCGTCGCTCGCCACGACCCGATGTCCGCTACTGCCACAACCAGCGCCGAAGCCGTTTCCGCCGGAGCCTGCCCCATGCAAAGCCGCGCTGCACTCTTTTTCATCGCCGGGGTTTCCACCCAATAGAATCGGTACGGCTGCACGTTAAAGCTCGAAGGAGCCACCCGCGCCGCCTGCAGTATTTGTTCGCGCACCGCCTCCGGAATCTCGACCGGATCGAACGCCCGGATCGCCCTCCTCCGAAAAATCGCCTCGAGTATCTCGTTCATGGGCCACCTCAATGTTGCCATTACAACATAAAGATGTTGCCATTGCAACATGTTTCTCCGGTGTCGCCGGTGCGGCCGGGGTCACAGGTCACGGACCACAATGATAGAATCCCCCGGCGATTTCCTGAGGAGGAGCGAGATGAGCAGGCAGATACGGACTTGGATGGTTCATACACTAGTTGGCGCGGCACTGGTTTGCGGGCAAGCTGCTGTGGCGCAGCAGGAGACGGACTGGTCCAAGGTTCAAATTAAGGTGACCAAGGTTTCCGGCAAGATCTACATGCTGGAAGGAGATGGCGGAAACATCGCCGCTTCGGTCGGCGAAGACGGCATCGTCATCGTGGACGATCAGTTCGCTCCGCTTGCGGATAAAATCCAGGCCGCGCTGAAGGAATTGAAAATTACAGACAAGCCCGTGCGCTTCGTCATCAACACCCACTATCACGGCGACCACACCGGCGGAAACGTCCCTTTCAACAAGGCGGGCTCCACGCTCATCGCGCAGGATAATGTGCGCAAGCGGCTCGAAACCGGCGGCACCGCGGGCAATGGCGGCTCAATCAAGATGGACGTGAAACCCGCGGAGAAGACCGCGCTGCCCATCATCACTTTCGAGCACGACGTCACCGTGCACGTGAACGGAGAAGACATTCGCGCGCTGCACTTTCCCTCCGGCCACACCGACGGCGACTCCATCATTTTCTTTCCGAAAAATAATGTCGTGCACATGGGGGACGATTTCGTACGCTACGGTTTCCCGTTCATTGACGTGGCTAGCGGCGGAAGCGTCCAGGGCATGATCGACGCCATGGAAAAAGCCACCGCGCAGTTGCCGGCCGACGTGAAAGTCATCCCCGGCCATGGCGCACTCTCCAACCTCGACGACGTTCGCGCCTTCACAAAAATGTTGAAAGAGACTTCCGCCGTTGTGCAGAAAGCCATGAACGACCACAAAACACTGGATCAGATGAAGCAGGAAAAAATTCTCGAACCTTGGCGGGAAAAGTGGGCGCCAGAGAAAGCATTCATCAACGCCGACGCTTTCATTGAAACGCTCTACAATTCGCTCAGCGGCCACAAAGGAGAATTCGTAAAACACAACTGAGGTGGGTGCTTGCTGCCGAATTGTCGATGTAGACGCCGTGCTTCCGCGCCTCTTGCGCCAACGCCGCTTACTTCGTGGAGTCGAGGCAAGGCAGGGCAGAGATTTTCGCGTCGGGGGTTTCGTACGATGTGTCTCCCACCGAGTCTTTTATGGTGAGCAACACCCAGTTTTGGGGTTCGTCGGCCGACCTGGTGAAGGTAAAGACAATCGTTCGCTGGCCGCTGGCTTTGTAGCCCATGGTACGTCTGACGACGGGAAAGACATCCGTGGTCTCGTCCTCGGCCGACGGACCGCAGCGGGCAATCAAACGATCCGGCGTCACGCTATCGGTGGCCTTTTGGATGCGCCGTTCCCGCGCTTCTTTGAACCACTGCGCCGTCTTCACGATGAGGAACTGCGCCAAAAGGAGACCGGCAACGACAAGAACAACGCTTCCGGCCATGATCCAGGATTGCCTGTTGGCTTTGATGTCTGTGAGCTTCATAGCGCGCCAGCCTTTCTGCGCCTGCTCAAATCATCGCTCCGCAGGTCTCCCCTGGGGCAATTTTTTTGGAGGCCGCCGCGAGACGGTAACTTAGCTGTAAGAAGCGGCTCAGACCGGAGCCTACTCCGTCAGGGTCGCGCATTCGGCGAGAAAAATCCGATCGGCAAATCGCGCGCGGTGCGCAAGCCGGCCGGCGCATCGAGAATCACGGGAATCGAGTTCACGACGACGGCCGCCGTCGCAATGTCGCCGTGCGAGCCGCCCGGAATCACCAGGCTGATGTTCGGATGGCCCGTGAGCGAAATCGTATCGGCGGGATCTTTTGCGCCGACGTACATTTGCAGTTCGAGGCACACAAGTTCTTTGCCGTCCTTTGACGTGCCGCGCGCGATCTGATGGACGCCGGCCGCTTGTCCCGGCTCGACCGTCAGGTATTCGGTCTGCACGCGCTCGGTAGCCACTTTCGGCTCGATCGTTTCCGTGATCTGCTCGACCGGCAAATTCAAGCTGTCCGCCACCATCGCGACGGACTCCGGCAAGCCGACGTGCTTGATTACGCCCGCTTTTACTTGGGCGCGAAATTCTTCGACGGTCATGCCCGCCCCGATTTTTTTCTGCAGCGGCAACCGCCGCTTCGAGGCATCCACGATGCGCAACGCCTTCGCGTGCTCGATGCGCTGCGCAACCGCGGCCAGCGTCACGACGAGCTTGTCCATCACGAAACCGGGATTCACGCCCGTTCCAACAAGCGCGACGCCCCATTCCTTCGCGGCGGCATCGAGTTTCGCTGCCAGCTCCGGATGCGTTCGGAACGGATACGACAATTCTTCACACGTCGAAACGATGCACGACTCCGCTTCCAGGCACGCGAGCAACTGGTCCATTACTTTCGCCAGCGACGACGACGTTGAATGCATCACCACGTCCGCGTTTTGTTCCAGCACTTCTTTGGCGTCCGCGGAAATCGCCACGCCCCACGGCGCGTCCGTCGCGCCGATGACTTCGCCAAGGTCGCGTCCGATTTTTGCCGGATCCGTATCAATGGCGCCAATAATTTCAATGGCCTGTTTTTCCCGCATCAGTTTCGCGATGGATGCGCCGATCGGGCCGACACCATACTGGATGGCGCGAATTTTCTTTTTCACGTCGTTCTCCGCTTTCCGTTCGAATGCGCGCACCACGCGCATTTTTGGTTTCAAAGGAAACCCCTACGATAATGGAATTCCCGCGTGCATTCAACGAAGAACGTCGCCTTGGAGTGCGGGAGCTTGCCACGGCACCTCAAATTGCAGCGGGCGCGAGGGAGAAGCGCGATTGTTGCCGGCACACAGATTGCGCCGCATAATGGCGGGGAACGAGCGAAGCAACTCCGGAGGGTTACGCCATGCCAGCAAGAAAACTTACCGACGCGGAAATTTCGGAGCTGCTGCCGAAAGCGAAAGGCTGGAGCGTCGCGAACGGAAAACTGCATAAGGAGTTTGCGTGCAAGGATTTCGTCGCGGCATTCGGCAACATGACGCGAGTGGCGCTGGTCGCCGAAGCGATGAACCATCATCCGGAATGGTTCAACGTGTGGAACAAAGTAGTGATCGATTTGAATACGCACAGCGTGAAAGGCATCAGCGATTACGATTTCAAGCTGGCAGGGAAAATTGACGAGATTTTTGGCGATTGAATGTCCGGCAGACAATTCACAGCCGGCAATGAGTGCAGCCAGCCCAACTGAAAAATCGCGCCGAGGCTGGATATTTCTTCTGCTTCGCTGGTTAACCGCGTTTGCGATCCTCGCGCTGCTGCTTCATTTTTTTCCGATGGCGCAGCTTCGCGACGCGCTGTCGCGGGTGCCCCAGACGCGTTTTCTAGCGGTGCTTTTGATTTATCTCGTCGCGCTGACCGGTGGCATCACCAAGTGGCACGTCGTAGTGAATTCCGCCGGCGCAAAACTCAGCTTCGCGGCGAGCGCGCAGTGTTACACCAGCGGACTTTTCGGCGCGTTGTTCCTGCCGTCGATTATCGGCGGAGACGTCGCACGACTCGCAGTGGGAATATCACGAAGCGCGCGTCCGGCTGCGGTCATCACGGGAAATGTGGCCGACCGTTTTCTCGATGTGGCCGCGCAGCTCACGCTGGTTTCGCTCGGGCTTATTCTGCTTCCTGGATCTTTGCCGGCGGCCCTGCAGGCTCCGGCGCGGCACGTTCTTGTTGCCGGCGCTGCAGTTGCTGTAGTTGTGCTTTCAGTCGTTTTGATTTTGCGCCGGCCGCTCCTGCGCGGCCGCTCGATTCGGTTCCGGCGCAGACTTGCGCAGATCCGTCACGCGATTTGTTCCATCTCGCGTCATCCGCATCGCCTGGTCTTCGGCTGGCTGCTCGGCACTTCCGTGCAGGGCACCTATATTCTGCTGACCGCGCTTGTGGGCATTTCGTGCGGACTCGTTCTGCCGTTACGCGTGTGGCTCTTCGCGTGGCCGCTGGCGAAAATGGCCGCGGTGATGCCGATCACGCAAGGGGGAATCGGAGTCCGCGAAGCAGCTCTGGTGTTGTTGCTGGCGCCGTTTGGCGCGCCGGCCGCGCGAGTGCTGGCCACAGGAATCGTTTGGGAAGGCGTCATCATCGCGGGTGGCCTTCTGGCGGGATTGACGGCCCTGCTCTTGCGCCGCGCGGAGACGGATTCGAATCAACCATAGCGTTTCATAACGAGGCGTTACCAGGAATAGAGAACCAGAGAAAAGGTGTGTCGAATCGGGAGAGTAGATTCGGAGTGACACAAGGCGGATGGGAAAGAGTTCGACAAGTACGAAGGAAGAAGGCAAACGGCGACGCATCTCCGTTTTGTTTCAGGGACTTACATAGGAACGAGGTTCGGTTGGCAGATGGCTGGTCTCGTGCAGCCAGGAGTGAGTAGGTGTGTGGCTCATCGGCAAGGCGGCCGCTGGTGTGCCGGCGGCAAGGGCATGGCGAGCTGAGGAGCCGGACGGGAGAGTCGTGAAGTCCAAAGAAGCACAAGCGCGAGCAGGGAGAAAACGAGAAGACCAGCAATAGGAAGTTGGCATAAACGTGAAACGACTCCTGATCGTGGATGACGATGATGCGATGCGCCGGCTTCTCCGGCTGAATTTGTCCGACAGCTACGAGATTATTGATACGGGCAAGCCTTAAGAAGCGCTGGCGTTGACCATGGAACACAAACCCGACGCCATCCTCCTGGACTTGCGGATGCCGAAGATTTCCGGGATCGATTTGTGCCGGACCCTGGGTTCCTGCAGCAAGACGCAGCCGGTTCCCGTTTTCCTAGTGAGCGGCGAACCCGCTGCCGACACCCAGAGGTACTGCAAAGAGCTGGGTGCGGCGGGATATTTTGAGAAACCCATCGATTTCGATGCGCTACGCGGTTGCCTGGCGCGGCTGCAAAAACAGAATGCCGTACCACGGTCGGAGGTTCGAGTCCGGCTTCGCGTGCATATAAAAATCATAGGGGTCGATGCCCATGGAGCAGACTTTCAAGAGAAGGCGTATACGGAAAACGTGAGCCTTAGCGGCTTTCTCTGTTCTTGCGTCACGGCCTTGCGGATGAATTCGGAGGTGGAAGTCTACCTCATGGAACCCCCGGAACAGTACGTTGGAAAGGCCCATGCAGTCCGCTCGGAATCGTCGGTAGCGTCCTCCACGCGATATGGTTTTCGATTCACGGAGAAAAAAGGTGCGTGGGTTCTCGACTAGGTACTAAACTCCGAGGCGCGCGGTTCCGAGGTATGGCCAAGGGGATTGTACCTTTGCTTTCTCACTGCCATTACAGTTGTTTTTGCCGTTGACATGGACATTTCGGGGTGTTACAAAGCGCACAAAGACAAGCTCTTTGGTGGTGAGTCTCCTAAACGAATTGCAAGAGCAATCGCGAGTGAGGCCGCAGACCTGCCTGGCAGGGCAGGCCTGCTGAGCCGCCGAGGCCCTTGTCATGCAATACCCCACCCACCCCGGGAGGTGAGAACGAAACTGTTTTCACCTCCCTTTTATTTTGGGAATCGCGGCAGAGTGCAAATAACTGCCGTTAAATCAATAAGATGCTTATTCCTCTCGCGCTTGCCACACAGTCGCCTGCACCGCATCCTTGCAAAGCCCATCCTGAGCTAAGATGACGCCTGGTTCTTACCCGGAACATGGCTGCTCCAGCTCCCCCACTGCTTTCCTTGGAACACGTCACGGTCTTGCGCGGCGCGCGCGAGCAGCGGCCCGCCCTGGACGACATCACGCTGCGGATTGCGGCAGGGGAACATGTGTGCATCCTAGGGCCGAATGGGTGCGGGAAGTCCACGCTGATCAAGACGATCACGCGCGAATGTTACCCGCTGGCGCGCGAAGGGTCTTCGATCTCCATCCTGGGGCGCGAGCGATGGGATATTTTCGAGCTGCGATCGAAGCTGGGAATTGTTTCGCCGGACTTGCTGGCATCGTGCACCACGGACGCGACTGGACGGGACGTAGTGCTTTCCGGATTTTTCAGCAGCACGAGAATTTTTCCGTATCACCATCCCGACCCCGAGAATCTGGAGCGAGCGAACGAAGCTCTGGCAAGGCTCGGCATCGCGCATCTGGCGGAGCGCGCGGTCGCGGAGATGTCCTCGGGCGAAGCGAAGCGGACGCTGATTGCGCGAGCGCTGGTGCATGAGCCGCAAACGTTGCTTTTCGACGAGCCGGGCAACGCGCTGGACATCGCGGCGCAGTTGCAGCTTCGCGACTCAATGCGCGAGCTTGCGCGATCCGGGCTCGGGATATTGCTGGTGACGCATCATGTTTCCGAAATCATTCCGGAGATGGAGCGCGTGGTGCTCCTGCGAGAAGGACGCGTCATAGCGGATGGGCCTAAATCTTCGGTGCTCACGGCGGAGCATGTTTCGAATTTGTTTGGAGTCGCCGTTCGGCTCGGCCAAGAAGACGGCTTCTTTCATCTTTATTGACCAAGCGTGCAGAAGCGCGAAAAGTAAGAACATCTGTGACAAAATAAGGGAAATGAGGGGCACGATAATGCAGGCGCCGCATTTCCCCGCCTTCGAATCATGACGCTCTAACCTGCGAGGGCGTACAGAAGCTGGACGAACGAAAAAACCGCGCCGTCCATGCCCTGAACTTTGGGATTCTTGGATTCGATGACGTAGTACTCGTCAGGCGCATGCGCGCCGCTGCCGTGGCCGAGGCCGAAGGGACCGGCGGCGAGGTGGAGCGGCTCGCCGGTGAAAACGTAGCCGGGCCAGGAGCCGGCGCTGCGCGGAAGAATGACCGGGTCCACTCCGCCTTTGCGGTAGACTTCGGTTTCAATTCGAATGAGCGCCGCATCGGCCGGGGTGCTGTTGGGATCGTAGCCGCCGGTCATGCGGACTTCGATATCGCCGAAACCTTTTTTCGCGAGATGAGCTTTGAGAGCGGCAAGGGCTTCGGCGGCGGTCATGTCTGGAACGAGGCGCAAGTCGAGTTTGGCGATGGCTTTTCCGGGAAGAATCGTTTTTCCGCCCGGGCCGGTGTAGCCCCCGACGAGGCCTTCAATATTCACAGTGGGGCGCGACATCAAGAGCTCGAGGGCTTCCTGCCAGCCGACGTCGTGCACCCAGTGCTCGACGCCGAGAAGCTTCTTGGATTCGGTTTCGCTCAAACGCTTTGCGGCGTCGGCGATCATTTTCTTTTCGGCTGCAGAGATGGGGCGGGCCTTCGCGGCGAAGCCTTCAATGGCGGGATCGTTGCCGTCGGGCGAGACGAGAGTGGCCAGCGCTTCGACGAGATGCCAGGCCGGGCTGTCGAGGCGGGCCTTGTTGCTGGAGTGTACGTCCTTGCGGGGGCCGCGGCCCCAGCGCTCGCCGCTGGAGATTAATTCACATTCAATGACGCCCTTTGCGCCGAGCGTCATGGTGACTTCGCCGTCGAGGCCCTGCGAGGCGCTGGGCATAAAAATGCCCATGCAGTTTTTCAGCGCGGCGAGCACTTCGGGCCGGCGCACCACTTGCGGAAAATGCGGCGAGCCGATTTCTTCTTCGCCTTCGGCGACGAAAACGAGATTGACGGGGAGTTTCTTGCCGGCGCCGCGAATGGCGTGGAGAGCAGCGAGAAACGAGGCCTCTGGGCCTTTCTGATTCACGGCGCCGCGGCCCATGACGACTTTTCCGAGGCCCGGTTTATCCACAAGCGCCGCTTCGAACGGTGGAGACGACCATTCCGCGGGATCCGCCTGCTTCACGTCGTACATGTAATAGAGACCCAGGGTGCGGGGCGCGCCGGCGTCGAGCGTGGCGAAGATTCCGGGCTGGCCGTCGGTTGGAATTTTGGTGGCTTGCTGGAATCCGACGTCGCGCAGCATGCGTATGGTCAGCTCGCAGCCTTCGTTCATGCCGCGGTTTTCGGCGGCGATGGAGGGCTGACGGATCCAATCCTGCAGGCGCTTGACGGATTCGTCGTGGCGCTTCTCGACTTCCGCACGAATGGCATCAAGATCGCCGGGATGCGCTTGCGCCCAGCGCGGCATCGCCAGCGTCGCTGCGGCAGCCGCGGCAGTGGCCGCCGCGCCTTGCAGAAATGCGCGGCGGTCGGAGGGCGAGAAAGTTGTACTCGCGCCCGCTTCGTGGTCCGCGCGTGTTTCTGCAGCGAGATTTTCCGCCTGTTCCTGTTTGCTGTTGCCGGAATTGGAGAGATTTTTCATGGCGGCCTCTTGAAGCGCAGTCACGATAGGATTGGGATTCGGCCAGTGGCCCACAACGTCAACGCGGGAGAGTATACCTTCTGGATTTAGTCGGCAAGTGTGGAGGCTGCGCGGCGTTGAACGCAACACGAGTCGCGAGGAACGGCAGCAGCGCGCCAGGACGGGAACTAATCCTTTGTATATTGAATTTGACTGGCTTAGACTTCCGCGGGCTTCAGTGAGGGGGGCAATATGCCAACAACGCGAAGGACTTTTCTAGGTGCTGTGGGAGCGGCCGCGGCCCTCGGAGTCGTCGAAAAGACGGCGTTTGCGGACGAGCCTGGCGGAGCGGGCCGTCCGGCGAGCGCGGCTCCTGTCGCGGGGGAGAAAGTTTTGTTTTGGGTGGCGGCGTCGACGCCCTGCGGAAAAGATTTGAAGTTCGATGAGGAGCTGTACAAGGACCTGCTGGCGTATTTGAAGGCCAACGGAGCGGATGGGGTCGTGGTGCTGGGAACGACGGGCGAATTTCCGTCTTTTTCCATGGCGGAACGGAAGAAAGTTGCGGAGACGGCGTTCAAGCACCGCAACGGGCTGAACATCATCGTGTGCTCGGGCACCTCGAATTTTCCCGAGACCATCGAGTTGTCGCAGCATGCGGAAGCCAACGGAGCGGACGGCCTGCTGATCGTTCCGCCGTTCTACTACAAGCATCCGCACCCGGACGGTCTGACGAAATACTACACGCTGATTTTTGAAAAAGTGAAAATTCCGATCAACCTTTACCACATTCCGTTTGCGAGCGGTGTGCCCATCACGCTGGAGCTGCTGCACAGTCTGGAAAAATATCCGAATCTCGCGGGCATCAAGGATTCGGTGGACGACGTGCCGGAGTATGAGCGCTTCGTGGCGGAGTTTCCCAAGCTGAACATGCGCACGGGCACGGATACGAATTTGAAGTACGCGCTGGACCACGGCATGGGCGCGATCCTCGCGGAAGGCAACAACTTCACGAAACAAATCGCGGCGGTGTTTGCGGCGAAGCGCGCGGGCAAAGACTTCAGTGAGCCGCTCGCGAAACTGAATGCGGTGCTGAAGATTCTGCGCGAGGGCGGCGTCGATTCCTACGGGCCCATGAAATACGCATTGAGCCTGCAAATGGGAACGCGGCAGTTCTATCAGCGGCCGCCCAACGGCGACGTGACGGAAGAGCAAAAAGTAAAAATCAAGCAGGCGCTCGAACAAATCAAGCAAATGGGATGAGCGGAGCCGCAGGAGCGGCGGAAATTCAGCGGAGGATTGAACATGGGGCGGAGAAAATTCAGCGGATGGAAGATTCTGATTCCGTGGGCTGGCGTACTCGCGGCGATTCCGGCAAGCATTTCGGCGCAAACCCGCACCAAGGATACGGAGTGGCCGTCCTACGCGGCGGACCTGGCGGGGACGCGCTACCGGCCGCTGGACCAAATCAACTCCTCGAACTTTAACGATCTGGAAATCGCGTGGCGCATCAAGACCGATAATTTCGGCGACCGGCCGGAGTACAAACTGGAAGGAACGCCGCTGATGGTCAACGGCGTTCTCTATGCCACCGCCGGATCACGTCGTGCCGTGATTGCGCTGGACCCGGCAACGGGTGAATTGCTCTGGATCCACGGCGAGCATGAAGGAAAGCGCGGCGGGGCAGCGCCAAGGCAACTTTCCGGCCGCGGGCTGGCGTACTGGTCCGACGGCAGGGAAGAACGCATTCTTTATGTCACGCCGGGCTATCGGCTGATTTGCCTCAACGCGAAAAATGGAATCCGTGTTCCAACCTTTGGCGACAAGGGTGAAGTGGACCTCAAGCTGAACGACGATCAGGAAATCCTGCCCGATTTGACGACTGGAGAAATAGGAATTCAGTCCGCGCCGGTGGTGGCGAAAGACATGGTGATTATCGGCGCGGCGTTCCGCGAAGGCATGACGCCGCGCACCATGCGCAACAACAAGGGGTACGTACGCGGGTTTGATGTTCGAACAGGCAAGCGGCTGTGGATTTTCCATACCATCCCGAAAAAGGGCGAGTTTGGCTACGACACCTGGGAAAAAGGTTCGGCGGAATACACGGGCAACACTGGAGTTTGGACGCAGATCACCGTGGATGAGCAGCTAGGTTTGGTCTACCTGCCCGTCGAGTCCCCGACCAGCGATTTCTACGGCGGGCACCGGCCGGGAAACAATTTGTTCGGCGAAACTCTTGTGTGTGTGGATCTGAAAACCGGCGAGCGCAAGTGGCACTTCCAATTGGTTCATCATCCGCTCTGGGACATGGATATTTCCTCGGCGCCGATTCTTGCGGACATTACGGTTGAGGGAAAACCGGTAAAGGCTGTCGCGCAGCCGACGAAGCAGGGATTCCTCTACGTTTTCGATCGCGTGACCGGAAAACCAGTTTGGCCGATGCCGGAGAAGCCGGTGGAAGTTGGGAATGTTCCTGGCGAATGGTATTCGCCGACGCAACCGATCCCGACAAAGCCCGCGGCGTACAGCCGCAACGGGAGTTCCATCGACGATCTGATTGATTTCACGCCCGCGCTTCGCGAGCGCGCGAAAGAAATTGTGTCGAGATATCACCCGGGTCCGGTGTACACGCCCCCGGTGGTGAGCAAAGTGGAGGGACCTCTGGGCACTCTCACGCTCGGCACGGCTTCCGGCGGCACCAATTGGCCCGGCGGGTCGTACGATCCCGAGACGCACACGGTGTACGTATACGCGTGCAACTCGTGCATGGAGCCGATTGGGCTCGTGCCCGCGCCCAAGGAAATCTCGGACATCAACTACATCGCGGGAACCGCCGGACAGGAAGTGGAGATTCTGAAAGGCCCCGGCGAAAACGCCGGGGCGGATTCGCCGAAGCCTCCGAAGAAAAAAGCCGGGGCCGGCTACGTGCCCATGAATATTGATGGCCTGCCTTTGGTGAAGCCGCCTTACGGAACAATTTCCGCGATCAACCTCGACAAGGGTGAAATTTCCTGGCAGATCGCCCACGGAGAGACCGACGACGTTGTGCGCAATAGCCCGGCGCTGAAGGGAATGAACATCCCACGCACGGGCCAGGAGACGTACAACATCGGGACGCTGGTGACGAAGACGCTGGTGATTGCGGGCGAAGGGCACGTGACGACCACCGCGGATCATCCGCGCGGCGCGATGCTGCGCGCTTATGACAAAGCGACCGGCAAGGAAGTCGGGGCGGTGTTTATGCCGGCGCCGCAGACTGGATCGCCTATGACGTACATGGTGAACGGCAAGCAGTACATCGTGGTGGCCGTCAGCGGCGGGCCGTACTCGGGGGAGTACATTGCGTACACGCTGCCGTCGAACGAGGAATAGAAGGCGGCGTGAAGAGTAAGAATTCATTCATGGCCATTGCCGGGCTGGGTGTGATTGGAGCGTTTTTTGGCGCGCTTCGCACGCAGGAGCCCGCGCCTTCGGAGCGTTCGGTGTGGGACGGCGTTTATACGGAAGAGCAGGCCAAGCGCGGCGAAGCGCTGTATGAGAAACAATGCTCTGCCTGCCATGGCGACAAGCTCGCGGGCAGAGAATCGGCGCCGCCGCTCACCGGCGGGGCCTTTCTTTCGAATTGGAATGGGCTCACGCTGGGCGATCTGTTCGAACGAGTTCGCAGGACCATGCCGCAGACTTCGCCGGGAAAACTGACGCGCCAGCAGAACGCCGATGTCCTGGCCTATGTGCTGAGCTTCAACAAATTTCCTGCGGGGAAAACAGAACTCTATCGCCAGGCGGAAATGTTGAGAGAGATTCGTTTTGTGTCGGAGAAACCGGCACCAAAGAAATAGCGACAGGAGGATGGAGCAATGAAAAAACTATTTCCTGCAATGGTGATCGGCGCAGCGCTCGCCGGATTCATCGCCGGATATGCGGCGAAGCCAAGCGCGCAGCCGATTCTCAGTGGACACTTCGACGACTTCTCAATGGTTCCTAGCGTTTCCGCTCAGGAAAGCAAACCGGAAGTGAAGCCGTTCGGCTTCAATTCTCCGAATGAGCCGCCGCTCGCGCCAGATGCTCCGCCGATCATGCATTGGAACATTGATGACATTCGAAAAGCGCACACGGAGATGGCCGAGAAGGCCGCCAAGCTGGTGAAAGAGGCCGGCAGCGGAAGCTCGCAATCGTTTGGCGGCGGACCGGTACATGTGCAGACGCGTGGCTTCAGCATGTTCATGCTCTATCGCATGTTTCGCGATAAGCCTGTTCCGAGCTTGACCAAAGTGAACAGTGTGCTGGACGACGCCGAGCAGCACGCCGGAGCGTATGACTTTTATATTTTCACCGGTGGTACGGGCGAAATGATCCTCGGCGGAAAGATTGCCAACGAGCAGAATCTGAAAGACAAGGATGGAATTATTCCGGGAGAATACCGGGGACAACCGGTCGTCGGCGGAAAGACGTACAAAGTGAAGGCAGGCGACTGGCTGCTGATTCCACCGGACACGCCGCACCAGCCGAAGCCCGATCCGGGTGGGTTCAGCTACTTCATCATGAAAATCAACGTTGGCGTGTATCCCTGGAACCTGATTCGCTGAGGGAGCGCGGAAATTTCCGCTATCCCGCGGACGAAACTAGCGCAGCTGGCCGGCCCCGATGCCGTGCTGGCGTGCGTCCTCTTCAATTTCGTTGATTTGCTTCTGAATCTTTTCTCGGCGGGCCTCGCGGATCTGCACTTGTGCCTCGAGGTTTTCACGGACAGCGCCCTTGACGCTTCTCATTTCTTGGATTTCGCGGTCAAGGTCTTCGATCTGCTGGCGGAGCGGCACAAGCCGGCCGCGGTAATAGGCCGCATTCCGCCCGTCCGAAGCGGTCGTCGAAGTTGTCGCGCGGGAAGAGTTGTTTGACGGGTGCTGGTCGCCGACGACGGAGATGCTCCCGCCGACGGCGGAAATCTCCTCCTCCGTCCAAACCTTTTTCGGTTTCTTTTTTTCCTTGGCTTGGTCTTTTCCGGCGCTCGGATCTTTCGGCGCCGCCGTTCCAGCAGCGGCGGGAGGTGGTTGTGGCGCGGAAGGAGCGGCAGGCTGGGATTGCGGCGTGGGCTTGGCGGAACCGGAATCCGAGCTGGACTGGGAAGATTGCGCCGGGCAGTTCAGAGTGGCGAAGAAAGCCAGAACGCTGGCAAGAATGAGCGAGCGGGGCATGAAACCTCCCGGCCGCTTCTTCTTCAAAGATGGGCCGATACAAGAAGTATACCGGCCGAGGAATCACGGATCGGCGGCCGCAGAACCAGGTTTGCCCAAGTCGGCAAGTCCAAGTTCCTTGCGAACGGCGAGGAGTGCCTCCTTGGGCGGGCCGATGTAACGGTAGTTTGTATAGAACGTGCGCTCGTGGACCGAAAAACCCGAGAAGAGTTTGCGGCCGTCAAAATCGTATTGCGAAAAACTCGCGAGCCAAAGTCCCGGCGCGACTTCGTAGCGCTCCTGCATGAAATGGCTGCCTTTGTAAATTTTGCCGAGAAACAGGCCGACGGAAATGTCTTCGGTGACTTCGCCTTTGATACGCGCAAGCTGCTCCGCATCTTCATCCACCCAGACGAATCCGCGAACTTTGGTGTAAATGGAAGTGAAGCGCGTGGTGGGCTTGAAGGCCGGGTTAGGTTCCATCCTGTACTTGGAAAGCATGCGGTCCGCGCGAGGCTCGCGGGCGACGAAGGTAAAAAGGAAGGCGTTTCGCGTGGCGTCAATCAGGTCGTTGCGCTCCCTTTTTTTCTTTGCGAACTTTTCCACGGCTTCGCGCTGCGAACGGCTGTTATTGATGAGCAGGGCGAGCGCCTTTTCCAGTCTTGCGAGTTCGGCGCGGTAGGCCGCCAGATCCGCGGGCTGTCCATCAGGGCCGACGGCGATGCGGGCCATTCCCGTGCCGGACGGAATGACGCGGGCGATTCTTACCGACGCCGGGGCCGCGTCGCTGCCGTTCTTGCGGACTTCCAGACGCTCGAGGCGCTGGTAGACGTCCAGCGCCTCTTCATTTTTCTTCTGGCTGGAAATCACGCGTTCGAAGAGGCCTGGTTTCGCCGGGGAGATCGCTGGAGTGGAATCAGGAACCACCGATTGCGCTGAGGCGCTCGCGGCGGCAAAACATGACAGGACAACGATGAGAGAAATCGCGCGTTTCCACATGGTTCGATGCGGCGGAAAAGCCGCCAGACTGCACACTCGTTGGATTCGCCGGCGCATACATTTGTTGTACACCGTAAAGGAACGAAATAGATGAACGGCGGCGAATGAAACAATGCTCTGCGATTTGATATCTAGGTCTAGGGCTTGGGTTTTTCCGCTGGTTTCTGTGGCGATTGGTTGAACCCTTCCGTCCATGGCGGCACGACGCCGTTCACGCGCGCGTAGGCAATCGATTGGCCGAGGTGTTCGCCAAAGTGTCCGGTGATGACGATGAAGGAGCCACGCAGCGTGGTTTGGCGGTTGAACATTTTCTGTGGCTTGTCCGCATCTTCCTCTTTGAGTGAGATGACGGCATTGCGGAAATACGCAAAGGAGTCTTTCAGGGCCTGAATCACTTTGGGTTTGTCCGCGGAGAGGGCCATGATGGACTTGAAATCGAGGCCAGCCGACGGAGTGGTTCCGAGGGCCCGGGCGACACCGTAGTTGGCGCCGGCGATATGCGTAAAGACTTCTCCCACCGAGCGTACGCCTTCCGCGGGGCGCCACGTGTACTTTTCGGCAGGCATGGTTTCGGCCAGGCTGGTGTACCGCTTCTCGTAGTACGCGATTTCCTCCAGGAACTCGGCGCGGAAACCAGTGGCGGGTGCTACCGAGGATACCGGCGCTTTTTCGGCAGGTTTGTCCTGCGTGTATGCGGCGAGTGCGACACCCGGCGCGAGCACTGTAAGACAAAGGAAATAAAGATAGATACGACGCATTTCAGCCTCCTTCGCGAACCAAAAACTTCCCTGATTCCAGGGCGAAAACGGTACAATTCGAAGCGACTGTGGAGCGGACAACTTTCGTCCAGATGAGCCTCAAGGCTACCCCAAATGGCAGTGATAGCAAAGTGGTGCTCCACACGTCTATAGGAGAAGGAACGAATGGTCGCCGTATTTCGTCTTGAATAGAGAAGGTTGGAGGTTTGTTTGGGTGTAACTCCCATGGACGGGTTGAGCGCGATACCGGGCGCGATGCCACGGACGGCAAGTAAAGGTTCGAAACTGCGCCGATTCCGGAGCGCGGCCGTCACTATGCTTGAGACAGTGCGCTTGTCCCTGGATGCATTGAGGGCGCACAAACTGCGGAGCTTCCTGACGCTGCTGGGTGTAATCCTGGCGGTGACCACACTGGTGGCGGTGATGAGCGTGGTCGCGGGACTGAATTTCTACGTGGCTGACAAAATCGCCAACCTCGGCGCAAACGTATACGTCCTTACGCGCTTCGGAATTATCACCAGCCAGGACGCCTGGGTGAAGGCGCAAAAGCGGCCGCTGGTTACCACGGAGGAATTTACCAAGCTGAGGGCCGGCATGCGGACCGCAAGCCAGGTGGCTGCGCTGCTGGGTACCTCCTCGGATTTACGCTATGGCAACGATCTGCTGCAGGATGTGAACATTCTGGGAGTGACCCCGAACTACTCCGAGGTGCGCAGTTTGAACGTGGCATCGGGCAGGTTTCTGATGGAGGCGGACGAAACGCACCATTCCCCGGTCTGCTTTATCGGCGGGGACGTGCAGAAGAAGTTTTTCTCCAACGTGGATCCCATCGGGAAAACGATACGCGCAGGGAATCACAGTTACGAAGTGATTGGCGTGGCCGCAGTCATCGGAAGCGCGCTCGGGCAATCGCAGGACAATTTTATGTTCATCCCGCTGGGTACGTACAGCAAGGAATGGGGCACGCAGCGAGATTCCCTCGTGCTGTTTATCCAGGCACAGAACGCGGAAATGATGGCGGCCTCCGAGGACGAAGCGCGAATGCTCCTGCGGGCCTGGCGGCACACTCCCTGGGACGATCCGGACAGCTTCGGTATCGTGGGCTCGGACTCGATCATGGGGTTATGGAAATCTTTGACCGCGAATTTGTTTACCGTGGCGGTGGGGCTGACGGCGGTGTTCCTGGTGGTCGGCGGAATCGTGATCATGAACATCATGCTGGCGAGCGTGACGGAACGCACGCGGGAGATCGGTCTCCGGCGATCGCTGGGAGCGAGAAGACGCCATATCGTTCTACAGTTCGTGACGGAATCGGCGGTGCTGGCGGCCACGGGCGGGCTGATGGGGATTTGCCTCGCGTATGCGCTGGTTGCAGTAGCGCGCGCGGCGACGGCGATACCGATGAAGACGCCGATGAGCTCGGTGATACTTTCGCTGAGTGTTTCGACGGCGGTAGGTCTTTTCTTCGGGATTTACCCGGCGATGCGCGCGGCAAAGCTCGATCCCATCGAGGCGCTGCGGGCGGACGGCTGAGGAACGGCGATGGCACAAGCATACGGTGAAAATCTCAAACAGGCGATGGACACGCTGAAAGCGCACAAACTGCGCAGCTTTCTGACGGTGTTCGGCGTGGTGCTGGGCGTAAGTGTGATCATGCTGGTGGCCGCGCTGATTACTGGATTCGATCACCAGGTTCAGGAAAACGTCAAGCAGTACGGAGCAGACACGGCATTCATTTCACGGTTCGATCAGGGCCCGCACGGCGGCGGGCGGCGGCCCAAAGACGAGCGCGAGCGCAAGCCGCTGACTCTCGAGGATGCGGAAGCGATTAAGGAAGGCAGTCCGGCGGTGAAGAATGTGACGGTCTTCCTTACCTGGTGGGAACAGCAGCATTCGGTTCGAACGAAGTCCGGCGAGGTGTCGGCCATCGATTTCCGCGGAGTGCAGGCGAATTTCGGGCAGGTCTACGCCAACGCCGCAACACTGGAAGGACGGTTTATCAGCGAAGGAGATGATCTGCATCGGGAGAAAGTGGTGATGCTCGGGGAGAACGCCGCGCCGGTGTTGTTTCCCGGGGTTTCGCCGGTCGGGAAAGACGTGATGATCGACGGCTCGGCGTTTCTGGTAATTGGCGTGGTGGAGAAGCCGAAGGGAATGTTCGGCAATGACGATGAAGACCGCCGGGTGCTCATCCCGTACAACACCTTCCGGAAAATTTATCCCGGCGCCTATGAGAACAGCATCCGGTTGCAGGCGTATCCGAACATGCTGGATCAGGCGGTGGACCAGGCGACAGAAGTGCTGCGACGCCGGCGCAACGTTCCTTTCAATGGCAAGGATAGTTTTTCGATTCAGACGTCGCAACAAATCGTGGAGCAGTTTCACAGCATCATGGGGATGGTGGCGCTCGCGACGATCGTGTTGAGCGGGATCGGGCTGCTGATCGGGGGCGTGGGGGTGATGAATATCATGCTGGTGAGCGTGACGGAACGCACGCGCGAAATCGGAATCCGTAAGGCCATCGGCGCAAAGAGCGGAGATATTACCTGGCAATTTTTGCTGGAAGCCATGACGCTGACGGGCGCCGGCGGGGTCATCGCGCTCCTCCTCGTGAATGGGCTGGTGCTGCTGGTGCGATTGGGATTGAAGTGGCCGGGAAGCGTGCCGGTGTGGGCCGCAGTAACTGGAATTGTGGTGAGCGTGTGCGTTGGGCTGGTGTTTGGCGTGTGGCCGGCGATGAAGGCGGCGAAGCTGGATCCCGTCGAAGCGCTGCGCTACGAATAGCGCGGCAAACTCTCTCTCAATCCAATCGGCATATTTTCAAACAGATATTATTTCAGCAGAGCTGAGGTTTTCACAGGTGCGGCAGCGCGTTCGGAAGCCACTGCGGAGCCGGCGGGCCAGGTGACATCCAGGGTGAACTCGCGGCGGACCAATAGCTTGGCGCGACGATTGACGCGGACGGCCAGGGTGTTTGCCCCGTCCGAACGAATTTCCGCCAGACCTTCTTTTTCCAAGCGCAGACTCTTGTCCGGCTTGTAAAGAGCTACACGGAATTGATGTGGGCCGGCGGGAAGAGCGTGCTCGAAATGGATCGGTTCGCCCGGCGCGGCCGTCGCGAAGTTTGTGGTGAAAAGCAATTCGCGATCCGCAAAGATAGCCAGCGTGCCTTCGGCGACTGCGGATGTAATTTCGATTTGGAGGGTGGGAGCGGGAACTGCCTGGGCCGCAGATTCAGGCGCCGGAGACGGAGATGCAATGATCTTTGGAGAAGAAACCCCCTGAGGGATCCCGCCAGGTTGCTTCGTTCGAGCGGCAGCGAGCTTCCCGGGACGATTGGCGCGCCGGTGAGGGCGTTCTTGTGCGGTTTGCGAAACGAGGTCGCCTGCGGTGACTGGTACGGGTGCTTCGGTCACTGTTTGCAGCGTAGGAGTGAAGGCTTCAGGGGGCGCTTCCGGGAGTGAAAAATGGAATGCAGGGGCAGAAGGGACTGTGAAGCGAGCGCGCAAGGATTGGGACACCGGAACAGAGCCAGCGAGGAGCAAACAAGCGGCCGCGGTGATCCACACGTCGCGCTGCCCGCCGGGCTTCGACCACCAAAAAGGCTTTTTGATCTTGGGTGCCGCGGAGGAAGGGCTTGAACGCGCGAACGGATAAAGGACGGAAGCGAGTTCGTCGCAGTGCGCGAAGCGATCCTTGGGGTTTTTTGCCAGGCACCGGGCGATGATGCGATCGAGCGCTTTCGGAACCGCCGGATTGTGACGCGAGGGCGGCATCGGCTCGGCGTTCAAAATCTGAGCGCAGACAGCGCCGAGCGAACTTCCATCGAAGGGTTTAACACCGGACACCATCTGATAGAGAACAATGCCGAGCGCAAACTGGTCCGAGCGCGGATCTTGAGGCTGGCCCTGAATCTGTTCGGGCGCCAGATAGGCCGGCGTGCCCCTGAGGTTGCCGGAACCGGAGCTCTGCAATGCGAAGCGCGCGATACCGAAGTCGCCGAGTTTTACTTTGTATTCAGCCGTGACGAAAATGTTGCCAGGCTTGACGTCGCCGTGAATGATTCCCGCGCGATGGGCAAGCGCGAGGGCGCCAGCGAGATCGGCAGCCCAGGCGCAGGCCCGCTGTAGGGGGAGGGCGGACGGGTCGAGATGATCTTCCAGCGTTTTGCCGGCGACGTATTCCATCACCAGGAAAGGAATACCGTGCTCGTTGATTCCGACGTCGTACAACTGGACGATGGAAGGATTGGAAAGCTGGCCGACGATCTGGGCCTCGCGGAGGAATTGCTGCTCGAGGCCATGACCGAAATCGTTCAAAAAGGTTTTGAGAGCGACGGTCCTGCCGATAACGTTGTCGCGCGCTTTATCGACGCGGCTCGAAGCCCCGGAACCGAGGTGTCCGAGGATCTCATATCGCTCCTTTGTTAGCGTAATCATCAGGCGGAGCGAAGGAGACGCGCGGCGCGGTCACGGAGACCGTTGCCATTGCTGACAGCTTGCGGCGAAACCTGGTGAACCGTCTTGCGGCGAGCGAAAGGATAGAGGTCTTCCGCGAGCGTTTCAGCTACGGCATAGCGAGCTATGGGATCTTTTGTCAGGCAGCGGGCGACGACTTCATCGAAACCCGTGGGCATCGATGGATTCGCATGAGACGCCGGGAGCGGCGTGGAAGAAAGCACGCGGCTGCAGATGGCCTGAAGGGATTCTGCGTCAAAGGGGCGCTTTCCCGTAACCATTTCGTAGAGCACGACTCCAAGCGAAAAGATATCGGAACGCGCGTCTTGAGGCTTGCCGAGAATCTGCTCGGGGCACCAGTAAGCAGGGGTGCCAAGAAGAGGGCTGGCTCCGGTATCGTGGCTGGCGAGGCGAGCCATGCCGAAGTCCATGAGCTTCACGCGTCCGTCGTCGGTGATGAGCACATTGGCTGGCTTGACGTCACCGTGAATTACACCTCTGCGGTGCGCGGCGCCAAGCGCGCAGGCAACTTTCGCAACGATTGCGCAGGCCCGTGGATACGGCAGGCTTCCCTTTTCCAGAATGCGGTCGAGCGGCTGGCCTTCGAGGAATTCCATAACCAGATAGGGCGTTTGGGTGGATTCCTCGATGCCCATATCGTGCAGCGTCATGATCGAGGGGTGCGAGAGCTGCCCGACGACGCGGGCTTCCTGGAGAAAACGCAGACGGCCTTCGCCCTTCGCGAGTTCTTTGGAGAAAAGCTTGATGGCCACCTGACGGCCGATCATGGAATCGTGCGCTCGCGCCACGCGGCCAGTGGCGCCGGTGCCGATGATCTCGAGAATTTCGTAACGTCCGACTTGCACGGGGACCTCTCCCTCAGACAGGTAAATTGCGTGTCGCTAGAATGATGGAGGAAGGGGGTGTTCTATTAAATGAAGCAAGCGTCCTGTTCGGAAGGGTACGGAAGTACTGGGCGAAAAGGCATTTTAAGATCAGACCCGCTGTGATGATGGGGGAGAGCCAGAATGAAAGGTACGCCACCCCCCACCCCCCCCACTTTTTTGGTGTGCCGAGCATGTTCGATCGCTTGGGGGTGAAAGTCCCCTACCCAACTTGATGGAGGTGAAGGGTTAGTGAAGCGCAAGGACGTCGTCGCGAGGCGAGGTCTGAAAGAAGCGTGGAGCAAACACGCGAGCCGATGGACAAGAACTGGATTGGAGGCCTACGGTGCCGGGCGAGCGAGCCAATGATCGCGAAGCCCACATCCATCAAAGGCACTGGTGGTAAATCCGGCGGTTGTGCGTGGAAGGCGAGCGAACTTACCTCGGGAGATC
>QHYE01000063.1 GCA_003224055.1 Acidobacteriota bacterium | reverse complement strand
GCCAGGGATCGCGAACTCCGCGGTTGCCGCAGCAGTTGCCGCAAAGTGATCTTCTGTTCTGGGCTGACCACCAGTTCTCGCTGCTTGGGACGTCCTCGTGGATGCGGCATGATCCACGATAACCCCTCTTCTTTATTTATGCAATCTATTTATGACTCACCAGACTAGTCACGAATCATGAATCACCAGTCACGAACCACCACTCACTTCTTCAACGCCTCCAGCTTCTCCCCATTAATCTGCCCATCCGGCTCGACACGCCCGGTCACACGCATCGTGCGCGTCTCATATACCAGGCCGCCATACTTATCGTAAGCATTGGGGAAGAGCACCACCTCATACACGCCGCGCTGATCTTCGAGGGTGACGAACATCATGTTGCGGAAATTTTTTGTTCCGACGTGACGGTGAGTCACCACCCAGCCGCAAAGCGTCACGCGCTTTCCGCCCAAACTCGGCAGTTCGTCGCTCCAGACTTCGCCGTTGCGCGGCAGAAAATCCAGGGGGTGCCCGCTCACGCAAACTTCCAGAATTTCCCGCTCGTACCGCACCTTCTGCTCTCGGGTATATTCCGGCGTTTGCATTTCCGCCAGCATCGCGCCGATACCATCCCGAGCGTTTGCTTCGGCAAATAAAATGTCCGTTCTCTGCGGCAATGCAGCACTTTGTGAACGTATGCCTTTGCCTCCCGCTTGCAGTAGATTCCACTGCCAGAGCATTTCCGGCCGCGTCATCCTGCGCGCTTCATCGCCTATTTCATCCAACGCCCCGCACTTGATCAGCGACTTGATCTCATCGCACTCGACCGGAACACGCCGCAGAAAATCTTCGAGCGACAAAAACGCTCCGCCTTCCTCCCGCGCCCGCGGAATCGCCGTGATCGTTTCCATCCGCAGGCCTTTCACCTGCATCAGCCCGACACGCAGGGCGCGTTTTCCGTCCTCGCCGTCCTCCGCCGTGTATTCCATCCGCGAATGGTTCACCGACGGCAGCCGCACCGCGATGCCCCAGCGCTTCGCTTCTTCCACGTAGGCCGACACGTGATAGAAACCCGCGCCCGCGCTGCACATCGCCGCAAGAAATTCCGCCGTGTGGTGCGTTTTCAAATAGGCCATGCGGTAGGAAATGTCCGCATACGTCGCCGCGTGCGCTTTGCAAAATCCGAAGCCCGCAAATTTCTCCACCATCATCCACGTTTCTTCGCGTTGTGCTTCGGTCAGTCCCATCATTCCTGCCGCTAGCAGAAATTTCCCGCGCAATCTGTCCAAGTCACGCCGACCGGAATATTTTGCAGACGACCGCCGCACCAGATCGGCTTCGGCCAACGACATATCCCCAAGCGCTTGGGAAATTTGCATCACCTGTTCTTGGAATATGCATACACCGCGTGAGTCGCTGAGAATGCTTTCGAGTGCTGGGTGCGCATATTTGACTTCTTCTTCTCCGCGCAGTCGCTTCACAAACAATTCTTTCGATCCATACTCCGCGGCTCCTGGCCGGATCAGCGCCAATGCCTGGGCGATTTCTTCCAGCGTTCGCGCTTTCATCATTCGCAACAGCCCGCGCATCGCCGGCGATTCGATCTGAAACACGCCCATCGTTCGCCCCGTTGCGATGACCTCGCACGTCTCCGGATCGTTTTCCGGTATTGCATCGAAATCAATCTCTCGCGCGGTGGGACAGACATTCCTGTCTGTCCGCTTTTTAGGTTGTAGTGCAGGCGCAGCAGGACAGGCAGGAATACCTGTCCTGCTTTTCTCGATGTTGTCCAGCGCCAGCGACATCGTTGTGAATCCGCGCTGTCCCAGCAAATCCATCTTGATCAGCCCCAGCGCCTCGATCGCGTTCATGTCGTATTGCGTCACGACGATCCCTTTCGTCGCGCGCTCCAGCGGCGTCAGCCGCGTCAACGGCCGCGCGGAAATCACCGTTCCACAGGGATGAATTCCCAGGTGCCGCGGCGCGTCGTCAAGACGCAGCGCCACCTGCAGGATCGTTTTCCATGGCTCCTCGTCTACCGGCAGATCGCGGCATTCCGGCAAGTCACGAATCGCCGTCAAAATCTCCCGCACCGGCCGATGCGGCAGCCGCTTCGTGAAGCGATCCACCTCGCCCGGCGGCACGCCAAAAACTTTTGCCACCTCCCGCACCGCCAGCCGCGCGTGCATGGTGATGAAACTTCCAATCATCGCGACGTGCTCCGTGCCCCAGTGTTCGTAGACGTAATCGAGCAGCTCATCGCGCCGCGCGCCGCAAATATCAATATCAATGTCCGGGCAATCGCCGCGCTGCTCGTTCAAAAATCTTTCAAAGTACAGCCCCCACTGCAGCGGGCATACCCGCGAAATTCCCAGGCAATATGTCACCATCGAACTGGCCGCCGACCCGCGTGCCACCGCCGGAATCCCGCGCCGCCGCGCTTCCTCCACGATGTCCCACACCAGCAGAAAATAGGGTGCGAGGTGCAGTTTTTCGATCACTTCGAGTTCATGCGTGAGCCGCGAGAGCACTGCCGGCCGCAGCGGCTTGTAACGTTTCCGCGCGCCTTCAAAACTCAGCTTCCACAAATACGAAAACGCCGATTCGCCTTCCGGCACATTGAATTCCTGGAAAATAGTTTTTCCCAACTCAAGTTGCAAATTGCAGCGGTCCGCGATCTCGGTCGTCGCTTGCAGCAATTCCGGATGATCCGGAAACAGCCGCTGCATCTCCGCAAAAGATTTGAACCACGCCTCGCCCGTGGTGATTTCCGGTTTACCCTGAGCGCCCGCGAAGGACGCCCCCACCGTCGTCAATAATCCACCGGTGCGGATCGCGTTCACCGCGCGATGATGCAGGTGCTCTTCCGGCCGCAGAAAGTGCACGTTGTTCGTCGCCACCAGCGGCACACCCAGTTCTTGGCCAAGATGTTCGGCCTCGCGCAGCGTTCGCCGGTCCCCCGGCGATAAAATCTGCACCTCGATGTATAGACGGTCCGCGAAAATCTCTTTGAGATGCGAAAAGTGACTGGTGACTCGTGACTGGTGACTCGTGCCAGACGAATTCTGCCCTTGGGCATCGGCCTCTGGTTGAGTTGTCTTTGTAGGGGCACGATATATCGTGCCCCTACGGTTGCTCGTATCAAGCAATCGCGCCGGCATCGGACACAGCGCAATCACGCCGCGGCTGTGCTCCGCCAACTCCTGCAATGCCACCGGTCGGCCATCCTCTTTGCCAGCGGCATTCTGCGCCAGCTTCGTTGTCCCCAAATGCCGCAGCGTCACGAGCTGGCACAAATTGCTGTAACCCTCCATGTCCGCCGCCAGCAACACCAGCGACACATTCTCGAAGCTGGCATTCCCAGCGGAGGGCCGATGGTTTTTATCGGTTATCGCCACGTCCAGCACCACTCCCACAATCGGCTTAATCCCAGCCGCTTGCGCCGCTTTATAAAACGGCACTGCCGTGTACAAACCATTCGTATCCGTCAGCGCCACGGCCGGCATTTTCTGCTCCGCCGCTGCCGCAACGATCTCCTCTGGCGACGCCACGCCCCGCAAAAACGAATAGTGACTATGACAATGCAAATGTGCGAACACAGAAGCCCCGGCCCGGAAAAGGGAAGAAGGCAAGCCCGCTTTTCAGCAGGCATGCTTGTGAATTCGAATCAGGTAGGGGACAGGAAATAAAATTTCAGCAAATTACCGCGACAAACACGGCGTCGAGGGCACCAGCCCATTCGGCTTGCTCGCGTAATGCTCGCGCAGCTCGAGGCCGTTGCCGTAAAAGACGGCGTTCCAGCCGTAACGCCCGCGGACGGAATCGAGACCGCGGTTCAAATACCACCGCCGGTTCGCGTTGGTATCGAACAGCTCGTTCTGCCGGCGGTCGGTTTCGAGGTTCGTCACGCTCACGCCCACCAGCCTTACCGCCACGCGCCGCGTAAATAATTTATCGAACAGATCCTTCGCCGCCGCGAGCAATTCGCGCTCATCGTTCGTCGGTTTGCCGATCCGCATCGCCTGATGCGCAGAAAAGTGATCGACATAGCGGATGCGCAAGCCAATCGTGCGTGCCTGCTTGCCGTACTCACGCAGCGTGGAGCCGATGCGCTCACTCAAATATTCGATCAGCCCGCCAAGAAACTCCGTATCAATCGTCCCGCCTTCAATCGTCGTCTCACGCGAAACCGATTTCGGCGTCGAGGGCAGCAGCACTTCGCGCCCGTCCAGCCCGCGCGCCCGCTCCCAGACCTGCTGGCCAATGACCTCGCCAAAGGCCGCCTGCAGCGCCAGTTTCGGCACTTCGCGCAGTTGCCCGATCGTCGTAACGCCGCGTTCGGCCAGCATCCCCGCGTGCACATGGCCGATCCCATACAATTTCTCCACCGGCAGCGGCGTCAGGAAGGCTTCCTCTTCGCCGGGAGCCACGATGCGAAACCCGCGCGGGCGTTCCAGCCGCGACGCGATGGACGCCACCACTTTCGTGCGCGCCGCGCCTACCGAAACGCTCAACCCCGTGCGCTTCAAAATCTCCATCTGCAGCCGCCGCAGCGTTCCCGGAAAATCCGGATACAGCCGCTCGGTCCCTGCAAAGTCCAGATAAAAATCGTCCAGCGCCGCGGTTTCCACCGCCGGCGTATACGTTTCCAGAATCCGCCGCACGCGTTCGGCAAAATCCGCGTAGTGCTCGTACTGCCCCGGCACCACGATGGCTTTCGGGCAGATGCGCAGCGCTTCGCGAAAACTCATCGCCGTGCGCACGCCGCAAAATTTTGCTTCGTAGCTCGCCGAAGCCACGCAGCCGCGCCCCACCAACACGGGCTTCCCGCGCAGGCTGGGATTCAGCACCTGCTCCACCGACGCGAAAAACGCGTCCACATCCACGTGCACGATGTTGGAAGTTTTGGGATTCGAATTTTTGCACAAACCCAGCCGCGCCCAGTTCGCTCCGCTGCCGTTTCCCGCGGTGGCGCTTCCGAGGAACTCGCAGCGCCGGCATCCCGTGCTTCACTTTCTTGCCCCGCCTCCGTCTCTTGCGGCCCGCGATGCGGGTCGGAGGAAGCTCCGCAGTCTTTTTCCATCGCGGCTGCCGGACTCGCCGCTCCGCTGGCGTGCGTGGCTTCGAGGGCTGGAGTAGGAAATACGCTTTCGACACAGTTGACCGCTTCGCGGTCACACGTGATAACGTCCATGGCGGCTCCTGAAAGGGAAGCGGGATGTATACGGTTTTCCGAGGGAAGGCCGATGGCTCTCATCGGCTCGGAGTCGAGGGATCGTCTTGCAGCCGACCCCTCACCCCGCTTACGGCTCGGAATTTTCAACGGACGGCAACCGGCTCGTGAGAGCCTTGGAAGGCAATGGAGCCGGTTGCCGCTTTACCCCGCGTCCTGTTTTGCAGGCTGTGGGGCCGTTTCCCGTTTCCTCTACCGCCCCGCACTATAGGCGAACAAAAAGCGAAAGTCAAGGTTTTTTCGGAAGTTGGTAGCGGGCCCAATTTTTTGGTAATGCGACTTCCAGGCGCTAAAACGTGCGTCGATGGCTGATGAAACAGCCAAATGGAATCCCTGTTAGTGCCTTAACAACCGTAGTTGTCTTGCTTCTGCATCCCGACCTATTCCTCGGTAAACTCAAAGTCTGCGGAGGACTCGTGCACTTCCATCTTCTGGTGTCAGCCATTTTCGCTCTTACATTCAGTTCCGCACCTGCTTTCGGATGTTCGTGCGTCCCACCCCCGCCGGACATCAAGACTGCTCAAGCCTTGGCACAATGGACTGCCGACAGAAGCGCAGCAATATTCGAAGGGAGTGCTGAACGTATTGAGTTGAAGTGGCCACTGCTGGAAGCAAAGCTCGGAGATCTTATACCAGCTGATGCCGAACAAGACCCACCTGTCATGCAAGTCTTATTTGAAGTCTCGCGCTCGTACCGGGGCACGCAGCCGAAAAGCATTCTGATTACAACCGGTCTAGGCGGCGGTGACTGTGGTTTCCACTTTGAGGTCGGCGAGCAATATCTCGTTTACGCCTACGCAGACGAATCGGGCCGACTCTCGACGGGGATTTGCAGTGGAACCGCACGGCTAGAGGAGAGCCAGGCGAATCTTTCTTATTTGCGTAGAGAGCCAATCGCTTCCAAGAGTATTGTGAGGAACAGACCCATCGCCGCAGGAAAGGTTTGCGGTCGTGCAGTTCGAGCGGGTCTTGATTTTGCCGATAGTCAGGTTTTCCTTCTCCGAGTCGGAAACAAGTCTCCTATTCCGTCTGACGAAGCCGAACCTGCTCGAGACGGCTCGTTTTGCGCTACCGGCGTGATTCCGGGCAAATATCATCTGATGTTCATCAATCGTATCGAAGACTCGCCGACATCCTTCGTATTCTTCCCTGGGGTTGCCAAGTCGTCGGAGGCAACTGCAATAGAGGTCAAAAGTGATCAGGCCAATTCCGAATTAGTTTTTAACGTGCCGCCTCAGCCCACATTCTCGGTCAGCGGAACTGTCCGTACGTCCAACAAATCGGCATTGCCTGCCGAGTGTAAGGTCGCGCTGTGGAGCGCTGACCCGTTATCTTTTCTATTGGCATACACACAGGACGTCGCGCCGAGTGGCACCTTTGATTTTCCACAAGTTTTGCCAGGTAAGTACTGGGTTTTTGTGACAGTAGATTCTGATGCCGCATCGAACTGGCTAACGAGAAAAGTGGAAGTGGATGTGGACGTAAGGGTTGCCAACCTGTCTTTAGAACTGATTGCGAAGTAGCCCTCCAGTTACCTCAAGTCAGAGGACGATTGACAGTGAACGGTTGCCGCGGCATTCCTCACTCTTCGCACCGCATCAAACTAGAACATCATCGCAACACCGCTCCAATCGCCGGTCTCAGAGGTATAATGATCTCATGACGCAACAAGCTTCCGAGCTGCTTCAGAAAGCTCTCTCACTCTCCGAGGAAGAACGCGCCGAACTGGCCGGCTCGCTCATCGAAAGTCTCGACGCCGCGGTCGATGAAGCTGCCGAAGCAGCTTGGAATCAGGAGATTGCCCGCCGCATCGACGATCTGGACTCGGGTGGAGCGAAGACCGTTCGTTGGGAAGAAGTTCGATCAAGGATTTCCTCCAAGCTTACGCAGGGCAGGTAAAATTCCCATTTGTGTCATTCCGGCAGGCCGCAGGGAATGAAGAATCCATTTTTCTCGAATGTTTCGCAAAAAGCAGATCCCTCGCTTCGCTCGGGATGACAGTAAACGGACTTATCAGCAAGCTGTTAAAACACACGCCCCAGTTGGAAAAACCACTTCCGGTGCCCGGAATCGCCTACGCTGCCGCCCACAAAAAATGGCCCAAGCGCCGTTTCTGCCAGAAATCCGGCGGCGACATCATTCGGAAATTTGCTCGTGCTTGTCGCGCCGTACATTTTGCCGAACTCGTACGCCCCGATGACGTAAACCTTCTTGCCCACAAACGGCGGCAGTGTCAGCAAGTCGTGCAGGTACCCCGTGCGGAACAAATAATACTGGTTGCCCTGAAACTCATTCTGGCCGTACGCGCCCAGCCGTACCGGTCCGCCCAGAAAGAATTGCGGAACGCCCGTGCTGGTCGTGCCAAATGTGGTGCCGCCTTCTCCTTCCACAAAGATTGAGGCCGGCCGCGCAATGGGCTGAAAATATCCCAGCTTCAAATCCATCGAAGGAAAGCTGCCGCTCGCTCCGGGGCTCGCGTCAAACCAGCGGAAATTCGATTCCGCCTTGAATCCCCGGCGAGGAATCACGGGATCGTCGGTGTGATCCAGGAGGTAGCGCAGCCGTGTCTGTCCCACGCGCCCCTGCACCGAAGGGATTACCGGTGTTCCCAGCCGCAGCTTGGTATTCAGCGAGCCAACTTCGTAGCCGACCCGCAATTCACTGAAGCGCCCGAAGCTGTATCCCACATCCCCGCCGATATTGATGCGATAAATGCGGTAATCCGCCAACGGATCATTCTTTTTGTAAATCGGAAACGCCGAATAGCTCGCATCCGCGTGCGGCGAAAAAAACCATGGGCTTTCCGCACGAAACGGCCGGTAGAGTTCCGTCTGAAGCCCGTAGGTATTTCCGATCAGCAGGTCCGTGCGCCATTCCGAACGGAATCCCGCCACGTCCATGAACGTGAAGCGCGTCGCCATCGTAAAATCCACGTTGCCACTTTGCGAGCCGTCCACTTCGAATCCTGTTTGCACCATTGGTGGCGCATAGCTTTTTTCCACCACTTGGACAAGCAACCCCGTCTGTCCGTTTTGCCGCGTCAAACGATAGCCCGCCGAATCGTAGCGGCCCACTCCCGTGAGCCGCGTCAGCACTTCATCGAGTTTCTGCGGATCAAGCGGCTTGCCTTCGAATGATTTCAAGTAACGCGCAACGTCCACCGCTCCATACGCATTGGTTCCCTCCACTTGGATGAACTTCGGCACCGGGGCTTCGCGCCGCTTTCGTGCCTCGCGCGCTCGCATGTGTTCTTCCCATCCCGCATTGTCCAGGGCGAACGCCTCAAGCAATCGCGCGCGTTCATTCGCCGCTTCATGCCCGCGCTGCATAATCAGTTCGCTCTTCGTGTAATCGATTGTAGAGAACTCCGCCAGATGCACCGAAACAACGGCATCCGCCTGCTCCATGCCCCGCAGTTCATTGGTTTCCAGGACCACGCGCACGGATTGTTCCAGGACGGGGAAAATGGATTGAATATCCTTGCCTTCAACGGGCGCCGTTTCCAGATGGACCGCAATCACGATTTCCGCACCCATCTGCCGAACCACATCCGTCGGCAAGTTGTTCAACAATCCGCCGTCCACGTAAACGGCTTGTCCCTCATGAACGGGCGAGAAGGCGCCCGGGATGGACATCGTCGCGCGCATCGCTCCTGCCAGCGATCCGTCTTTGAACACATGCGACTTCCGGCTGACCAAATCCGTCGCCACGCAGCGAAACGGCACCGCCAGCGCATCGAACGACGTCACATCGCCATACGGCAGGGTCACGCGATCGATCAACAGCCCGATCTGGTGTCCGGGGATGAGTCCCGGCGGAGCCGACAACCCATGGCGCAACCCAAAAATGAGCGAGTTTGGATACGCCCGCTGATCCTCCTTCCTGCGAAACGAAAGATCTTCATAAGGCGTGCGGTCGCTGAGAATCTTGCGCCAGTCCAAGCCGTCGATGAGTACTCTCATCTCTTCCGGGCTCATCCCGGTGGCGTAGAGTCCGGCCACTAATCCGCCCATGCTCGTCCCGGCAATGTAGTCCACCGGGATGTGGTTTTCTTCAAACCATTTCAACACGCCGATGTGCGCCAGCCCCATCGCTCCGCCGCCTTCCAATGCCACTCCGATCTTCGGCCGTGGCCGCGGCATGGGATTCTGCTGCGCTCCCAGTCGAAGAGGCACCAAAATCAGCAATACAACGAAAATGAAACGGCGCATGCGGGGCCTCCTCGGCGGCGAATGAAAATTGCAGAATTGGTGAATGACTTATGAGTTTGGCCCAGCGTCTGGATTCCGGCAAGGAGTGAGCAGCCGTTTCAGGAGCCCTTATTTTCCTGCAGGATATTCCCGCCATCCACCACGAACACTTGCCCCGTGATATACGAAGCTTTCGGCGAAGCCAAGAAGCAAACCGCCGCCGCAACTTCATCCGGGGTGCCCGCGCGCCCCAGCGGCGTGTGCAACGCGGCAATCTTTTCGGACTCCGTTGAAGAACCCGTCGCAATCCACCCGGGAGCCACGCCATTGATCGTAATCCCATCGCGCGCCGTCTCAATCGCCACGGCCCGCATCATTCCATCCATGGCCGCCTTCGCCGCGCCATAGGCCGCCGAGCCCACGTTGCTCACCAGCGGCCCCTTCACGGAAGTCACATTCACAATTCGGCCATACTTTTGCTCCGTCATCCCCGGCAAGACCGCGCGCGTCATTCGAAACGCCGTGTGCAGCGTAATCGAGATCTGGTTCTGCCATTCCGCGAACGAAGTCTGGATCAGCGGCTTGCTCTCCGTGCTCCGTCCGGTCTGCGCCATTCCCGCATTGTTCACCAGGATGTGGATCCGCCCCGCGCGTGAAAGCACGGAATCGACGAACCGCTGTACCTCGGTTTCTACGGTGAGGTCGGCGATAAAGGACAGGACCGCCTCGCCGCTCGCGTCCAGTTCGCGCGCGCGAAGATGAATTCGCTCCGTCGTCGAAGCAATCACCACACGCACACCCGCGGCATGCAGTCTTCGCGCAATCGCGAAACCGATTCCCTCCGCGCTGCCCGCGCCGGTAATCACCGCCGTTTGACCGCGTAACGTGCCCGTCATTCAGGATTCTCCGCGCCGCATCATACATCGGCCAGCGCCGCAGAGAATCCCTCCAGGCTATTTTTTGTCTTCCAGGTGAACGGTAGGCTTGATGGTCCCTTTTTCTCTCGCCACTTTCAGCAGCTCGGGATAAAACTGCACGAAGGAATGCTCCACTGCGGCATTCTGGTCGTGGCACTGCCAGCAATCATTCTTGCCCGGCGTATTCGGACTTGCAGTTTTTTCATTCGAATTGAATCCGTAGTATGCCCACTTGTCCGCAAACCGCTTTTCATCTTTCACTTCCACGTCCAGTCCCATGAATCCCGTCTGGTAGTTGCCATGCTTATTGATCGAGCCCTGCGAGGTCGACCCATACAGCTCCAGAACAAAAATCGTCTTATCCGGCCAGGTCCCATGCGCCAGAAAATAATCGTACGACGCCGGATTCACAAAAACATTCGTAAACATCTGCATATCGTCGCTGGCCTTTTGGGAGTAGCTCATCCCCAGCCCGGACGACACAAACACCCACCGCCGGTAGCCCTCCGGCCGAACCAGCTTTCCATCCGCCGTGAATTGTGGCCCCGCAACACTCCCTCCTGCCGTCTGGATGTGGCTCACGCGGATCGTCAGCGCCGCAATCACCAGGCCGGTGAGCGCAACTGCAAAAATCTTTCTCATAAACTTGCCTCCTCCAAACTCCTAGGCGTTCCGTCTCTCAAGAAGGCGCACATCGCACTATGTCGCGCAACGCCATAGAGTATAAACGGTTCTTCCAGGGATTTGTTTCGAGTTTATTCGTGCTCGCCTGCCTCGCACAGCGTAGCATTTGCTTCTTCCGACGGATGCTTCCGCCGGCTGGCCAGCCCCACTCCCGCCAGCACCAGCGCTCCGCCAAGGATTTGCGCTCCTGTCATCGGCTCGTGGAGCAGCAGCGCGGCAAGCAGCGCGGTAAGCGGGACCTGGGAAAGCAAACTCACCGATGTAACCGTCGCCGGCAGATGCCCCATCGCATAGGTCAACGCCAGGTAGCCTCCCAACTGCGAGATCAGTCCCAGCCCGAGCAGGGCAGCCCACGAACGCCCGCTCGGAACCGTCAGCGACGTGCCCATCGCCACATTGATCACCAGCAGAAACACCGTGCTCGAAAGAATCGCCAGCCGCAAGAATCCAATAGTGCTCGCCGTCTTTCGAACGCGCTCCGTCGCCAGCAGGTACACCCCGAAGCACACGGAGGCTGCCAGCGCCATGGCGTCACCCGAACCGAGCCTGACGTGGCGCAGCAGGTCGCCTCGCACAATTACCAGCGAACCCGCCATCGCCAACGCCAGCCCCAGCCAATACGTCACGCTCGGAGGCCGCCGCAGGACCAGCCAGGTCAGCAGGCCGACAAAGATTGGCGTGTTATTTCCGAGAATCGTCGCATTCGCCGCGGAAGTCAGAAGGATCGAAGTGTTGTAGAACGCCAGGTCCAGCGCGAAGAAAAGCCCGCCGACGGCGATGATGGCCAGCGACTTGGCGTCCATGCGCGTCTTGTCCCGGTCGAAAAACCAGGTGGGCCCCAACACAATCGCCGGGATCAGCAAGCGGTAAAACGCCGACGCCGGCCCTGGCATGTCCGTCCATCGCACAAAAATAGCCGACCATGCGATGCACAAAATCCCTGCCAGCATCGCCAGCGAACACCACGCAAGATTTGCCCCGCGAGTTTCCTTCATTCGTTAAACCAGTGCCGTCCTGTACCGATTGCGCCGCGCAAAGAACCGCAAGAGTATCCCATGGCACGGCCACGAGGGCAGGTGCCGAATTGGCCTCTTACGCGCCGCGGTTCTCTTGCCGCTGGTCCTTCGGAGGGCTACGGTTGGCTTAGAGAATTCCTCGAGGAGGGAAGCATGCCGAGCTCGGCTCCCCTGGCAGGACAAAACCAATTCGCCCCTCCGAACTCGAAGAAGTCGAGTCCCTGGCGGGTCATCTTTCGAATCATCCGTTGGTCTACTTACGCCTCCGTCCTGATCACGCTGGTCCTGGTGCTTCACAAAGTTCCGCCACCGCTTGTCGAGACCAGTCCGCAGGCCGCCGCGCGCGTCGAGGAAAAATTTGAAGCCGTCGAAAAAGCCGTCGCCAGCGGCCAAGCCGCCACCCTCCGCCTGGACGAAACGGAATTGAACTCTTATCTCTCCGCGCACCTCGATCTCGCAGGCAACGGTACGCCGAATCCGGCTCCGACAGGAGGAGCGCAAGGCACACCAAATGCCGCCACACCGTCACCTCAAGAAGTTGAGCAAATGCGTTCGAACGTGCGCGACGTCAAAGTCCAATTGATCGAAGATCGAGTAAAGGCCTACGTCGTATTCGATGTTCACGGAAAAGACATGACCCTGCAGCTCGAAGGACGCCTCGGCACGCAAAACGGCTACTTGAAGTTCGAGCCTGTCAGCGGCCAGATTGGCTCGCTGCCAATTCCGCAATCTTCGCTCGAGTCTGCTGTGCAGCGCTTGATGGACTCACCGGAAAACCGCGAAAAGTTGAAGCTGCCTTCGGGAATTGCCGATCTGCGAATCCAGAACGGCGAAATCGTCGCAAGCTACAAATAAAACATATCGGCGGTTTCAGCCAATATTCTCTAGAGCGCTGAAGTTAAGGCTGCTCAAAAACTGTAAGGAGAAACTCAGGTAGGCTATAATCTGCCGCCGCGGCACAATCAATAGAGAGCCGTAGATGACCCAAGGGATAAAAGACAAAGAGTTGGGAATGGGGCGCGAGATCACCCGGCGCGATTTTCTGAACGGCGTGGCCATCGGTGTTGGAGGAACACTCGTCGCCGGCGAGATCGGTTCGGAAACATTGCTCCAGGCCAGCGTGCTAGATGAATTTGCGCCGGAGAAATCCCCGGACTACTACCCTCCTGCGAAGTTGGGCATGCGCGGAAATCACGATGGCACTTTCACCTTCTCTCACCGTCTGCGTGACGGCGAAAGCCCGGATTCTTTCGGCGATCCTGCCGCCACCGGCGAGAACTACGACCTCGTCGTTGTCGGCGGCGGCATCAGCGGCCTCGCGGCCGCCTATTTCTACCGAAAGAACACAGGCAGCAACGCTCGCATTCTCATCCTGGAGAACCACGACGATTTCGGCGGCCACGCCAAGCGCAATGAATTTCGCGCCGGCGGGCGCTTGTTGTTGAGTTACGGCGGAACGCAGTCCATCGAAAGTCCCGGCCAATACAGTGATGTCGCCAAAGCCCTGCTTCGCGAGATCGGCATCAAGACGGAAGCGTTCTCCAAAGCCTACGACCAGAAGCTCTATTCGAAACTGGGCACCGCCGCGTTTTTTGACAAGGAAACGTTTGGCGAGGATCGTCTCGTCACCGGAATGAACACCACCCCGTGGCCGCAATTTCTCGCAAAAGCCCCGCTTTCCGATGCCGTCCGCAAAGACATCGCCCGCGTCTACACGGAGAAAAAGGATTATTTGCCGGGGCTCTCCACGGAACAAAAAATCTCGAAATTAACAAAAATCAGCTACGCGGAATACCTGACGAACCACTGCAAACTGCTTCCGGAAGCTCTACCTTTTTTCCAGACCTTTACCCACGATCTCTTTTGCATCGGCATCGAAGCCGTCCCTGCGCTCGCCTGCTACGAAGCCGGCGACGACTACGGCTCCTTTACGTACGCGGGTTTTCAGGGCCTCGCTCTGCCAGAAGGCCCCGAGGAAGAACCTTACATTTTTCATTTCCCCGATGGCAACGCCTCCATCGCGCGCCTGCTGGTGCGCTCTCTTATTCCCGGCGCGCTTCCGGGCTCGACGATGGAAGATGTAGTCACCGCAAAAGCGGATTACTCCAAGCTCGATGTGGACTCCGTTCCGGTGCGTCTTCGCTTGAACAGTACTGCTGTCCACGTCCGTCATTCGAACGCCTCCGGCGGCCCAAAAGAAGTGCAAATCGATTACATGCGCGGCGGCAAATTGCAATCGGTCGTCGCAAAAAATTGCGTCCTAGCCTGCTACAACGGCATGATTCCTTACATCTGTCCCGAACTTCCCGAGAAGCAAAAAGAAGCGCTCTCGTATCTCGTCAAAGCCCCGCTCGTCTACACTCACGTGGCGCTCCGCAACTGGACCTCATTCGCAAAACTGAATGTCCACCAGATCGTCGCGCCAGGCGGTTATCACACCTACAACGCGCTGGATTTTCCCGTCAGCCTCTGCCAATACCAGTTCCCCCGCGATCCCGAGGAGCCCATGGTGCTCTTTATGCTCCGCACTCCCTGCAAGCCCGGCCTCCCCCAGCGCGATCAAAATCGCGCCGGACGCGCGGAGCTGATGCAGACTCCATTTTCGAAATTCGAAAGAAACATCCGCGATCAGTTGAGCCGCATGCTCGGCATCGCTGGCTTCGACCCCGAAAAAGACATCGAAGGCATTACCGTAAACCGCTGGGCCCACGGCTACGCCTTCACGCCCAACACTCTTTTCGATCCCGATTGGAAGGAGGAAGAAAAGCCCTGGGTCCTCGGCCGCCAGCCCTTCGGCAGAATTGCCATCGCCAATTCCGACGCCGGAGCCAGCGCCTATTCAAACGTGGCCATCGACCAGGCCCACCGCGCCGTCGGAGAAATCCTGCGCGGCTAACTCCTCAAGAAGGAGCTTGGCTCGCGGCGCCGTCTCAGCCCCAGGGCCGGCTCAAAATGAGCGTGCGGCGCTTCTCGGCGAAATGTGTTAATGTCAGTAGGTAGACTTCTGAAGCAAGATTGCCTGGGACTTTGCAGGGGGAGCGCTGCACGGGGCTGCCTGCATGGACTTCAGCCAGTTTAGGTAAACGTCTCGTAGTGTCCGGGAAGCGGCAGTTGCCGGGATCCTGCACTCGTGGTGCTTCGAAGAGTACAGGGAGAATCAAGATGAAGAGTTTGTTTGTCGGCAACATGAATTTCCAGACGACGGAAAGCGATCTGCGAGAGCTCTTCGCGCCGTTTGGCCAGGTGACGCGCATCCACATGGCTATGGACCGCGAGACGGGCCGTGCGCGCGGCTTTGCGTTCGTGGAAATGCCCAACGACGCCGAAGCGGCGCAGGCCATGACGGCACTGGACGGCAAAGAAGTTGGCGGGCGCAATTTGAAAGTCAACGAAGCACGGCCGAAGGGCGAAGGCGGCCCGCCGCGCGGACCGAAGAGTTTTGGCGGTCCGAGCGGTGGACGCGGCCCAAGCGGTGGGGGCGGCGGACGGGGCAAGGGCGGCGGCGGGCGCGACCGCTTTTCGAATGAAGATTATCGCGATTCCGCGCGGCAGCCGCGCGAGCCGCGCTGGTAGTTCCCCTTTCTTAGTGAACGGTTTGACGGTCCCGGCGTTGCCGGGACAGCACTTTGGTGTGAAGGAGAGCGTATGCCGACCACATTCCAAAAACGGCAAAAAGAAATGAAGCGCATCGAGAAGCGCAAGATGAAGGAAGAGAAGCGCGCGCAAAGGAAAATTGATAAGGACGCCCCAAAGGATGCTCCTTACGATCCCGCTTCCGATCCGACGATTGATTGGAATCATTCCAACGAAATCAACTCCGGGGAATAGCCGCGGTAACTTCCGCGCGCGAGTTCACTGCATCGATCCACAACCAGCGTCTGCATTCACAAGAAATTCTATTTTGACCATTGTGTCTAATTACCGATTTCGCTAGTACAACAGTTGCTTGACAAAGACGTAGTGGCGAAAGAAACTACGCGTATGCGGGAACTCCTGGAGCGGTTGTTTCAAGTTGATTTCTTGAAGGGCCTATGGTGGCGGAGCGGTACCGGGGCGCGCCGCGGCTGAACAACAATCCGGAGACCGGCGAGACACTGTGCATCGGGTGCAATTTGTGCGCGCTGGCGTGCCCGGAGAACCTGATTGTGGTGGGCTGGGAGCGGGACGACGCGACGCGGCGCAAGGTGCTCACCTTTTTTACGTATGACACTTCGCGGTGCATGTGCTGCGGGCTTTGCGAGGATGCGTGCCCGACGGATGCGCTGGAATTGACGCAGGATTTCGAGATGGCGTATTTTACGCGCGAAGGCGCCATCTGGGACCGGCACCGGCTCGAACAGGGCCCGACACCGGCGCGGTATACGCGTTGAACATGCGTTCCAAAACATTGAAAACAAAGGTATAATTCGCCCATGGCCCCTGAGCAGGAAGTCGTCAAAGCCCCTGGAATGGTGCCCGACGAGCAGAAGTTTGAACCCCGCTCCAAGGGAATCTCCACCGTCCGCAAGAAGAAACCGAAAGAACTCGCTGTCATCACCGAATGCTGCACCGGGTGCGCGGGATCGCCTGCCTGCGTGGAATACTGCCCCGTCGAGGACTGCATGTTTTGGGTGCCGGACGAAGACAGTCCACCGTTTGGGCGCATCCAGATCGACCCGATTCTGTGCATCGGCTGCAAGAAATGCCTCAGCAAGGGCCCCGACGGCTGCTTCCTCGATGGCTGTCCGTGGGATGCCATCGTCATGGTCGATATCGCGGAAGTCGAAAAAGAAGTCGGACCGATGTCGTACTGAGCTCCCGCCATCGCTGCGCATCTCCGCAGGGGCGCCATGATCCAATTTCTCGCAAAAATATTCCGGGGATTCCACTTCATGTTTGGAATCTCCGCCCCTCCTCCCGGCCAGAACGAGCGCACGTTCGTATTCGCCTGGCTCGGCATCCTTGCGTGCCTCATCGCCTTCGGCATGATCCTGTTCTACGTCATTCCCTTGCTCTACTTCAGGAAGTAACAAACCAAAATCAGCCACCCGCAAACTAGTTTGCGTCGCAAACCAAATCCGTTCTCCAGCATAACTCCATTTGTTTCAATGGGAAGTCTCGCCCGACGTTTTGCCTTC
The DNA here is from genome assembly GCA_003224055.1 of Acidobacteriota bacterium. GTDB lineage: Bacteria > Acidobacteriota > Terriglobia > Acidiferrales > UBA7541 > Acidiferrum. The sequence goes on along the minus strand of QHYE01000063.1, from coordinate 50,488 downwards.
AGACCATTATTCGGATCCCCCTCCGTTTTGGGTTGAGAGTTGTCCCATTTCGGACAGATTGTTGGCCCCCTGTTTTGGTCGAATGGACATGAAATCCAATAGCCCATGAATTTCGATCTAGTGAATGCAAGGCACTTTTGGTGCCATTCAGGATGGATATGAGCGGGAAAAACTTTCGAGTCGCACCGGCGGGCCAACGGACCAACACCGAGGGAAAGCAAGTAAGCAACAGAGTACTGTTGGCGACGCCCGATAGTGAATACGAGCTGATGGGTTCCGACTTGACGTATATCGACCTGCCGCATCATCTCAGCCTGCATGAGCCGACACAAAAGATCGAGTTCGTCTATTTCCCGAACCGGGGAATGGTTTCTCAAGTGGTGGTAACGAAAGACGGCCGAACCGTGGAAGTGGGTGTAGTGGGCAGCGAGGGTCACGTTGGGGCAGGATTGGCGGTCGGCTTGAGCAGAAGTTCCGTGCGCGAAATTATCCAAATCGCGGGCGATGGCTTCCGCATGATGGGAAACTCGCTCGAACGGATTCTGCGGTCGGCTCCGCAGTTGCAGACGATCTTGAGCCGGCATACGGGGCTTCAAGGGATGCAAGTCGCGCAGACCGCGGCCTGCAACCGGCTGCACGACATACAGCAGGGCCTCTCGAGATGGCTGCTGATGACTCAGGATAGGGTGAATTTGGGAGTGCTTCCGATCACCCACGATTTCATCGCGACCATGATGGGTACGGACCGATCCACAGTGAGCCTGGCAGCAGCCGTGCTATAGAAAAAGGGAATCATAGAGTACGTGCGAGGCGCAGTGAAGGTCGTGAACCGCAGGAAACTCGAAAAGTCCGCCTGCGAATGCTACGGTGTCATTCACCAGTTCGAGGATGACCTCGGGCTGAGATAACAATTCTTGCCAGTGTTGGTTACCCCACAGACAGCGGCCTCTTTCTATCGCTACTGTTCAAGCCTTGTGTATTCAGCTCGGTTCTGATGTGCGTTCAAAAAGCGGTGACTTGGGCAGAACCTCGCTCAGGGCAACGAAAGGAGCGGTTTTTGCCGCCGCAGCCCCGTCGAAGACTAAAGCTGCACCATCTTTCAAAGAAGCATAACCGCACCAAAATCTCGAGGTGTGCCATATGGCTGCGATGCGCCGCAAATTGGTATGGGTCGAAAGACAGAATTTCCAGGGCTGGATTTGCAACGAATGCGCATGGGTGTTCAAGCCTTCGGGAACAATCACCGGCAGATCGCTCGATGAAATGAAGGGAGAACTACGAGCAGCAGCGCGACCAGAAGTTCAAATCTCATGTCTGTACCGAGCACCCGAGAGCCACAAAAAATCCCGGTTAGCCAAATCACTCGCGGGCCAAATGCGGGGCTCTCGCGTTCCTCAAGGCAGCTGCCCTTCAAAGCAGGAGCGTGCGGATGAAGGCGAAGGGGAAGGGCGTAGCGGTGCTGCGCGCTACAAGATAAGATGGCGAGGTTCCCGGTCAGGACCGGGACGCAAAGAACGCGAAACTCGCCCGCTACGTGCGGTTACGCCCGCCTGGACGATTACTCGGAGCCGCCTCCGAAGAGACGGATGACAATGCCGGTAGAAATCCAATAGTTGTTCTGATGAGCGTTCGTGCCAAACGAAGTGCGGTAATAATCGGCATCGAACAAACGGATGTCAATGTGCCGGAAGGGGTGGATATCCAACCCTCCGCCGACTTTATACGAGAGACAGTTCTGGGAAGTATTGTAAGTACTGCTCCCGCTGACTTTGGTGTCCGCGCGCGATCCCCCGACCAAGGCTTCCGCAAACGGAGTCAGGCCCCATCGATTGCGTCCACGGTGGAAGTAGCGAGCCCCGAAGTGATTTCCGTAAAGGATATTCTTGGTGCCGCTGATGGTTACGGTGTTGTAGCTGGTGTCCGCGACGATCTGCAACCAGGGTTTTATGTTCCAGCCGAACGAGCCCATTGCGCCGTTTACGTTGGTCCCGGTTCCGCCACCACCGTCCAAGCGAGCAAAGGCGTAGCCGCCAAAGAGTTCCAGTAAAGGCGCTCTGCGAACACCGCCCGGGCGAGGTTTCTCCCAGCTGGTCCGCGTGTCCGCGGGCCGGATGGCTGGTGCTGCGGGTTCAACGCGCGAGGCCTCCGGTTGTGAAGACGTATTGCGGGTTGGCTGCACAATGGAGGCAGCCGTTTCCGGGGCATTTGGCGCAGGGTCGGGCGATGCGGGTGCGACTGCCGGAGACGGTTGAGCAGGGGTGGGCACAGGTTCCACGGGCGCCGGTGGAGCAGGCTGCATGACAATTGCAGCCGTTTCCGGCGCGGCTGACGCGGGTGCGGCTGCCGGGGCTGCCTGAACCGCGGTGGGCTGAGATTGCGCAGGCGCAGGCTGATTTGGCGGCGTTACCGCACTCACACTCGGGATTTTTACTTTAGCGGATGCTAATTGTGTTGAGCCCGCCTGTTGCGCGGCGGTTGCAGCACGATCGACGGCAATCAGGTTCGAGTAGATGTAACCTACTTTTCCGTCTCTTGTCTGAACCCGGGAGAAGACAAACCCATAGACCAGGACCGTAAAGCGCTCCCCGCAGGGTAGAGTTGCCACGAGATCGGGAATCCTTCTAGCTTTTGCGAAAACCTGGATTTCTTCGGGATGGTTGGTGCAATCCACGTACCCCACTTCGTCAGCCCACGCGGCTGAGGACGCAAGAAGATATCCGCCCAGCAGAATCAGAAATCGATTGCGTAGCATGGCCCCCTCCTCGGCCCAGGACACCCCCGAGCCCTTAATAAGCTTATAGGCCTGGGGAAGTGGGCGTCAGATGGACGGAGGGTCAGGGTGTTCCAAAACGGTACTGTCCGAGAAGCCGGTGGCAGTGGATGTCGCGAGCCGGGCAGGAAGCTGTGGGGAAAGATCGGGTGTTTGAGAGCTAAGCCGACTCAGGAATCTCAATCACGGTACAGGTTCCGGGCTTCGCAGCATTCACCGCATCTACAATCTTCTGCATGGTGGGACGCACGAGACTCCATCGATTCTTGCTTATAATCACGATCGCCAGCTTACGGCCTTCGAGATTTTGCCGGAAAGGGAGGTTGGTCTCGGTCGTAAGCAGCACATCGAACCCAGCGTCCTCTGCAGCTTTCAACAAAGCGCCGTTGTTCAACGTGTCCCACCCTTGCGCTCTTGCTGTTTTAATGGTGTGGAGTTGCAACGCACGGGCAATGCCTCTTGGCACGCCGTGGTCAAAGAGGACGAGCATTAACGTCGAACTGGAGCTTCGAGGCTTCGTGCTGCAAAATCGAGTACCGCCGTGACCTGTTCCCGCGTCACGTCGAACTGTTCCATAATTTCCTCGATACTCATGCCATCCTCGAGATTTTCAAAGATGGCTGCGACGGGCATGCGCGTCCCACGAAAAACCCAGGCACCGCTCACTCTGCCGGGCACGCTTTCCACCGCGGGACATTTTGACCAATCCAGTGCCATCGGCGCGCCTCCCATTTTCATTCTAGTTGAGAGTTTAGGCAGCAAGCGCACAGGTGTCAACGCTGAGAAGTCTAGCGAGCAATCCTTGCTGACCCCTACGGCCGGGCGGTGGCGCGGTCGCGGATGGCTTTTTCGGCCAGAGTGGCTTGCCGGCGGACGCGGCCGGAGATTTCGGGGAGATCACGGGCGTAGGGGCGGATGGCGGGGAGGTCGTCCACCTGGCCGACGAGATAGAGTGCGCGCAGGGCTTCCCAGACTTGTTCGTCGCCGGGGTCTACCGTGGCGATTTCGGCTCCGGCGGCGACGCGCGTTCCCGGAGCGACGGAGATGGTGCGAATGCGGCCGCTGATGGGGGAGCGAAGTTCGGTGGTTTGTTGGCCGTCTTGCAACTTTGCCACCAGGCCGCCCTGGTGGATGGCGGTGCCTATTTTGTCAGTGTCCGTGACCGTGCCGGAAGCGGGCGCGGAGATTTTCGCGGGTTGCAAGAGAGCGACGATTTGCGCGCGGCCGGAGGAATCGCCGAAACGCACCAGCGAAAGCGCGGCGTTTCCGCGCACCATCGGCGAAGAATCGTTCAACATTTTTAGAAGAGCCTCGTGAAAACCAGGAGCCGAAGTGTCCTGGCCCATGACCCAGGCATCGGTGTTGCGCACTTCCTCGACTGGATGCGAGGAAAGACGGATCAGTTCGGGATACCAGGGCGCCGCAACTGGGTCGCGGCGGCCCATGTGCTCACCCAATTGCACAAGCGCATGCTGGATGTGGCGCGGATGCTTTTCGTCGTTGAGGAATTCGGTGACTTGCTTGTCTGTGAGGCGGCGGCCGAACCAGGTGTTCCACCAGAACAAAAAGGGCATTAGCACGATCAGCCAGGCGGTGAAAAAAATGAGGAAGCGGCTGCGCGCGGACATTTTGTGATGCGGCGGGGAGGCAGCCTTTGTTACGGAGTCTTCCGCGATGATTTCCGGCGGATCGCCGGCCTTCGGAGCGAACGGTGGGCTGGCCATGGCTATTGCGGGTCTCTAACCCTCGTCGGAGGATGAAGATGGTTTAGCAGGCTCCGCAGCTTTGCCTTTTCCGAAGAGGCCCTGATCGCGGAGTTCCCAGAACACGTTCAAGAAGAAAACCCCGGAGATGCTCAGCATGATCAGAATTTCGAACAGGCCGTCCACCGTGGTCATCGTTCCGGTGTAGATGATCCAGCCGATCCCCGCTAAAGGGGTGAGACCGAGCAGAATAGAAATCAAGAGCATCACGGAGCGCAATAGCCCTCCTCATGTTCGTGCATCGCGACGGTACGTGTCGTGGCCCGATAATCTCGAACGCGCGTGCTTACAAAATCTACAGTTGAGATTCTTCGTGCATCCTTGCCCGATGCACGAAGAATGACAACTGCCTTTGCAGCGTGCCTCAGGGCTTGAACATCGCGTCCACGGTCTTGCTGTCCTTGGCGGCCAAGGTGACTTTCTGCGTTTGCTCGCCAAACTTTTCGTGGACGAACGCGATCGTGTAATCGCCGGGAGGCAGGCCCTTGATCTCAAATTTGCCGTCCGGCCCGGTGACCGCGAAGAAAGGACTCTTCGAGACGTTGACGAACATCCTCATCCATGGATGCTGGTTGCACTTCACGGGCAGCATGATTTCTTCGCGCGCGAAAGACTTTTCGAGAGCGGCAGCCTTCGGGGGTTGGGATTCGTTCCACTCGCGGTTGTCCTTCGGAGTGGGATGGATATTGTGTGTGGTGGGATCGCTGTTGATGATCGATATGGTCTGGCCGGCGACCACTCCCATCACGTGCGGGTGATAGCGGCAGCCGCTCTGATCGAGCTTAATGGCTTCCTTGGGAACGTCGAAGGCGCGGTTGCCCAGGCCTTCCTTGACGTAGACGAAAACGTTCGCGAGATGGCCGTCCGAGACGACGACATTTTCGGCCACGTTCGCGCCCTTGCAGGCGGGGTCCTGGCTCATGTCAATCTTGGCGGCCTTCGGCGCGGCGCCATCGAGTTTCACAACGCCGACGACGACGGCAGCCGTGGCTGGGTCAATCGGTGCGGCGGCGGGGGCCGAGGCGGGAGCCGCCGGGGGCTGCTCTTCCGCGGATTCTTTTTTGCCGCACCCTGCGAGCAGGGCGAGCCCCAACGCAGCCGGCAAACAGGTGCCCGTGATCCATGTTCTTGTTTTCATGATATCGTTCGACCTCTCCTCAGTTTGAAATCGCAAAGTCTCAAAGACAAAAGTTTATCTGGAACCGCCGCCCGCTCCCTGCGAGCGCCCCATCGCCGCGCCCACGCGCCGCTGCTCTTCCGGCGTGAGCTGCAGAATGTAATCGACCAGCAGCTTGGTGTGGTCCTTATCATACCCCCGGAACGAGGAGGGAGTAGGGCCGGAAAAGACCCAATGGTTGTCTTGCCGCTTGAACAAGCCGGAAGGCATGGACGTGCCGGGACTGATGGCTTGCGGGTCAATCACCCAGCGCTCCATCCAATCGGGTTTCAAGCGGCCACGAGCCTGCAGGAAATTGGGAGCGGTGGCAATGCGATCGTGAGCGGGATCACCGGTGGCGTGGCACTTGAGGCAGGGCGCGGCCGTGCTGCTGAAGAGGCTGCGCGCCATCTCGGTTTCTTTGGCGGTGAGCACCGGGACTTCATCGGGAATGTACGGGAAGGGCTGACGCGAAAGCGCCTGGAAGAAGCGCACCAGCTTGCCCAGCTCGTTTTCGGAGAAGGAGAAGGTGGGCATGCGCACTTGCAAATAGGAGCGCACGCCGTTGCGATTGTCGTCCTTGTCGGTGAGGGACGGATTCTTCAGGAATCGCAAGAGCCACTCAGGATTGACGCGCGCGCCCTCGGTGAGGAGCTTGGGAGGCAGTTGCTCCTGGCCGTCGGCGCCCTGATAGCGGGCCATGGACATGAGCGAGGTCTTCTGGCCGGGAATGAGCTGGTGGCAGCCCATGCAGTTGTACTTCTTGACGATCCACCAGCCTTCCTGAATGTCGCGGCGATAATCGAGAGGGCGGTATTGATAGTTAGCCGGGAGAGGATTTTCCTGGCTGCCCAAGAGGAAGGTGGTGAGGGCGCGAACCTGTTCCTTGTTGAGGTGCAGGTTGGGCATGCGGAGCTGTTCGAGCGGCGGCTTGATCTTGCCCTTGTCCCAGATGTTGGGTTCGGCCAGTTTGTGCTCGAAAAACCCTTTGTGGTCGTACCAGGGGGCTTTGGCTGGGCCTTCGGGCAAGCGGGCGAGGTCTTCCGGATCCGTGATGGGTTCGCTGCCGCCTCGGGCGGCGACGTCCGTGAGCAAGGCGAAATCGAGGCGCTCCACTGGCTTGCTGCCTTCGGCCGTCAACTCCGTGCCGATGCGGCCTTCTTCTTCGAGGCCGGAGATTTCATGGCAGCCCGCGCAGCCGTAATGCTTGATCCACTTCTTGCCTTCTTCTTTTAGTTTGGGATCGTCCATGAACGGCGCTTCCGGATTCGGCGCGGCGCCCGGATGCTGCAGCGTAATTAAGTAGCTGGCGACGTCCTCGGCGTCCTGCGGAGAAAGCCGCAGCCGCGGCATGACCGTCATGTTCTGGACTTGAAGCTCGTGGCCGTCGTTGGGACAGCGGCTGTGGTCCAAATCAAAAACGTAGGGCAGGCCCTTCTTCTTATAGTCTTCGGGACCGATGTCCTTTTTCTCGAAGGGGCAGTAAGGGCGGGTGCGCTCGCGCGGGTTATGGACCCAGCGCACGAGGTAGTCGTAATTGCCCTTTTCGCCGACGCGCGTGAGGTTTGCGGCGAACGTTCCACCCTGCATCTGGTCGCCTTCGCCGATGGAATGGCAGGCGAGGCAGCCGCGCGTTTCGAATAGTTCTTTGCCGTGCGCGGCGTTTCCGGGCTTGTGCTTGGGCAGGGAATCCGTGAGCGCCGACTGCCAGATGTAGGCGGAGATAGCTTTGATCTGGTCATCGTTGAGGCGGAAATTCGGCATCTTGGTGGTGGGCCGAAAGTCGCTAGGCTTCCGCAGCCACACGGGAATCCAGGTTTTGTTCAGCTTGAGGCGAATGTCCTTGAGATTCGGGCCAACTTTTTTCATGTCCTCGAGGAGGCTCTTGGTGGAGCGGTCGAGCTGCACGATGCGAAGGTCGAGTTTGCTGTTGGTGACTTTGAGCGCGACGGCGCGATCGTTCAAGTGATTGGCTTCTTCGTTGCTCTCGGCCTTGTCGGCCTGCTTCATCAGGTCGCCGGCTTGCTTGACGTTATCCCTTTTTTCCTGGTCGAGTTGCTTAATCTGCTGGGCGACGGAGAGCAGGTCTTCCGGCTCCTTGTCGTAGCCTTCGTAGCGATGGCAGCCGACGCAGCCGCGCTGGCGGAAGAGGTCTTTGCCCTCAGTGAGAGTCCAGCCGACGTCGTTGCTAACGAGAACCATGTCCGCGGCGTGACAGGTCTGGCAGCCGGCTTCCATGTTTCCCCGTTGGAAGAGCGGCCAGAGCCAATGTTCGTAAGTGCCGTGGGCTTTTTCCACGCTGGTGGTGGCGCGACCGTTGCCCTGGTGGCAGGGTGAGCAGCCGAACTTTTCGGGATCGTGAATTTTAAGAAGCTCGGGCTCCGGATGGCTCGTGAAGGCGTGTGCGTACTCGTCCGGTTTTTTGCCCTTCAAGGACATCGCCGTGGCCGTGAGCTTGACCGGTTCGCGGATTCCAACGTGGCAGGATTCGCAGCGGTCCACGATGTTGGCATCCGGCACGTTGATCTGGAGAATCTTCGGCACCCAGGCTTCGGTCTTGTCCTGCAGACCGGCCATCTGCGCAGGCGTCAGAGTCACCATGTGGTCGGAGACGTAAGCATCCAGCAGATTTTTCTGCTCGTTGACCGGTTTGATGAGATCCGCAAGCTCCGCGCTCAGCGTAGTGCGCTCGTTCTTCAGGTCGTTATAGGCTTCTTCGAGCTGAGTGAAGTTATAGGGCTTCTTGCTGCCATCGGGATATTCGACGCTGGTGACTTTCTTCTTGTAGTCGTCGAGGTCCTTCTGTTTGCTGGTTTTCGAGGACTTGCTAGTCTCGGTCTCGATGCTATAGGTCATGGCGTTGACGTAGGCGCGGCGATCGGTGAAAACATTTTGGACGGCCAGGATTTTGGCGCTCAAGTCGCGCAGCTTTTCGTTGATTTCCTTGATGCGCGGCGCGGCCTTCTGGCTGGCGCTTTCATAGGCTTGCTTGAGAGCCTGATAGCCCGGGCTGGTCTCCACTTCCTTCTGGGAATCGCCGGACTGCGTGCGGGCATTCTTGAGGAAGGTGGAGTAGCGGCTCTTCCACTCGTGTTGGAGGCTTTTCCACGGGCGCTGGCCGAAGTCCTCGTCCCACAACGCCCAGAAGAGCGTGGCCATTAAAAGGACCATGGAGATAACGTAATGGGGAGCGAAGGACTTGCTGACTACCGGATCGTTTTCGGGGATGGGCTTCTCGGGCACCAGTTTCTCCTAAACGCTAAACCCTAGACGTTGAACCAAGGTGTAATCCACACGTACTTGATATGGAACAGCAGCCGCAGCAGCATCTTGATGGGCAATCCGAGCATGGTGAGGAGGAAGGTCATCAGGATCGAATACTGCAGCAGGCTCATGCGCTTGTAGTCTTTGGGGTTGTGACGGCGGAAGAAAGCGTGGACCGCCAGGCCGCCGACGGCAAAAAAGCCACCGACGACGACGGCGCCGAAAATGCCTTTGCCCCAATTCGAAGTGATTCCGAAGAGGTCCGGCAAGTCGCGGTTCACTTCGTAAATCAGCCGGTTGTGATCCCACGTTTGCCCAGGCCAGAACCACTGCCAGCCGGGTCCGCGAATGAAGGTGCCGATGAAAATCATCGAGACCCACAAAATAATGAAGCCGAAGAGGAACGTGCCGATGGCGAACTTGCGTTGCTTCCACGTGTAATAGCCGGAGCCGAGCGGATTGGTGTCTATATAAGGAATGACCATCAGTCCGATGATGATCAGGGTGGGCATGACCACGCCGGCGATCCACGGGTCGAAGTACACCAGCATTTCCTGCAAGCCGAGGAAATACCACGGCGCTTTCGCCGGGTTCATGGTCAAGTTCGGGTTTGCAGGTTCTTCGAGCGGCGCGTTCAGCGTGATGGACCACACCATCAGAATGATGGTGACGATAATCGCCGCCAGGAATTCAATGCGCAGCAGGAATGGCCAGACGTGGACTTCCTTCGCCCATCCCGGTTGGAAGGGCCACGCTTTGCGGTGATGCGTCTTGGCGAGCGCCGCATCGCCGGCGAGTTGTTCGATCAAGACGTCATTGGCGTGCGCTTGCTTCCAGGCCAGGTACATGTAGAAAGCCAGCAGCGGGATCATGGCGACGATCGGAACGTTGTCCGCGGCGGAGAGGATTTCCCAAAGTTGCTTCCAATCCATGGCTACTTCTTCGCCTCCTTTATTTCGGAGTCGAGCACCACGGCCGCCGGGCCGGAGATGCCGCCATCCTTACGAACGCGCCAGAAGTGCAGGATCATGAAAATCGAAGCGATGATGGGAATGCCGATGCAATGCCAGATGTAGGAGCGCAGGAGGGCGTTGGCGTCCACGATGGAGCCGCCGAGCAGGCCGAAGCGCACATCGTTGTAGGGTGTGATGAACTTCGGAGCGAACGGGCCTTCGTTGCCAAGACCCGGAGTGGCTCGCGCCATGTTGGTGCCAACGGTCACGGCCCAGAAGCCGAGTTGATCGTCGGGCAGCAGATAGCCGGTGAAGGAGAGCAGCAGTGTCAGCACCAGGAGGATTACGCCGACGTTCCAATTGAACTCGCGCGGCTTTTTGTACGAGCCGGTCAGGAAGACGCGGAACATGTGCAACTCGACGGCGATGACCATCAAGTGGGCCGCCCATCGATGCATGTTGCGCAACAATTTGCCGAAGGGCACGTCATGCTCGAGGTACAGGACATCACGGAAGGCCTGCACTTTGCTGGGATGGTAGTAGAACATCAGCAGCACGCCGGTCAGCGTGAGGACGATAAATAAATAGAAGGTGATGCCGCCCATTCCCCAGGTATAGCTGTAACGCACCGAGTCGCGATTGATCTTGGCAGGATGAAGATGCAGGAAGACGTTCGAGAGGACGCCGAGGGCGCGATTGCGCGGCGTGTCGTCATGCTTGTGGCGGAAAATCGAGAGGAAGACCTGCGTCTTGCTGGGCTTCTTGAGCAGTTCCACTTGCTCCTTGGCTTTTGCCGGGAAGTCGGTCTTCAGAGACTCGAGATCTTCCTTGACGCCGGTCTTAATCCGGTCCACCAAACCGACAGATTTGCCATTCTTGCCGTTTGGATCTTTCTCATCGGGCATCGCCTGATCTCCCCAAGTTCACGAGCTCGAAATTTTTTCCTGCAAATCTTTCGCCTCAACTCGCACGGCTACACCGGCAAGAACGATCCCGGATCGTTGAAGTGGCTCGTTTGTCCCTTGGGCCACTGATAGAGCCGTGAGGTGTCCACGATAATCTGTCCGTCGGGGGCGAATTCCACGTGCGCGCGGTCCATCGGCCGCGGCGCGGGCCCTTCGAAATTGACTCCTTCGCTGTCGTACCCGCTTCCGTGGCACGGACACTTGAATTTGTTTTCGCCGGCCTTCCAATCGGGCGTGCAGCCCAAATGGGTGCAGCGGGCATAAATCACGAACACGCGATCGGGCGTGCGATCCACCCAGATGCGGTATCTCTGCTGCCACTTCGTATCCACACCCAGGGAATAGTCCGACGGATAACCGATTTTGAAAATCGTCGGTGGTTCAAAGAGCGTGCGGGGAAGAAAGAAACGCAGAAACGCAATGAACCAAGCGCCCAGAAATCCGGTGACGGCAACCCACACCAGACGCCGGCGCCGCTCATTGACCTGACTCGGCTCGGGACCGACGGTAGCTAATCCTGCTGAGGCTGCGGCTTTGGACGTCCCCACGGCAGGCGTGCCTACGTACCTCGTTGCGTCTCCGCCGCCGGCCGCGGTCGTCTTCGGTGCTTCCGGCTTAGGTTTACCCGCTTCGGTTTCCGGCCCTGCCATTCGCTACCTCCTGAACCAGGTGCTGATCAAGCTATGCATGCGTCGCGGACAAGCTCTCACTCCAGCGGTGGAGGCGCACCACCACAGAAGCCGTCACAAAAATGAAATCCGAAAAGTGCGGAGGAGGAATCTCTGGACGCTCTGCGGTCACGCAACAATCCTAGGGCGTAGGAGTGGAGAGAGCAGGGAAGGAGCGCATCCGCAGCGAGCGTCAGGGGCCCGTCGGGTTGGAGTAGTTTCGTTCGAAAGCATTGCGAGGTCCTCAACATTCGCTGGACCCCCCGGAAACAAAACGGATATTACTCAAAACAAATTTTTTCGTCAATGCGTGTTTGCGATGAAGTGAATAAAAATTGACAGATTCATCGCGGGATTGAAAACGGGGAAAAAGAAGTGCAAGAAGCCGCTTGCGCCCGGAAAAACCTGTGATAGACTCGCCCCGATTTGCATCCCCCACTTTTTATTTTTGGAAAGTTGGGGTGTTGCCTTCGTGGGGAAGGCTGGGAAATTCACTCTGGAGGTCTCGCGCAATGGGCCTCGTTCTACTGATCGTGATCTGGCTGATCACCTTCGTCAGCACTTATTTTTTCATGGCGAAGACGTGGTGGTTGCCAGCAGGGGCTTCTGCCGCGGCCGCCAGCATCGATCATCATTTCACCGTGACCTATATTTTGATGGGTTTTGTTTTTGTCGCCGCGCAGGTTTCGCTCGGTTACCTCGTCTGGAAGTATCGCGACGGCGGTTCATCCAAAAAGGCTACATATTCCCACGGCAACGTGACCCTGGAAATTGTCTGGACGGTACTCACCACGGTTCTCTTTGTGGGAATGAATCTGGCGAGCAGCTCGATCTGGGCTTCGGAGCGTTTCCGGCCCGCCGGTGAGAACGCCGTCCACGTGGAAGTGACGGGCATGCAGTTCGCGTGGTATTTCCGGTATCCCGGCCCGGACGGAAAGTTCGGACTCACGAAGCCGGAGCTGGAAGATGCTTCGGCCGGCGGCGAAGCCGCGCTGGGCCTGGATGCCAATGATCCGGCTTCGAAAGATGACGTGGTGACCGGCGTTATGGTCGTGCCGGTGAATCGCGAGGTCGAGGTCATCTTGCGCGCGCACGATGTGATTCACAGTTTCTATGTTCCCAGCATGCGCTTCAAGCAGGACGCCGTCCCCGGACTTGCCATCCACATGCATTTCACGCCGATTCAAACCGGGGATTACGAGATCGCCTGCGCGGAGCTTTGCGGCCTGGGCCATTACAAGATGCACGGAATGCTGAAGGTGGTCAGTCAGGAAGAGTTCGACAAATGGCTGGCGGCAAGGGAGGCGGAGAAGCAATAACATGGCTACTCACGATTTTGCTGCCCAGGCATCTCACGCGCACGAAGCTCCTCAGGGTTTCATTCGAAAGTGGGTCTTCAGCCTCGACCACAAAGTCATCGGCCTTCAGTATTACTTTCTGGCGCTCGCGGCGGTGTTCGTGGGCATGTTCCTGTCGCTGCTGATGCGGATTCACTTGATCTGGCCGGGCGCGGCGTTGCCGATTCTCGGCGAGATCAAGCCGGAGACGTATCTCACGCTGGTCACCATGCACGGCACGATTATGGTTTTCTTCGTGCTTACCACGGCGCCGCAGGGCGGTTTTGGCAATTACTTCCTGCCCATTCAGATCGGCGCGCCAGACATGGCCTTTCCCGTTTTGAACATGCTTTCGTTCTGGACGACTTTGCTCGGCTTCATCGTGATGATCGCGGCATTCTTCGTCGCCGGAGGAGCACCTCTGCATGGCTGGACCGGTTACGCGCCGCTGAGCGCTCTGCAATCCGCCGGCCCCGGTGAAGGTTTGGGCGCGGATTTGTGGATTATCAGCATCGCGATTTTCTGCATCGGCGCGTTGATGGGCGCGCTGAACTTCATCACCACCACGCTCGACATGCGCGCCAAGGGCATGACCATGATGCGCATGCCGCTGACGGTGTGGGCCTGGTTCGTCACCGCCATTCTTGGGCTGCTCGCGTTCGGCGTGCTGCTCTCGGCGGGCATTCTGTTGTTGATGGATCGCAATCTGGGCACGAGCTTTTTTGTTCCGCTCGGCACCATCAATGGCCAGCTCACCGGACACAAGGGCGGCTCACCGCTTTTGTGGCAGCACCTCTTCTGGTTTTTCGGGCATCCTGAGGTGTACATCGCGATTTTGCCGGCGATGGGCATGTGCTCGCAGTTGCTTTCCGTTTTCTCGCGCAAGCCGATCTTTGGTTATAAGGCGATGGTGTACGCCATCCTGGCCATCGGTTTTCTCGGCTTTATGGTCTGGGGCCATCACATGTTCATGAGCGGCATGAGCCCTTACACCGCTTTCGCTTTCTCCGTCATGACCATGGCCATCGGTGTGCCTTCGGCCATCAAAACCTTTAACTGGCTTGGCACGCTCATGCGTGGAAAGATTCGGTTTTCCTCGCCTATGCTGTTCGCGATCGGGTTTGTTTCTCTCTTTGTCTCCGGTGGCATCAGCGGCCCGTTCCTCGCTCAGCCCGTCCTCGACATTCCTTTGCATGACACGTATTTCGTGCCGGGCCACTTTCACCTGATCATGGGCGTTGCCTCCATCTTCGGCATTTTTGCGGCGACGTATTATTGGTTCCCGAAGATGTTCGGCCGGATGATGAATGAGTCGATGGCGCGCTGGCACTTCTGGTTCAGCCTCATCGGCACGTACGCGATTTTCATGCCCATGCATTATCTGGGCATGGCGGGGATGCCGCGGCGTTATTCGCAGATGACTGAAGTCGCGTATCTTCACGACCTGATTCCGCTGCAGAAGTTCATTACCTACGCGGCGTTTATCACCATCGCTGGCCAGCTAATTTTTCTTGTGAATCTTTTCTGGAGCATGTTCAAGGGGCCAAAGGCCAGCGATAATCCTTGGGAAGCCACCACGCTGGAGTGGATTACCACGACTCCGCCGCCGCACGACAATTTCGGCGGGCATACGCCGGTCGTCCACAACGGTCCTTACGAGTACAGCGTGCCGGGCGCGCCGCGCGATTACGTGATGCAGAACGACCCGGAAATCAAGCCGGCGCACTAGTCAGATATGGCCAGCATGACTACAACCGCGGCAATCGCCGACGCCGGAATTTCCCGGGGTGAGGATGGCCGTCCGGACTACGGCACGCGCCTACGCCGCGCGCGGCTCGGCTTGCTCGTTGCGTTGACGCCGATCCTCATGCTGTTTGTTTCCTTCACCAGCGCTTACGTGGTGCGCCAGGGTTTGCCGACGCTGGACCCGCGCACCAACAATCTCATCCGCGACTGGATTCCGGTGGCCCTTCCCAGATTGCTCCTGCTCAATACGTTCGTGTTGCTGGTGAGCAGCTTGAGCATGGAGCTGGCGCGCCGCCAGCTCCAGAGTCAGGTTGCTCACGCAAACTCCTCGCCGGTCGCCGGGGACACGCTGGCCAGCAAGATCAGAATGCCCTGGCTGGCGGCGACTCTTGTCCTCGGCTTTGCGTTCCTTTTCGGGCAGTGGACGGCCTGGCAACAGCTTGCCGCCAATGGTTTCTACGTGGCCACGACGCCGAGCAGCTCTTTCGTGTATTTGCTGACCGGCGCGCATGCCGCGCATTTGCTGGGCGGGGTACTCGCGCTGATTGTCGCGGGCATTGCGTCGCTGCTGCACCGCTCGTTGAAGACGCGCAGCATCGTCGTCGACGTGACCGCGTGGTACTGGCATTTCATGGCCGTGTTGTGGATTTACATTTTTTGCTTGATGAAGTTCGTCCGCTAACTGCAAGTTGACCAGGAGGCCGAACGCATGGCTGATTCCGCGCTGCAAAATATTCCGTCGGTCTACGAACCGTCTCTGTTCGGGACCTACTCGAAGAAAATCGGCATGTGGCTGTTTCTGCTCTCCGATACGCTGACGTTTGGCGCGCTGCTCTATGCCTACAGTTACGGGCGCATTTCGACGGGAGGCTGGCCCACGCCGTTCCATTCAGAAAGCATCATCAACGCCACAATCATGACGGCGTTCCTGCTCACCAGTTCGCTGACCATGGTCCTGGCGGTCCGCGCCTCCGTTCACCGAGACGCCAAGATGCAGACCCTCTGGTTGCTGGCTACCATGCTGTGCGGCACGGGATTCATCGTGCTTCACGGCCGCGAGTGGAGCAATCTCATCGCGGAAGGCCTGTCCCTTCCAATGTTTCCCAAAGTTCCTCACCACCAGGTAGCGGCTGAATTTGTCAACGTGTCCAAGACGGTGCCGCAATTCGCCGCAACGTTCTTCGGCCTGACCGGCATGCACATGCTGCACGTCACGCTAGGCGTGATTTATCTCGGCGTGGTGGCGCTGCGCCGCAAGTTTATCCCGATCCTGCTAGTCCTCTGGCTGGTCGCCTGGCTGGGAACGCCGGCCTATAGCCCCTTCCACTACGGCGCACATATCCTGTTAATCGCGGCCATTGTCTGCGGCATCATTCTCTGGCTGAAGCCCAAAGTCTACGATTCCTCCGACGTGGAAGTCGCGGGGCTCTACTGGCACTTCGTGGACCTCGTTTGGATGTTTATTTTTCCCCTGGTCTATCTGATGTCAGCTAAGATTCTCTAGGAGCTGGAGAGATTATGGATACGTTTCAGCAAGCTCTTGCGGAACAGGTTGCCGAGCAGCACCGCCACCACGGCAAGGCGCTTTTCTTCTATGTTTGGGGCGCGTTGCTGGTGATGACCGCTATCGAGGTCTACCTGACGTATCAACATATGCAGCCCGTGAAGATGCTGACCATTTTACTCGGCCTATCGTTCATCAAGGCCGCGCTGATCATCGGCTACTTCATGCACCTGAAGTATGAAGTGTCGCGGATGAAGTGGCTGACCATGTGCTCCGTCGTCGCCTGCCTCATTCTGATGACCATCTTCTTTTTCCCGGACGCCAGGCGTATTCTTGAGCTGGGAGTGAAATGAAGCTTCGCACTGCCATACTCGTCTTGATGGTTTCCGCGTGGGCCGCGCCCGCGTTCAGCCAAGGCTGCGCGATGTGCTTCAGCACGGCTGCGGCGGCTTCGAAGGACGGGCAGAAAGCCATCGGCAGGGGCGTGCTTGTACTGATTGTGCCCCCGACGGTATTCATGAGCATCGGCGTTGGTCTGGCGCTGCACTACGGGAAAAAGCGCGACCTCGAGAACAGTTGATGGTTTCGAATCAGGCAGGGAAGTGAGCGCCCCGCTCACCGTTTAGCGAACGTTCCATCCAACCCAGGGCAGGTCAAGTTCCCGCGGCGGAATATTCAGCTGAGCCAGCTCTGAGCGGTCTGCGGGCGGAACTTCCGCCCGCAGACCCTCTGGCAAAACAAAAATGGATTTCACTTCACACGCGAGCAGGGAAACCGTTCGCCTATTTTCGAATGGTAGTAACCCTCTTTGGAAGGGGCGCTCATGAATTCGTCAAACACCGTCGAAGGCACGTTGAAAAACTGATAGACTCCGCCTTTCACAAACTGGATTTCGAGCGTCTCCGAGTCTTCCTGATAACCAACCTGGGTAATTTCCTTGGAGGGAATAGGGAACCGGTGCATTTGTGAGAGCCCCCTTTCTGGTGAGAGACGCTCCACTGGATGGCTGCGGGATCGCCATCCGGTCACTGCTACAGGTACTCGGATCCATTCTTGCGATCCTCATTCCCCCTGGCGGTGGCCCCTGGATCGTCGCTCTTTGGTTGTGGCTCAATGGCCGGATTCTAGCATAAGAAAAAGTGATTGAAAGCTGCTTTTTCTTGCATCGCAGCGGAAAATGCAGCAAAGAAGCGAAGGTACGTTGGTGCAAGCGGCGAATAAGATTGGTTCCGGGACCTGGACTCGAACCAGGATACTCAGCTCCAAAGGCTGATGTCCTACCGATTAGACGATCCCGGAATTGATATTGGAATTGTAGCAGAGCCGCACAAGCGTTCCCAGACGCTCGCCGAGGGCCAAATCCCGGAAACCTTTCGAATGGCCTTCGCGTAGAATGAAGCAAGAGGACGCATCCATGAGACGGCGCGTGCCGCTCCGGGAACCGATCAACGTGACTCTGGAGACGCTTCGCGCTCACAAGATGCGCTCCTTCCTGATGCTCTTGGGCATCATCCTTTCCGTGTCCACTCTGATTGTCGTCATCGCCTTGATTTCCGGCGTGGACCGCTACATTGCCGACCGCGTCGCCAACATGGGCTCCAATGTTTTCCTGCTCACGCGCTTCCCGATCATCACGGACGTGGACGAGTACGTGAAAGCAAACCGGCGCAACAAAAAAGTCACCTGGGACGACTTCGAATCTCTGCGCGACAATTTGAAGCTGCCGCTGCGCGTGGGCGTGGAACTGCGCGTGGACGGGAAGTCCGCGCGGGCTCGCACAGCCTCAAGGACACGAACATCCGCGGCGTTACCGCCAACATGGTGGACATTGACATCGTCACGCCTGCGGAAGGCCGCTACATTTCCGAAGGCGACGATCAGAGCCGCGCGCTGGTCACCATGATCGGGAACGACCTGGCCACGCAGCTCTTTCCCGGCGCCGATCCCATCGGCCACGAACTCTTAATCGACGGGCGGCCCTTTCAGATCGTCGGCATCGCGAGAACTATTGGCACGGCCTTCGGTCAATCGCAGGACAACTTTGCGTATATCCCGATCCAGACCTATTTCAAGATGTACGGGAACAACGACACCATCTGGCTCAATATTCAGGCACGCGGCGCGGAGTGGATGGAACAGACGCAGGAGGAAGCACGGGTGATGATGCGCGCGCGGCGCCATCTGGCTCCCAACGAAAAAGATAACTTCGGGATTTTCGACCAGGCGACGCTGATGGAATTGTGGAAAAATCTGACAGGCGTAATCGCGACGGCCATGGTCGGCGTGGTTTCTGTTTTTCTGGTGATCGGCGGCGTGGTCATCATGAACGTAATGCTCGCGACCGTTACTGAGCGGACGCGCGAAATCGGCATCCGTAAAGCCCTCGGCGCGCGGCGCCGCGACGTCATCTGGCAATTTTTGACCGAAGCGATCGTGCTCACCGGCGCGGGCGGCGTCATCGGCGTTCTGCTCGGCGGCGGCATCAGCCTGCTGATCAACCTTGCCGTGCCCAGCCTGCCGTCTTCGATTCCTCTTTGGGCCGTAATTCTTGCCGTGGGCGTTTCCATGAGCGTCGGCCTCTTCTTCGGCATGTACCCCGCCATCAAAGCCGCCCGCCTTGATCCTGTCGAAGCCTTGCGTTACGAATAGTTCACGCGACGTTCAGGACTTGCGACAAAGGAATTTCTGCGTGGGAAAAAGGTAGCGAGCCGCAGGGAACTCCGGGCAGAAAACCATCCTTAGTAGCCCTCTGAGCACAAGCCTAGAAGTCCGGGGCCACCGCTAGCTACAAAGGCAGCCAAAGCTTCGACGTGCAGTTGATGAGCCTTGCGCAATAGTTCTGTGAATTCGGGGCGCCCACGAAGGGCATCAAGCCAAGGGTCGCGCACCATGGCCTGATGGCAGAAAAATCCATTGTCGATGGCGCGAGACAGCATGTCCAGCGCTGGACCTTCCTCACGCAAGTAACTGAGTTGCCTAGCCAAATAGTACATCCCCTCTGGATCACGGAACGTGGCCTTGATCAGCTCTTCGCTGGTCGCGAGGCTTTGCTCGCGGTCGCCTTCGAGGAGCGCGCGCAAAGACGTTAAATACAATTTTCCGAGCCGCCACGGTTTGGCGAGTTCGCACTGCCGCAGCATGGACACTGCTTCTTCGACGCGTCCGAGCGTGGCCAAAACCAAGCCCCTTCCATATCCGTAGTCGGCCCCGGAAGCTTCGAGCGCACGCTCGTACTCCCCAAGCATGAAGTACGTGTGCATCACGCTCGTGGAGATCAACGGGTCCAGACGCCGGGCCTCCTGGTGAGCCACGAGCGCCGGCTGCAACAGCCCGCAATAGCGGCAGACATGCGCCAGCCCGGCAAAGAGTTCTGCATCGCTTCTTCGCTTACCGGCCCGGTCGAGGAGCCGCTTCATGGCATCCAGCGAGCGGCCTTGGTCCACCTGAACGTGCGTATATAAATTGTGAGCGAGTGTCAAATTGGGATTCAGCCGCAGGGCCGTCTCAAACGCTTCTTCGGCGGCGCGCAGTCCCTCGAGTGAACCCAGGTTGTACTTATCGCTGATCCAGCGAGCACGCCCAAGCCTCGCCCATGCCGACGCGTAAGAGGGGTCCAAGCTGACGCAACGCTCGTACATCTCGATGGCGGTCGGAATGTTTTCCCATTGCCTGCCGAACTCGTTGGCCTGCAGATAGATCTGATAGGCCGTCGCGCTGGCGGGCCGGTCCTTTTGCAACGACTGATGTTCTTGGACCGTGAGCGACGGCACAATGGACTCCACGACGCGGCGTACCAGGTCGTCATGAAGTTCCAGCAGTTCGTGAGTCGTCGCTTGCGAGGAGTGCGACCAGAGCAGCGTTCCGCTTGGGACTTCGGCTAACTGGGTTGTAATCCGCAGTTGCTTGCCCACATTGAGCAGCGCTCCGGTCAGTACAACGTCCACCTCCGCTTCCCGGGCGATTTTCTGCAGATCGGGCGCATCGCCGGAATACTGCGCCGCCACAATCGAAGAGCGCACCACCAGGTTTTCCAGCCCGGCAAGGGAAACCGTTATCGCCTCCGGCAAGCTGTACGCCAGGAACTGAATCTCCTCGCTGGGCCGCAACACGCGAAACGGCAGGACAATGAGCCTGCGCAGCGCGCGCGCGTGAGCTTTCGTCTCGATCCCATCCATCAGCAGAGTGGCTCGCACCTCTTGGGCCATGGCTTCGGCGGTCGGATATCTGTCCTGGGGCTCGCGTGCCAGCGCACGGTGAACGATTCGGCCCATTGCCGCGATGGCGGGCGATCCGCTTAGTGCCGGCGGAGATCCGTGCAGAACCGCGTGTGCAATCTCACCAAAGGATTCGCCCGGGAATGGCGGCTGTCCCGTCAGCATCTCGAACAGGATCGCGCCCATGGAAAAGAGGTCGGACCGCGCGTCCACGGGCCGGCCCCGGAATTGTTCGGGGGACGCATACCGCGGTGTGCCGAGAAAGACTCCCGGCAGCGTGGCGTCCGCTAGAGTTGCAACGGTTTCTTCCGCCGCGTTTACCGGGACATGCTTCGCGATCCCAAAGTCCAGCAGTTTTGTTCCACCGTTCGAAAGCACGATGTTGCCCGGTTTCAGATCCCGGTGGACGATTCCAACCTTATGAAACGCTTCCAGCGCGGAGAGCAGCGCCAGCGCGATTTGGCCAGCCTCCTGAGCGGGCAGGGAACCACGCTCGATGCACCGCGCCAGCGATTCCCCCTCGATGAACTCCATCACCAGGACGAGGCGGTCCCGTTCTTCGGCAATGTCGTAGATGCGGCACGCATTCGGATGAGACACCTGTGCCGCGGCGCGCGCCTCTTGCCAGAATCGGCTGCGGCGCGAAGAGTCTCCATCGAATTCGCGAATCACCTTGAGCGCCACGACGCGCCGCAGGCGCTGATCCTCCGCCTTGTACACCACACCCATCCCGCCTTCGCCAACTTTGGAGAGCACGCGGTAGGGACCGATAGACTCGGGGATTTCAGGCATTGGGCATCTTTTCTATGTTCGGCCCTAGCTTACCCAAGTCGCTCGCGGCACGCCACAGCGACCCCCGATACTCGTTGCCCTGCGGAGTTTCCCCAGTGGCTTTCCGCCGCCCGGCGTTATGCGCGAAACAGTCTTTCTGCTAAATTGGTAGAGTTGTTTCCAGCGCGGGAGAGGTGGCCGAGCGGTTTAAGGCGCACGCTTGGAAAGCGTGTGTAGGTTAACCCCTACCGTGGGTTCGAATCCCACCCTCTCCGCCATTTCTGTAAGTCATTGATTTTCCTTCCCTTGAATTTCATGGTGTCTGTGTTAGTGGCTGACGTGCGGGGCTGCGAGCGGAGGCGCCGAACTTATAACCATATGAAAGCTGTCTCAGAAGTCTTTGTTTACGCGGCTTTTGGAGGTAAACATCGAGAAACGGCGGTCACCCGAAGTGAGGTGGTGGAGAGTGCGGCACTCTCACCCACATTCGATGATGGGTGATTGGAGCGCCACCCTGAGCCTATGACGTACGTACAAATGTATTGACATCCTTCATTTCAACAGATATGCTGTCTTGTCGCCACTTGCTATGCGATTCATATGGGATGAGAACAAGAACCGCCAAAATCTTCGTAAGCACGATGTTCGCTTTGAAACCGCCGTTCTCGTTTTCGACGATCCCTACGCGATTACGCAGCGTGACGTCACTTTTGAGGATGAGGAACGTTGGATAACGGTTGGAGGCATAGGGCCGGGTTCGATACTATTGGTCGTTCATACTTTTTATGAGGAACACGACGAAGAAGTCATTCGTGTCATCTCGGCTCGCGCCGCCGAGTCCCACGAAAGGAGAGCCTATGAGGAAGCTCACAAAGGAGCAGAAGCGAGACATCCGAGCGATCGCCGCAAAAAGAGACAAAGACATTGATTTCTCGGACGCTCCCGCGGTTGTCGATTGGAGCGGAGCCGAAATCGGCAAGTTCTATCGACCAACGAAGAAGCCCGTTACGATGCGTCTGGATTCTGACGTCATCGCATGGCTCAAAGCCGATGGCCGCGGTTACCAGACCAAAGCGAATGGGCTGCTGCGACACGCCATGCTTCACTACACGAGAGAAAAGGGTCTTAGCAAGCGTGAAGGCTTCCGCCGGAAGACCGCGCAACAGAAAGGAATGGTTTGATCATGTCGAGCCAGAGAAGCATGAGAGCGAGGCGGGGCGGTTTCAAGAATGAAGGACTGGCAGCGCCACTCTGTTCGACCGATCTCTAGCCGCACCGGTTCATCCTGCGACGCGTAACGACTTCGCGAAGCTCTGGATGGCAGCTGATTCGCTGTCGTAGGTATCGAAGACAGTCAATAGTCTCGTCATCTGCAGTACTTCGCGAAATCTTGACCATACGTTCGCCAGCTTCAACGCGGCGTCGTGCGAGCGTGCACTGTTGAAACAAGCCACCAGCACGCCCACACCGGTACTGTCAATGTAGTTGACATTCGCCACGTTCAAGACGATCTTCTTTTTCCCCGCCATGAGCAGCTCTTTGATCTTGTCGCGGAACGCGTTGCTTTCCTCCCCCAACACGATCTCGCCTTTCATGTCCACAACAGTAATGCCGTTCAATTCTTGCTCCGTCATTATGAGTGCCATGGTCTGTCCCCTTTGAGAAGTTTTCTCTTCGTTGGGTGGATTCGCCCCACCAGGGGGGCACTTCGGCCGAGAGCGTTTGAGGCACGCATCGCCCTTGCGGGCCTCACAGAGGTAGTTGATAAGTTGCCTACCCCGCGATAGTGCACGGCGAGAACGGCGATGTCATCCGATTGCGGCGCGCCTTCCGTAAAGGCCCGCACCCCGGCACGGACGGCCTCGGCGAGGTCATCCACCGTCTGGCCAGGGAACTCCAGCAAAAGCCGTCGAAGCCCCGCCTCTCCGAAAAACTCACTGCGCCTGTTTTTTGCATCGGGGATACCGTCCGTGTATATCAGTAGGAAGTTGTCTACCTCGATCTGAGTCGTTCCGCGAGTATACCGAGCATCGGAAAACATGCCGACCGGAAAATTCGATGATTCAAGGCTTTCAACCTTCCCCGAGCAGCGGCGAATCAGGGCCGGTACGTGACCTGCATTCACGTAATCCAAGCGCCCGGACGAATCGAGGATGGCATAGAAGAGGGTGGCGTACCAGTCTTCGGGACTGCGCTCGCACAGATACCGGTTCACCCGCGAGACGACTTCCTCCGGTGGAAGATCCAGAGCACCAATGGTCACAAATAGACCCTGCAGTAAGCTGGCAAGTAACGACGCCGGAATTCCCTTGCCCGCAATGTCGCCGACAAGCAGTCCATGGCACCTGTCTGAGAGTTTGACAACATCAAGGCAATCGCCGCCGACCGCGTGACACTCGACTGTGAAGCCAGTGATTTCGAGCTCCGGGACCCGAGGAAACTGGACTGGTTGCATCTGTCGTTGGATTTGGCCTGTAATCTCGACCTCGTGATCCAAACGAGCTTTTTCGCACAAAGCTGCGAAGAGCGCTGCGTTCTCGACCACTATGGCAACCTTGCGAGCAAGCATACGCAGAGCCTCGCGGTCGAGATGGAAGAACGGCCAGCAACTATCCAGATAGAGGACGGCAAGCAATTCGCTTTGGCGTCCTGCGACGGTCGCATCGAGTGACTCAGCGAGAGGCAGCTTGTCAACCGGAATCACCAGAATGGTGTGTAGTCCGGGCGCCCCGATACTCGCCTGTCGAGCCGTAGATGAGCCTTCCTCGGCTTCAGTGACGATGAGTTCTCGACGGGAACCCATCGCGCGACTCAGGACGCTCGAGGAGATCTGTACCTGATGCAGCGGAAGTGACACGCGCTGCGCGTCACGCGCCACCGTGAGCTCGAGATTGCCGGAGGATTTCGCGAGTAGCAACACTCCTTGCTGCGCGTGCGTAAGCTCAATTGCTGCGTCAACAATGGTAGTCAATGCATCTTCAAGTGCCGGGCGTGCAACGCCTGTACGCGCCAGCACACCGAGATGATGTTCAACTTGAGTTTCAGGCGAGCGACCCATTATCAGCCTCACGGATTTGTCTCCTCCAGCTAAGCATTTTGGCAATTTCAGATTCAGTTGCCTCGCTGGGTCTTGAGTCTGTCTCGTGACCGCACGGAATTGAGTGCTTACTTCTGTCACGGACATCATTTCGAAATTCCAAAACATCGTTGGTTGCGTTTCTTCGTGGGCCGGCGAAGGAGGCTAGGAGATTAAGCTGGGGGCAACTTCAAATAATGCTCTAAGTGCGTGACCTTAACGCACGAGAGGGGCTCAAGTCAACCAAAAACAAGCGATCAGAGGAAAGATGGCTTGTTTCGCCCCCCAATCTCTACCGCAAATCGGATGACAACGCGTGAACAGAAGGCTTGGTGTCTTTGGTGTCTGTTTAGGCCCGAAATTGGTGCTACTTAAGCGGAACAGTTTAGAGAGTTACAGTATGCGAGATCATGGAAACAACCAATGTCCATGCGGATTTCATGCAAGTTGCTGAAAACATGGTAGGATAAGCAAATAGGCCAGAGTGAGTATCCCACCAATCTCACGCAGACCGAAGGCGCTTCAACAGTAAAGAGTTACTCGTTCAAGTCGGCAGTCAATAGAGAGTACGTAGGTCGCGTTTTCGTGTGGGGCTTCGGAAGTGAGGCGCGCCGATGGAACCTCCGGCGCGCGGCAAATCCAATTCGGCATGAAGCTCACATTCTGAAAGCCTTTGACATCGAGGGCAGCCAAGCAGGAGGATTATCTAGCTTCACAACGGAATTTTGCACGCCGCGCCGTTCCTGCAATGGCGAGGATTCAATCACAGGACCGGCCTGACATGGGGAGTTGCCCTGTGGCGGGTCAGCTTCGCGGATCCAACGCAGTGAAAGGATGAGGATAAAACTCCCCGTGCCTTCCACGAATGTTACTCGTCGAGAATTATTGAAAATTGGCGCCACCACGGCCGCAGCAGAACTCGCAGCCGTGCTTCTGCCCGGATGCGGCGGTGGAGGTACTTCCCCCGGTCCGTCCGTTTGTTCCAAATTGACTGACATCGAGCACGTGGTCATCTTCATACAGGAAAATCGTTCCTTCGACCATTATTTCGGAAGCTACCGCGGCGTGCGTGGATTCTCCAACCAGAGTCCAGCATTCCAGCAACCCGACCCCTCAAATACCACGAACCCGCCGGCCGGCGTATTGCTGCCATTCCATCTCGACACTTCCAAGACGAACGCAGCATGCACCCACGACATCACGCACGACTGGGTGCCACAGCATCAGAGCTGGGACAACGGCGCAATGGATGGCTTTGTGACCTCTCGCCTCCCGATCAATACCAATGATGCCGTCCTCACCATGGGCTATTACACTCGCTCAGACCTTCCTTTTTACTATGCCGTGGCTGACGCCTTCACTATATGCGACAACTATTTCTGCTCGGTGATCGGCCCCACGGATCCGAACCGCCTCTACACCATGGCGGCTTCCATTGACCCGGCTGGACAGAATGGCGGCCCCTTACTTCAAACGCTAGTCGCAAATCGGTCGTCGTTTTTCGGCAAACTCACCTATACGACGATGCCCGAACAGCTTCAGCCTCGCGGAATTTCGTGGAAGGTTTACTCGTCACCTGACCAGAATATATTGAATATTTTCTCGAACAATGTTCTGTCGTACTTCAAGAATTTCCAGGATCCCACATCGGTGCTCTACCAGAACGCATTCGGGCCCCAGTTTCCGGTTGATTTTCTTGCGGATGCGTTGTCGGGAAACCTGCCACAGGTCTCCTGGGTGCTCGCCTCGATCGTTGACTCCGATCACCCCCCAGCTCCCTCACTCTTTGGGGAGAACACTTTGTCCGCGATTATCAGTGCTTTGACTGCGAATTCAGCACTATGGGCGAAGACGGTCCTATTCGCCACTTACGACGAGAATGGCGGCTTCTTTGACCACGTTGCGCCGGTGACAGCGCCGCCAGGCACGCCCGGCGAATACGTCACTGCGCCCGCAGTCCCGGACCCCACGGTGGTTGGCAATCCTTCCATTCTCGGCCCCATCGGCTTGGGTTTTCGTGTGCCGATGCTTGTGATCTCTCCGTTTAGCCGGGGTGGGTTTGTATCGTCGGCTCTCTTCGATCACACCTCAGTGCTGCGATTCCTCGAGACGCGTTTTAGCGCCGAAGTGCCCAACCTGAGCGCATGGCGGCGTGCCACGGTTGGCGATCTCACGAGTGCTTTTAACTTCAGAAAACCCGATCAGTCAGTTCCCGCTCTGCCGTCCACGCTCCCAGCAATTCCGCAGGTCCTTTCGGAGTGTGCCGCCAGTCTAGCCGGCACAACGCCATATCAAGTTCCGAACCCGCAAAGCTCTCCGACGCAGGAAGCTGGAACGGCGGCTCGACCAAGTGGTCCATGTTAGGCATCCGCTTTTTGCAAGTGAAGTGGCCAAACTTTGGGGGGAGCGCTGTTGAAAACAAGATCGGCGTTAGCGTTGGGCCTGGGACAACTTTGCTGACTCGCCAGGGCAGCCGAGCATGCTTCCCGAAGTTGCGGTCACCTGCATGGCGTCCGCTCTCAGAATTTCGTAGTCCCGATAAACGATTGTCAGCAAAGAACTCCCCACAATGCGCACTTGCGTATTGGTTTCATTCCGCGCCGGTAGCCAGAATTCGCCTATCTTTTCATAGGTGACGTGGATGGCATTTCGCTTCGTCCACCACGAGGGGTTTTTGGCTGGTTCGCCTTCCATGCGCGCCACGGCGAAGTCCTGTCCATCTACCCAAATCCGGCCGCGGAACAGGAATTTGTTCTTGATTCGCGGCGTAACTTCCAGGACATAGAAACCCTGATCATCTGTCCGCTCATAGGGTACCAGGCGGAATTCGTAGTTTTTTGGACCCATCGCCGTCTGCCGGCGTTGTTCCTCCTGCATGGCCTCAACTTCTGCTTCGAGAAGTCGCTTCAAGACTCGCCCCTGCAAGAGTTCTGAGCCGCTCTCCGAAAGGATGCAGAATTTCTTTTCGCCAGGCCGCCGGTAGGTCATCGTCACGACCAGTGTGGCGCTCTTACTCGCCAATCCGTGATATTCGAGATTGTAAATGCGCGTCCCGCGGTAACTCTCCAGGGCCTGGGCGCGTTGTTCGTTCCTTTCCACCATTCTTTGCACGATCTGATCTGCCGTGAGCGGAGCCACAGATGTCTCTTGAGCGAAAGAAACATTTGCCGGGGTTCCGGCAAGGAACAGGCAAATCACCAAGCCGATCGTAGACAGCAGTTGTACTTTTCCTTGTCCGGATGTCATCGCGTGCTCCGCGTTCCCAGGTTGTCGTGCGCCGGCTTGGTGGGCCGGCTTGTACGACAATCCTCCAGCTTCACCAAGGTAGCATCCTAGAGGCCGCGAAGGCGGTTGCGTGTCCCTTTATGCACACCTGCATACCTGTGCCGCGGACCAAATCGCAATTCGCCAACCGATCAGAAGCTACCGCAAAGTGGCCGCCTTCTATATTGCGTGCTAACGCCTGTTATCGGCGACCCTGTACACGATAGAGCCAGGCACCGAGTTCG
This sequence comes from Acidobacteriota bacterium, assembly GCA_003224055.1. Classification (GTDB taxonomy): domain Bacteria; phylum Acidobacteriota; class Terriglobia; order Acidiferrales; family UBA7541; genus Acidiferrum. The sequence continues at coordinate 22,792 of QHYE01000063.1, read as the reverse complement.
CGCTCCGACCCTCCACCCGATTCTTGCACGGGGCGACCTCTAGGATTGCGTTGTCCTGGGCGATTCTGTTTGACGCCGCGACCTCTGCTTTCCGTATTCGAGCTAGGTGAGAAAAATGACGACGACATCGAATAACGTCAACAGAATCATCAAAACGGAATGGGAGAGAGCGAACCTATAGATCTGATAGCAAACAAACACCGCTAAAGTGACAATCATCAATGGATATGCCCAAAGTTTGTTCCTTAGCAAGGCTACAAAGAGCACGAGTTTGACGGCGCCGTGTGAAAGAAGATACAACGAGGCGAAGTACTTTCTGCTCCCCGCAAAATAGTGAGACGCACGGACTAGCTGTGTGGCGACGAAATCCTGCGGATCTTCGGAAAGCTCTTGATGCAGAACAGCCAACACGACCCGATTCATCGTCTGCGGATCAATCTTAAGAGCGCAATCCCGACGATCGTCTCCAGCAACGCATGTAGCCCTTTGAGCGAGATGCTAACGCGAAAGCTCGATCGAGAAGCGGGCCACTCCAGAGGTCGCGAATGCTGGGCGCCTTGCGTGCCAGGATGAGATTTCGCATTGTCGTTCTCAGTCTTTCTGGCTGATCGCTGTACTCAAATCAGAAACTCAACATCCCATGGGGCAGGTTATACCGATTCTGGCAGTGCGAGGCGTCGCTTCTACTCGGCTATCGAGGTTTGCGGGCAGCTCAGGAGAGGACAGACAGAAACTATTTGTCCTTCCTAATACATCTCCCAAGCTTGTAACTTTGCGCGCCGACCCTGCCGCGATTCAGGTTCGGTTCGTGTTGCTCTTGAATCTTTGCTCTGACATAATTCGACTCATGCGCACAAAAATGTCGCGCGCTGCAGTGATGATTGTTCTGCTGACCTGCCTTGTTTGTCCGCTCGTTGAGATGTTCGACAACTGGGATCACACGATTCAAACGGGGAGTGATATTGAGTACGCCTTGGTTGTTGTTGCATTGTGCGTGGGAGTGGCGTATTCGTTTGCGCGCTTCATCTTCAAACCCGCGCTGACTAGTTTTGTTGCAAACAGCCTCTTCGCTTCTTGCACCCAGAAATCTTTCTTTTCCATGCCATGCAGTTTCACGTTACTGCTTTTTGATGCAACAAGTCCTCCTCCCCTCCCATTGCGTATCTAGAACTTTGCGATACCTGATCCTAAAACGCTCTCAGACGTAGCTCCGTCTGTCGACGGCGTCGTGATGGGCCGTCCTTGCAGTTCAACCAAGACATATTTCTTTGTTTTTCCAACATTTATTGGCCTGGGTGACTCAAGATGATTCTTGCTTGCCGTTCGTTTTCCGCGCGTCATGTTGCAATCGGGATTGCCGTATCGTTTGCCTTGTTGTTTTGCGCGGCTGGCGCTGCCGCTCAAGCGTCGCGAGTTGGAGCAACTCTTGAGGGCATTGTGCGCGACACCAGCGGCGCTGTCATTCCCAACTCGACAATTACGCTGCACAACCCTTTGACCAATCAATCTCGTACTGTAACAACTGATGAGCAGGGTTTCTTTCGAGCCGAGCAGCTTGCCGTTGGCACCTATGAAGTACGCGTGGAACAGACAGGTTTTGCACCTTATCGGCAAGCAGGCGTAGGAGCGAGTCTCGGACAAACCGTTCATCTCGACATCGTGCTAGCTCCGGCGTCGGCTTCTGAACAAGTGACGGTCAACGCTCAGCCCTCATTACTTGATCCCTCACAGTCAGCAGTCGTTTCATCTGTAGATCAAGAGAGGATAGAAGAATTGCCTGTGCGGAGCCGAAATTATTTGGATTTCGTTCTACTTGCACCAGGCGTTTCGAGTTCACCGACAGCCTCCGGCGCGAGTGGTTCGACGCCACTTGCCGGCAGTGGCTTCACTTTCGGTGGACTAAGATCGCGGAGCAACAATCTCTCCATCGATGGCCTGGACAACAACGACGAGTACACGGGCGCGAGTCGAACCGAGCTTTCGCCGGAAATCGTGCAGGAATTTCAAGTGGTCAACAATGGCCTTTCCGCAGAGTCGGGCGGAGCCTCTGGAGGTTCGATCAATGTTATCACTCGTTCCGGTACAAACACGGTCCACGGCGACGCGTTCCTATTTACGCAGGACGGCGCACTCAACGCACGCGACCCGTTCGAGGCGGAGTCCGGCAAACCATCGTTTCGACGGTTCCGCACTGGCTTCGCTCTGGGCGGACCTGTCATCAAGGACAAAACGTTTTACTACGCCGCCCTCGAACAAGAACACAACCGGGGGCAAATCGGCTCGGATATTGACCCTACCGTGGCATCAAGCATAAATGCCTTCCTCGCGACGGGAGCATTTCCAGGGTTAGCAACGCGCCAGATCACGACAGCTTTCTCTCCGATTGCGCGCGCGGAAACGGAAGCTGCGGGCAAGCTCGATCACCAGCTCACGAAAAATACTACTCTGATGCTGCGCTACACCTTCACAAACAACAAAGAATCAGGCGATGCGTTCAACACCAACGGCCTCATAGGCGCAAGTGCGCGCGGCAGCAGCTTCACGAGCGACAATGCTGTTTCGGGATCACTCACAACGATCTTGAGTTCGGAAGCGGTTAGCGATCTGCGCTTTCAGGCTGCCACGCGCCATGCTGTCCTGCGCACGAATGAGCCTTTCGGCCCGGAGATTGACATCGCTGGACTGGTCACCTTTGGACGGCCCTATGCTGGGAACAGCGAACGCCGCGAGAATCATTATCAAGCGAGCTACACGTATTCTCGCACGCGGGGCAAACACCTTTGGAAAGTCGGCGGAACAGTGAATCGCATCAGACTGCGCGCCGACGTACCGGACGGCTTCGACAGCGTGTATCTCTTTGGCTCTCTCGGTGACTTCCTCGCGGGGAATCCTAATCAGTTTCGACAGGCGTTCGGGAATTCGAACGTGGATTTCCCGGTGACAAGCTTCGGCGGATTCGCGCAGGATCATTGGTCCCTCTCCCGCCAACTCACAATTGATCTGGGTATCCGTTACGATTTCGAGCGTCTTCCTGCTGGGTTCAATCAAGACACGAATAACGTCAGCCCGCGAATTGGTCTGGCTTGGAGTCCGTCTCCTAAATGGGTTTTTCGTGCAGGGTTTGGAGTTTTCTTCGACCGTTACGTGCTTGCCAACTTAACGCGAGCCATCGAGAAAAACGGTTCACAGGCGTTCGAGCAAGTAGTGGATGGAAACGCAGCAGCCAGCCTTTTCCTGACAGCGCAAGGCGGGCCAATCGTTGCGCCCGCAACCGGGATAGCCCCATCCATCTTCCGACCCGATCCGCGTATGGCGACTCCCTACAGCCAACAAGCCAGTGCCGGTGCCGAGTACTTGCTCGCGAAGAATCTTACGCTGCGCGCTGACTACTTGTTTGTTCATGGAGTTAAGCTGCCTCGAACGCTTAACGTCAATTTGTTACCTCCGGTTGTCCTCACTGCTGCGAACTCCTCTAGCCTGGGTGTTCCAAATCCAACGCCACAGCAGATTGGACGAGAAGTTTTTTCGCCCGGTCGTCTCGATACCCAGTTCGGCGACATCTATCAGCTCCAGACTTCCGCGAGTTCGACCTATAACGGCGTTTCATTCACGTTCAACCGGAGGATGAGCGATGAGCTGGCGTTTTCGGCGAGCTACACACTGTCGAAGACATTCGACGATGCTTCAGACTTCGACGAGCAACCGCAAAGTCCTTTCGATCTTCGCGCGGAGAATGCAGTATCCCGCCAGCATCAGCAGCAACGCTTTGTTTTCAACGCGCTGTGGGAGTTGCCTATCGGTGACGAAGAGGAGAGGGGCGGGATGTCAGAACAAAACACCGGATGGCTCACGCAAGCGTTCAGTCATATTGAAGTGGCACCGATTCTGACACTGGGGAGTGGCCGGCCTGTGAACCCGTTGACGGGTCTAGACTCAAATCAAAGTCACGCCTTTCCCATTTCGGCCAGACCGCTCGGCCTCGGCAGAAATTCTCTGAAGACGCCTGTGCTGGCCACGATGGACTTCCGCGTCCTGAAGTATTTCCCGTTCGGCGGGGCGAAACGCCTCGACGTGGTGGCGGAATTCTTCAACCTGTTCAACGGCGCGAACGTCTCCCAGATCAATGCAGTCTTCGGCTCAGGCTTGGCGCCAATACCCGGATTTAGAGAACCAGTTGCCGGAACCGGCGCCCGCCAAATCCAGTTCTCTTTAGATCTTGAGTTCTGACGATTATCCGTTCCGGCGCTTGCGATTCAGAATGCATCTGAGTTCGATAGGAGTTTTGAAGATCATGGCGATTCACCGAATCACAAGTGCTTTCCGGCTTCTCGCCGGTTCTTTTCTCATCTGTGCCGCCGTAGTTCATGGCCCAACTACATCATTCGCTCAGGCGGCCGACGCATCCGATGAACGGACTCAAAACGCTGAACCACCCTCCGGCGCGCTCGGATTCTCAGAGCAGGCGCTAGAAAATGAACAACAACCACTCGCACAAGAGGCCGCCAAAGATTCGCGCTGCAGTATCCGCGGGTTCTCCCGCGAAACCTGGACTGAAGCTTCGCAATTCGGGCATGGATTGAAGGCCGTTCCCCGAAGCGCTGTTCGTCCCAGCAATTTGAAGTGGGAGCTGCCAATCTTGGCAGCCACCGGTGTGATGATCGCAGAGATAGACCGGCCTGCTGACAATCGCATTCAATCCAAGTCCTTGCAGCAAACCGCAGGGCGGTGGTCAAACGTCGGCCTCGGCCTGGAGCTTGGATCAGCTGCTCTCGCGTATGGCATGGGGTGTGGCAAACACCATTCCTATTTGCGCGATACGGGATTCAATGCACTCGCGGCAATGGGAGCGGCTGGCACCGCAGATTTGGTTCTCAAGCTCGCGTTCGATCGTCAGTTTCCTTACACACCGAACAGCACGGGAAAGTTCTGGGGCGGCGGAAGATCTTTTCCATCCGGGCATTCAGCCACAAGTTTCGCATTTGCAGCGGTGGTCGCTCACCGCTATCCCAAAAACAAATGAGTGAAGTGGGGAACGTACGAGCTTGCTACGGGAGTCAGTCTCTCGCGATACCCGGCAAAAAAGCACTATCCCTCGGACATCCTCATAGGCGCAACTTTGGGTATGTAACGGGAACCTATTTGGCTGGGCATTGATACAACGGCGAACAAAACGCCAGAGCACGCCTTCGTTCACAGACGGAAGGCTCGATAGAGCGAAGAGCCTTTGTCACTCCTTGAGCGGCCCAAAACGTCTTGGTGTCTTTAGTGTCTGTTTCGGCCCGAAATTGGTGCTATTTATGCGGAAGGATTGAAAGAGTTGAAAAAGGCGAGACCGTAGAAATCGCCAATGTTCATGCGGGTGTCATGCATGTTGCTGAAAAGATGATAGGATAGGAAAAGCGGCTGGGTGAGTATCCCACCCTCTCCGCCACTTCCTACAGCACGCACATCAATCACCGCAAAGAAAAAAACCGAGCAGCCTCGCTCGGTTTCTCGCATTTCCTAAATTGAATTCCAGCTCAGAAGTGGCAGCTCGCTGCGCCGCGTTTCTGTAGATATTTCTGGTGATATTCTTCTGCGCGATAAAAGGTGCCTGCCGGCGTGATTTCCGTTGCGACGGGTCGCTTGAGCTTTCCGCTCGCCTCCAGCGCTGCCCGCGACTTCTTGGCCATCGCTTCCTGCTCCGGCGAATGAGTGAAAATCGCCGTGCGGTACTGCGTGCCGAAGTCCGGCCCCTGGCGGTTCACTTGCGTCGGGTCGTGCGCTTTCCAGAAAACATCGAGCAGCTGTTCGTAACTCACCTTTGCGGGATCGAACGTCACCTGCACTACTTCCGCGTGTCCGGTTTCGTCGGTGCATACATCTTTGTAAGTCGGGTTCGGCGTCTCTCCGCCGCTATACCCCACAGCCGTGTCAATCACTCCGGGAACTTGCTGGAACGCCGCCTCGACGCCCCAGAAGCAGCCCGCTCCGAAAGTCGCAATCTCTGACATGTTTTCCCTCGCCTATCCATCTATGCCGTGTTGCCTATGAGCAGCCATTAGATGCAATAGCAGTATGCCGCGGTTTTAGCAAAATTCAGGACGCTTTCCGCCGAGGGGGCGCGGCCATGGCTTTCAGTTTTTCTTGCGCCGGCCCTCTGTAGGGGCTGTTGACCGAGGCTGCCTGTGTGAAAGCATCTTTCGCCTCGAGGTTCCTCTTCAAATTCAGCAGGGCAAATCCCAGACGGTACTGGTTGCGCGCATAGCTGCCATCATCCGGTTTCAAGAGCGGCGCGGCGGCCCGGAAATTTGTCACTGCCTGCGCGTTATCTTTTTTCTGAATGTTGATCTGCCCGAGCGAACTCAGCGCCAGCCCTTTTTGCAGGTCGCTCTGCTGCTTCCACTGATCATCGGTCATTTCCTCTGGCTTTTTTGCGGTTTCCAGCACGGTCATCGCCTTCTTCGAATAAGCCTCGGCCTTATCCACGTGCTCGCCCTTCTCTCCGTAGTAATCGGAGAGCAGTAGCAGCATTCCCACGTTGCTGGGATCTTTCGCCAGGAGGCCGTTGGCCACTTCGAGCATCTTCGGCGCGTTCTGAGCCTGTTGGTACGCCGTCGCCGCCACCCCAAGCGCCTGGTTGGCGTACGGCGAATCCGCAAAAATCTGCGCGAATCGCACCAGCAGCGACGCTCGTTTCCCGGCATCCTTGGTCTGATAAACGGCGCTGAACACGGCGTTCTGGATGTAAGTGATGCCGTCCTTATTGGCTTCCAGCGTCTGCGCCTTTTGCTGAGTCCACGCTTCCGCTGAAGATCCGGCCGGAGCCGGCGCATTCTTGTATCGCTGTAAAATGCCCTCGGCCTTTTCGCCATAGGAAATCAGCCGGTCCGCGTCGCCCTTTTCCGAAGCCGCGCGAATCATATTCATCGCGTTCTGAAAATTGTCCTGGTCGAGCGCGAAGAGTTTGTCGCCGTATTCGAACGCTTTGTCATAATTTTTCCGCGCCAGGTAGTAGTCCACGTACAGGCCATTCGCCAGAATCGGGTAGTCCCCTTCTTTGCCCGCACCCTCCGCGAACGTGCCGATCAGCGCCAGCTTTTGTGCCGGGTCGGTTGCCGCGTTGATTTCCGAGATCGCGTGATCTGCGTCCGATCCCGCCTGAACGGGAACGATTTTGCCGATTTGCTGCGCAAGCGCCGCATTCGCCGAGCATCCCACAAGAAAGAAAATTCCGATCAACCAAGGGGTCCTTCGCATAGAACCTCCACACGCAGGGAATTGGCTGCATTTTAGTTCCGCTGCCGATTTCGCGCAAACGAATTTCATACGGAATCGGCCCGGCTCGGGACAACCATGGCCGTGGAAGAACGAGGAACCCTTTCGACCCTGAGCTCACAAAACTGGATGAAATGCGCGCGACCATGGTAAAACAAGCGGGAACACCTACAGCCATGCTTACCGATGCTCACGACCCAGGACGGATGCGCTTTGAGAAAGAACGAAGAAGAAGTGATCGCTATCCCCTCGTCATTCCCATTCACTTGAAATGGCCGGGTCCAGGTGGCGTGCTGCACTCCGCGCACGCACAAGCACGGGAAGCAAACCTCCATGGCGGTCTCCTGGAGTTTATGGACGCCGATAGGCATCCAGCCGAAGGGACGGAAGTCGAATTGATGAATCTGGTCTCCGGTCAAACGGCCAAGGCGCGCATATCCGCCATTCGACGGTCTTCGACGGGTGCTCTCCTGGCAGTTACGGTGGAACTCCTCCCGCCCAACGAAGCGTTTTGGGGACTAACCTTTCAGTTGAAGCGGACAACCGGGGAATTGTTGAAGCTTGAACACGGCATGAAGGCAGGCGACATCGATCCCTATGTGCTGCGCGAATTCCGAGAAGCAGTGGATTACATCCGCAAGACGGCGTGGGCCGTCCAGGAATGGCAGGAGAGACAGGTTCAGAAGCGGGATACAGCAACGGTAATTCCGCTGCTCGTTATGGAGCGCATCCGCCGCGGGACGCAGCTTTACGAAGCGCTTACCGCCGACCTGAAGAACCACGCCATTCGTCCCGAAGCTTCGGAGATCGAGGATTTATTCCATGCCATCGAACGCCTTTACGAAGAATTGAAGCAATTGAACTAGGCCGGCGGCATTCATCGAAAAGATGCATCCCTCAAGCGCAAAGTTTTGAAAAGGCAAAGCGTCGAGCCAGTTCTTCTCCGTTTCAACGATTAGATTTCGCGAACTGCTCCACCCACCGGTAATCGTGGGAAAGATTGGCACTCTCCAGTCCTTTCGATAAATCGGCCGGTGATCCACCAAATGGGGGCATTGATTGACGCACTTCACGTTTCGCGAGACGATTAAAGTTTTGGATGGGGTGCAAGATTGGATCTGGGGCTCACAGGCCGCGTCGCCATCGTCGCGGCGGCCAGCAAAGGACTCGGCCGCTCAGTCGCGGAGGAACTGGCCCGCGAGGGCGCCAGCGTCGCCATTTGCGCGCGGACTCCAGCTACGCTCTTGGAGACCGCCGCGCACATTCACAACTCCACTGGACGGGATGTCTTCCACCAAGCCTTCGATGTCGCTGATTCCGCAACAGTTGCCGCCTTCGTCGCTGCCGTGGAAGCCCGCTTTGGCCGCATTGACATCTGCGTTACCAATTCGGGCGGCCCTCCGTCTAACTTATTTAAGAACACCCAGCCGGAAGACTGGCGCGCTGCCGTTGACCAGCTTCTAATGAGCACGGTGAACTTTGCCAGGGAAGTTCTGCCGCGCATGCAAGAGAATAAGTGGGGGCGTCTGATTACGATTACCTCTTCTGCGGTCAAACAGCCTGTTGAGGGACTTCTGCTTTCGAATTCGATTCGCGCCGCCGTCACCGGCTTGGCACGCACCCTTGCCAATGAATACGGCGCCGACGGCATCACCGTAAATAACGTTTGCCCCGGCTTCACTCGTACTGCGCGCCTCGACAATCTGGCTGCCGCCATCTCCAAGCGTACCGGCGCGAAGCCTCAAGAAGTTTTCGCCGGCTGGGAGCGCGAAATTCCGGCAGGCCGCGTGGGCACTCCGGAAGAATTCGCGGCGGTGGTCACGTTCCTCGCCTCCGAGCGGGCCAGCTACATCAACGGCACTTCCATCGCGGTGGATGGCGGCCTTGTCAGGGGTCTCCTCTAGCTCGCAATGTCCGTCGCCGCCCGCCACTTCGAACTCACTCTTCTGCCAGAACGTTTCGCGATTTCGCGGCTCGTGGCCGATGCGCCGATTCCCGCATGGGCAACGCAACGCCCCTTCTTCTCCGTCACGCGCACTGGCGATGAACTTTCCATCGTCAGTGAACTCTCTCGCGTACCTGTGGGAGTGCAGTCCCAGCCCGGGTGGCGCGTCTTCAAAGTTAATGGGCCTTTCGTCTTGTCGGAAATCGGCGTTTTGTCCGCGCTTGCCGCGCCCCTCGCCGAAGCGAAAATCAGTTTGTTTGCAAACTCACTTTTGAAACGGATTACCTGCTGGTCGCCGCGGAGACCCTCTCGGCTGCCATCCACGCACTTGGCCAGGCGGGACACACGATTCACAGGAGCGCAGCAGAATGATCAGTGAACCTTCTCGCACCATCGTCCATCGCAGTCGTCCGCGATATTTGTCATTCGCCGCGTTGCTGGCGATTTTCGTCATTGCTTTGCAACTCCGCGCCGACGAACCCTACGCGCGAAGCCGCGACTACGATCTGCAGCATTCCAAGATTGCGCTGCGCTTCGATGTCGAACAGAAAAAAGTTCTTGGCGACGTCACGCACTCGCTCTCGATTCTTCGCGACGGCACGGCCAAAATCGCGTTCGACTCCGTGGGCCTGACCATCCAAAGCGTCACGGTCAACAAATCTCCCGCGAAATTCGAGACCCCGTCGGGCAAACTCATCGTACCTCTTCCCGCCCCAGCGAAAGCCGGAGACAAATTCGAGGTCGCCATCCATTACGAAGGCAAGCCTGCCAAAGGCCTCTACTTCATTCTGCCGGACAAAGACTATCCGGACCGCCCCAAACAAATCTGGACGCAGGGCGAATCCGAAGACACGCGTTACTATCTTCCGACGTACGACTATCCAAATGATCGCCTCACCACCGAAACGATCCTCACCGTCCCCGCCTCCTGGATCACCGTTTCGAATGGCAAGCTCATCAACGTCACCGATGCCGGCAAAGGCCTTAAGACCTGGTATTGGAAAGAATCTGTCCTTAGCTCCACCTACTTGATCACCGTCGTCGCCGGCGAGTTCGACGAAGTGAAAGACACCTGGCACGGCATTCCCGTCACGTATTACGCCCCCAAGGGCCGCGGCGATCGCCTGCCCATCAACTACGGCCGTACTCCGGCGATGCTGGAGCTCTTCAGCAAGAAATTTGGTGTCGACTACCCGTGGGAAAAATACGCGCAGGTCATGGTGGACGATTTCGTCGCCGGGGGGATGGAAAACTCCAGCGCCACCACGAACACGAGCAGCTCGCTCGTCCATCCGAAGCTCGCTCCCGAATACTTCACAGGAGAAGACGGCCTAATCTCCCACGAACTCGGGCACCAGTGGTTCGGCGACCTGGTCACCTGCAAAGACTGGGGAAACATCTGGCTTAATGAGGGGTTCGCGACGTTCCTGGAATTTGTTTGGAGCGACTCGCGTTACGGCAAGGATCAAGCCGATTATGAGCGCTGGCAAGCTACGCGCGAATGGTTAGGGAGCAATACTCTCTGGAACAAGCCAATTGTCCGGCACGATTTCGACGATTCCAGCGAATTTGACGAAAACGCCTATGGCAAAGGCGGCTGGGTCCTCTATATGCTGCGCCATCAACTTGGCGATGACGCGTTTTACCGCGCCATGAGGCACTACCTCGAGGCCAACCGCGGGAAAAACGTCGTCACCTCGGATTTAGTCAAAGCCATCGAAGAAACGACTCATACCAACGTGGACCAATTCTTCAGCCAATGGATCTACGGCGCGGGCGCCCCCAAGTTTGACCTGAGCTATACCTACGACAACGAAAAGCACCAGGTTGCGCTCACCGTCAAACAAACGCAAACGGTCGAAGGCCGCGTGGGAATCTTCCGTGTGCCCGTTGAAGTGGAAATCACCACAAGCACTGGGGCAAAGCTCCATCCGATCACGGTTGCGAAAGCCAGTCAGGTTTTTACGTTGCCTGCGGACGCCGCGCCGCTCCTCGTTCTGTTCGATAAGGGTGGCCAAGTCCTCAAGTCCGCCGAATTTCACAAAGAAAAGAAAGAATGGCTCTATCAGTTAAAGAACGCCGCGGAGCTGTCCGATCGCGCTGACGCTGTCATTGCGCTCGGCAAGATCAAGAAGGATGAGGAAGTAGTCGCCGCTCTCGGTGACGCGCTGCGCAACGACAAAGCCTGGGGCGTCCGCGCCATCGCCGCCGATACGCTTGGCGAGCTCGGCGGGCCCAATGCAGCGAAGCTGCTGCTTGAGGCAGTCAATTCGAACGATGGCCCATGGGTTCGCAGCAGGGTGGTCGCGGCGCTTGGCAATATCAAAGACGACGCAGCGGTTTCCGCGAAACTCAACTCCATCGCGAAAGATGACAGCTCCTATCGCGCTCGTGCCGCTGCTTTGCAAGCACTGGGGCGCCTCAAGGCTCCGAACGCCCTCGCCACGCTCGAAGCTGCCGTCGCCGCGGATTCGCCGGACGGCTTTCTTCGCAACGCCGCTCTTCGCGCGTTCAGCACGCTCGGCGATGACAAGGCTGTTCCGCTTCTGCTCGAGTGGTCCGCGGTTGGAAAACCCGTCGAATCGCGCACCGCGGCGATTTACAGCTTGGCTCGCCTCCAGAAGGACAACAAGGAAATCACCAGGCAGATCGCTTCCTATCTCTCGGAACCGCGTCACCCCATTCGCATGGCCAGCATTTATGCGCTTGGCACTCGCGGCGACGCCTCCGCCATTCCCGCGCTCGAAGCACTCTTGAAGACGGACGAACTCAGCATCGTCATGGCTCCCATGATCAAAGGGCAAATCGCGCGTCTCAAGAAGCCTGCAAATGCAAAGCCCGGCGCCCATCCCGCTGGCGAAGAGGGCGAGGAATCCGCGGAAGCTGACGCGGCCGAAAAAGATTCGACCGACCGGCGCCTCGAGAAACTCGAGCGCCTGCTCCAGGAAATGAGCGAGCGCCTGAAGTCCATCGAGTCACGCCTCCCACCGCCGAAAAACTAACCGGTATAATCTGCCAGGTGGCGCGAATGGAATCCAATCCGACGCGGTCGGGAATCAGAAATCTTTTTTCTTTTTGTGAACTCTGTGTCTCTTTGATCTCTGTGTTAAGTCTTTTTCCCTTAAGGCTCGGCAATTAGGATCCGCAAGTCGCGCAGATTATTTCCTGTCGGTCCGGTGACGATGAGTTCGTCCAACCGCGCAAACAATGTGAAGGCATCGCTCCGGCGGAACGCATCGGCCGGATCGAGTCCAATCGCGCGCGCCATCTCCAGCGTTTCGCCGTCCGCCACCGCCCCCGCTGCCGGACTGTTTCCGTCAATCCCATCAGTCCCCGCGCTGAGCACGGCAATTTTTTTCCCCGCAATCCTTTCCACGCAAGCCAGCACAAACGCCGAATTCCTTCCTCCAATTCCATTCCCCGTGACCGGCGAGCTCACTTCTCCATCCGCAATCAGCGCCACGCGCCGCCCCGGATTCTCACTCTTGAGATTTTCCAGTTGTTCGAGCAGAAATTCCGCAGCCAGACCCACCGGCCAATCATCAGTAGAGTTGTCGCAACACGCCGCGCAGCCTCTTGCTTCCGCCGCGTGATGCGCCGGATGAAATAAGTCGTCCATCCCAAGCAATAATAAGAAGTGAGCATTTGTGAATGCTGGTTCTTCTCCCTTGGGTGTCTCCGGAATTTTCCCCCCATCAATCCAACGCCGGACCGCAATCGGAGCTTTTTCTTCCAGACCATACTTTTCGATGATTTGTTCCACGTAAGGGATCAGCGAAAAATCGGGCAGCGTTGGCCCTGATGCGATGTCCGACTCGTAATCTCGCGGCACATCGCTGATGGCGATAGTCAGCTTGGTCGCGCGTCCCGCTGCCATCGTCAGTCTCCCTCCCTTCACGGCCGACAAATGCTTTCGAACTGCATTGATCGCGTAGATGGGTGCACCGCAGGTCACCAGCACGCGATACATTTTCTGCAGATCTTCCAGCGTCTGAGCCGGGTCCAGGGGCAACTCCACAAGGGCCGATCCACCTCCCGAAAGCAGAAAGAACGCCAGAGTCTTCTCATCACACTTTTTCAGGAGCGCAAGAATCGCCTCTGCGGCTCTCCAGCTCTCTTCATTGGGAATCGGATGCCCGCCCACAAAATATTTCATACCGGGCAGCGGCTTACGCGGTGCCGTCGGCGCGGAGACGACGCCTTCGAATCGCAAGAAAGGCGCGAGCACCTGCGCGAGCCCGTCCACCATCTCATGCGCCGCTTTTCCGATGGCCACCACGCGCAGCTTATCGAACTCTCGCAGATCGAGAATCTTGCCGTCACAAAGCAGACGCGTTCCCGCGCGCCGCAGCTTGCGCTGCATCGTCGCGGCAATATCGATCGCGGCCAGTGTTTCGTGGAAAATCTGGCGGGCGAGTTGCTTCAGATCCGCCATGAGAGGTTTGCCGAAAGACTCCTCAAGATTCCTGCAGCACTTCCGGATTCAGCACGTTCGGCGGCCGCTGCCCGGAAAAAAGCGCCACCACATTTTGTGCCGCCATGCACGCCATCTTCGTACGCGTCTCGAGTGAAGCCGATGCCAGATGCGGCGCCAGTACCACGTTCGCGCGCCTCAGCCCCGGATGGATGAACGGTTCGTTTTCGTAAACATCCAGCCCCGCCCCCGCGATCTTCCCGGCTTCCAGCACAGCGACCAGTGCCGCTTCATTCACCACTGGCCCGCGCGAAGTGTTAATTAGGAATGCCGTCGGCTTCATTCGGTAGAATTTCGACGCATCAAACAAACCGCGCGTCTCCGGCAGCAGCGGCACGTGCACGCTCACGAAATCAGAATCCGCCAGCAACGCATTCATTTCCCGGAACTCCGCCTTCAATTCCTTTTCCACGGCCTCCGGCGCGCGCACTGCGTCTGTGTAAATCACTTTCATCTGAAAACCGCTCGCCCGTCGCGCCATCGCCCGCCCAATCCGCCCGAATCCCACGATCCCCAACGCCTTTCCCCACACGTCGGTTCCCACAAGCTGGTCCAGGTTCCAGCCTTGCCAAATCCCCGATCGCGCCAGCGCCTCGCCTTCCCCAAGGCGCCTTGCCACCGCCATCATTAATGTCCACGCAAAATCCGCCGTCGTTTCATCCAGCACGCCGGGCGTATTCGTCGCAACCACGCCCCGCTTCGTGCACGCCGCCACATCGATATTGTCGAATCCCACCGCCACATTCGCCGCAATCCGCAGGTTCGGCGCACCCCGCAAAAGCTCTTCGCTCACTTTTTCCGTCAATAAACAGACCAACCCCTCTTTGTCCTTCACCCGCTGCATCAATTCCGGTCGCGGCGGACGCTCCGCTTGCGCCCAATATTCCACGTCGCAGCTTTCTTCCAGGATTTGCCGCGCCGGCTCAAACAGCCCATGCGTCGCGAACACTTTCGGTTTCGCCATCAGCCCCTCTTCGCATTTTGGGAAAATTACACTAACACACCCGCGCGCTCCCGGCCTATCTTGGCGTTGCGCCCGCTCCCCGTCTCTCACTATAGTGCCAGGTGCGCCGGCGATTGCCCGACCCATGAACCCAGGCCTCCTTCACGAGCTGACCAAGCTTCTTGGCGAAGACTCCGTTCTTCACAAGCTGGAAGATCTCTTTCTCTACGAATACGACGGCTCCGTCGAAAAAGGCCTCCCCGACGTCGTCGTTTTTCCCACAACCACCGAACACGTCTCGCAAACCGTCAAACTCGCCGCCAAATACGAAGTTCCAGTCGTTGGCCGCGGCGCCGGCACCGGCCTCTCCGGCGGCGCGCTCGCCCGCGCCGGCGGCGTGATGCTCGTTTTTTCGCGCATGAACCGCATCCTGGAAATCGACTCCGAGAATCAGCGCGCCGTCGTGCAACCCGGCGTCGTCAACTTTGAGCTCACCCGCGCCGCCGAACCGCATGGGCTCTATTTCGCTCCCGATCCTTCCAGTTGGAAATCCTGCACCATCGGCGGCAACGTCGCCGAAAATGCCGGCGGCCCGCACACCCTTGCGTACGGCGTCACCACCAATCATGTCACCGCACTCGAACTCGTCCTTCCTGATGGCGAAATCGTCCGCGTCGGCAGCAAACACGGCGACGCGCCCGGTTATGACCTCGCTGGCCTGTTTGTTGGCTCCGAATGCACCCTCGCCCTCGTCACGGAAATTACCGTCAAGCTCTCGCGCCAACCGGAAGCCGTGAAGACGCTGCTTGTTATTTTCGATTCTGTCGATGATGCCGCGGAGTCCGTCGTGGACATCACCGCCCGCGCCATCACTCCCGCGGCCTGCGAAATGCTCGATGGCTGGACGCTCCGCACAGTCGAAGATTACATCCACGCTGGATTTCCCATGGATAGCGCGGCGGTCTTGCTCATCGAAGTGGAAGGCCTCGCTGAAGCCGTCGCCGCGCAGGCCGCCGCAGTCAATGAAGTTTGCAGCGCGCATCACGCCCGCGAAGTCCGCCTCGCGCGCGATAATGCCGAGCGTGAACTTCTCTGGAAAGGCCGCAAGAACGCGTTCGGCGCGCTCGGTCGTCTCGCTCCCAGCAACTACGTCCTCGATGGCGTGATTCCTCGTTCGAAACTTCCGCAAACCCTCCGTCGCATCCAGAAAATCGGTACGCACTTCGGTTTTCAAATCGGCAACATTTTCCACGCCGGTGACGGCAATCTGCATCCCATCATCCTCTACGATCCCCGCGATACCGCCCAATTCGAACGCGCCATGCAAGCCTCGGCCGAAATTATCCGTTACTGTCTCCAAGTCGGCGGCGCACTCACCGGTGAACACGGCGTCGGCATGGAAAAGTCCGAGCTCATGCCGCTCGTGTTCTCCGACGCCGACTTCAGCCTCATGCGCCGCGTCCACGACGCCTTCAATCCCGATTGCTTGCTCAATCCCGGCAAAATCTTCCCACTCAACAAAGGCTGCGGCGAAATCCGTGTCCGGAAACCGCCCGTTGAAGCCGCCTCTCGCCCATGAGTGCCATCTCAATGAACTTTGCCGCTCGCCTTGAATCCTTGATCGGCCCCTCTCGCATCTCGAACGACGCAGCCGCGTGTGCCTGCTATGCCGTCGATGAAGTCCTCCCCACCGCCGTCGCAAAACCGACCTCCGCCGAAGAAGTCGCCGAAATTGTCCGCTTCGCCGCTCTCGAAAAGCTCGCTCTCGTTCCCTGCGGCAACCGCACCAAGCTCGCCATCGGCATGCCTCCCTCGCACTACGACATCGCGCTGGACATGACTGCCCTGAACCGAATCTCCCATTACGATCCCGGCGACCTCACCGTCAGCGCGGAAGCCGGAATCCACCTGGCGAAATTGAATTCTGTTCTCAATGAACACAAACAATTCCTCCCCCTTCTCGTCCCCTGGTATTCGCTCAGCACGATTGGCGGCACCGTCGCTTCAGGGATAGACTCGCCCCTCCGCCAGTTCTACGGCACCGCGCGCGATTTCCTCATCGGCGCTGAATTTGTCGACGGCACCGGCCATCTCTGCAAGTCCGGCGGCCGCGTCGTGAAAAACGTCACCGGCTACGACCTGCACAAACTCCTCATCGGTTCGCTCGGCACGCTGGCCGTCATCACCTGTCTCAACTTCCGTACCTTCCCAGCCCCCATCGCCGGCAGCCGTGGCTTCGTTGCGTCTTTTCCTAACGCGGAAGACGCGTTGGC
The DNA here is from genome assembly GCA_003224055.1 of Acidobacteriota bacterium. Taxonomy (GTDB): domain Bacteria; phylum Acidobacteriota; class Terriglobia; order Acidiferrales; family UBA7541; genus Acidiferrum. The sequence goes on along the minus strand of QHYE01000063.1, from coordinate 5,900 downwards.
TCTTCGTCGCACCATCGCCAGTTCTTCGCTGACTCCGCTCACTCTCGACATCGTCAGCCCCGAACTAGCCCAAATCTTCGCCACGCGAACTCCAGCCACGCCGGAGACTGCCGTCTTCGCCGGAGAAAACCGCGCCGCGGATCAAACTTCCCTCCAGCCCATCGGCGACTGGTTTAACCCGCGCGAGTGGCAACTCTGCGCGGCCTTCGCGGGCACCACCGAAGTCCTCGATCGCTACGCGCGCGAACTCACTCTGCTCGCAGAAAAATCTCGCGCCACTTCCACCGCCATCCTCGGTGACGCGACGCGCCCCGCCGTCTGGGGACGCCTTCGCGAAAGCCTCGCAATGCTTCTTGAAACTTCTCCTGCAACCGTCATTTTCAAGATCAGCGTTCTTCCCGGCCATCACGCCGCCCTCTTCACGAACCTTCAGCACATCGCCGAACGCGCCACACTCCCAAGCGCACTCGTCGCCCGCGCCGGCGGCACAATCTATTTCGCATTGCTCCCAGCATCGGTGAACGAAGACACCACCGCGCGTCTCTCGCAATCCATCGCCCGCATTTTCGATTTTGTTTTCGCCTCGTGCGGCCACGCATCGCTTCCCTTCGCCCCGCCTGCCCTGAAGGAGCGCACCAGCCTCCGGAGCCAGCAACTTGTAGCGCCCGCTTCCAGCCGGCTTCCAGCAAACTCGCGCGCCGAACTGATTCCCGGCGTCGCCCAAATGCGCCGCCTCAAGTCCGCCTTTGACCCGCAAAACATCTTCGCCCCCGGCCGCTTCGCCGGAGGAATCTAGAAAACTCGCCGGTGGCCGCGCCATCTTCCGCCGCGTTCGAAAATCGGAGCTTAATCGTGCAGCACGACGCTAAGGAGGGAACTGTGTACCTGCAGTCCGCCGTTGTATCGAATAAATCCCATCTTCTCGAATCGATTCATAAAGAAATTCACCCGCGACCGCGTTGTGCTGATCATTTCGGCTAGCAGGTCCTGAGACACTTTCGGGAGCGTCCGTTCCGGGTGGGGTTCCTTGCCATAGCGCGCCAGCAACAAAAGCGTTCGCGCCAGTCGCTTCTCGCTGGAATTAAAAAGCTGATCGATCAAATCCTCTTCGATTCGGATGTTCCGCGAGAGCACCCCATCGAGTCGCCAAACGCGTATGCGGGCACGCGTCCCGTGTTAGTGTCGCCGGACCCCGGGGGCGCGCACAACTGGAACCCGATGGCGTTCAACCCCGCGACGGGGCTGGTCTACCTTCCGGCGAAACAAGGCACGACGTTCCTGCACGCCCCTAAGTATGATCCGAAGCGAGACAACCTCGGTGACGACCCGCGCTATGAGGGGCCGCTCCTGGCCGAGATGTTTGCTGAAGCGCGAGCGATAGGGCGGCAAAACCTGCGTGGCTACTTGCAGCGCCACGCGAGCCAAGGGCAGGAGTCCGACCTCGGCCATCGTCCCTCCTGCCCTAGCAGAAAACACCGTAAGCCTCTCCTTGTCGATCCCTCGTAACGAGAACTGTATCGAGGATGTCAACAGAGCCCAAGTGTTTAAAACAAAGGACTTATAGAGACACTAACTCTCTTTAGAATCAACACTTACAAAAATGGGGGGAGAGGTGTGGGGTGGTTCTTGTTAACTAACTACTTTCCTTCGCAATATAGAGTGTTCTAAGAGAACTAATCGTCTGCACAGACCGTGTACTTCTGCTTGCATGTTCAATTTTTGCCGCTCGACGCGTTTGCGTCGCGAGTCGTGGCGGGCGCAACTTCAGGCCCGTTTCACAGCGAGACAGCGGCCGATCTGAATAATGTTGTCGGCGATGACTCCAAGTCCGACCCACCTCTGCATGCCAGGGAAGCCTCGATAGCGGCAACGACTCAGTCCATGTCGGCGCTTCAGCACGCTGATGCGGCCCTCGCATCCGGTTCTCCATCGTTGTCCAGCACGGAACCAACGTTGTTTCTGAACTTCCTTGCGCTCCAGGCTTCTGGTGCCCCGGCTGGGAACCGCTACTCGCGCAACTCCCATGGCCTGGATGGTCTTCTCATTCTTCAAGCTATAGAATCCAGCGTCGGCGGCCACCAGTCGGGGCACGCGTCCCAACCGACGTTGATGCTCTTGGACCGCGGGGACTAACAGATCAGAGTCACTTGGTCGCTCGGCGAACACCTCATAATGGGTGATGATCTGGTTCTCGGCTTCTTGCACTTGCACCATCTTCCCGAACTCGGTCGGCTTGCTGGCTTTCCCTTTGCGGATGATTTCCGTATGGGGTTCAAACAGACTCACGATTTTGCCGGGATATCGGGTGATCCCGTGGAAGACTCGAGCTTTGGTCTGTTTCATCACCTGCCGCACTCTTCCGGCCATGGTTTCCAGTGTTTCGATTAGGCTCCTCAAGCCGGACCGACGCCGCGACGAAAGCTTTTGCGTTTCTCCGAGAACCCCTTGTGTCTGATTCAGAATCTTCCGCGTCAAGGTTAAAAGACCGGCGTACTCCTTCCGTCGCCGCTCCTCCGCTTCCGTGCCTGGCGCTCGCCCGGCCAACGCGATGGCGATCACCCGTTTCGTCACGCTGCGCATGCGATCCCGAACCTTCTTGCGCAAACCGCCCGTCTTCTTCTCGATCTTCTTCATCGTTCGCGTTAGCACGCGCGCTCCGTCGCCCAGCAGGCTACCGTCGGTCGGGTAGTGGATGTTGGTCTCCACTACTGTCGTGTCCACCCGCAGCTTCCGCCCCTTTATCACCCCGCGCTCCCGCGCCAACTCCATCAATCGTTCGTGTAGCTCCCCGATCACTTCTGGCCCGATCGCTTGCCCCAACCGTGCCAGCGTCTTGGCATCCGGTACTTTCTCATCGCCGATGCGCGTGAACGCGCGATACACCAGGTTCGCTCGCACCTCTCGCTCCAACGTGTCGTAACTCCAGTTCCGCACGTGCTTGAGGATCAATAGTCGAAGCACCACCTCTGCTGGTGTCTGTGTTCGACCACGCGTACGGCTCTTCGGATGACGCTTTCCTTGCGCATCGTACACACTCTCCACCAGAGCCGCGTCTTCCAGCAGTTGGTCCACCTCCCTCATCCACGGTTCCCATAAGTCTTCGATGTCTTTCGCTAGTCCGCTGTGCCACAAACTCGGTTGCTGATGTCGTAGTTTGATCACGCTGCCTCCTTAATTTCTTCAGACGCAGCATCACCACGAAAGGCTACACTTGCACCGCGCGCAAGAGGCAGAAAGTCTATAAACGCTGGCTACGATCCTTTATATTTGCGACGAGAAGTAGCTAAGCAATAAGCAGGGAGTGGCGAGAATTTGGGATTGAACGGATACGGAGCCAGGATTAACGGTTGCGGCGGAGAGGCAGGTATCACTGAGGCGTGGGGAGGGTCATGTGAAACGTCTGTTTTTGTTAGCGGTGGTGATGGGGAGTGGATTGACGGCGGGTGCGGCGAGGGGGCAGAAGCCGCCGCTGCTGCCGGAGAAGGATGTGGCGGAGCTGGCGAATGAGTTGAGCGGGGAGACGGCGAAGCGGAATTTGGAAGGGATTGCGCGATTTCACCGGCAGCGAGGGTCGCAGGGGTTTCATGCGGCGGCGGAGCTGGTGGCGGAGCGGGCGCGGGCGTATGGGTTGAGCGACGTGGCGATACTGCAATTCCCGGCAGATGGAAAGGTTTTCTATGGGACGCAGAGATCGCGGCCGGCGTGGGATGCGGAGGTTGGCGAGTTGTGGGAGGTAGAGGAAAAGGGCGGCGCCTCGGTGCGCTCCGGGCAGCCGATTAGCAGCGTGCACGGGGAGAATGTGCGGGGCACAGTATTTTACGCCAAAGAGATTGCGAGTTATGAGGCGGAGCCGATCGTTTTGGCGGAAGACAGCGAGAGTGCGGATGGAACGGTGGACTTGGTGGACGTGGGCGAGGGCACGAAGGAGAGCGATTACGCGGGGAAGGATGTGAAGGGAAAGATTGTGTTGGTCGCGGCGCAGCCGGGGGCAGTGCAGGATTTGGCGGTGGGCAAGTTTGGGGCGGCCGGGATTGTGAGTTATGCGCAGAATCAGAAGACGGCGTGGTGGGGCGAGGACGAGAATTTGATTCGGTGGGGGCATTTGGAGACGTTTTCGGCGAACAAGACGTTTGGGTTCATGGTTTCGCTGAAGACTGCTCGAGCGATGAAGGGGCGGCTGGCGAAGGGAGAAAAAATCAAGCTGCATGCGGTGGTGAAGGCGGGGCAGCATGCGGGGAATTATGAGGTGGTGACGGCGACGATTCCGGGGGCCGATCCGAAGTTGAAGGACGAAGAGATTGCCTTTTCGTGCCACTTGGATCATCAGCGGCCGGGGGCGAATGACAATGCGAGCGGGTGCGTGACGATTCTGGAAGTGGCGCGGACGCTGCAGAAATTGATCAGCGAAGGCAAGCTGGCGCGACCGGCGCGGACGATTCGGTTCTACTGGCCTCCCGAAATTGAGGGAACGATGGCTCTGCTAACCTCTCCTCCGCGCACGTACAAAATGGAGCTTGATACGAAAAGGAGCTTCGACGGCTCGGTTCCACTACCACAATCTGGCGGGGGCTCTTTAACGCAAACAGGCCCGGCTTTAGCCAAGAGAGTTAAAGCAGTGATTCACATGGACATGGTGGGCGGAGGGCCGGAGACGAAGGCGGTGTTCCACGTGACACGCGGGCCGATGAGTTTGCCGAGCTTTGTGCATGACGTGGCGTGGGCGTTTGCGGAGTTTGTGAATGAGGAGTCGTACAAATTTGCGGCGACGGGGAAGGCTGAGTATCCCTTCGTTGCGTCCGAGGGCGGGAAAGAGCCGCTGCGCGCGGAGTATTCGGCGTACACGATGGGAAGCGACCACGATGTATATCAGGATTCGTCGTTCGGGATACCGGCGATTTATTTGAATGACTGGCCGGACCGGTATATTCACACGAATTTCGATACGGCGGCGAATATTGATCCGACGAAGTTGAAGAGGGCGGCGTTTATAGGGGCTGCAAGCGGGTATTTCTTGGCTGATTTGAGTGTGGATACGGCCAAGAGTGCGCTAGTGGCAATCGATCTCGATCGATTGCTGCGGGGAAACTTCCTGGGCTGGCGAGCAACGCTACTTTCGGAGAGTGAATCATCCAATCTGATTCGGCATTACCTGAATTCGGAGATCGATCTATTTAGCTCTGTGAAGCATGTTGTTCCAAAATCGATTACTCTGAGCGAATTAGCGTTCGAAAGATTCTTCCCAATAAAAACGCTTGCAGATCGAATGGGACCGCCTACACCAGCGACGGGCATCGGCCTTGGTGTCTTTCGGCGCAATCCACAGCCAAAAGGGCCGCTGGCGGTGTTTGGATATGACTATTTTGCGGATCATGCAAAGGCGGCGGGAGGGCCGATGCCGAAGCTGCTGAGTTATGAGGGATTGTGGGGAGCGGGGGAAGAGTATGCGTACGAGGTGTTGAATCTTGCAGATGGGAAACGGAATGCGCAGGAGATACGCGATGCTGTGTCGGCGGAGTACGGGCCGGTGGCTTTGGAGATGGTGGTGGAGTATTTGAAGGCGCTGGAGAAGATTGGGGCGGTGGATGCGGTGAAATAGGAACGTTGAAGGTTTGAATGTTGAACGTTTGAAGAAAAAGCCGTAGGGGCTGAAGCCCCTACGCTACAGAGGCGAAGCTTACTCGGGCGGAGAAACGGTGTGCTAGCATCGGGGTTTGCGCGTTGAACGAGGGACGAGGTAGATGGCGACGACGATGAAGGCGTTGCGGAAGATGCAGGCGGCGAAGGGCTTGCAGATGGATACGGTCGCCGTGCCGGCGACCGGGCCGACGGACGTGCTGGTGCGGGTGAAGACGGCTTCGATTTGCGGGACGGACCTGCATATTTACGGCTGGGACCGCTGG
>QHYE01000061.1 GCA_003224055.1 Acidobacteriota bacterium | reverse complement strand
GCGAATGACCATTTCACGAATGGCTTTGGCAACTTCGCGATAGTCGGTATAGGTATAGGAAATTTCTTCAGCGGGAAGACGGCGCTGGTCCAGCATGACCACGCCGCGGTCCGTCCATTCAATGGGTTGCGCTACGTACATCTAAGTGACCCTCGGTCTCAGTGCGGTGCAGTCGAGCCGGTGTTTAAGTCGAGATTCCTGGACCGCGCGACCCGACGCCCCACAAACCGGGGCGCAAGAGAAAATCCGGTCGCTCCGCTCAGAATGACAAAAAGGAGCGGTAGCGTCCTAAGATGGTCCTATTGTAGCGAAGGTGGACGGCCAAGACGAATCCATCACTTACCCATCGGCATTTGCGTGAAGCCCTTGGTGGCGATGATGGAGGTGACGGCGATCATGGAGTTGTAGCCGAGATGGAGAAGGAAACTGGCGACGACGGTGCCGGTGCGGGCGCGCGCGAACGTGAAAATAACGCCGACAAGAGTGAGCAGTGCCACGAGACCCCAGGTCCAGCCGAGCTGCGCTCCGTGCATCAAGCCAAAGAGGAGCCCGGTGATAAGAATGCCGGGGAGGACACCGAGGGATTTCGCGAAAAGAGGATAGAGGTAGCCACGGAAAACGGTTTCTTCGACGAGCGGCGCGACGAATACGGCCATGGCCATCAGCAACATGGCGCCGGTGCGGCTCTTGAAGAGTTCCTGGATGGGGACGTGGTCCACATTCTTGATGCGCGAACTGGCGATGGCGACAAAGATGGCCAGGCCGCAGCCGGAAAAGAAATACATCCACGGACTTCCTTTGCCGGCAATGGGGTCGGTGTTCAGTTTTTTCCAGCCTAACGTTTGCCAAAAAGGAAGACCGCGGAGCACGGAGAGCGTCACATACAGAAAAAGAAATATGAGAGCGAACCAGAGGATATTGGTGCCGACGAGGAATTGCGGTTTGGATTCGATCAGTTGTTGCAATTGCTTTTGCGAGAGGTGCTTGTTCGCGGAAAGCAAAAGGACGCCGCCGAGTTGGACGATCACCAGGCTGCCGAAGCCGAAAACGAGAAAGACCACGAGATGCACCCAAGACCAGGGAATACGCAGGTCTTCGGGAAGAGAAGAGCTTGCGTAAGTGGCAGGGCTAAGCGCGGCATAGGAAATGGGGTCGCCGGCGAGCGGAGGCGTGAGCGGTTCCGGCGGCGCGAATTCGGTAGTCTGGTCCGGTGCAAGCTGCGCGGGAAGATTCTCATCGGGTGGTTTCAGCGGGTTGTCGTCGAAGAGAGTCATCGTTTTCCAGGGCGCGATTTCCTTGGCCAGCCAGCGGCCAGCGCAGCGGCGACGAGCGGCAAGAGCAGCTCGTGGTGGCCGGTAATAGCGTAGCCGTGCGATTCAGGTCCGCGGCTGCCGTGCGCGGACGCGGTTGGACGCTTCACTACATTCTGCAACGGACGGTAGTGCTGAATAAAGTCGAAGTTCGCGGTGGTGATGGGGCGGAGCGGGACGCCGAGATTGCGGACGATGGAAACGGCTTTGAGAAAAACTTCGGGAAGAAGGACGGCGGAGCCCCAGTTGAGATAGACGCCGCCGGGATGCATTTGCTCGACGAGGGCGCAGAAGAGGCGGAAGTCGTAGTGCGTGGCGGCGCCGAGCGCGGCGCCGTCGGCGGCGCGGTGCATGTGGGGAATGTCCGTGCCAATGGCGAGATGAATCGTGACGGGGATGCGGTGTTTGTAGGCGGCCGTGAGGACGCTGGAATCGGCGTGCTTGACGTCGAGGATGCCGCTCGAGAGGAATTGTCCGGCGGCTTCGCCGTAGCCGATTCGAATGCGGTGTGAAACCTTGGCGATTTCGTTGATGTACTGGCCGGTTTCGCTGGCCATGCCGAATTGGCCTTCGCCGAGCCCGGCTTCGACGTCTTCGGAAGTGTTGCCGGCGAGGGCGATTTCGAAATCGTGGATGAGAGCGGCGCCGTTCATGGCGATGCCGGAGACGAAGCCGCGTTTCATGAGGTCGATGAGAACGGGGCCGAGGCCGACTTTGATGACGTGGCCGCCGAGGCCCCAAAGCATGGCTTTGTGCTGCCCACGCGCATTGTGGATGGCTGCGAGGAGATGGCGAAGATCTTCAGCGGCGAGAATGATTGGAAGTGAATCGAGAAATTTCGTGAACGACGTGTTCGCAGCGGGAGCTTTTGCAAAGTCGCGGATACTGACCTTGCTCTTGCGCGAGGCAAGCGGGTAGGTGTGGACCGCGCCGAGCATGATGGGATGGATGGAGTAGATGCTCATGGAGCAGTGGATACTCTACCCTGCGAGGAGAACATTACCAAGCTTCGTGCAAGGCGCACTGGTTGCCGTGCCCCGCCCTTACAAGGAGGCGAGGAAGCGGCGCGATGGCTACTTTGCGTTGCTATTGTGGTGACCGTTATTGGAGATACCCAGGACACGGGCGAGGGCTTGGCCGGTGTAGGATTTTCTTGTGCGAGCGACGAGTTCGGGCGTGCCTTGGGCGACAATGCGGCCGCCGCCTTCGCCGCCTTCGGGCCCGAGGTCGATGACCCAGTCGGCTTGTTTGATGACGTCGAGATGGTGCTCGATGATGAGCACGGTGTTGCCGAGATCAACGAGGCGCTGCAAGACGTCGAGGAGCTTTCGAACGTCGTCGAAGTGCAGGCCGGTGGTGGGCTCGTCGAGAATGTAGAGCGTGCGGCCGGTCTGGCGTTTCGAAAGCTCACGCGCGAGCTTGATGCGCTGGGCTTCGCCGCCGGAAAGAGTGGTGGCGGACTGGCCGAGGGTGACGTAGCTGAGTCCGACTTCGACGAGTGTGGCGAGCTTCTGCTGAATCTGGGGGATGTTTTCGAGGAGCTTCAGCGCGTCGGAGGAGGGCAGGTTCAAAACGTCGCTGATGGAGTGGCCCTTGTAGCGGACGGCGAGCGTCTCCGAGTTGTAGCGGCGGCCGCGGCAGACTTCGCACATCACATAAACGTCCGGAAGAAAATTCATTTCGATGCGGCGGAGGCCGTCGCCCTGGCAAGCTTCGCAGCGGCCGCCCTTCACGTTGAAGCTGAAGCGCCCGGGGCGGTAGCCGCGCTCGCGCGATTCGGGGAGCATGGCGAAGAGATCGCGAATAGGAGCGAAAACGCCGGTGTAGGTAGCGGGATTCGAACGCGGCGTGCGGCCAATGGGCGCCTGATCGATTTCGATGACTTTGTCGATCTGATCCGCGCCGAGAATTGCGCGATGGGCGGCGGGGGCCTCCGAGGAGCGATAGAGCTTCTGCGCGAGGGCGCGATAGAGAATGTCGTTGACGAGCGTGGACTTGCCGGAGCCGGAGACGCCGGTGACGACCGTGAGCACGCCGAGCGGAAGCGTGATGTCAACGTCTTTCAGATTGTTAGCGCTGGCGCCGAGAATCTGTATGGATTTGCCGTTAGGACCGCGGCGTTTTTCAGGGACGGGGATTTTGGCGGCACCGCTGAGGTATCGGCCGGTGAGAGATTCCGGCGTGTCTTCGATTTGCTGCGGCTTGCCCTGGGCGACGAGATAGCCGCCGGCATTGCCTGCGCCGGGGCCGAGGTCGACGACGAAATCGGCGCGACGGATGGTGTCTTCGTCGTGTTCGACGACGAGGACGGTGTTGCCAAGGTTGCGAAGGTGTTCGAGGGAGCCGAGAAGGCGATCGTTGTCGCGGGCGTGGAGGCCGATGCTAGGCTCGTCAAGGACGTAGAGGACGCCGCGGAGGCGTGAGCCGATTTGCGTGGCGAGGCGAATGCGCTGGGCTTCGCCGCCGGAGAGCGTGGCAGCGGAGCGATCGAGGCTGAGATAACCGAGACCGACCGCGAGCAGGAAATCAATGCGCTCGGCGACTTCCTCGAGGGGACGCGCGGCGATTTCTTTTTGGCGGGCGGTCAGCTTCGAGAGGATTTTGTCCACCGCAGGACGCGCAGAGGTGAGCGAGAACGCAGTGAAGTCGGCAATGGACCAGCCGGCAAGTTTTACGGCGAGGGATTCGGGGCGGAGCCGCTTGCCGTGGCAGACGCTGCAGAGAGTGGCGGACATGTATTGCGTCATCCACTCGCGGTAGGTATCCGATCCGGACTCTTCGAAATTGCGCTCGAGAAATTTCAGGATGCCGGGAAATCGGAAGCCTTTTTCGCCTTTGGATTTTTTCGTTGCTGCGCCATTTTCACCCGTAGCGCCACGGCCGTTGGATGGCGGGTAGCCGTAGAGAAGCATGTTCTGGATGCGCGCGGGGAATTTGTCGAAGGGCGTTTCGAGATCGAAGCCGTGCGCGTAGGCGCCGAGCTCCAGCGTGCGCTTGAGAATCGCGGAAGCGGAGCCCGGGCCGAGGCCGCCATCAAATAGCGGGCGGCTCCAATCATGGATGATTTTGGAGGGAGTGAAATCGTACTTGGAACCGAGGCCGTTGCAGGCGGGGCAGGCCCCGTAGGGCGAATTGAAGCTGAACGAACGCGGCTCCAGCACAGGAACGGAAATGCCGCAATCGGGGCAGGCAAGTTTCTCTGAAAAGGTGTGTTCCTTGCCGCCGACGATGGCGACAGTGACGAGACCGCTTGCGAGCTTCAGCGCGGTGGCGATGGATTGTTCGAGGCGCGCGGCGATACCCGGTTTGACGAGCAAGCGGTCGATGACGATTTCGATGGTGTGATTCTTGCGCTTATCAATGACCGGAAGCTCATCGAGCGGGAAGAGTTCGCCGTTGATTCGAACGCGAACGTAGCCGTCCTGCGCGAATTTTTCGAGTTCTTTCCGGTAGGCACCCTTCCGGCCGCGGACGATGGGCGCGAGGATCATGATGCGGTCGTCGGGTTTGCAGAGTTCGCCGTGCAAGATGGACTGGACAATCTGCTCGCTGGATTGGCGCGAGATGGGTAAACCGCAGTTGGGGCAATGCGGAACGCCGACCGAGGCGTAGATGACGCGGAGGTAATCGTAAATTTCGGTGATGGTGCCGACGGTGGAACGCGGCGAGCGCGTCGTGGTCTTCTGCTCGATGGCGATTGAAGGCGAGAGCCCCTCGATGACGTCCACGTCGGGGCGTTCCATCTGGTCCAGGAACTGGCGCGCGTAAGCCGAGAGGGATTCGACGTAACGGCGCTGGCCTTCGGCGTAAATGGTGTCAAAGGCCAGCGAAGATTTGCCGGAGCCGGAGAGGCCAGTAATGACTGTCAGGGAGTTCCGGGGAATTTCCACGTCGATATTCTTGAGGTTGTGCTGGCGCGCGCCCCGGATTACCAGTTTGGTCAGGCCCATGAGACGAAAACGCCCCTCCACAGGAGCTGCGGCACCCAGTAGTTACACTGAGCCCAAAATAACTCTTCACAATAGCAGGTGAGAAAGAAGAGGGTCAAGGCGCTCAAGAACACACGCGAGCCTTTTTGCGTCCTTACTCCTTGGGGAGCCTTAGAGACTAGGTAAAAGACCTGAACGGTAACGCAATTAGCCGAACCAGCAGGTAAATTTGCCGGGGAGGTAGAGCGTTTTTACTTGGAATTATAGTTCCACCCTATTGAAAACAAATGCTTTAGGAATGGCGCGGAGGTTGCAGACTCTAAGGTGGTGGGGGAGGCGGGCCGAGGATCCCTTTAGGGGATTGAGGGCTGGGCCGGTTCGCCACTCCCCCCTATCGCTTTGGCCGATCTACCCCAAAAACCACTCTGAAGAATACCGAACACGGGGAAGGTGTGTTTGTTCATGACTGGTGCCTCGGGAGCGGTGGACTGTGCGCTTGATTTTCTTACGTCCGGACGAGATTGAAAATCACCGGGGGTGCAAGGCGGCCCACGGTGTGCTCTCGCGTCTGGTAGTCGGCGAGGGTGAGAGCAAGCATTATGGCGAGCCAGAATACCGAACAGACAATCACAAGCTGGGTGCGCCTGGGGCTATAGCGCGCGTGCATGAAGTAGAGAACCACCAGCGTGGCCTTGAACGTGGCGATGCCCAAAGCGATGACAATATTGAACGCTCCGAAGTTCTGATAGGCGGCCCACACCGTGATGGCAGTGCCGGCCATCAGCGTCAGAAAGATGGCTACGTAAATCTTCGGCGAAACAATGTGTTCGGACACGCGACGCTCTCCCCAACTCTCCTAGTGGTGCCGGTCAATCAGATATAACAACGGGAACAGATAGATCCAGACGATATCTACGAAGTGCCAGTACAGGCCCACGATTTCGACGGGCGTGTTGTACTTCGGCGTGTAGCGGCCGGCGAAGGATCCTTTGATGAGCCAGACCAGCAGGCCCGCACCGACGATCATATGCAGGGCGTGCAGGCCGGTCATGCCGAAGTACAGCGAGAAGTACAGTTGGGCATGGGCGTTTAGGTCCGGGTCCTTGGCGAATGCTTTTTCCAGCTCTTCTTTCTCCTCGGCAATTTTGCCGGCGTTATCGGCGGCCGTAGGGTGCTCCGCGTGGTATCGAATGTCGAAGCCGGCGCCGGGAATGAGGTGATGGTCAAACTTCTGCTTGTACTCGATCACCTTGACGCCAAGAAATATGGTGCCGAGGACGACTGTGGCGATCAGGAAAATGCTGACCAACTGTTTCTTGCCCACCTGCGCGGACCAGACGGCCATGGCCATGGTCAAGCTGCTCATGATCAGTACCACGGTATTGAAGCCGCCGAGAGTCAAGTCCAGCGTGTTGCTGCCGGCGCCGAAAGCCGCGCTAAACGCGTGGCGGTTAATCGTGTAAGTCAAGAACAGGCCGCCGAAGAACAAGACTTCAGTGACCAGGAAAATCCACATCCCGAGTGCAGCGGATTCCTTCTGCTGCTCGAGCGTTTCAAAGTGTCCGTACAGTTCGCCGGTGCGATGCACGCGCTACTCCTCTTCCTAAATCAATCTTTGGCCCGGCTTCGGCCGCGAACAGGACAGACTGACGTCCGTCCCAACACCACAACGCAACTGGCTAATCATCTCCATGAGCCGGAGCAGGCGATGGCGCTCCGGCTGTCAGGCCAAGATCGGGCCGGTTTTTATAGTCGTACGGTTCCCAGGTAACTTCCGGCGTAACGTCAAAATTCTCCGTTGGCGGCGGCGAAGGCGTTGTCCATTCAAGTCCCGTGGCCGGCCAGGGATTCGGGCCCGCCACTTTGCCATAACGCATGGACCACATCAGATAGAGCATCGGGAGCAAGTAGCCCAGCGCGAGAATCGAAGCGCCCGCGGTGGAGAGCACGTTGAGCACCTGAAATTCCGGCGGATAGGTGTGATAACGCCGCGGCATGCCCATGTAGCCGAGAATGAACTGCGGAAAGAAGGTCAGGTTGAACCCGACAAATAGGGTTATCGCGGCAGTGCGCGCCAGGGATTCGGGATAGAGACGGCCTGTGATCTTCGGCCACCAGAAGTGCAGGCCGCCGACATAACCCATGACGGCGCCGCCGACCATGATGTAGTGAAAGTGGGCGACGACAAAGTAGGTGTCATGGATGTGAATGTCCAGGCCGAGGCAAGCGAGAAACAGCCCTGTGAGGCCGCCGATGAGGAACAGCCCGATGAAACCCAAGGCATAGACCATGGGCGTATCCCAGGAGATCGAGCCTTTATAGAGCGTCGAAGTCCAGTTGAAAACTTTGACGGCCGAGGGAATCGCCACGACGTAGCTAAGGAAGGAAAACGTAAGCGCGGCGTACGTGGACTCGCCGGTCACGAACATGTGGTGGGCCCAGACGAGGAAGCCGATGACGGCAATGGCGATGCTCGATCCGGCGATGAAGGAGTATCCAAAGATGGGCTTGCGCGCGAAGGTCGGAATAACCTCGCTAACTACACCCATCGCCGGAAGAACCATGATGTAAACGGCCGGATGCGAGTAGAACCAGAAGAGATGCTGAAAAAGGATCGGATCGCCGCCGAGAGCCGGGTTGAAAAAGCCAAGATGAAACATGCGCTCGAGGCCGGCAAGCAACAAGGTGATGGCGACGACTGGCGTTCCCAGAACCATGACGAGGCTGGTGGCGTAGTGCGACCAGACAAAGAGCGGGAGCCGGAACCAGGTCATTCCCGGAGCACGCATGGTGTGGATAGTGACGATGAAGTTGAGGCCCGTAAGAATCGATGAGAAGCCGTTGATGAAGATGCCGATCACTGCGGGGGTGACGGCGGAATTCGAATAAACGCTGCTCAGCGGCGTGTAGAACGTCCAGCCGGTATCCAGGCCGCCGGTGCTGAAGGAATAGAGCACGAAGGAGCCGCCGATCAGATAGATATACCAGCTCAAGAGATTGATCTTCGGGAAGGCCAGGTCTTTGGCACCGATCATCAGCGGTATCAGAAAATTTCCAAGAACTGCGGGGATGGATGGAATCAGGAAAAAGAAAATCATGGCCACGCCGTGCATGGTGAAGAGTTTGTTGTAAGTTTCCGGCGTCACCAAATAACCAGTGGGTGTGAGGAGGTGGATGCGGATCAAGGTGGCGAAAATGCCGCCGATGAAGAAGAAAACGGTGACCGAGCCGAGATATAGGAGGGCGATGCGCTTGTGGTCGGTGGTGAGCAGCCACGATTTAAGACCGTACGTGGCGTTCAGGTAGTCCTCGTGCGGCATGTTCGGCCCAGGCGATGGCGGTGGCGTCTTGCTCATAACTTATTTCCCCGAAGCCGGAGCCGGCTGCGACTGCAACGATTTGATGTAGGCGATGAGAGCAAGAATCTGCTCCTCCGTCAGTTGTCCTTGGTACGTAGGCATCAGCGGCTGGTATCGGGCGACAATCTTGGCGTTTGGCTGCAAAATCGATTCGCGGATGTAGGCATCGTCCGCAACGACCGTAGTGCCATCGGCTAGGCTCACTTGGGAGCCGTACAAACCGTTCAGCGAAGGCGCACGGCCTGTACCGTCGGGGGAATGGCAGGTGCTGCAGGCTCTCTCGACAAAAAGCTTTTCGCCCGCGACGACGGGATCGCCTTGACCACTTGAGCCGGAAAGCCACGCGGCGTATTCAGAGGGCTCCATGACCGTCACCCAGCCGCCCATCAGGGCGTGATTCGTGCCGCAATACTGCGAGCAGAAGAAATGATAACGGCCGGGCTTGGTGGGGCGGAACCACATAGTGTTGTAATGGCCGGGAACCACGTCCATCTTCACGCGGAATGCAGGAACGAAAAAATCATGGATGACGTCTTCGCTCGCCATAATCAGCCGCACATTTCGGCCGACCGGAACGTGCAGCTCATTGATCTCCCGCAAGCCGCTGGGCTGCTGCGCCTTCCACATCCACTGTTTGCCGATGACGTAAATGTCGAGCGTGTCCTGCGGCGCATGCCGGTAGTCCACGTAGACGACAGCGCCCCAGCCGAACATGGCCATGGCCAGGAGCAGGGGAATGACCAACCACGCCGTTTCCAGGCGCATATCGCCGAGAATGGGAACGCCGACGGCATTGGGCTGCTTGCGATGAAACTTGAAAAAGAAAATGACAATCGCCGCGGTGATCGCGACCCCGAAGAACAGACAGATCAGCGTGATGAAAAGCATCAGGTTGTCCACCTGGGGCGCGAAGTTGGACGCCTGCTCGGGATACAGTGGTAATTGCGACTGCACGGCTTAGTGGGCTCCTCTTTCAGGGCAACCGCTGAGCGGTTGACGCAACTTTGCTTGCGCCGATCGGGCATCGCGGCGACGGAAAATCAAGATCCCCCCGACGATACAGAGGATCGTCAAGATCCCGCCCAGGCGGATGATCCTGAGGATCGCCGTGCTGTAGGTGGCGGTGCTGGGGTCGTACTGGTAGCAGAACAGCAGCACGTGGTCGATGGGCGTACCGATTTTTCCCGCGGACGCTTCGACGAGACCAAGGCGCATGTCCCGGCCGGGATATTCGACACCGTAGAAATAGCGCGAGATGCGGCCATCGGGTGTGAGCACTATGACGCCGCTGGCGTGCGCGAAGAGATTCGTCTTAGCGCTGAAGTTGTAGCGGAAATTGGCGGCGCGCGTGGCGGCATCAATCGATTCCTGCGAACCCGTGAGGAAATGCCAGCCGGCTTCCGTTCCGGACCGGCGAAAGTGCGAGACTACGCCTTTCTTTTTCTCCGCGGCCATGTCCGGCGTTTCACGCGAATCAAAGCTGATAAAGACGACCTCATAATCCATGCCTGGGTTGAAGGAAAGCATGCGCAGCGTTCCGACAACGCCTTGCTGCACCTGATTGCAGAGCATGGGGCAGCCGTAATAGACGAAGGCCAGGACGACGGGTTTCTGGCCAAAATATTGGCGGAGCTGGACACTGCGGCCAGATTCGTCGCGGAACGGAAGGTCGAGCGGCATCTGCGCGTTGAGCTGCGGCTCGAATCCGACGTTTTGAAGAGCAGGCGGCAGCGTTGCGGCTGTTGGACCGACGTTGCTCAGGACGGTCTGCGCGTGTGCGGCAGACGCTGCCAGCGCGAGTACTGCGAATCCGAAGATGGCGCGAACTTTTTTCATCTCGCTACTTCTTTTTCTCCGTCGCCGAAGCAGAAGATCCCGGCAGACCTTTTTCCGCGATGATCTTCATTGCATCCTTTACGGGAATCTGGGCGATGCCGGAACTCTCGTCGATCCATTCGAATTTCTGGTTGGCCTCGGTGTCGGCCTTCAATTTGTCGCGCATATCCTGCTGCGGGTCGGTCGCGTGCCCGGGAACGCCCTGCAGCCGTGGTTCCGGCGGAAGCTCACGGTAGTCCGGGCCAAGCGCCGCGCGGGAAGGCGGCGGAGGCGCATCGTTCGAAGCCGCAAACTTCAACGTGAAACGGAGAATGTAGACGCACACGAGCAAGGAGGCGACGACAGCCAAACCCAAGGCAAAAAGATAGCCGTAGATGGTACCAGCCTTGACGTCGCGTTCCTCGAAGGCGACGTCGGTGTGGCGCGGCTCGCCCGCGTCGTGGCTCTGATTGTGGGACTCAGTGCTCATGGTGCTCCAGGGTCTCCTCAAGATTTGGGTCGACAATCGGCAAAAGCGGGTACTGCCTCAGATTGAAAGCAAAAAGGCCCAGCCACAATCCGCCGAGTGCGAGCGGGAGCACGATGTCCAACCAGGATGGCAGGGCGCGCGGCGTGAATTCCGGCCGCGTCATCCAGAAAAGATCCACGAGGCGCATGAAAATCAGCCACAGCGCAATTTTCGGGAGAACCTTTGCATTGCGCTTCACGTCCTGCGAAAGAAGCAGGAAAAAGGGAACGAAGAAATGAAAAACCAGCACGAGCACGGCCACTACGCCCCAGCCACCATAGAGCCGCGTGCGATAGAAGCTGATCTCCTCCGGGAGATTGCCGGACCAAATGATCAGCAGCTGCGAGAAATCAAAGTAAGCCCAAAGCATCACGAAAGCGAGGAGCAACTTCGCGAGGTCGTGCAGATGGCGCTTCTGCAGGACATTGGAAAAAGGCTCGGTGCGCGCGAGCAAGACCACCACCGCGATCATAAAGGCCATCGAGGAGATCAATTGTCCGGCGATGAAGAGGAAACCATAGATCGTGGAAGCCCAGTGTGGCGACAGGGACATCACCCAGTCAATGGCGGCGAACGTCATCGCAAAAGCGTAGAGGATGATACCCGGCCCGGCGAGCATCTTCAGGCGGCGGCGCAAGGCGCGGTCGCTCTGGTTGACATCCTGTTGCTTCGACAAACGGTCGAAGACGAACATGAGCGCCAGCCAGATCGCGAAGTAAATCAACGCGCGGAATTGGAAGCCACCGGCGGTCAAATAGGTTTTCTGAAGATCTGATAGAGGCTGCTCTTTTAATTTTTCGGGCTCGAGCCAGGCCGCGTACAAGTGTTTCATGCCGAAGAAAATAATGGGAAGGAAGAACGCGAGAAGGAGCGGAAGCGTGCGCACAGCCGATTCCAGCGAGCGCCGGATGATGATCCCCCACTGGCCGCCCGTGAGATGCTGCAACATCAATAGCCCGAGCGAGCCGAGGGTCAATCCGAGAACGAGCATGAAGCTCATCAAATAGGATTGATAGAAAGGTCCCGGGAATTTCACGGCGCCAACAACGGAAAGCACCAGCGCGATGCCGCCCACGAGGAGCGCGCGCTGCTGCAAGCGGCCGATGCTTTCCGGCGCCCGATATTCCTGCGCAGCCATCAGTAGCCGCCTCCTGGCGTTTCCTTCGCGCTACCGGATTCCGGTTTGTGTTCATCGCCGCCTGCCGGGCCCGGAGATCCGCCCTGGCTCAACTTTTCCCGAAGGTCCGCGGGAAGCTCGGCTACCTTTGCGTTACGGCTGAACTGAAGGGCACGGACGTAAGCAATGATCGCCCAGCGGTCGCGCGGGGGAATCTGCGCGGAGTAGCTGTACATCTGGCCAAAACCATTGGTGATGACGTCGTAGAAATAACCGTTCGGCGACTGGCGCAAGCGGTCTTGATGGTAGGTCGGCGGGCGCTTCAAGCCGCGCATGGCGATCATGCCGTTGCCGTCGCCCTGCAGGCCGTGACACGGCGAACAGAAAATGTTGTAGCGCTCTTCGCCGCGTTCGAGGAGTTTCCAGTCCACAGGCAAGGGGAAAGCGTTCGAATCCTTGGGCACAACGAGTGCATCGTCGGCAATGGAGCCGCGCGCGACGGTGTTTTCCACGAGCGGGCGCTCCGAGCGTCCATCGCCAAAGAATTCCGAGGGCGAGAGCGGCCGGTTCTTCGGCTGGTCCGCCATGTCCTGGCGGAGATATTGGCAGCCCTCGCTGAAGCACAGGGCCGCGGCAGCACAAGCGATGGCAAAAATGCGCGAGGTGCTAATCATCGGACACCTCGCTGACGTGATGCGCATGCACTTCCTGAAGCATGCGCGCGGTGTCCGCCAAATGAAACTTCGGGTCGCGGGACTCGATGCAGAGAAAAAAGCGGTCCGTCGAGGCGTGCGTGAACCGATGGACGTTGAAAACCGGATGATGCGGCTGCGGCAGCCGGTTCAGGGCGAGCATGCCAAACACCGCGGAGAGCGCCGCGCCGAGAATCGTCAGTTCGAAAGTGACGGGAATGAAAGCCGGCCAGCTGTTGAGCGGGCGGCCGCCGATGTTGAGCGGATAGGCGATGACGTTGACCCAATACTGGAAAAAGAAACCGCCGAGGCCACCCGTCAGGCCGCCTATCAAACAAATCGCCGGTACCATGTTG
>QHYE01000011.1 GCA_003224055.1 Acidobacteriota bacterium | reverse complement strand
TATCCACTGGGCAAACGACACCCACCGTGCCGATGGGTTCTTTCATCGCCAGCGCAACATTCCGGAATGGCGGATTGTGGACCGCGCCATCGAACTTGTCGGCCCACGCGGCGTAAGAAAAAATGCGCTCGATGCCGAGGCTGACTTCCTGTTCCGCCTGTTTTTTCCCGACGATATCGGACAAGCGGCTGGAAATTTCTTCGCGGCGCTGCGACAAGTTTTCCGCAATATAAAAGAGCACTTGGGCACGGTTGTGCGCGGTGGCCTTGCCCCAGCCTTCCGCTTTGCGCGCCGCTTCGACGGCGTTGCGGATGTCCTTGCGATTGCCAAGCGGCGCCTCGCCGAGCAAGCGGCCGTCCGCCGCGCGTACTTCCATGCTGTATCCCGAATCCGGTCGCGCCTGTTTGCCGCCGATGTAAAGTTTTACGGTGCGATCGATCGGAGGGGCAGAAACATTCGAATGTTGCTCGGGAGGCTGATCGATCGCAAGCGGCGTCGCCCGAACGGGCGGCGCTTCTTTAAACCAAATGGGCTCGAGGTATTCGATCAATCCTTCACGGCCACCCTCGCGCCCAAATCCGCTCTCGCGATATCCGCCAAAACCGCAAGAAGCATCGAAGAGATTCGTGCCGTTCACCCAGACCACACCCGCCTTGAGTTGCGCTGCGATGTGCAGCGAGACGTTGATGCTCTCGCTCCAGACGCTCGCCGCCAAGCCATAGACCGTATTGTTGGCGAGTTCAACTGCTTCCCGCGGAGTTCGAAACGTCATGGCGGCCAGCACCGGGCCAAAAATCTCCTGCTGCGCAACGACGGAGGCCGGGTGCACGTTGCTGAGCAACGTCGGCAAAAAATAAAGTCCGCGCGAAGGTACGGGGATGGACGGCTGCCAGCAGGTAGCGCCTTCGGCGACGCCTTGATCCACGAGCCGCTGGATGCGCTCCATCTGCACGCGCGCGACGATTGCGCCGATATCGATGGCCTTATCGAGCGGCGGGCCGATGCGCAGTGTGTTCATGCGGTTCTGAATTTTTCCGATTAAGGTGTCGGCCACGCTTTCCTGCATCAGCAATCTCGAGCCGGCGCAACAAACCTGTCCTTGATTGAACCAAATGCCGTCAACCAGACCTTCCACCGCGCTGTCCAGATCCGCGTCTTCGAAAATGATGAATGGAGATTTGCCGCCGAGTTCCAGGGAAAGTTTTTTGTGGCTTTGCGCCGTCGCCTTTCGAATGGCGCGTCCCACTTCCGTCGATCCCGTGAAAGCAATCTTGTCCACGCCGGGATGTTTCACGAGCGCTTCGCCGGTTGACCCGTCGCCGGTGACGATGTTGACGACGCCCGCGGGAAGACCGACTTCCTGGCAAATTTGTCCGAACGCGAGCGCGGTGAGCGACGTAAATTCCGCCGGTTTCAATACGACCGTATTGCCCGTGGCGAGCGCGGGCGCGATCTTCCAGGCCAGCATCAGCAGAGGAAAATTCCACGGGATGATCTGGCCCACCACGCCGCAGGCGGTGTAGCCCGGAAATTCCTGCTCCAGCAGTTGAGCCCATCCGGCGTGATGGTAGAAATGCCGCGCCACAAGCGGGATATCGATGTCGCGGCTCTCGCGAATGGGCTTGCCATTGTCAAGCGTCTCGAGAACCGCGAGCCAGCGCGAATGCTTTTGCACCTGCCGCGCGAGAGCATAAAGGTACCGTGCGCGAGCGTGAGGAGTGAGTGCTTGCCATCCAGGCAGCGCAGCGCGGGCAGCTCTTACCGCGGCATCGACGTCGGCCGCCGATCCTTGGGACACGGACGCAAGTTTTTCGCCGGTGGAAGGGTCCGTGGTGTCGAAATATTCGCCGTTCGCCGGCGGTTGCCATGTCCCGTTGATGAAATGCGAGAAGCGCCGGCCGCTGCGGTCCAGCCAAGCGAGAGCTTCGCGCGGATCTTCCGGCGCCGGGCCGTAGTCCATGGTCATGAATTTTTCGACGATGCTCATTCGCTTCTTTCCAGTCGTTTCATCGTTGACCTTGTGATCGGGTGCCTAGGCAATTGGATGCCGGTAGTTCGCAGAGTATCGCCCGGTCGCGTGATGTTCCAACTGCCGTTCGATATCCGCGAGCATGCTGCTAACGCCAAACCGGAACAACTCTGCGTTCAGCCAGGAATTGCCGAGTTCTTCCTTCATCAGGGCGAGCCACTCGAGCGACTGCTTTGCCGTTCGAATTCCGCCCGCCGGTTTGAATCCGACCGCCATTCCCGTTTCTTGCGCATATTCACGGATGGCGCGCGTCATGACCAGGCTGACCGGAAGCGTCGCATTGACCGCTTCCTTGCCGGTAGACGTTTTGATGAAGTCTGCTCCCGCCATCATCGCCACCAGGCTCGCACGCGCCACGTTGCGCAGCGTCAGCAGATCGCCCGTGCCGAGAATTACCTTTAGATGCGCCGGCCCGCAGGCATTTTTGAACATGGCAATCTCATCGTAGAGCGATTGCCACTTTCCACCGAATACATGGGCCCGGGTGATGACAACGTCGATTTCATCCGCGCCGGCCTCTACGGAGCGCCGGATCTCGGCAACTCGTTCGGCAAGCGGAGAAAGCCCGGCAGGGAATCCCGTCGAGACCGCGGCCACGTGAATTCCGCTTCCTTCAACTCTGCGGCGCGCCGTCTCGACGAATCGGTGATAGACGCACACGGCCGCCACCTTGATCTGCAGGCTTTCGATACCAAGCTTTTGCACGATTTCCTGCTGGAGCGGTTGCCGCGCCTTGGCACAGAGCCGAAGCACGCGTTCATCCGTGTCGTCACCCGAAAGCGTGGTGAGGTCCATGCACGTGATGGCGCGCAGCAGCCACGCGGCTTGCCACTCTTTTTTCACCGTACGGCGAGTCACCAGGGATTGCGCTCGCCGCTCCACGGCGCTGGTGTTCACGCGAACGGCATTTACCCAATCTATATTCAGAGGAATGCCGCGGTTTGATTGAAGGTCGCGCCCCGCATACTTGGCGATAGCCGTTTCTGAAGGAGAAATCGCGCCCGGCTTGGCGTTGCGTGCCAACTCAGTTGCGCTCTCGATTCTCGTGTTGTCGTGTAAAGTCATGGCGATCTCTACCGAATGAGACAGAGTGAGCTGCAAAATACTATCTTAACACTTTGACAAAGCTGGTTCACAGGCTTGCGCTGCGCTTCTGCCACTCTTTTTCAAATTCCGCCCGGGTGCAAAACGATTTTTGTGTCCCGACTTTAGTTGTGGAAAGTGCAGCATAGAGATTTGCACGTCGCAAGGCTTCCTTTTCTGGAATTCCTTCTCCAAGAAACACGGCAAAACTGCCGATGAACGCGTCGCCCGCGCCGGTCGTATCAACGGCCTGAACCTGGAAGGCCGGCACGTGCTCCATGCCGCCGATTCCAGCCACCAGCGAACCGCGTTCGCCGAGGGTGATGACCACGCGCTGCATCCCTTTGCGTAGCAGAAACTCCGCGCACTTTTTTGCGTCGTCGATCGATTTCACCGGCATTCCCGTCGTGATTTCCGCCTCGGTTTCATTCGGAATGAAATACGCAGCGGCGCCGACTTCCGCGAAATCCACTTGCTGGGCGGGAGCCGGATTCACAATACAGCGAATGCCATTGGCTTTGGCAAAGCGCACCGTGTAGTAGACCGTGCGCAGAGGAATCTCAAACTGCATGACGATAGTGTCCGCCTTGCGAAGCAGCGGCGCGGCCGCGTCCACATCCTCCGGCGAAAGTAAATCGTTCGCGCCCTTCACGACGATGATGCGGTTCTGGCCGCCGGGTTCCACGAAGATGGGAGCGACGCCGCTGGATGCGCCTTCGGCGATTCCGACGTACTTCGCGTCAATTCCTTGCGACTCGAAATTCTTGATGGTGGCGGGGCCGAAGAGGTCGCTTCCCACTTTCGCAACCATCCCCACGTTTGCGCCGCACAAACGCGCGGCCACCGCCTGATTGGCTCCTTTGCCGCCGAACCCAAGGTCAAATTTCTTACCAAAGATCGTCTCCCCCGGCCGCGGAAACACGTCATTGAACGTGGTGAGATCCACGTTGGCGCTGCCCACCACGGCAATGAGGGATTGCTTGGCCATCGCTTCGCGTCCGATGATTCCGCGCGCGGATTATATAAGAACTCCGTCTGGAAACTGCAACAACTCTCGCCAGCCTGGGCGATAGAGTTGCCACCTAATCCCAGCTTTGTCCTTGACAGCCGGAGTTGCCGTGACTATAAGCAGCCAGTGCAATAAAGGGCAAAACGGCGCTGCGTTCGACATTTGTTGAACGCAAGAAGTGGTTCGAATCGGCCGGCCCGCGAAGGAGCCGCAATTTCATGTTCGTTCCTCATGATTTTGGCATTGCCTTAGTGATGATGATTACGAGCGCGATTTGTTGGGGTTCCTGGGCAAATACTTATAAAGGTGTAAAGAACTACCGTTTCGAATTGTTCTATTGGGACTACGCCGTCGGCATTTTCCTGATCTCGCTGGTGCTGGCGTTCACGATGGGAAGCACCTCGAATGATGCGGCGAGCTTCCTGAACAATGTCCGCTCAGCGGATACCGCAAATTTCCTCTATACGCTGGCCGGAGGCGCAGTGTTCAATCTGGCGAATCTGCTGCTCGTCGCCGCGATTGACATGGCCGGCCTGGCCATCGCATTTCCCGTTTCGATCGGCATCGCATTGGTGGTCGGCGTTGTTTCCAGTTTCTTGCTGCAGCCCAAAGGGGACGCAGGTTTGCTGGCGGCAGGCGTTGTGTGTGCCGTCATCGCCGTGATCCTCGATGGCAAGGCCTACGGCAGCTTGAAAAAAGTCGCCACCGCCGTCACTCGAAAAAGCATCGTTGTCTGTATCGTCTCCGGAATCTTGATGGGTCTTTGGGCGCCCTTCGTTACTCACGCGATGACCCAAGGACACACGCTCGGGCCCTACAGCATTGGCGTCTTCCTCACGCTTGGCGCTCTGCTCTCCTGTTTCATCTGGAACGTCTATTTCATGAAGAGGCCGCTCGTGGGTGAGCCAGTAAACTTCGGCGAATTCTTTCGCGGCCCGGCCTCCGGCCATATGCTCGGTCTGCTGGGCGGCGCCATCTGGGGCATCGGAACTGTTTTCAATCTCGTGGCGGCGAATTTCACTGGAGTGGCGATCTCTTACGCCATCGGCCAATCCGCGCCCATGGTCGCCGCGCTCTGGGGCGTCCTGGTCTGGAAGGAATTTGCGGGCGCGAGCCGCCAGGCGAAGACGTATCTCGCGCTGATGTTTTTGTTTTACATTTTCGCAATTCTTTTGGTGGCAAAAGCCAATACGGGAACCTGATCGCGTCTGAATTCTAGCCCGTAAATACGTTGCGGAGCACGAACCACAGATTAGCGGGGCGCTCCGCCAGCCGCCGCACGAACCACGGATACCAATAGCCTCCGTAAGCCACCAGCACGATCGAAGTGCAGCCCTCGGCCGCAAGGCGTTCTTGTTCCGCGCGCTGAATTCCGTACAGCATCTGCACTTCGAAATCCGACTTCTTGATTTGTTCTGCGGAAGCAAAGTCCGAAAGACGCCGGATCAGCGCCAGATCGTGCGTCCCGAAGGCCGCGCGCACGCACCGGTTTCCTTTTTTCGCGATGAGCATCTCCTTTGCAAGGGCAAAATAGTTTTCATCGACATCTTGCTTGCGCGGAAAGGCAATGTCGGGAGGTTCGTTGTATGCGCCCTTCACGAGGCGGATCGAGGGGCGCAACGTCAGCAGTTTCGAAAGATCGTCCTTGGCTCTAAAAAGATACGCTTGCAGGCAGACGCCAACATTTGGAAACAGTTCCAGCGTTCGGCGGTAGAGGTCCAGCGTGGCATCCACATAATTGCTTGCCTCCATGTCCAGCCAGACGACGGAATCCTTTGGCGCGCGTTCGATAATAGTTTTCAGATGGTCGAAACAAAGATCCGGCGACAAATCCAGCCCCAACTGCGTCAATTTGACGGAAATCTCCGCCCTCAGGCCCATTTGTTGGATTCGGCTGAGCACCTCCAGATAGTGATCCGCAACCTGCTGCGCCTCTTCAGGATCCTTGATGTTTTCGCCGAGGTGCGTAAATACGGTACCAATCTCTTTGCCGCGAAGATTCTGCGCTGCCCGCATCGCGTCGTCGAAAGTTTCTCCCGGCATGAACCGCGAAACGCTGCTTCTTACAAAGCGATAGCGGGTCGCATGGTCGCGCAGCCAGCGATTCTGGGATGCCGCAAGCAGCAGTGATCGCGTCAGACTCATGAACGTTCCGCCTCATCACTCATCGAATGAATCAAGAAATCGCGAGCGCGCGGAGAAGCAAACCCGCCACGATTCCGCCGAGGAGAGGGCCGATCACGGGAATCGGCGCATAACGCCAGTCGGACGCGCCTTTGCCGGCGATCGGGAGAATGGCATGCGCAATGCGCGGACCAAGATCGCGAGCCGGATTAATGGCATATCCCGTGGGGCCGCCGAGAGACAGGCCGATGCCCCAGACGAGGCTGCCAACGAGGTAGGGGCCGAGCCCCGCTCCGGGGCCGCCCGCCGCTACATTCTTGGAAAAAATTGCGCCAACGACGAAGACGAGAACAAACGTGGCGATGATTTCACTGAGCAGGTTCGGGAGAAAGCTGCGAATCGCAGGCCCGGTGCAGAAGCATCCAAGCTTTGCTGCCACATCGGGGGTCTCCTTCCAGTGCGAAAGATAGTGAAGCCAGACCAGCGCGGCGCCGGCAATTCCGCCAAGCAACTGCGCAAGGAGATACGGCGTAAATTTTGCAAAATCAGAATCGCGAACCGCAAAGCCGATCGTCACCGCCGGATTGAGATGCGCGTCGCTGCTCCCGCAAGCGATGGCTGTGAACACTCCCGCCATCACCGCAAACGCCCACCCTGCAGTGATCACAATCCATCCGCCGCCTTCGGCTTTGGAGCGCTTCAGCAGCACCGCGGCGACAGCGCCGTCCCCCAGCAAGATCAGAATCATAGTCCCAAGAAATTCACCAAGCAGCGGTGAGGTCATGAGTCACAACCTCCGTCAGGATTCGATCCAGTCAAATGATCGCGCAATCGCTTTCTTCCACTGCTTGTAGAGTTGCTCGCGCTCGGCTTCGGCCAGATTCGGCTTCCAGGTGCGATCGACGGCCCAATTGGCGCGCAATTCTTCCAACCCCGTGAAAAACTTGACAGCCAGCCCCGCGGCATACGCCGCGCCCAGCGCGGTCGTTTCTTGTATCACCGGGCGAACCACCTCCCGATTCAGGATGTCCGCCTGAAATTGCATCAGCAATTGGTTGACTACCATCCCCCCGTCCACGCGCAGGCTCTCGAGCCCGATTTTTGAATCCTTTTCCATGGCCTCGACGACTTCGCGCGTCTGAAACGCCGTCGCTTCCAGGACTGCCCGCGCAATGTGCCCCTTATTCGCATAGCGTGTGAGCCCGGCAATCACTCCCCGCGCATTCTCCTTCCAATAGGGAGCGTAGAGGCCGGAAAAAGCGGGGACGAAATAAACGCCGCCGTTGTCGTTGACCGTGCGTGCAAGCGCTTCCACGTCCGAGCTTTTCTGAATGAGTCCGAGATTGTCGCGAAGCCATTGCACCAGCGCTCCCGAGATGGCGACTCCACCTTCGAGAGCGTAATGAACGGCCCCGCCGCCAAACTTGTAGGCAACCGTAGTCAGCAGCCCGAAGTTCGAAGGGACGAGCCGCTCGCCGGTATTCATCAACAGAAAGCAGCCCGTCCCGTAGGTATTCTTCACCTCGCCGGGCCGAAAACACGCCTGCCCGACCAGAGCTGCCTGTTGGTCGCCAAGAATCCCGCAAATGGGAACCCCGGCAATCGTCGCAAGTGACGCTTCCCCATACACTTCGCTGCTCGACCGCACCGTCGGCAGCACCGCGCGAGGAATCGCAAACGTTGCCAGCAACTTTTCATCCCAATCCAGTGTTTTCAGTTTGAGGAGTTGCGTTCGGCTGGCATTGGTCACGTCGGTTGCGTGAATGCCGCCTTGCGGTCCCCCGGTCAGGTTCCAGAGGAGGAACGTATCTATATTTCCGAAAAGCAGCTCGCCCGCCGCGCCTCTCTCTTGCGCTTCGGGAACATTTTGAAGCAACCAGCGTAACTTCAGGCTGCTGAAGTAAGTGCTGAGCGGCAGCCCGGTCTGCGGGCGGAAGCGGTCCTGCCCGCCATCCTGTGCAAACCGCGCCACATCTTCTGCCACCCGCGTGTCTTGCCAGACGATGGCATTGGCAACAGGCTTACCGGTTCCCCGCTCCCAGAGGACGGTCGTCTCCCGCTGGTTGGTGATGCCGATGGCGGCGAGGTCTGCTGCGCGCAAGCCGCGCTGGGCGAGCGCCTCCGCGATGACTTCTTCTGTGCGCCGCAGAATCTCCAGCGGGTCATGCTCGACCCATCCGGGCTTCGGAAAAATCTGTTCATGCTCCTTCTGCGCCACCGCCACAATCCGGGCGGATTTGTCAAAGACCATGAACCTCGTGCTCGTTGTTCCCTGGTCAATCGCACCTACATAGTCTTTCACCGGAGAGGCCTCTCTGTGCGTGGCGCAGCATACTACGCTGGCCGCCACTCGCTCTAGGCAAATGACCGCCGCCGCGTAAGCCGGCTATCAACCCTCCATGACACAAGATACTTTTGGTTCGAATCGGCATCTAATGAGTTTGGAAAGGTAAAGGGAACCACACTATGACTCGCAAGAGAATTACAAATCACGTTGTCTCGCTGCTCGGAGCGCTTGCAATTGCGTTTGGGCTTTTTGCAGCCAGCGCCAATGCGGCAGGCCCGGGAAATGTCACCATCACCGTTACCGCCGTCGGGAAGAAAGACACTATCCCACCGGCTGTGACAAAGGATGATGTGCAGTTGTATTTGAACAAAGAGCGCACGCAGGTGGCGGGTTGGGCTAAAGGCGAAAAATTGTACCTCGCCGTGTTGATCGACGATTCGCTCGATAGCAGCATCGCCAATCAGTGGAGTGACTTGAGAGCGTTCTTCGACGCACAACCAGCCACGACCTACATATCTGTGGCCTATGCTCGCAATGGAACAGCCATGCTCGCTCAGGATTTCACAAACGATCATCAGCTTGCAGGTAAGGCTTTGCGCATTCCGCTGGGCACTGGCGGTGCGTTTTCAAGCCCCTATCTCGCGCTCCTGGATCTCATGAAGCGTCTGCCCGCATCCCAGGAACGGCGCTCCATCCTGCTGATCTCCTCAGGGATCGACTATTTCCGCGGAGATTTCAGCTTCACTAGCCCGGATCTCAGTCCCGCGATTGAACGCGCCCAGAAGCAGAACATCAACATCTGGTCGATTTATGCTCCGGACGACGGGCACAGGTCTAGCCGATTCTTCCGCGTCTCCCGAGCGCAAGCGAACCTCAGCCAGCTTTCGGACGAAACCGGCGGAGAAGCCTATTACCTTGGCACGAGTGCGCCCGTCACGTTGAAGCCTTATTTTGACGAGATTGGCACCCATCTGAACAATCAGTATCTTCTGACCTTCAATGGCAGCGGCGGAAAGAAAGGACGATTCGAACGCGCCCACGTCGTCACTGAGCTTCCAAAGGTCGAATTCCTGGCGCCTTCGCAGGCTTTTCTGCCGCCAGCGCAGTAAGGTCAGCAGACTCGAGAAACTAAAAAACTAAGGGCGCGGGCCACCTGGTCCGCGCCTTTGGTTTTGGATTATCCGTCAAAACTGAATTCATTCCTTGGCGGAAATGTCTAGTCGTCGGCACTCGTCAGCGCCGCCGCTCGCGTGGATTCGCGGATGACCAACTCCGGATTCATCTTGTGGCGCGAGATAGTCCAATCGCGTTTCTCGAGGCCGGCATTCACGCCTTCCATAACGATGTTCACGGCGTGATTCCCCATCGCCTCCAGCGGCTGCCGCACCGTGGTCAAGGACGGCGCGGCCAGCGAAGACAGCGGCACGTCGTCAAAGCCCACCACCGAACAATGCTCCGGCACTTTCACGCCCGCCTTCGTCAGTGCGCGGATCGCGCCCAGCGCCGTCAAATCGTCGAACGCCATCAATGCAGTGAATCGTTTTCTTCTTTCCAGCAATTCTTCCGTGAAGCGGAAACCGCCCTCGAAGCCGGAGTTGGGATCAAAGGAATCCGGGAGCTGCAGCACCAGCGCCGGATCGATCTCCATCCCAGACGAGTGCGCAAATTTTTGAATGCCGCGCCACCGCGGTGCGCTGTCAATCAACATTTTTGGTCCGCGAATGAAGGCGATCTTTTGGTGGCCGAGTTGATGCAGATGCTCCAGCGCCAGCCGGCCGCCTGCCTCGTTATCCACCATCACCGAGCTGACCGTATCTCCGGGCAACTCAAACCCGATCGTAGCTGCTGGGATGTTTCGTTTGGTGAGGTCCGCCAGCAGATGAATGTCCACGAAAAGCCAGTTCGCCACAACGATTAGCGCTTCAACGTGATGCTCGAGCAGCAGTTCCAGGTAGCGTTCGAAGCGGTTTCTCTGGTTATGTGCATCCGCAAAAATCTGCACGTAGGAGGATTGATACAGGGCGTTTTCGATGCCTCGCAGGACCGGGGTGCAGAACGGGTCGGCAATATCGAAGAACATGACGCCGACGCTGTGACTACGCTTGCTGCGCAGAAATCGCGCCATCGCATTCGGTCGGTATCCAAGTTTCTTGGCTACTTCCTCAATGCGCTTTTTCGTCGCCGGCGCAATGTAACGCGCCAAAGGCGCGTTGTTCAGCACAATCGAGACCGTAGCCGGAGAAAAGCCGCTGGACTGCGCGACATCCCGCATCGTTACCGTGAGACTTTTGCCGCTAGCCCGTTTCACGAGACGTGGCGCCTCCGCGGACATCATCATCCTTCTAGAGTCGCCCAATATGCAATGGCGTTGA
The DNA here is from genome assembly GCA_003224055.1 of Acidobacteriota bacterium. Taxonomy (GTDB): domain Bacteria; phylum Acidobacteriota; class Terriglobia; order Acidiferrales; family UBA7541; genus Acidiferrum. Next base: position 11,632 of record QHYE01000011.1, on the reverse strand, counting down.
TGGCGAGAAGGGCATCATTCCGCGGGCACCTCAAATGAGAGTGGTTCCTTGAACCCGCGCGTTTTCCACACTCCGAAGGCGATGCCTGCGGCCATCCAGATTGAACCGGCAATCATCGCGGGCCGGCTCAAGTTCAGCCACAATCCCAGACAGATGAAAAAACCGGCCAAAGGCGGTATAAGATTCCACGGTTTCTTTTCTTCCGCTCGGACGAAGTAGCGAATGAATGCGGCCGCGTTCACGCCCATGAATGCAATGAGCGCACCAAAATTGAGCATTTCCGCGCCAAGCTCGTAGGAAAGAAAAAACTATCCGATCAGTACGATTCCCCCGACGAAAAAGACATTATTGCGCGGAACGTGATGCTTTTCGTCGACCGCGCCGAAAAACGATTTCGGCAGCGCGTTGCTGCGCCCCATGCCATAGAGTAGCCGCGCCGCGCCCAGTTGCGCACCCATGCCGGACCCAAAGTTCGCCAGCAACAATGTAAATCCCACCACGACGAAGAGCGGCCCCCAGGCGCGCCCTGCCACGTGTACATAAGCCGTATCGACGTTTGGGAAAGCTTCCGATGCGGGCCAGATAAGCTGCGCTACGTATACTTCGGTCGCCGAGAGCAGTCCAACCACGACGCAGGTCAGCACCGTCGCCAGCATGATATTCCGCCGGGGATTCTCAGCTTCTTCGGAGAGCGTGGAAATACCGTCAAATCCGATGTACGTCAGCACGGCGATGGATGTGCAACCGAAGAGTGCGCCGGTGCTGAAAGTGGCCGGATCATAGAAGGGCCGCGTAAAGAAACCGGGATCCGCATGCGGGTGGCCGAAGATGTAACGCACCGCAGCGACAAAGATCACCACGATGACCGCTCCCATTCCTGCGACCATACCCGCGTTGATGCGCGCCGATGTTTTCACACCGCGGATGTTTAGCAGCGTAAACACTACTGCGAAGAAAATCTTCCATCCCCATACAGGGAGCGTAGGTGCGAAATCATGCGCTTGTTGCGCGCACCAGATCGTACAGATCAGCGGATTGAGGATGTAATCCATCACCATGCTCCAGCCGGTTACGTACCCTGCCCCTGGATGAATCTCCTGCGCCACATAGGTAAAAGCCGAGCCCGCGCTCGGATATGCCCGGGCCATCTTGCCGTAACTGATGCCGGTGAAAAGCATCGCCACCATGGCAATGAGAATTGCTCTAACAACGTGCCCTTTTCCACGATTGCTCAGGACTCCGAATATGGACATCGGCGCCACGGGTTGAATTACGATGACACCGTAAAGAATCAGATCCCAGAGCGTGAGAGTCCGTCTCAAACGTGGCCCGGAATTCCCTGTCGCCTCGTTGCTCAAAAATCTCTCCTTCTCGCAGAGGTGCTACGCTTCGTTTCAAACGCAATTCTATCCAACGAATCAATGAACGCTAAATGCTACAGGAATCCCTCCCCGCCAGCCGCATCTTTTCCACCCGGTATTCAATCGATTCAATGAAGCAGTTTGGCCAAACTCGCCCTCTTCCGCAACATTTAACATTCGCTCGCCGCCATGCTCGTCCGATTCCATTCTTCTTCCCTGTTTTTCACCTTGCACTCTCGTACAGGTCACAAAACCCACAGGACGGTATCTCTTCGCTCACTCGCTCCCCGATTCGACGGCAACGCCCTAACCTGCTAAGTAGTCTAATTAAGTAGGCGCCGGCCCGGAGAAACGCACCACTTGAGAAAAACGGATTATGGCCGAGGCCCCTCTACAGCATAGCCGCAGTCGCACGACAATTTTTCTCGCGCATGCCGCCGGCTTCCTCTTTGTCGTCGCTGCCGCCTACTGGCTACGTCGCATCTCCATCGAGCCGGATCCTCTTCTCCAGGGCTACCTCCAGATCGTCAGCGGTCTTCTGGCTTTCGTCTTTGCGGCTGTGACTCTCGTTCGTTTTCAGGGAACCCAGGATCGCATCTCCCTGATTCTCGGCGCCGGCTTCCTTCTTTCCGGCGCAGTCCTCACCGCGACCAGTGTGCTCTTTTTTCAATTTTTGCCGGATGCCCCATTGCGCCTACTTTGGGCGCCTATTGCCTGGTGGATCGGCCGCATGGTCCTGGCACTCCTGCTCATCGTCGCCCTGCTGGTTGAACGTTTCATCCCGCGTTCCCGCCATCCGCGGCGGGAAATCGCGGGAGCCTTGTTGACCGTCATCGCCCTGACGTATGCTCTCGCCGCAACACTGCGCCGTTTGCCTCCTGAGGTTTCCCCGCATCCCGGCGCCTTTTTCCCCAGCCCGCAGCAGTTTCTCCCCGCCGCAATTTTCTTCATCAGTCTGATTTGGTATCGGCGCCGATTGTCCGACGAAGATTCCGCTTTCGATCGCACCATTTACGCCGCCGCTTGGTTCAACGTCGCCGCTCAATTTTCCGCCGCGCAATCCCAGCGCTTGCTGGACGCTCCCTTCCTTTTTGCCCAGGCGCTCATGGTGATGGGTTACACCGTCGCTCTCGGCGGCGCACTTCTGGACAACGCTCACCTCTTCGAACAAGTTCGCCACCTCGCCGTCAGCGATCCGCTCACCGGCCTGGCGAACTACCGGCATCTGCTCGATGTCCTGGAAAATGAGACCGAGCGCACGAACCGCAGCGGCCGTCCTTTCTCCATGCTCCTCCTCGATCTGGATGATTTGAAAAAAATCAACGACAACTACGGCCACCTCGTGGGCAGCCGCGCAATCTGCCGTCTTGGGCACGTTTTGCGGATTCACTGCCGCACCATTGACACCGCTGCGCGTTACGGCGGCGACGAATTTGCCCTGGACTTGCCGGAAGCTCAAGAGGATGAAGCGAGGCGCGTCGCCAGCCGCATTCGCGAAGTGCTGGCTAACGACGACGAGCAACCGCCCCTTTCCGCGAGTATCGGCATCTCGGTGTATCGCGGCGATGGCGAGCGAATCGAAAAGTTGCTCTCCGAGGCAGACCGCGATCTCTACTCAGAAAAAGCACGGCGGGGAAGGCGCGCAGTCGCCGCAACCCATCCCCGCCGTCGTATTCCTAAAGCTTGATTCCTTCAGCCGCTTGCTTTCATCTATGTCAAAGCAGGGAAGAAAGCACAAGTAAGAGTTTTTCCTCTTCCTACTTAGAAACTTACAACTGAAACCTGGTGATGCCACTTGGATCTTCTACTTGTGCGACGTTAGTCCGTTACTTCTATCGAATGGAATTGCCATCGGCATCCACGACGTGCACCGTCCCAAGGTTCAGGTCGCGAATTCCGGCCTCCACCTTTGCAAGGTCCCCGACCACGACCCACACCAATCGATCCGGGTTGAGAAAAGACTTCCCCGCGGTCGTGAGATCGTTTGTCGTCAGGGCCCGCACCTTGGATGCATACGTCGAGTAGTAGTCGTCGGACAAACGATATTGCACGATATTCTCTATCGCATCTCCGACCTCGGTCATAGTTTCGCGCGAACCCGCCAGGCGAAGGGTTCGATTGTCCTTGTCCTTACTGAGTTCATCCTGCGAGATGGGACGGGCGCCAAACACGTCGCGCAACTCTTTGTTGAGCTCCACGAGAGATTCTTTGGTCTTATCCGTCTGCACCGGCGCTTGCGTCACCCAGGTGCTGTCGCCGCGCGCAAATTGAAACGCCGTGCGAGCGCCGTAGGACCAGTGCTTGTCCTCACGCAGGTTCATGTTTACGCGCCCACCGAACGTTCCGCCCAAAATGTCGTTCCAGATTCCCAGCGCAATTTCCTGCGGGTTGTTGCGCGGCGGTGCGATCGTTCCCGCCAGGATAAAAGACTGCGCCGCGCCCGGTTTATCGATCAAATACACCTCGGCCCGCTTCGGCGCCGCTACGTTCGCAATGCTCTTCTTCGGCGTATTCCCTTGCTTCCACGAAGCAAAAGCCTTTTCGAGTTGCGGCTTGATTTCCGCCGGCGTGGTGTCCCCCACGATCACCAGCGTGGTGTTATTCGGTCGGTACCACGTGTCGTGGAATTTGGCGATCGCATCGCGCGTCAATTTTCCCACCCCTGCTTCGGTCAACTCCAACCCGTAGGGATGATCCTTGCCGTAAAGCGCCGGAGTCATCACCCGGCCTGCCATCGCGCCAGGGGAGGTTTTCGCCCGTTGAATCGCGGCAATCTGAAGCTTCTGCTGGCGCGCGAAATCCTCCTGCGGGAACGAAGGATGGAGCAGTACATCGGAAAACAACGCGAGCGATGGCTCCAGCTTGCTCTTCAACGAGGAGAGATACACCGTCGAACCGTCCAGTCCGGAAACCGCCTCGAGCTCTGCTCCCAGCCGCTGAATCTCATCGCTGATTTGCAGAGCGTTGTACTTGTCGGTGCCACTGGTCAGCAGCGAGGACGTCATTGCCGCGGTGCCCGGTGCCGAAGAACTATCTGCGGAGGTGCCCGCATCCACGAGCATGGTGAAATTCACAAGCGGCAATTCATGGCGTTCCGCCAGAACGACTTTCAAGCCATTCGAAAGCGTCATGCGTTCAAACGCCGGCAGCTTCACGTTTGGCGTCGCGCCAACTTCGGGGAGTTTCGAACGGTCCGCGCCTGTGCTTGCCGCCTTGTACTCCGGATAGGGCACCACTTCGAGTTGATACAGACCGTCGCTGAGCCAGCGCCGCGCCGCATCGCGCAAATCCTGAGCCGTCGCTTTGCGCACGCGGTCCAGCGAAATCTGGTATTGCTCCGGATTTCCCGTGAATACCTGGCCGCGAGCGAGGATGTCGGATTTCCCGCCAAAGCCTCCGATGCGGTCGAGCCCGCGCACGAGATTCGCTTCATAGGCTGTCTTGACGCGCTCCAGCTCTTCTGCCGTGGGCCCGTCCTTCAGGAATTTGTCGAGCTCTTCCTGCACATCCTTGTTAATGGGCGCGAGGCTTCCCCCGGGCTTCGCCGACGCGCCAACAATGAACTGCCCGCCGATTTCGTTCGGATTGATGCCGCAGTTCACCGACGTCGCGATTTGCTCGTCATAAACAAGCCGCTTGTAAAACCGCGAATTCTTGCCCGCTGCCAGCACATCGCTAACGAGGTCCAGATAATCTGTGTCGGCCTGACCGTATTCCGGAATATTCCAGACGTTGAACACGCGCGCTACCGGTACGCGGTCTTGCGCTTGCTGGCGGTGCACGCCGGTCATTTTCGCCACCCATTCTGTCTGGTGCGCGACCGGCGGACCGGCGGGAATATTGCCAAAATACTTTTGGATCTTTTCGCGGGCTGTTTTCACATCGATGTCGCCGGCAATCACCAGCGTGGCATTCGAAGGCCCATAATAAGTCTTGAACCATTCCTGCACGTCCGCGAGCGACGCCGCGTTCAAATCCTCCATGGAGCCGATCGTTGTCCACGAGTAGCCATGCCCGGCGGGATACGTGTTTTCGGTGATCAGATACCGCGAGATGGAATAGGGCTGGTTATCGCCCTGGCGCTTTTCGTTCTGCACCACGCCGCGCTGCAGGTCGAGCGTCTCCTTGTTAATGGTGTTATAAAAATGCCCCATGCGGTCGGATTCCAGGAACAGCGCATAATCCAGCGCTGATGTCGGCACATTCTCGAAATAGTTCGTGCGGTCGGAATTGGTCGTGCCGTTGAGGTCCGTCGCGCCCACGCGCTCCATCGCATCGATGTAGCGCCCCTTGAGGTTTTCGCTGCCGCCGAACATCAAGTGTTCGAACAGGTGGGCAAACCCGGTCTTCCCCGGCTTCTCGTTCTTGGAGCCCACGTGATACCAGATGTTCAGGGCTACGATCGGTGCCTTATGATCTTCATGAACGATCACGGTCAGCCCGTTCGGAAGCACAAATTTTTCATAGGCTATCTTGACGTCTTGCCCAGATGCGCCTGCCGCGACTATCGTCAACAGCGCCATCGCCAGCCAAAGACTTACTCGAAGCTTGCAGCCAGGTAGCTTCACGCGTTTCTCTCCTATGAATTGCACATTCATTTTACCAGCCGGTCCCGTTTTGGTCCCGCGGCGTCAGTATACTGCACGCCTTTGAACTGTGTCTTTTGTCGCCAGGGAAAACCGCAGCTCCGGCTGGCTGCGGTCCAGGAGCCGCCCGGTCACGTATTCCCCTACGGCCGGGCCGTGTTTAAACCCGTGCCCCGACCCTCCGCCCGCAAACCACACGTTTTCCATTCCTGGATGCCGGTCAATCAGAAAATCTCCGCTGGAAGTGTTCTCATACTGGCAGACGCGAGTTTCCACGATCGGGGCATCCTTCAACGCCGGGAATCGCAGCGCCACATAGGCTCGAACCCTTTCCCTCATCACCGGGGAAACTATCCTGGACTCCATGTCTGGATCGATGCGCTCGCCATGCCCGTCATACGCAATCTTCAATCCTCGGCTTTCAATGTCCGGCATTCCGTAGAAGAGATCCTCTTGAAACAGCCAGGTCGGCAGCGCCGGAGGAGCAAACCTCGTATCGCCCGCGGGTACCCCAAAGAAAAAAACTTCCTGCCGCGAAGGGAAGATCCGCGAGCCCAGAACTTCCGGAAACACTTTGCCAAGCCATGCGCCGCAAGCAAACACGAATTCGCCCGCCATTATGCGTTCGCCCTGGCCTGTCACCACCGCTTCCTGCCGCCCGGATCCTGCCGGTTTTAGAATCTGCGCGCTGCGATACTCAACGCCGAGCTTCACGGCCCCTTCGACCACCGCCGCCACGGCCCGCCGCGCCATCAAGACGCCACTGTTTGTTTCCAGGATTCCTGTCTCGACGTCCTCAAACAATACTTGCGGATATTTCTTCTCCAGAGCCGCCCGGTCCAACTCTTCAAATGGAACGTTGCAGCGCCGCAAGACAGTAGCCGTGCGCCTCAGCTGCGAGTCATCATTGCCTCCCAGCCAAAGCACGCCCGTTTCGTGGAAGAGCGGCGGCTGCGCGCCTACAAGAAACTTCTTCCATTGCGCCAGCGAGTTTTTCGACCACTGCGTGTACAGCTCATCCGCGCCGTAGCCCATTCGAATGATGCGTGATTCGCCTCCGGAGCTGGCCCGCCCGTTCGCGGGACCATACGCATCGATCAGCGCAACCTTCTTGCCGCGCTTGGCAAGATGCCACGCCGTCCACGCCCCAAAAACTCCCGCCCCCACGACCGCAACGTCGTACGCCTTCTGGCCGCTCATCGTCCAAGAATCTTATCAAATGTATTAACGCGGCGAGGCTGTGGATCGCTTTCTGTTCAGTCCGTTGCACGCCCGCGAAAGACTTTAGGTTTTGAGACTCCCGCGAGTAGACTTCGAGTTAGTGTTGCGTCGACCGGTTGAGCTCGCACGACTTACCAGCCATTGACCGACGGTGCCACTCAAAGCAACATGCCCGCTAGTGAGAATGCGACCGCCAGGCCGAACCCGTAAGATAGAGTGTATATGTTGCGAAAGATACTAATCGTTCTTGCGGTTCTTCTGATGCTAGTCGTGGGCGCGGGCGTTTTCCTGTACTACAAAATCCAACCAAGCATTCGAGAAGCCGAGGCGCAGGATGAGGTGGAGAAGAAAATATTGCAGCCACGCCTAATCAAAGGGGAAGGAAACTTTGAGAGGCGAGCTTTCTATACAGCCGAGGGCTTAGGCAATATCTCGCAAATAAGTGCGGGCTGGCCTGCGGACCGTGAGGGAGCTGACATCGCAGTGGTGGGCAGTCAGGGCGCCGATTTCATTGACTTTGCAGGCCAAACCAAGAAACAAGTTCGTTTCTCAATTGAACAGCACTCCCCCGTCGTGGTGGCACGAATGAGTCCGAGCGGCGAATATGGCTACCTGAGTCGGGACGAGAGTTGGGCTGTCCCTGCAACGCTCTTTGACAAAGAAGGGCACGTCAGCTGGCGTTCCGAGGGGACTTGGTCAGGGGTCGATGATTCAGTGCCTGGTGATTTGTATGGAGACGGGAAATTGTCGGTCGTCATAGGTTTTAACGGTGGGGGAGGGATTGCTCTCTTCGATGAGCACGGCAAGAGACTATGGAAGAAGGAAGCGGGGAACGTCTGGCATGTGGAGATGTTGGATACGAACGGAGATGGGCGCGAAGAAATACTTCATAGCAATGCGAGGGGCCAACTTCTCGTACGGAATGCAAATGGGGATGTAATTGTTCAATATTTGCCGGGTTTTTCTGTTTCGTGGTTTGCCCTTACTCGCTGGGGAGAAGAAATGCGGCCCACTCACATTCTTGTTCCGACTACTGAGGCCCAAGAAGGCTGCTGTAAACCGGTGTTTGTTGTACTCGACGCAAGCGGGAAGACCGTTGCGAAACTAGAATCCCCTCTCGGCGACTTGTTGAAAGGAAGTGCAGCAACCCCCATCCGCTTTGGGAGAGGTGCTGAGTATTTCGCTGTGTTACAAAACAGTTTCGCAAAGGAGCGGTCAATGCTCCTTCTCTACGACAAAGCCGGTCAAATCGCGTATCAGGAAATTTTGGGCGAATCCTGCCATGGAATGGCCACACTCACGATACCAGACGCCGAAACGTTATTGGTCGGATGTAACGCCAAAATTTGGGAATACTCCCGAGTGTTTCAAACCAACAGCGCTCTGAAAAAGAGTACGACTCAAACGCATTGATAATCCGAATTCCTAGGGCCTGATAAACACAAAGTCCCCTTCGAAGAACCTGTTCAGTTTGCCAAATAGTCGGCATATCTCAAACTCACCCCACTATCTCGAACGAAAAACGCTTCCATCCTGCATGTCTCCGCGCTACTATCTTGCGTTTCACGCTCTAATTCCGGAGGTTTTTGTGAATGCGTCTCGCGGCTTTGTTCGCTTCTGTGTTTCTGCGCTTATTCTCCACTTCTTGTCGTCCAGTGCCATTCGCGCGCAACAAACCGCTGGTTTGGCGTCTGATTGGTCCCTTTCGCGGAGGACGCGTTCTGACCGTCGCCGGAGTCCCGAGCCAGCCCAATACCTATTACTTTGGCGCCGTCGCAGGCGGAGTTTGGAAAACCACGGACGCTGCCGTCTCCTGGGATCCGCTCTTCGAGAAGCAGACCACCACCTCCTCCATCGGCAGCATCGCAGTCGCGGATTCCGATCCCAACGTCATTTACGCGGGTACCGGCGAAGCTTGCATCCGCGGAAATATCTCCTTTGGCGACGGCGTCTATCGTTCGAATGACGCCGGGAAAACCTGGACCAATATCGGACTGAAGGACACTCGGCACATCGGCAAGCTCATCATTCATCCCACGAATCCAGACGTCGTATTCGTCGCCGCTCTCGGCCATGCTTACGGCGCGAACACCGAACGCGGCATCTTCCGCACTCGCGACGGCGGCAAAAACTGGGAAAAAGTTCTCTATCTCGACGACCGCACCGGCGGCATTGACATCGTTTTCGATCCCCGCAATCCCCACATTCTTTTCGCCGCCATGTGGGAGGGCTATCGCACTCCCTGGTCGCTCAATAGCGGCGGCGCCAAGGACGGCCTCTACCGTTCGAACGACGACGGCTCCACCTGGAAGCGCGTCGAAGGCAATGGCATTCCCGAGGGCCCGCTCGGACGCATCGGCGTGGCCGTTTCCGGCGCCGATTCGAATGTCGTCTATGCGCTCATCGAAGCAAAAAAGGGCGGACTCTATCGCTCGGACGACGGCGGCGAGCACTGGTCGCTCATTAGCGATGACCACCGCTTCCGCCAGCGCGCCTGGTATTTCACCCATGTCTGGGCCGACCCGAAAAATGTAAACACTGTCTACATCGCGGACACCGGACTCTTCCGCTCCGTGGATGGCGGCAAGACCTGGGATCGTCTGAACGCGCCGCACGGTGACCACCACGGTTTATGGATTGACCCCCACGATTCGAACCGCATGATCAACGGAAACGACGGCGGCGCTACGATCTCCGTCGATGGCGGAAAAAACTGGACCACGCAAGGCAATCAGCCAACCGCGCAGTTTTATCACGTCGCTGCGGACAATGATTTTCTCTACCGCCTCTATGGCTCCCAGCAGGACAATTCCTCCATCGGCATTCGCACCCGCAGCGACCGCGGCTTCATCGATCGCGGCGACTGGGATGCCGTCGGCGGCGGTGAAAGCGGCTACGTCGTCCCTGACCCGCGCGACTCCAACATCGTTTACGCCGACGACGAGGGGCCCATCTTCACGCGCTTCGATCGCCGCACCGGTCAAGCCCAGAGCATCCAGCAGCGGCCGATGATTCCGGATGGTCACCCTGCTGCCGGACAGAAATACCGCTACACCTGGACCATGCCGCTCCTCGTTTCACAGCACAACCCCGATGTGATCTATCACAGCTCGCAGTTCGGTTTCCGTTCCGCCGATCAGGGTCGCTCCTGGACCACCATCAGTCCGGACCTCACTCGCAATGACAAGTCCAAGCAACAGGATTCCGGCGGCCCCATCACGAAGGATCAATACACCGTCGAGTATTACGACGTTGTATTCAGTTTGGCCGAATCGCCCAAGCAGGAGGGCGTGCTTTGGGCCGGAACCGACGATGGCCTTCTTCATGTCACCCGCGACGGCGGCAAGAATTGGGCGAACGTTACGCCGAAAGAGATGCCCGAATGGGCCATGGTCAGCCTGATCGAGGCGTCGCCCTTTGACGCCGCAACCGCCTATGTTGCCGTGGACGCCCACAAGCTGGACAACTTTCATCCCTACATTTTCAAGACCAGCGACTTCGGCAAGACCTGGTCCAAACTCATCGGCGGCTTGCCGGACAACTCCTACGTCCACGCGGTCCGCGAAGATCCGGGACGCAAGGGTTTGCTCTACGCGGGCACGGAGACCGGCGTCTGGGTTTCCTTTGACGACGGTTTACATTGGCAGACGCTCCAGAACAATCTGCCGACTACGCCCATCCACGACCTCATCGTCCACGAGGACGACCTGGCCGTCGCTACCCACGGCCGTTCCTTCTGGGTCCTCGATGATTTGAGTCCGCTGCGCCAGATGACCACGGCGACCCCGGCCGAAGACGCGCATCTGTTCGCTCCGGCGGCAGCGGTTCGCGCCCGCATCGGCCACACGAACCGGCGCCGCTACGCCATTGCCGAGAATCCCCCGGAAGGCGCAATCATCTACTATCAGTTGAAGGAAAAACCGAAAGACCCGGCGAAGCTCGAACTCCTTGATGCCCAGGGAAAAGTCATCCGCAGCTACTCCAGCGAAAAGAAAAAAACGGATGAAGCGCCCGCCGAATGGGAACACGATGAAGAGGCGGAGCATATCCCTGCCGACGCCGGCCTCAACCTTTTCGCGTGGGATTTGAGGTATGAGACCCCCACGAAGATTCCCGCGTCGATTTATAGCAACGGCCGGCCAATCGGTCCGCTGGTTCTTCCGGGCCGCTACCAGGCGCGGCTGACCGTCGCGGGAAAGAGTTCCACGGCTCCGCTTGAAGTGAAGATGGATCCTCGTGTGAAAGAGTCCGAGGCAGACTTGCGCAAACAATTCGAACTCATGCTCAAACTGCGCGACCGCCAGGACGAGATGAATAAAGTCATCCTGGCCATTCGTGACCTGCGAGCGCAGCTCCTTGCACTCGAGAAGCGGCTCGGCGGCCGCGAGGATGCGAAGTCGCTGGTTTCGAATTCGAGCGATCTGCGGAAGAAAACCAGCGCCATCGAAGAGGAATTGATTCAGG
>QHYE01000062.1 GCA_003224055.1 Acidobacteriota bacterium | reverse complement strand
CCGGATTCGCGGACCGGCGCGAACGAATAGCGGTGCAACGGCGAGGGACCATGTTTCCGCAACGCTTCGAGATGATCCGGCGTGGCGTAGCCCTTGTGGCGAGCAAGGCCGTATTGAGGATAGACGGCGTCCCACTCCTCGATGCATGTATCACGATGTGTTTTCGCTAGGATGGAAGCTGCCGCAATGGAAATGCTTCGTGCGTCGCCCTTGATGAGTGATTTCTGCTCGATCAAAACATCCAGTTGCATGGCGTCAATGAGCAGGTAATCGGGCATGGTCGTTAGCTGTTGAAGTGCCGCAGTCATCGCCTGCCGACTGGCCTGATAAATATTCCAGGCATCGATCCGCTGGGCATCCACTTCGGCGACTGCCCAAGCCAGGGCATGTTCCATGATGCGTGCCGCAAGTTCTGTGCGGCGCTCCGCGGCCAATTTCTTCGAATCGTCCAGGCCGACAATCCGTCGCTTCGGATTGAGGATCACCGCGGCGGCAACCACAGGACCAAACAGCGCACCTCGCCCGGCTTCGTCAATGCCGGCAATGCGCGTCCAGCCCAGTTTGCGCGCGGCTCGCTCGAAACGGGAAGAGCAGAGTCGGCTCATTGGTGGGAAATTCTAGCACGTGGAAGCGAGCCCAACTCAGGACTTATCGTAGCTGTCCTGTGAAAATCATCGTCATGCAATGAAGAAAAATGTTTGGATCACTCGTATCGCAGGGCCACGATGGGGTCTACGCGCATGGCCCGCCGTGCGGGAATCCAGGCCGCAAAGAACGCCACTCCGAGGAGAATCAAGAGCGCGAGGCCAAGAAGAAGCGGGTCATGAGCGTGCACTTGGAACAGCAAAGACTCGAGCAGGCGCGCGCAGAGCCATCCTCCGAGGAGACCCAGGGCCGCGCCGCCAATCGTCCAACGGGCGATATTGGAGAGAATCATCGTCAATATGCTCTGCGGAGTGGCGCCCAGCGCCATTCGCACGCCAATCTCGCGCGTCTGCTGCTCCACAAGGAAGCCAACGACCCCATAGATGCCGATCGCCGCGAGCAAGACGCCTATACCCGCGAACAAAGACAAGAGGACCGCATTGAAGCGCGGACGCTCCGTCAGTTTGCCGACGCGCGTATTCATGCCCTCGATTACCACGGGCACTGTCGAATCGACGGCTGCGGCTTCCGAACGAATCCAGCGCGCGATCGCCTCTGGATTGATGGCGCTCTGAATGATTACGTGCGCGGACCGGAAGTAGCCGTCAATCTCATTCTTCCAGGGAAGGTAAAACTCGGGATCCGCGGGCGCAGCGAGGCCATTGTTCTTCACGTCGCCGGCAATGCCGACGATGGTCCGCCAGGTGCTCTGTGAGGCGAAACGGAAGGATTTACCTAGTGGGTCTTCTCCATTCGGAAAAAGTTTCTTCGCCAGTGCCTCGCTGAGAATCACAGGTTTTTCCGCGAGTGACCGGTCTTCCTCGCTAAAACCACGACCGTGCAGAATAGGAATACCAAGGGCAGGAAAATAACCCGGACTGACGTAGCGGTAGCCTATCATTCCGCCCGTGCCTTCACTGAATTTCGCGTGCCCGGGAATTTCGATGGACGATAAAAACGTAGCCTGCATGCCGCCGGAAGGCGGCAGTGTGTCGCTCATGGCCAGCCGCGTAATCCCCGGCGCTTGCTTCAACCGCACCTCCACCTGATTGAAGAAAGCTAACTGCTTCGTGGCGTCGGGATAGCGATATTCGACTAGATCGATCTTCGCCGCGATGACATGCTGCGTGTCCATGCCTAGCGAAACGTTTTCCAGTTTCCAGAGGCTGCGCAAGAGTAATCCCGCTCCGGCAAGTAATATCAATGAGACGGCAATCTGCGCGGTGACGAGTGACTGGCGAAGCAAACTACGCGAGGTCGCGCGGTTCTCCTTTCCAGTGAGCAATTCGGGCCTAGGACAGCGGAGCCCCGGGGCAAGCCCGAAAAGAATACCTGACACCAGCGATATGGTGAGCGCGAACAGCAAGACGCGAACGTCGATTGTGGCTTGTTCCAGCCGCGGAATGCCTTCCGGCGCGATGGAGATGAAGAGGCGCAACAAGAAATAGGCCAACCAGCACCCCCACAGGCCCCCCAGCAGTCCCAGTAGCAAACTTTCCGTGAGCGCCTGGCGAATCAGGCGTCCGCGCCCGGCCCCCAGAGCGGTGCGAACGGCCAACTCGCGTACGCGGTTGGTGGCTCGAGCGAGGAGCAGGTTCGCGACGTTCGTGCACGCGACAAGCAGTACGGCGAAGACGGATCCCAGAAGAACCCACGACGCGACACGGGCATCCTGTATCTGCCGGTCGCGGAGAGAGCGCACGCGGAAGGACACCTCGTTGCGAAACTGCGGGGGAACGTAGTCAAGCGACTTCTGGAAGAGCGGCTCCATCGCTGCACCTGCTTGCGTGATGGAGATCCCCGGCTTGAGCCGCGCGAAAGCTCTCAAGATGATCTGCCGGGCCTCCGGGCCGCGGTCCGTCGATCCATCGAGAGCCGACGGAAGCAGAATATCGTCGTGGCCGAGGTTCGGCATTTCGAATTGCGCCGGGAGAATACCAACGACGACGGTGGGCCGCCCATCGAGCGAAATCGCGCGGCCGGGAAGGTTCGGATCGCCGGCGAAGCGCGAACGCCACAGGCCGTAGGAAATAAGGGCCACCCGTTGCGCGTTGGGGCGGTCTTCCTCGGGCGTGAAATTCCGGCCGAGAAGAGGTCTAATGCCGAACGTCGGCAGGAATGTTGATTCGACCAGCGCACATTTCAGCCGAACGGGATTCTGTTCGGTGAGATCGCAATCCGCCCCGCCGGGAACAAACGATGTTACGGACTCAAAAGGGGTCTGCTCTCTGCGCCAATCGACGTAATCCGGGCCAAGCACGAACTCAATCGCTTCGAACGGCGCTTTATCGCCAAAGCTGACCAGGCGGTCGTCCTGGGGGTAGGGAAGGCTTCGAAAAAGAAGCCGATCCACAACGCTGAATACGGCAGACGTTGCGCCGATTCCAACGGCCAGCGTAAACACAACAACCAGCGCGAACCCGGGAGAGTTTGCTAGCAAGCGCAATGCGAAGCGCAAATCTTGCAGGAGCGCATCAAGAAACGGCAGGCCGCGCTGCTCGCGGTAAATTTCTTTCGTTTGTTCTACGCCGCCGAATTCGCGCCGTGCAGCGTGGCGTGCTTCTTCGGGACTCATGCCGCGGCGAATGTTTTCTTCGGCTAGCATTTCCAAATGCGCGCGAAGCTCGGCGTCCAATTCCTTTTCCTTGTTTCTTCTCGCGAAGAGGCCTCGAATCCTGTTTGCCGCCACTCGCCATCTTTCCATCGTGACCTCCGCTGTCTGCTTGGTGTCCAGATTCACTCGTAGCGCAGCGCAATCATGGGATCGACCCGCGTCGCCCGCCGCGCGGGAAGCAGGCACGCAATCAAACCTGCCGTGGAAAGAATCAGCGCACCCACTCCAAAGGTGGGGATATCGGTGGGTCGCACTCCGAAGAGCAAACTGGAAAGCAAGGGTGTAAGCAGCAACGACAGAACCAGACCGGCCAAAAGGCCCAGCGCGATGGGGAGCATGCTCTGGCGCAAGACCAGCGCGAAAAGTTGCCGCGGGGCGGCGCCCAAAGCGGTTCGAACGCCGATCTCGCGCATCCGCTGCAGCACGGAATACATAGTGACGGCGTAAATCCCTGTGCACGCAAGCAACAGCGCGATTCCCCCCATGATGCCGGCAAGCAAGGTCACAAACCGCGTTTGCCTGCGGGCCGATTCCACATAGTCCGTCATGGGCTGAACGTGATAGATGGGCAGGTCCTTGTCCAGTGCAGCGACCTGCTGACGAATGAGCGGCAGCAACATTTGCGCGTTGGCACTCGATTTCAGGGTGACCGCCATGTGCGCGCGAATCGCCTGGGGATAGAGCAAGTAGATTTGTGCGCGCACTTGATTCGTCAGCGTGTGATATTGCAGGTGTTTCACGACGCCGATGACCTGCGCGGTATCGCGCACAAAATTTCCGTTCTCAATGTTGATCAGTTTTCCGAGGGCTTCCTGCCTGGGCCAGGCCTCTTGCGCTACGGTGTCGTCAATAACCGCAAGGTGAAGATTTTCCGCCACGTCATGATCGTCGAAATCGCGGCCGGAAACGAAAGTGACGCCCATGCTCTTGAAGTAGCCGGGGAGACTCGAGCGGAAATCCGCCATCGCCGTATTCTGCTCATGTTTCGAAGCGCCTTCCCGCCAATAGAAGCCGTACCAGTTCGGAAGTGTGTCGTCGAAGGGCAAATGGGAAATCACGCCGGCCGCCTCGACGCCCGGCAACTGCGAAAGATTTTCTTTGAGCTTGCGGAAGAATTGGACCGCTGCGTCGTCGGTGTGGTACTTCGCCGACGCCACGGATACGCGAAACGTAAGCACGTGGGTGGCGTCAAACCCGGGGTTCACTTGCAAAAGTCTCACAAAAGTCCGCAGCATCAAGCCTGCTCCGATCAGGAGGACGAAACCAAGTGCTACCTCGGAAATCACCAGCAGATTGCCCTGGCGGCGTCCATTCTTCGTTCCCGTCTGTCGTGAGTCCTTTAGCGAGCGGGTGAGATCCAATTTTCGTGTGCCGAATGCGGGCGCGAGTCCAAAAGGCACGCCGGCAACAATGGCAACGGCAAAGGTGAACGCAAACACCGGGGGATTCATCTGAATCGCTGAGAATCGCTCCATCTCTTTCGGCTGCATGGCTAGAACCAGTCTTAGCGCAAACCAGCCGAAGCTCAGCGCTGCCACAGCGCCACAACAGGACACCAATACGCTTTCCGTGAGGAGTTGCCGGATCAATCGGCCGCGCCCTGCGCCCAGCGCCGTTCGCAGCGCCATCTCCAGCGTGCGTTCATTCGCGCGCGCCAGCAGGAGGTTGGCAACATTCACGCAGGCAATGAGCAGCACGAGACCGGCTCCGCCAAAAAGCGCGAGAAGCGCCGGACGGATGTTTCGAACCACGTCCCCTTGAAGGGAGACAACCTGGAGCGTGAGCGGCGGGTCGGCGAAAGTATTGTATTCGGCGCGAATCTGTCCGGCGAGCGTATCCATTTCCTGCTGCGCTTGTGCGATGGTCACGCCGTCGCGCAGACGGCCAATCACGCGCAAATAACTTTGATCCGCCGGACTGCTGGCCAGATTGGAGCGAAACGGCACGTACGCATCCATCTCCGGAGGGACGCTCGATCCTTCGGGAAAGATAATCCTGAAACCTGGCGGCATGACTCCAATAATTGTGACGGACTGGCCATTGAGCCGCACCGTCTGTCCAATCCATCGACGGTCCGCACCAAAACGGCGGTGCCAGAGACCATCGCTGATAATCATCACGCGCGGCGCGCCCGATCCTTGTTCGACCTTCTCAAACAATCGTCCCAATTGCGGGTTCGTGCCAAGAATGCCGAGAAAGTTGGCCGTCACCATCCCAAGTCTCACTTGTTCGGGCTCGCCTTCTCCCGTTAGCGCTCCGCTCTGCGCCCAAATTGCGCCCAGGTCCTCGAACAGGCGGCTTCTTTGACGCAGAGTTTCGAGCTCGGGTCCCGATGCAGGAGCGCGACCTTCAGTGCCGAGGACCGACCAGACAATCGCGAGCCGGTCCGCCTTTGGAAATGGCAAGCTGTGCAAAAGGACGGAGTGCACCGCCGTGAAGATCGCCGTGTTGGCGCCCATTCCAATCGCAAGTGTGAGCACCGAAGCAAAAGTAAGTCCTGGTCGCTTGCCCAACATGCGGACGGCAAATCGGACATCTTGCAACCAGCCGTCGAGCAGCGGCAGGCCCCGCTGCTCGCGATACTCTTCTTTGGTTAGCTCCACGCCGCCAAATTCGCGCTTTGCAGCATGGCGCGCCGCCTCGGGCGTCATGCCGCGCCAGATATTTTCCGCGATCAGCATGTCAAGATGTGACTGAACTTCGGAATCGAGATCGCGTTCGATTTGTTGTTTGCGGAAAAAGCCGATCAACCGCGAAGTAAATGTGCGCAGCCACTTCATCTCACGCCCCTTCCGCGCCGCCCAGCAGGCGCGTCATAAGCGCCGTCATTCGTTCCCAGCTTTCGGTTTCGGCGAGCAATTGTTTTCGGCCTGTCCGCGTCAGAGCGTAGTACTTGGCTTTGCGGTTGTTCTCCGATGAACCCCATTTGGAGGAGATCCATCCCCGCTGTTCCAGGCGCAACAGTGCCGGATAGAGCGTGCCCTGGTTGAGATGGAGCAGATCTTCCGAGACCTGCTGGATACGCTGTGCGATGCCGTAGCCGTGCAGCGGTCCCAGCGCTTCAATGGTCTTCAGAACAATCAGGTCGAGCGTGCCTTGTAGCACTTCGCCTCGCGGAGGAGCCATCCATTTCTCCTTTAGTTGAACCACAGGAGCATACGCCCACTCCTGTTGAGCGTCAACAGGAACGGTCCCTCTCCTTAGACGTGCATAGCCTCAAATTGTTTCCGGATTCCTTCCCGCGCCTGGCCGCAAGTGGATCATTCCCCGACCGTGTTTCGATTGACTGCCTTTCTCGGGGCATGGCAGCATACGCGTGCCAAAAGCATTGCGATCGGCGGAAATCTGTCGCTATTTTCCGAAGGAGCAAACCGACTATGAATAGGAATCAGCGTGGGTCTTTGTCTGCGATACTCTCGCCTCGATCGCGAAAGACTTTGCTGCCGGCCTGTTACGTTTTTCTCGCAGCACTTGTGCTGTTGCCTGCCCTTCCCCTGATCCCCGCGGCGTCAGCGCAATCGCGCCGGATCGAATTGAACGACTACTCGAAAATCGTCTCGGTTTCTGATCCGCAGATTTCTCCTGACGGAAGATCCATCGTCGTTGCGGTTTCTCGCCCCAATCTTGAGCAGGACCGCAGCGACCGCGAGCTCGTCTCGATTGATATCGCCACGGGAGCGCAGCGCATTCTTACCTATGAGCGTAAGGGCGTGGGCTCGCCGCGGTGGTCGCCCAGCGGCGACCGCCTGGCGTTTGTCGCAACCGATGGAGCCGGAAAAGAGGCGAGGCCACAGGTTTTTGTTTTGCCAATGGCGGGTGGTGAAGCCAGGAAAATCACCGAAGCTCCAAATGGCATCGAGCAATTTGCCTGGCGGCCCAGCGGACAGGACATCACCTATGTAACCTCCGACGAGCCTGCGAACAAAAAGGAAATGGAAAAGCATCACGACGCTTTCGAAGTCGGTGACAACGATTTCCTTGCCACGGAAGCCGCGCTGCCTTCCCACATTTGGATTCTTCCGGCAGATGGCGGTAAAGCAAAGCGTCTGACCTCCGGCACATGGAGCCTCCCCAAGAGCGCGCCGCCAAGCCCGCCGGCGTCCCCAATCTCCTGGTCTCCCGATGGCGAGTGGCTGCTCTTCACCCGGCAAGAGCATCCGCATCAGGGCGACGCCGATTTGACCACACTGCAAGTTCTTAATGTCGAGAACGGCGACGTTCGCAAGCTCACCAAGCACGAGAAATTCGAAAGCTATGCGCAGTTTTCCCCCGACGGCTCGCGCGTGGCGTACTGGTATCCGCGTGACGGCGATCCAAACAATGAAAATGAAATCTTTGTGACTCAGACCGCCGGCGGCGACGGCACCGACTCCACGCGAGCCATCGATCGCTGTTTAGTGCGCGCGATCTGGATGCCTGACGGAAATTCATTGCTGGTCGGCGGCCACGACGCCACACAAACTTCTCTTTGGGTGCAACCGCTGAGCGGCGCCGCGAAAAAACTGTCGCTCGGTGACATCAGTCCGTCCTGGAGCTTTTGGGTGGATGCCTTCGTCGGCCGCAAGGGCGATATCGCTTTCACCGGCAGCACGCCGGCGCAACCTTCCGAGCTGTATTACATGGCGTCCGTGACTGATCCTCCGAAGCGCCTCACCGATTTCAACCATGAAATCGCCGCGCTCGCACTGAGCAAAGCGCAAAGGTTTGAATGGAAAGGGCCCGATAATTTCCAGGAGGATGGGATAGTCGTCTACCCGCCGGATTTTCAGAAAGGTCGAAAATATCCGCTGGTCCTGATTATTCATGGCGGGCCTACAGCTTCTTCCACCACGCAGTTCAGTTTCCTTTCGCAGCTCATGGCCGCACATGGCTACGTCGTGTTTTCACCGAACTATCGCGGCAGCGACAATCTCGGCAACGCCTACCAGCGCGCTATCTGGAACGATGCTGGCGACAGTCCGGGTCGCGACGTCATAGCCGGCATCGATGCGCTCAAGAAGCTGGGTTTCATCGACGAAAATAAAATCGGGGTGACCGGCTGGTCCTACGGCGGCTATATGACCTCCTGGCTCATCGGCCACTACCAAATCTGGAAGGCGGCCATGGCCGGTGCGCCGGTGACCGACCTCTACGACGAATACAATCTCTCGGACTTTAACGTAACTTCCCGCTACAGCTTCAAGGGCTCGCCCTACGTCGGCGACAACCTCAAGAACTATCGCGCGCAATCGCCCATCACCTACGCTGCGCAGATGAAAACTCCGACGCTCATCATGCATGACACTGGGGATGCCCGCGTGACCGTCACGCAGGCCTACTCCCTCTTCCACGCGCTGAAAGACAAGGGCGTGCCGGTGAAGTTCATCGCCATCCCCGTTCCCGGACATTTTCCCGGCGACCCCGTTCGCCAGATGGACGTTTACCGCTACTGGGTCGAGTGGATGGATCAATATTTGAAATAAGCAGTCTCTTGTTCACTCGGGACGCAGCAAGAACCACGTCTTACCGAAATTCGGGGGTAAATTTAATGTATTCGCAACTCCGTTTTGTCTTTCTTCGTGTCGTCTCTGGCTTCCTCTCGACAGTAGCGCTCCTCGCCTCGGCCCCTTGCGGTTCCGCACAAGGCTTGGCAAGCGGCGACATCTCACGCCTGCGATCCGTTGGCAGTGCCGAGCTCTCGCCGGATTCCCGTCGCATTGCATACACGATCGTGATGCGCGACCGCCCTGGGCGCCCCTACGGTCAGCTCTGGATGATGGATCTGGGAACACAGAAATCCGCGCGCGTCGGCGGGGAGAAGGACGCCGCCGGCGGCCCGCTGTGGTCGCCCGACGGAAAGTTGCTCGCTTTCGAAGGGAGTATCGCGGACAAGTCTGGTCTTTTCGTCGCACGCGCGGATGGCTCCGACATTACCTATCTCGCATCCACGAACGGAACCAACAGCCCCCTCCCCGGCACCGGCAAAGAATTCACTTGGTCGCCCGACGGCAACCAGCTCGCATTCATCTCCTCCACCCCCGGCAAGGAAGCTGCTGAAGCCTCCGGCGATCCCATGGTCATCACGCGTTATCTCTACAAGCCGGACGCCGGCGAAGGCATGACCCGCTTCAACGACAACCAGCGGCTGCATATTTTTGTGGTGGACCTCGCCACCAAACAGGTACGCCAACTCACGCAAGGCGACACCGACGAGCATTCCATCGACTGGTCGCCCGACGGCAAAGAGATCCTCTTCGCTTCGAATCGCGAGCCGAATCAGGATGAGTTTTTCAACTACGACCTCTTCACTCTGCGTGTCGCGGACAGCAGCATTCGCCGCCTCACCGCCACAGAATATAACGAGTACGAGCCTCTCTGGTCGCCCGACGGCAAGCACATCGTCTATCGAGGGACGCGGCGCGGCCTCACCGATCGTGAGACAACCATGGAGGACACGCACGTCTGGGTGATGAACGCTGACGGCAGCGACCGCCGCGAAGTCGGCGCGGTCGTGGACAATCGCCAAGGCACGCCGCGATGGGCGCCGGACGGCCGCTTCGTCTACTTCACGGTGCAGGAGCGCGGCAGCATGTACTTGATGCGCCTCTCGATTTCCGGCGACAAGCCGGAATACGTGGTGAAAGAGACCGGGTCTGTTGGCAATTGGTCGCTCAGCAAGGACGGCGCGCTGGCCTACGGCTTCTCCTCGCCGCGTGATGCCGCCGAGCTCTTTCTCAAATCTGCGGACAGCGCAGCCCGCAAGCTCACCGACTTGAATTCTCAGCTCCTCGCAGGAAAACAAATTGCCGAAGTCGAATCCTTCACCTTCATCAGCAACGACAACAAATTCGAAGTCGAGGCATTTCTCACTAAGCCGCTGGGGATGACCGCCAAATCGAAGCATCCTCTCATTGTGAACATTCACGGCGGCCCGCATGGCCAAAACGGCCCCGCATTCAACATCAAGAGCCAGGTCTATGCAGCGCATGGCTACGCCGTCTTGAACGTGAATTATCGCGGCTCCACGGGTTATGGCCAGAAATTCGCCGACGCTGTCTTCGGCGATCAGAACGGCAACGAAGCCCAGGACGTTTTGTACGGCGTAAGCGCGGCCGTGCGCCGCAACCTATGGATGGATCGCGAGCGCCTGGGCATCGAGGGCGTCAGCTACGGCGGCCAGCTCACAGAGTGGCTGATCACGCAGACGAATCAGTTCAAAGCCGCGATACCGACCGCGGGCATCGATAATCTCGTCAGCTACAACTACATGACCTATTACAACCAGTACGAAGAGATGGAATTTGGTCAGTTCCTGCACCAGGGGACTCTTATGGACGTCGCATGGCAACGCTCCGCGCTGAAGTATGTGGCCGCCGTCCACACGCCCACGTTGATTCTCCACGGCGAAAATGACAACGATGTGCCCATCGCCGAAGCGGAGCAATTCTTCATCGGACTCAAGGACGTTGGAACCGAAACTGTTTTTGTGCGCTATCCCCGCGAGGGCCACGGCCTCAGCGAGGTCAAGCACGTCATCGATTCCATCGACCGCTCCATTGCCTGGTACGAAAAACATTTCCCCAAGCCCGGCGCCGAAGGCATCACCAACGTTCAGCCCTAGTCGCAAGCCCTTCAAAACGAAAAAGCCCCGTTTTCCGGGGCTTTTTCGCCAATGCGTATGGATTCGAAACGCGGCGCTTAAGCCTGTGTTTCGCTACCCGCCGTTGCCGCTGCAGCCACTTCCTCGCGGTCCGCGCGCTTGATGCGGGCTGCCTTGCCCTTCAAATCGCGCAGGTAATACAGCCGCGCCCGACGGACTTTGCCCTTCCCGACCACCTCAATCGAGCTGATCGTCGGCGAATGCAGAGGGAAGATGCGCTCAATGCCCACGCCAAAGCTCACACGCCGCACCGTAAAGGTGGCGCTGGAGGCCCGGCCCTTTTTCGAAATCACCACGCCCTCAAAGGCCTGTAGGCGCTCTTTCACCTTCTCGCCTTCGCCTTCCTGGAGCCGTACGTTCACGCGCACCGTATCGCCGGGGCGAAATTCGGGGAGGTCTTTGCGCAGTTGCGCTTCATGTAATTTACGAATCACCGGATTCATGTTCCTGTTTCCTTTTAGACCCACTCAGGCGGGGCCAACTCTTCCGAGACAATCTCTAATTATAGACAAATCGCCGCGTTTTGCCTAGCGGATTTGCCCTGCGTCCCTGGGCCTTCCCGACCGGCGGACACCAAGTATGTGCCAACTTTCGTCTAGGCCGGGGCCACCACGGAAGAATTGCGTTGGCGAATCACGGTCCGTGCAAACCGCTCCATCTCTTCGTGCTGCGGGCTGAATTGCAGCAGCACCAGGTCAACTCCAGCAGCCTCAAATTTCGCAAGCTGCTCCGCCACCTGTTCCGCTGTTCCAACCAGCCCGGACCGCAAGCCGCGATTCGAAACCGAATAGTCTTCGAGCGAAACGCGCTGTTCGAGCTGCGTTCCCGCCAGCCATTGCTGGTAGTTCGCGTACCCCGCGGCGGATTGTTGCACGTCGGTGATTCGCCGCACTTCGTCTTGCGCCTCGCGTTCCGTCTCGCGAACCACCGCGTAACCGGCAACCCCAAATTTCAACGGAGGCAACTTATGTTTCGCTCGGCGCTCGCGCAAATCCGCGATTTTCTTCCCGACGTTCTCCGGCGGGTCGCCATGCATCAGGTACGCATCACACTTTTCGGCGATCAATTCTTTTGCCGCTGGAGATTCGCCGCCTGCATACAGCGTCGGCCGCGGCTTCGCCACCGGTTTCGGCTCAAGAACGTTGTCTTCCACGCGGTAATACTTCCCTGAATATGAAAAATGGTCCTGTTTCCACACACCATCCAGAACGTCCAGCCATTCGCTGGTGCGCGCATACCGGTCGTCGTGCTGTTCGAACGTCACGCCATACTTGCGCGCTTCGTCCGCCCACCACGAAGAGACCACGTTCAGCGTAAGCCGCCCATTGCTGATGTGATCGATGTTCGCGGCCTGCTTGGCCAGCAACGCCGGCAGATGAAACGTCGGGCGCACCGCCACCATCAATTCAATTCGCTCCGTCACCGCAGCCAGCGCCGCTGCCGTGGACCACGCGTCCAGAGACGGCGCTTCAACGCCTTTGATGTCGTTGAGATTCAGCTCCGCAATCAGCGTCAGGTCGAAGCCAATCTGTTCGCTGCGCTGTGCGAGCTTCTTCACGTACGCCCAGCTCGTCTCCATCTTTTCGTTTTCAACGTTGCGCAGCCACCCGCCGAAAACCGGCAGCCAGTACCCGAATCTCATCGTGGCCCTCCGCTTGTCGCCACGCGTTCGCCGCGACTCGCTTCATGCCGTTCCGCCTCCAAAATCAAAAAGTCCGCCAGCCGCGCGTACGGATTGAAGCCCACGACGCGCACGGGATCCGCCACGAAATTCGAAAGCGCGTTTACGTCGTAATACATCTGCAGCCCGGTCCGGTCATCAATGACGTACTCGATCCCGCCCACTTCCACTCCCGCGAGTTCCACGATCCTTTCGACGTCTTCAATCACTCTTCGCGGCGGATCGTAGCCCTCCACCTTCATTCCGCTCTTCGGCGCGTCCACTGGGCAAGCGCTGCGCGTTAGATCTTCGCCTCGCGTGTTCTGGCAGATGTCTGCGGGACACAAGTTGTAACTCTCACCGGTGATATGAATCTGGATCGCATAGAGAAATTTCCCGCCAAGCACTTCCACGCGAGTGATAATCCCGTCGCGCGCCGTGAACGCTTCCTGCACGAGCGCGGTGGAGTCAATCCCAAAGTACAAGCGATTCGCTTCCACGGCGGCGCGCAACTCTTCTTTCGAATTGAATCGCTCAATCCCCGCACCGCTCCCCCCGATATTCGGTTTAATCACCACCGGATACCCGATGTCCTCTGCCGCCGCAAGCGCCTGCGACGAATGATTGATTACTCGTGCCTTCGGGTAAGGCAATCCCAGCTTTTCCAGATTCGTGAGCTGCAACGCTTTCGAAATCTCGTGGCGAAAGCACCGCGAGCCATTCACAACCCGCACACCCTGCGCTTCGAGATGCGCGAGATAGTTGACCGTATAAAAAATCGCGTGTCCCAGCCCGCGCTGCCACGCCGAAGGGCTCATCCGGTTGAACAGCAGCGAGTAATCCTGTTGCGCCGAAGCGACATCATAGTGATGATCCCGCACGTCAACTTTTACCCAGTGCGTGCCCCGCTCATCGAGCTGCTGAAACAGCGGCCGGAACCAATCCGGATGCTCGTAATAAATCGCGATCGGCTTTTCCAGCCCGTGGCCCTTGCCGCTCGACTCGTTGTTCATCCAACCTCGCATTAGCGCTCATTTTTCAGCGCGCGTAGGAGCAATCTCGGTCTCGCCGGTACTGACTAACCTTCTCCCCGCAGAAATAGCAACTCCAGGGACTTCTATTTTATTCCCTTCCCAGCAGATCAGGACGATTGCGTCTCGTTTTCTGAATGGCCGCAGTCCGCCGCCACTTTGCCACTTCCGCGTGATTGCCCCCAATCAGCACTTCCGGCACGCTCCAGCCACGATACTCTGCCGGCCGCGTGTAATGCGGGAAATCGAGAATCGCTTGCCCCGTGGCTCGCGGCTGATGACTGGTGTCCCCGGACGAATCTTCCGTCGCGCTGAACGATTCATTTTGCGAAGACGCTTCATTTCCCAGCGCGCCGGGAATCAGACGCGCCACGGCATCAATAACGAGCATCGCTGGAAGCTCTCCGCCACTCAACACGAAGTTCCCGATGGAGATTTCTTCCGTAGCCAGATGCTCGGCCACGCGCTCATCAACGCCTTCATACCGTCCGCAAATAAAAAGGATGCGCTCCAGCCGCGCGTAGCGTCGCGCGGTCTCCTGATCGAACAATTTTCCTCCAGCGGACAGCAGGACGGTCGCCGTTTTTGGGTTACGCGTGGTTTTCCGCGCCGCGTCCCCAATGCCGTGACCAAGAAGCGACTCCACCGCTTCGAAAAGCGGCTCCGGCTTTAGCACCATACCCTCGCCACCTCCGAAAGGCCGGTCATCCACGGTTCGATGGCGATCCTTGGTGAACTCCCGAAGATCCTGCACGTTCACCTCGACGAGCCCCGCCTCTCGCGCGCGCCGCAGGATCCCGTGATCCAACGGTCCGGCAAAAAACTCCGGAAAAATGGTTATGAGGTCAAATCGCATCCATAGTCAGTGTAGCCAATCGCGGGAATAACTGTCATTCGGCCTTGCTTCCTGCCTCCGTGCCTCGACAGAATCGCTGCCAGCGCTCGGCGTCAACCCGATTGACGTCCAGTAGGGCCCGGCCGCGATAGCCACGTGTGCCCGGCTCGCCTACTTGGCCCGTAACCGTGGCAGCCACCTCGGCACACGCTTGCAATACCCTTCGTACTCCTCCCCGAATTTCCGCCGCAGTGTGGGCTCCTCGTAAAGCAGGACGAACACATTCACGCCCACGGCGAATGCCGCAACCAGCTCCATCAGCGCGAACGAGTGAAAGACGGTCGCTTCGCCGAGCATCACAAAAGCAACACTCCAGTACATCGGGTTTCGCACAACCCGGTAGGGTCCATCTACCACCAGTTTCTTTGGCGGATCCATTGGGAGCGGCGTGCCTTTGCCGCGAAGTGCGAATCCCCAGAAAGCACATGCGAAGTAGAGCGCAATTCCGGCAGCGATAAGCACTCCGCCAACTGCTCCCACGCCATACAGGGACGGTCGCGTGTCCCGCGGTATTAGCCAGTACGGCATCGCCACGGTCCAAAAGCCCGGGACGAATATCGTGAAAATAAGTGTCCGCAGGACGGGAGACATCAGGAGCAGCCTACACCCGTTACTCTACTTGAGGTTGAGATCGCGAAGATCTTCGGATAGAACGACTTCAATGCGCCGCGCGGGGATGTCAATCTTCGTGCAGATGTCCGCCGCGAGAGGAATCAGGATCTCCCCGCTGGAAGTTTCCACTTCCAGCAGCGGCGTCCCAGGGATATCTTCACCCGGAATCTGTACGTCATTCACGGTGCCAACTAGCGTCGGAATCTCGCCAAGCGAACAAGGCGAAGAAGAAACGACCGGTGGCGAAACGGGCGTCTCGAACACGGAGCATCCAATCAGGTCCGATACAAAATATTGCCCCGCCGGAAGCGTCACCCGTTGTTCGAACGGCAACAATACCTCGAGCCCGCGAAATTTCTCCGCATCGGAGATCGAATTCACTCCCTCGAAATGAAAAACGATCTGCCCGCGATGATTCTGGCTCAGCCAGCACGATTTCAACGCCATCAGGCGCGGCTCCGTCTTTCCTCCTGCTTGGCCGACAAATACTTCCTTCAATTTTCTGAGCCGTTCCGGAAAATCGGTGAGCAGTTCCGCGGCGACTTCGCCCTTGTTGCCGCGCGCGCGAAGAATGCGCGCCATCTGGACCCATCGTGGAGTTTCTGAATGCAATGGTGGATGAAACGTTAATCCGTCAATCTTCGAGGATTTCCAGCGTATACCGTTTGCGTGCCTTGATCCCCGCCGCGCCAAGCACCGTTCGAATCGCCTTCGCCGTCCGCCCCTGTCGTCCAATCACTTTGCCCAGGTCTTCCGGATGCACTTGCAGCTCCAGCACCGTGACCTGTGCTCCCTCGCCGGATTTCACCCGCACTTCGTCGGGATGGTCCGCGAGCGCCTTCGCAATGATTTCTACCAGTTCCTTCACGGGGCACCTGGGAATGGGAGCCCGGGCCAAGCAATTTTGAGGAAGGGGCCGGGTCTACGCAATCTTTTGAAGCTTGAGGAAACTGCGCACCGTATCGCTCGGCTGTGCTCCCTGGCCCAGCCAATACTTGACGCGTTCCGCGTCCAGCTTGATCTCCGCCGGCTTCTTCAGCGGATCGTACGTTCCCACCGCCTCTTTCACGCGGCCATCGCGCGGCCGGGTCCGCTCAATCACCACCACGCGGTAAAAGGGCTTCTTTTTCTTTCCAATCCTTGACAGACGAATCGTTAGCACTAATCACTCCTCCTGAACCCATCCATTCTAGCCTGCCAGGCCGCCCCGCGCCAATCAAACTCTCATCGTGGTCTTGGGTCCTTGCTAGAACATCAGTTTCATCGGGGAGCAACTGCCAAACGGAAGCTCCCAGCCATTTTCCTGGAGCGTGCTCTTCGGGCAGCGTACTGTTCAAGTCGTGATCAACCCTGTTCCCAAGATATTGGGTACCCTCTGTCTCCGAATTGATTGTCGTTGCGGTCCCGGTTCTGGTTGCGATCCTGATCCTGCTGTGCGGGGTACTGTTGTGGAGGAACAGCGGCAGTCAGACCAGTCGTGCTGAGCCCGGTGAAAGCGATTCCAAGTGCCAACACCCATATTGTTTGTTTTAGATTTCGATTCATGTAATCTCCGTTCCCGAAATGTCAGGGATGCTAGACAGCGACACGGACTCTTGTAGAAGTCGATGTATTGCCCACTATGCAGTCATCCTGGCAGATCGCCTGCCCGGAATCTGCCCCCTATAGCACACATGGGCGCGCGCAGCGGCCGAACGCCCATCCGGATGATATGCTCCTGCCGCTGATTCGAGGTGCGTATGCTGCACAGAATTCTTTGGATCCCGGCTGCAATATTGTTTCTTCCCTTGCTTCACGCCCCGGAGCTTCTGAGCCAGACTCGAGAACCCGTGCAGAGCGTGGAAGAGTCTGTATTCGGCTCGCTCGTCAAGTCGGACCAACCCGGCTTCGCAGTTCTGATGCGTTACAACGGCAGAAATATTCTCACGCGAACCGAAGGCGTCCGCGATCTTCATTCGAAAGCGAAGATAGATGCCCGCACCAATTTCCGCCTCGCTTCTTTCACGAAGCAATTCACCGCCATGGCGATCATGTTGCTCGTCCACGACCGAAAACTTCGCTACGACCAAACGCTCGCAGAGCTCTTTCCCGATTTTCCCGCCTACGGCAAGTCCATCACCGTTCGAAACCTCTTGAACCATACCTCCGGCCTCCCCGACTACGAAGATTTGATGGATGCCGTTGAAAAACGGAAGGGCCCGCTATGGTCAGCGGAAAAACAAATTCAAGATGAAGAAGTCCTGAAATTGTTGAAGCAGGAAGAGCACGGAAAGTTCGCGCCGGGAACGAGTTGGTCGTACAGCAATTCCGGCTACGTTGTCCTGGGAATCATTGTCGCAAAGGCTTCCGGAAAATCGTATGGCGAGTTTCTCCAGCAGCGAATCTTCGCACCGCTGAAAATGAATCACACTGTCGTTTTTCAAAAAGGAAAAAACGAAATCGCGCATCGCGCCTACGGCCACTCCAAAGAAAAGGAACTATTCAAAGAAACCGATCAAAGTTCCACTTCTGCGACCCTCGGCGATGGCGCCATCTATTCCAATCTCGAAAATCTCGCCAAATGGGACGACGCCCTGCGCAATCACACCTTGCTCGGTGAAAAGGAATTTCAGCCCACGCTAACACCGGTCAAACTCAACGACGGCTCCGAACCCCGCTGGCCCCTCGAACCCAACGACGACAATCTCCATCCCGGCAAGCCCGTCTCCTACGGCTTCGGCTGGTTCCTCGATCCCTTTGAATCAGTTCCGGGTGCATCCTACGCTAGGCACGCGCGCATGTGGCACACCGGAACCACGATGGGTTTCCGCACCGTGATTGAACGTTTCACCGAAGGCGACGGCCTGACCGTGATCATCCTTTGCAACCGCACCGATCTCGATCCGGAAAAACTCGCACTGCAAATCGCCAGTTACTATCCGCCGCTGAAGTGAATCACTCTCCGCTCACGAAAGCCCGGAGAGTTTCCCCAGGCCCTTCAACTTGGCCCGCGCCGCCATGCTCCCGTATCGCTTCATCATCGTCCGCATTTGCAGATACTGCTTGAGGACCGTATTGACGTCCTGCACGGTCGTGCCGCTCCCCTTGGCGATGCGCTTGCGCCGCTTGCCATCAATCACGTTGTGATCGCGCCGCTCCTGGTTGGTCATCGAATTGATGATCGCCTCGACGCGCGTCAGTTGGCCCTCGTCCACCTTCGCATCCTTTGGAAGATTCTGCAGCGGCCCCATCTTCGGTAGCATGTCCACAATTTTTTCGAGCGGCCCCATCTTTCGAATCTGTTTCAGTTGATCCCGGAAATCCTCCAGCGTGAATTCTTCCTTGCGCAGCTTGCGCTCGAGTTCGGCCGCTGCTTTCTTGTCGACCGTCTGTTCCACGCGTTCGATGAGCGACATGAGGTCGCCCATGCCCAGCACGCGCGAAACGATGCGCTCCGGATAGAATCCCTCTAGCGCGTCGTATTTTTCGCCGAGCCCCACGAATTTTACCGGCGCGCCCGTAACTTTGCCGATGCTCAGCGCCGCGCCCCCGCGCGCATCGCCGTCAAGCTTCGTCAGAATCACCCCGGTCAGCCCCAGCCGTTTGTGGAATTCGCCCGCCGACCGTACCGCGTCCTGCCCGATCATCGAATCCGCGATAAAAAGCATTTCGCTGGGCTGCTGTTCTTTCTTCAGCATGCTCAGCTCGTTCATCAATTCATCGTCGATGTGCAGCCGGCCCGCGGTGTCCACCAGCACCACATCACTCGCGGAAAGTTTCGCCTCTTTAATCGCGCCTTTCACGATTTCCAGCGGCTTGTCCGTCCCCGTGCCCGGCCACAGCGCCGTCCCGACCGCTTTCGCCACTTGCGCCAGTTGCTCTCGCGCCGCGGGACGATATACGTCCGTCGAAACCACCAGCGGCCGGTGCCCATGTTGCGAAAGCCATTTTGCGAGTTTTCCGGTTGTCGTCGTCTTGCCGGATCCTTGCAACCCGACGATCATCCACACTGAAGGCGGCCGCGAAGCGAAGATCGGCTTGGCATGCTTGCCCAGCATCGCCGCCAGCTCATCGCGAACCACTTTGACAACCTGCTGGTCCGGCGAAAGCTGCAGCATCACTTCGCTGCCGATGGCCTTCGCGCGAATGTTCGCAAGCAATTCGTTTGCAACGCCAACGTTCACGTCGCCTTCCAGCAACGCCTCGCGAATCTCCGCCAGCGCGGTGTCCAGGTGCTCATCGGTGAGCTTGCCCTGTCCGCGCAGATTCTTGAATGTGCGTTGCAGCTTCTCTGTCAGGTTCTCAAACATGGTTCTAAACTACTTTCCCTTGATTGCTGGCTGCTGAAAATCCATCTTAGGCCGCCGATTCGTGCCCGGTCAAACCGGCGCGCGCCGCGAGTCAAGTCAAGGCTCGTCCGGCACATTACTTCGGGTGCCCGCAGGCGTAGAATTGGATTGTTATGGCTGAGCACCCTCAAGCGATACCACCGGCGCCGATGGACCAGCACGAGCCTCTTCCTCAGGAAGAAGTGCTGGACATCGTTGAAGAAGCCTCCATGGAGTCGTTCCCCGCGAGTGACCCGCCCGCCTGGAACGCAGGTAGTACAAAGTCGCAATTGCTGAAACGCGGAAAGACCGTTTGATCGGCCCACGAGCGCAAGCCCAGCGTACGGTAGCCGCAAATCTCAGAGAAACTTCACCAGCGCCTCGGTCGTCTCCTTCGAATTTTCCTCAAGCACCCAGTGTCCCGTGTTTTTGAGCACCACGACGGTCACATCCGAAGCCACCAGCTTCATCTGCTGCGCCAGTGCCTCTCCCAAGGACTTCTCTCCGCCGATCGCCAGAACCGGCATGTTCAATTTGGTTTGAGACAGTTCCGCGAAATCCTTCGCCGCTTGTTGGAATGAAACAAAATACGCCCAGCCCGCTCTCATCCTTCCCGGACGCGCGTACGCCTCGGTGTACGCTTTCCGGTCGGCCTCAGGAATCGAGCGTGTCTTGTCGGCCGCGAAGTTGTTCCAGAAGTGTTCGAAGTATGTGCGCTCGCGTCCTTGCACCAGCGCTTCGGGCGTCGCCCCGTTAAACCGGAAATGCCAGATTGCCGGGTTGTTGTAGACCGCCTCCCATCCGCCCACTCCCGGAAGAAACGCATCCATCACCACCAGCTTCTCCACCCCCGCGGGGAATTGCGCCGCGTACGCATAAGCCACCATCAAGCCGATGTCGTGCCCCACGACTCTCGCTTTCTCTACGCCCAGCCAACGCGCAAGCGCATGAATTCGAATCGCCGCACTCTTCATGTCCAGCCCGTCTGCCGGAATCGAAGAGTCCCCGATGCCAGGCAAGTCCGGCGCAATCACCGTAAATTTCTCACCGAGCAGCGGCAGGATCGGCGTCCACATCCGTGACGTCTCCGCATAGCCGTGCAACAGAATCAGCGCCGGCCCGTGACCACCCGTCGTGTAATGCAGCTTGACGCCATCGATCTTCGCAGTGCGCGAAACAAAACCCTTGTCCGCCGCATTTGCGTAGCTTGCCACCGAAAATGTAGCCCAGAGAAAAAGTACGCCGCATACGGCCAGGCGTGGAAACAGTCGAATCACACGGTTCATGGAAACCTCCTGGAATTGGTCACCCAGTATACCCGGATGGCGGCATTGGGCTTCCGAGACTAAACTGCAGAAGTGAGCCAGTTTCCGATTATGCCTAACCAAGACTTAGCCCAACAGTTTCCACATAGGAAACCGTCGAAAAACTGTAGCGCGCTTCGAATCAAGCGTGCAGGGACAGGCTCGCGGGATAAGCGGAACACGTTAGGGATGTAGCTCTTATAGGTCGTTTCGAGTTCGCCGTCGCTTCAACTTCTAGTGCGCTCTCGAAGTGCCCGCCTCCTCGGTCAAAATAAACCAGAATCACGGTTTGGCACAGCTAACTCTTGCACCCCCGCCGTCGTCAATACACTCAGTAGATTCGAGACCGGGTGCGTCTTTCGACTATTCCCTGACCGACTTACTTGCCTGAGACACACTCCTGGAGGCTCGCGTGCCCCATTCCCCGTCCATCAACCCCTCTTGCGTCCTGCGGCTGGTTCTTCTCGTCCTTCTGGGGCCTTCTCTTTCGGTCCTAGCAGATCCTCCTGCCAAAGATTCTGTCCCATTCACAAATCTCCACATCCCCCACTTGGAAAACCGCCCGGCCATCGCTGATTTTATTACGATGCAGGCCTCATCTGCCGTCGCCCGCAAGATGCTGAAGGTCGAAGGCTTTATCCAACGAGATCCCAAAGACGGCTCTCCCATCTCTCAGAAAACCGAGGTCTACCTCGGCTACACCGATCAAAATCTATATGTCGTTTGTGTTTGTTTTGATTCCGAACCGGACAAGATTCGTGCTCACATGGTCCGGCGCGAGCAAATCAACGACGACGATCAGTTCGGCTTCGTCCTCGATACCTTCAGCGACCGGAAGAATGGCCTCTTTTTCTACGTGAATCCTCTTGGTGTCCAGCAAGATGGCATCTGGAACGATTTTCAGGAGCCGGATTATTCCTACGACATGCTCTGGAACTCACAAGGAAAGATCACGCCACAGGGTTTCGTCGTCTGGTTCGAAATTCCGTTCCGTTCGCTACGCTTTCCCCGCAATCCGGAGCAGACCTGGGGCATCTTCTTTGAGCGCGACATCCGCCGCAACTTCGAATTTTCCTTCTATCCGCACATCAGCAGCAATACTCAGGGATGGCTCACTCAGGAAACGCACGCGGATGGACTCAGGGAAATTTCTCCCGGCCGCAACATCCAGTTTGTTCCCTACGGTTCGCTGCGTTCTTTCCGCGGGCTGGACGATCGTCCCGGTGGCGTTCCCCATTTCTTTGGGAAGAGCTTCGAACCACGCGCCGGCATCGATTCTAAAATTGTCCTAAAGGACTCCCTGGTCTTCGACGCCACCCTGAATCCTGATTTTGCCCAGGTTGAATCCGACGAGCCTCAAGTCACCGTCAATCAGCGTTTCGAGGTTTTCTTTCCGGAAAAGCGTCCATTTTTTCTCGAAAACGCAGGCTACTTCGCCACACCCACAAATCTTGTCTTTACTCGCCGCATCGCCGATCCCGACTATGGCTTGCGCCTCACCGGCAAACGCGGTCCCTGGTCCCTCGGTGCCTTCTTCGCGGACGATAAATCTCCGGGTGACTCCGTTGCTCCGGCTGACCCCCTCTCGGGGAGCAAAGCCTATTTCGGTGTGCTTCGCGTGAATCACAATATCGGCAAGCAATCCACCATCGGTCTCATCTATACAGACCGCGAGCTTGCTACCGTGCCCAACACCGCCTGCTCTGAGAATCGCTGTATCGTCGGCTCCAACCGCGTCGGCGGCATCGACGCAAAGATCACCTTCAGTCCCACTTGGTACGCCACCGTGCAAGCGCTCGTCAGCTCCACCGACTTCAACGACGGCAGGCACAAAGGCGGCCCTGCCTACTATGGATGGGTCGAACACAGCACACGCAAGGTCGAATACAACGCTTTGTATCAGGACACTTCCGAGGGCTTCCAGACCGAAACCGGTTTCTTCCGCCGCCCGGACGTTCGCCGCTACAGCCAGTTCGCCCTCTACCGCTTTCGTCCGGAAGGCAAGTACCTGGTCTGGCATGGCCCCGGCCTGTTCACCATCAACAATTGGGACCACAAGGGCACTCGCCTCGATTGGTTCGCCAACGCCAATTACCGATTTTCCTTTCAGCGGCAGAACTTTCTCGGTTTCTTCGGTAATCTCGGTCACGAACGCCTTCGTCCTTCTGACTTCAGCGCGCTCCCGGGCAACCGCGACTACGCTCACCGTCATACCGGATTCTTCTTCCAGTCGGGTTTTTTTAAGCAGGTTACCCTGAACGGCGAGATTGGCTGGGGCACGGACACCAACTTTGACGCAGCCTCCGCATCTCCCCTATTTGGCCGTCCGTTCCTCGCAAACTCCAGCTACGCGCAGATCTTTCTTACCGTTCGCCCCACGGGAAAACTCACGGTGGACAACACCTACCTGCTCACCCGCCTTCGCGGCCCCAATCAGGGTCCCGGCATCTTCGACAATCACATCATCCGCTCGAAATGGAACTACCAGTTCACTCGCGAATTCTCTCTTCGCTTTATCGGTCAGTATGCGGCAGTTCTTGCCAACCCGAATCTTACTTCCCTCCAAACGACAAAAAACTTCAACGCCGACCTGCTCTTCACCTATCTTCTCCGTCCTGGCACCGCTGTCTACCTTGGTTACAACAGCAACTTGCAGAATCTCGATCCCACTCTCAGCCAGGATTCGAACGGCAACCTCCTCCACACTCCCAATCGCTTCTTGAATGATGGCCGCCAGATTTTCGTCAAAGTCTCCTATCTCTTCCGCTTTTAGTCCACGCCGCCAGTCTTCCCTTGAAGGAGCACTATTCCCCTTTCCATCGGCCACTGACCAGCTAGCAGACTGCTAGTTCGATCTCGGGGAATGGGCAGAGTTAGGGAACATTGGCCACCCGGACCTCAGGTCCGACCGTAGGATTCGTTTTTGGCGCTGTGGCCGACTGCTACCAGGAAAATGGCGCTCTTGCCTTCCGCGTGGGGAGAGAAGAAACGGGTCACATCGTCGTCGAAGAAGGTGAGCCCGGTGGCGCCCAGCCGTTGGGCATAGGCCGCCAGGTACAGCTTGCCGCCGAGAATGCCGGCTTCGAGTTGCACGGTGCGATAGCCGCGATTGCCGAAGCGCTGCAAAATGGGCCGCAAGTCTGCAAGAAAAAACATATCCACGGCCGCGTCTGCGGGCAGCTCCTGCTGCAATCCAAGGTAACCCGCCTCTGCGCGAAAATCTCCCTGCTTCAGGCATTCCAGCCCGCCGCAGCTTCGGTGGTAGACGTACGCTCCGGGCGAAAGTCCTTCGACCGCATGAACACTCAAGTAGAGGTCATTGAGCTGCGCTCCTGGTGGATCGAGAAAATCCGCGGGCACGCCGCGCGTGGCGCGGTCCAGTAGGGTGGAAACCTGCGCAAGGGTGATCGGGCTCCGCGCAAACTTTCGAGTGGAGCCGCGCCGCTGAATGACCTGCTCGATCGGGTCGCGCGGCATCTCCGCATCGGACAAAGGCTTGAGCGAAATAATTGGCCCGGCGGGCGGCGGGAAATGTGTCACCGGAGTGCGGCCGCGCCACTCCTCCACTTCTTCTTTCGAATCGAGCGAAGACGCCGCGTGCATCTCCCGCATCAGCGGATAATCCACCTCGCGCTGCGAGAGCGGTACGGTTTCGAGTCGAAGCGGCAACATTTCTGCAGGTGCTTGCGGCGGGAGATCTGCGACGTGGCCGAGAGCCACCAGGGAAAAAGCCACTTCACGCTGGGTATCTACATCCAGCAGGCGGTTAACCTGTGCGTCCGCGAAACCGCACACTACTTTAGCCGGCAAGCCCAGCGCAGTCGCGACCGCCAGCAGGTTGGCGAGCAGCGTTCCATTGTCCCAGCCGAAATGCCGATAGGTGCGCGCCTGATATTTCCATGCATTCCGCCAGTACGTGCAAGTACAAATGATCGTCAGCGGCGTATGCGCGACGGCCGCTTCACCACCCGTAGCTGCAACCAGTGCGCCGCGATAATCCCCGGCGCGCAGCTTGCGCAAGCCAAACTCTGCAGGACCGAAATGATAAACGCCGGCCTCCAAGCCGCCCAGCTCGCCGCAAACTAGATACAGCTCAACTTCGTAGAGCGCCCCGGTACAGGCGGCCGCCCGAAAATAAATTTCACCGCCGGAATATTTCCTTCTTCGCGTGATGCCCGCGGAAAGGTACAGCATCTGCGCCACCGCTTCCAGATCCGGAGCTGCGTTGGTCTGGGCGGAAACTCTCTCAGCGATTGCCGAAAGCGCTGCCACCCCGCTCTGGCGCACTTCGCCCGGCAAGCGCATCGGCTCCAGCGTCGGATAAATCTTGAACGGCAGCGGCTGGTTGTTCCAGTCCATGAAATGAGCGTTGCTGCGGATGCTGTTGTAGGAATGTTTCGTTGCTTCGTGATACTTCCACGCAGCGTCCGAATTGCTCTTGTTAGTCATGCTCGCGAGGACTCGTTTTCGCAGTCCAATGGAAGCATATCAGCCTGAGGCGTCACGCCGTTCGAACGCAGCCTGCCCAGACGTTGAGGCCGCGCAAGCCTGTGCTAGACTATCGCCTTTCGCGCCCGTCCTGCCCGCACAGGACCTTGATCGTCATCACGGAGGCTCTCCCAAACATGCTCTCCTACTCCTTGCGTGTCGTTTGTCTCATCCTCCTCGTCTCTGGCGTTGCCTACGCCCAAACGGCGATCGAAGGCACAGTGCGCAACGCTGCGGGCCAACCCGTGCCGAATGCATCCGTCTCTCTGCAACACCGGGACGGCGGAACTGCTCTCACCACGGTCTCGAACAGCGATGGCAAGTTTCGTTTTTCAGGCGTGGAAGCCGGAGCCTGCACACTGCAAGCCGAAGCTGCGAACTACTTCAAAGCTACCTACGAATTCGTGCTGCGCCCGCGTCAGGCAATTTCCCTGAACATCGAACTGCAAGCGAAAGAAACACTGCGGCAAAAAGTCGAAGTTCAGTCCAGCTACCTGACCATTGATCCTGAAAAAACCGGGAGCTCTTACACGTTTACGCGCCAGGATCTCGAGCGGCTGCCCGAACCTCTGATCGAGAGCATCAACGATTTGGTTAACAATCTGATGCCTGGCGCCAGCGACAGCCACGACAATTTCTTGGCCGTGCGCGGAACCGAATTTTCTTTGCACGAATTTGTCAACGGTGTCTCCTTCCTGGATAACGCACAGCCGCAATTTTCCCCCGGCGTCAGCCCGCAAATTTTCGAAACCGTTGACTTGATGACCGGAGGATTCACTCCTGAATACGGCAACCGCTTCGGCGGCGTGCTCGACATCACCACGCGCTCCGGCGCCGATCTTGGCGGACACGGCGACGTGAATTTTCGAGGAGCAACAGTAGAGAATTACGACTTCAACGCAGACTACGGCGGGCAAGCCGGCAGGCTCGGCTACTATTTCTTCGTCGATGGATTTACGTCCGGCCGCTACCTCGATCCTCCCGAGCCGAAACAGCTTTTTGATTTTGGCAAAGGCTCGCGCGCCACGGCGCAATTCGACTGGCGCGCGGGAAACAACGACTCGATCAAACTTTTGCTGATGGGCTCTGGCACGACTTTTCAGCAGCCCAATATCACCGATGATCAGGCAGTCGGCCGCGACGCGCAGCGGCACCTTCGCCAATACACCGCGATTCTCGGCTGGCTGCACACGTTTTCTCCGCAGACTCTGCTTCACACTTCCATCTATGAACGCACCAGCTCCGACCAGGTTTTGCCGACCACTGACCCGGACACGCCGCTTTCCTCGGCGTCGCGCTCGGGGTTCACCCTTGGAATCAAGAGCGATTTCTCGCATTCCTGGCGCGGACATTTTTTCAAAGCGGGGATCGACTTCGTCCGGCTGCGTGAAGGCGAAGGTTTTTTCTTCGACGGCCGCGGCGACCCGGATGTTTTTCCGTCGTTCCAGGATTGGGGCAAAGGCGGCCAGGCCAGCTTCTACGTGCAAGACCATTTTTCGCCCATTCGAAACCTGACCGTCGATCTCGGCCTTCGCTACGACCACTTCGATCTTGTTGACGCGGACCAACAAGCCAGCCCGCGCGTCGGCCTCGCGTATCACGTCACAAAAACTAAATCGGTGATTCACGCGGCGTACAATCGGTTGTTCTCGCCGCCGCCGATTGAATATTCCTTGCTCGCCAGTTTTATCGGGCACAACGCAATCAATCCGGCCCAGCGTGTCGGCAACGTGCGCCCATACACGCAGCACTACTACGAAGTAGGTTGGGCGCAGGAAATCGCGCCGCGCGCGAGCCTGGAGCTAAATGCGTATTTGCACACCGGCCGGAACAGTTTCGAAAACCACGAAATCTCAATCTCGCGTATTTTTGTGCCCATCAATTTCGACGCCGCCCGCTCGAAAGGAATCGAGCTCGTCGCGAACATGCGACAATTGGAACGCTTCGGAATTTCCGGACGCTTTCAATATGCTCTGGCGAAAACTTATTTTTACGGCCCGATCACCGGAGGCTTCGCCGGCGACGAACCGCTGGTCGCGCGCGAAAAAATTATTCCTGCGTTTGATCAGACGCACACCGGGACGGCGCAGATTTTTTATCACAACCAGTGGCGCGGATTCTGGGCGGGAAGCGCGCTGCGCTACGGCAGCGGCACAATCATTGAACACGGCCCGCGGCTGCCGCAGCATTTTACTGCCGACCTCGCGGCCGGACTGACGCTCTGGAAAACCGAGCCGCGCTACCTGGATCTAGAATTCGACATCACCAACGTCGGCAACAGCATTTATCAAATCGCGAAAGAGAGCGAAGAGATTCCCATCCAGTACGCGCCGTCACGCACAGTGGGTGGCAGCTTGAAATTTCATTTCTAAGCGTGTAATGCGGTGACAAGCTTCCGCGCGCTTTACCCGCGCAATGCAGAGGCAGGCATTCGTGCTTTGCGCGCGGCTGCCTGCCCTGTTGCGTTCAGCCACTCTTGCCAGAACCCAGCAAAAAATGGACGGCCAACACGCGGTTGAATCCTAGGACGCGCCGAGCGCGGGCCAGGTTACAGCGGACCTATTCAAAAATCCTTGGAGGGCACGCCAATCAGCCGGAGTGCCCTCCAAGATCGAACGTTAACGCCTAACTCCTTAGCTCTTCGGGGCCCAGGCGGCGGCGACCAGGTCGTGATCGAAGGCCGGGGGCACCTGCTTGAAACAGGCATAGCGATAGAGCGCGGCGTTGAAGACGCCCTGCACCGCGGACATGAACACCGAGAGTATGAGGAAATAAAGAATCATCAGGACCGTGCCGACGAGCAGGCCCTTGATCCCGCCGAGAACCATCGCGGCGAACCACAGACCAATCCCCGGCAGCATGAGCACCAGAGAAACCAGGCCGAGGCTGAAGCCGCCGATGACCTTTTCGCCCCAGGTGTCGCGGAAGAGCTTCGAGGAGCGCTTCACGGCTTGGATCGGCGAGAGGTCCTCGAAGGCCAGCACGGGAACGACAAAGTAGCAGGCCAGCGTCCAGACGACGCCGATAATGCGCATGATGATGCGGCCGACGATGCCCATGCGCTCTTCGAGAGTTCGCAGGATGACGCCGACAGTGGCGGCGACGAGCGCCCATTGAAAAATGGTGCCTTTGCGCGCCCAGGCCAGCTCGAGGCCGTCGCGGAATGTCCACGTGCCGCCCATCAAACGGCTATTGGCGACGCCGACGAGCGCGACGTTGAAGAAAACGATCACGAAGTAGTTGGCGACGTACAGGGAAAACATCCCCAGCAAGAACACGGGCGATTGATTTGGATTGAAGCGTTCCCCGGCCGCCGCGGCGGAAGTCATCGCCGGCAACATGAGCACTGCGCCGCCGGTGGCGATAATCGCCGTGACGATCAAACAAGCGATAGCTGACAAAACCGGGAACAGCATCAATTGCTTATCGGAACGGAGAATCGCGAAGCTTTGCTTCACGAGCTCCCAACTGCGAGAAAATTTACCCATCACACCCTCCCGTGCAAATGAAAGAAGGAACGGTGACCCGTGGGCAGTTTGTTGGAGAGAAAGGTTGGCTCCAATAGTACGGAGGATGCACGTCCTCGGGACAGGTAACTGGTGGGGCAAAGAGGTGACTGGTGATTCGTGACTGGTGCCCCTCACACCCCCCCATGCGATGCATGAAATATCAAAAGAAAGGAGTTGCGAGAATAGCAATTCATAAGCGCATGAAAATGAAGAAGTTGTTTCTCTGTAACGAAAAGGTGGCAATTTGTAAGTACATGAAAAGAAAGACCGGCGCTTTTCGGGAACGACGAGGAGGAGGTTCCAGAATAGGAATTGTTGGTATACACCCCGACGGTTTTCGTATGAGTGGCAAATAGAGGACTTACAGGTGACAAGTCTGTATGAGTGGCAAGGAAAGGACTTAAAGTATTTGGGTTTTCAGTGGCTTGCGTGCTGCTCCTATGAGTGGCAAACAAAGGGGTTAGAGGGACAGGGCCCAAGGTGAATTGCAGGCTAAGGTTTTGATTGGCACTTCGGGGCTCAGTGCAAGCAAACATGGGGAAAAGATAGCATGGAAGTATCAACTGGTTAAATATTATGCAGGGAATAGTCGGAATTGAGGATTGGACGGCTACGGAGGCGGGATGAACGGTTCCGGTGGAGGCAAGGCGAAGCGAAGAATGGCCCCCCGGCTCAGACTGGACCGCTTGCTGCCTTCTCACGGAGGAAATAGAGGCCGAGTACGGCTCCGAGGGCTTCGGTGAGGAACAACAGATAAGCGGTGACGACGAAGGCGGTGCTGGTCGGACCGGGGGGTTGTGCTGAGACATGGTCGGCGCCGCGAACGAGAAAATGATAGTAGAGACCAAAGACTGAGGAAGCTGCCATGGAGAAACTGACCCACTTACCCACTATTTTCAGGTGGGCGTGCGCTGCGCCGGCGTGGCCGCTGCGTTTTTCTGGAGTGCGGCAGCTCTGCTGCCGCTTTTCTCCGCGATCTCATCGGCTAAGTCTGACTACAGCGGACGGATCAGAAAATCGAGAGATATAGATCATAGATCGTAGGAAGTATCGTTAGTAACCAATTGAAAATAAACCACTTAGCTTCAAAGCAGCATTATATACTTGCATTTGCACAGCACAATTGACTTGTAGCTATACAGCATAATATACTTGTATTCATACGGCACGATTGACTTGCAGTCATGCAGCACCATATACTTGTATTTACCCGCCACAATAATCTTGTAATGACCCGCAAGGGAGGCTTCATGCCATCGCCAAACGAAAAACTGGCTGAATCTCTCGACGTCCTCGAAACGCTCCAGCAAGGCAACCGGCGTGTGTTCCGCTCCGACGACTTGAGCCGCGTTCACCGTGAGCGCCTGGTGGAGAACGGCTTCTTGCAAGAAGTCATGAAGGGTTGGCTGATCTCTTCAAGCCCCGACTCAGAGCCCGGCGAAAGCACGCCGTGGCATGCGTCCTTCTGGGAATTCTGCGCACGCTACTGCGACGAACGCTTTGGCGAACAATGGCACCTGTCGCCGGAGCAGTCCCTTTTTTTGCACGGCGAGAGAACGGTGATCCCGGATCAATTGGTTGTGCACAGTCCGAAAGCGACGAATAACGATATCAACCTTCTGTTCGGCACAACGCTTTACGATCTGAAAGTTGCGGAGATGCCGGCGGCCGCGGCTC
The DNA here is from genome assembly GCA_003224055.1 of Acidobacteriota bacterium. Classification (GTDB taxonomy): domain Bacteria; phylum Acidobacteriota; class Terriglobia; order Acidiferrales; family UBA7541; genus Acidiferrum. The sequence continues at coordinate 995 of QHYE01000062.1, read as the reverse complement.
TCATGGTGAGGGACGGATTGCGTCTGTTTTCGCCGGCAGCAGCGCTGGTACGCGTGCCGGAATCATTTTTTCTGCAGTATCCCGTCGAGACGCAAGTGGTGATGGCGAGCCTTGCTGACGCCTCGGACGTGCTTCGGTTTCTCCTGAACGGCGGCCATTCCGCGAAAGCCGGTTATCTTGCCAAAGCCTTCCGTCAAACCGGCCGCGCCGACCTGGCGGACGAGATTCTCCGCGCGATGAAGGGCGCCGGATACGATGTGCGAGAGAGCAGTCCATTTGAAGCCAGACATATATTCGCCAGGCTGGGCCGTCCCGCCGCTCCGATTGTGGGTCGCATTGAGATACTTTGGGAATCGATGCGTGGCAAGGTCCTCGCGGCGTTTCCCAAAGCGCCAGGACTTCCGGCAGATACGGAAGCGTATCTTCACTTCGTTAACGAAATCTATCGGACCGATGCCTACCACTCGTTGTCCATTGAAGGCTACTCCGTCACGCCCGCCCTGGTTGAGAGAGTGCGACAGGGCGGTTGGGACCCCGAGCATGACGCTGGTGATCGTAGAAATCGCGACGCCCTCGCGGCGCGGGGGTATTGGCAAGCGTTCCAGCTCGTGAGAACAGGAGTAGAGAAGGTGATAGCAGGTGAGAACGCCACGGCGCTCGTGCGTGCTGTGCACAACGACTGGTATCGCGAATTGTTCCAACCCTCCGTCACAGCCGGCTTGCTCGAAGCGGGATCATTGGCCGGATACAGGAACACACCCGTGTTTCTGCGCGGGTCGCGCTACGTTCCACCCAGGTGGGAGGCCGTGCGCGACGCCATGCCGGCGTTCTTCGACCTTCTGGAAAAAGAACCCGAGCCTTCCGTGCGCGCGGTGTTGGGACACTGGCTTTTCGGCTATATCCACCCGTACTCGGATGGGAACGGCCGCATGGCGCGCTTTCTGATGAACGTTATGCTGGCTTCGGGCGGCTATCCTTGGACGGTGATTCGCATC
>QHYE01000060.1 GCA_003224055.1 Acidobacteriota bacterium | reverse complement strand
CTTCCAAGCAAACCCGCATCGGGCTGGTGCTGGCGGACGCGGAGTTCGACAGCGAGCGCAATCACACCTACATTCGCAAACGTCTCGGAGCGCAGAGCGTGATTCCCGCCAAGCGTGGGAAGAAAACCTGGCGCGTACACGGAGTGCGTGCCGAGCACAGCATCCCTCTGTCAAATACGCTGGCTGAGCCGCCCTACGGAACCTACGTCCAACTCGGGCTAGCGCGGGTCCCCAATACTCTGTTGGTGGGAGCGGAGGGTCGAGTGGAGAAGGTGTGGGCTGGACGCATGGACCAGGCAGGCTGGAACACGATGTTTGCATATTTTGGCGAACGGCAGGAGACGGCTTCTCCTCTCCGAAGTCAGGTTGGCGCCAACCCAACCGGCTGCGGGTCGGAGCTGTCCCAAACGTCCGCCAAAGGCTGTAAGTAAGACATAGATCATAAAAAGGAAGGAGAAAAAGAAATGCTAAGGCGAATACCGAAAGTGCTTCTGCTCGTGGCGTTCCTTGCAGCCTTCCCGGCCAGCATCGCCCCGGCTTTTGGGAGGTCACATACATGCAGCTGTCACCCGGTGGAACTCAGAAGACTTGTGCCTCCGGGAGGATGTCATTTCGACCAAAGCACATTGCAGTGTGTCAGTGTTAGCTGCAGAGGGGCTTGCTTTTAATCTTGTCTCATCGCATGCGGCCCAGGGTCTGTTCACCTAGCGTCCACAATGGATGCTAGCAATCTTTAAGGAGGTCTTTAGATTATGGACAGACTAAAAATGCGGTTTGTAACGCTCGTTGCTTCAGCGGCCCTGATTTTGTTCGCATCGTTGCTTGCGGCGCAGGGGCCGCCCGGATGTGCGAATGCGTGCTGGCAGACCTATACGAACACGGTGAAGTCCTGTCACGGCGATCCGGCGTGCCTAGCCGCTGCACGTGCAGCAGGTCGGGCCTGCGTCCAGGGTTGTACCGCACCACGGTGATTGCGGATGCGGTCACTCTCAGTGGACGCGTAGTCGCATTACCACTGTTGGTTACGTCTTATCGGGAGACGGGTTCGGCGAGTTGGGAGTCACTCGGGGCGACGCGGCGGGTGAGGAAGCCGCGGGCGGCGAGGAGCTCGGCGTTGAGCAAGGCGGCGCCGGCGGCGCCGCGGACGAGGTTGTGGGAGAGCAGGGTCAGCTTGACGTCGAGGAGGGGACATTCGCGAACGCGGCCGACGACGGCGGCCATGCCGTTTCCGGCGTGGAGGTCGCGCCGGGGCTGGGGGCGATTTTCTTCCTCGAGGACGACGATGGGATTTCGCACCGCGGTGGGGAGCGAGGCCATCTCGCTGTCGACTTCGAACGTGCGCAGGGCTTCGCGGACTTCGCCGAGCGAGGCGATTTTTTTCAGTCCGATGGAGACGCATTCGAGGTGGCCGTCCACGACCGGCACGCGATTGCAATGAGCGCTGAGGCCGAGGCCGGCATCCACGAAGCGCGAGCCGTCCCATTTGCCGAGCAGTTTCTGCGGCTCGGCTTCCATCTTTTCTTCTTCGCCGCTGATGAACGGGACGACGTTGCCCTGGATGTCCATGGCGGCAACGCCGGGATAGCCTGCGCCGGAAATGGCCTGGAGCGTGACGACGAAGATTTTCTCGAGGCCAAAGGCATCGGCTAGCGGCTTGAGGACAAGGACGAGGCCTGCAGTCGAACAGTTCGGGTTGGTGACGATGAAGCCGGTGTCGTAGCCGCGATTCTTCTGCTGCAGCGGAATGGCGTCGAGATGCGCGGCGTTGACTTCGGGAATCAGCAGCGGAACGTCAGGGTCCATACGGTGATTGCGCGAATTGCTGACGACGGGATAGCCGGCGCGGGCGAAATCCTCTTCGGCAGGGCCGGCGACGGAAGAATCGAGGGCGGCAAAAACGAAGTCGCAATCGAGCGAGGGATCGAGACCTTTCACGACGAGATCGCACGCGGCTGCGGGAACCGGAGTTTCGAGATGCCAGTGAACGGCTTCGGCGTACGTTTTGCCGGAGGAACGCTCGGAGGCGGCGACTTCGGTGAGCTCAAACCAGGGATGATCCGCGAGAAGATGAACGAGGCGCTGGCCGACCATGCCGGTAGCACCGAGGACGCCGGCGCGAATCTTTTTTCCATCGCTCCGGACCGGGACGGCGAGATTTGATAGCGGCGAGTGCGCGCTCATGCCAATTCCTCCTGTTGGACGGGACCGATGCGAGTGCCGCGGGCTTGCGGATTGAACGTGTTGCGAACCCAAACGACCATTTCGGTTTCGGCGGCGAGCGGCAAAACCTTCGCATGAAGCACTTTCGCGCCGCCAGCGGCAAGGGCGTGGGCTTCGTCGTAACTCAGCTCGTGCAGGAGCCGCGCTTCGGCGGATTCGTTAGGATTGGCGGTGTAGATGCCGTCCACGTCGGTCCAGATGACGAGTTCTTCGGCGTCCACGACGTGGGCGATGATGGCTCCGGAAAAATCGGAGCTGTTGCGGCCGAGGGTGGTGATGCGGCCGTCGGGCGTGGCGCCGATGAAGCCGGTGACAACAGGGACGATGCCGTCTTCAAGCAGCGGGAGAAGAACGGCGCGGCCGCGTTGCCGGGTTTGCTCGAGATGCGGCTGGGCGTCGCGGAAATTTTCGCAGGTGACGACAAAATCCGAAGACGCGACAGGCACGGCGGCGATTCCCGATTTTTCGAGCGCGGCGGCAAAGAGGCGCGCGCTGAGGCGTTCTCCAAAGGAAGCGAGGCGATCGAATAGCTCGGCGCTGGCGGCGAGGCGGCCCTCGGCCGGAACTTCGTGAAGCAGATCGGCGCCAAGAAGCTTGAGTTCGCGGCGGATGCGGAGATCATCGTCTTCTTCGAGATGCAAATCGCGCAGGACATCGAGGTGGAGCGCCAGGAGATCTTCGACTTCGCGGCGGGCGTGGACGAGTTTTCCATCGGCGAGAGCGCGGGCGATGGAAAGAAGATGATCGGTGACGCCCTTCATGGCGGAGACGATGACGGTGACGTTTGAGACGGCCGCGGCGGTGCGGACGAGACTCGCGGCGTGGAGCATGCGCTCCGCGCCGAGAAGTGAGCTTCCGCCAAATTTAAAGGCGACGACGTTCAGCGGCTGCGAGCTGACCCCGCCGGCGCGTACGCCGCTTTCGTTCAACGCGGCGGGGCTGCGTTCCGCGGGTACTTCTTCGTGCACATTTTCGAGGCTCATGACCTGCGCTCCTTGTTAAGCGTGACCGCTAAGCTGTCAACTTTCCGCTGGAGCGTCTCTGGAGGGGGCTGAAAAGAAGAAACCCACCGCCAGGTTCGCTTCCGGCGGTGGGTTTGGAAACTTTTTGCTAGTTCGCTAGCTGTTTCTCCACGCGCCCGAAGCGGAAATAGTCGTCTTAGTCGTAGTCGAGGTAGTCGACATGGACGACTTGGGCGTAATTCGCTTCGTGGCGATGGACAACATATCAAGAAAAGCGTAGCACAGGAGCGAAGAGGTGGGAAGAGAAGAAATTGCGAAAGGAAATGGAGTGCTGGAAGAGTTATGGGGCCGAAAAGGCGACGCCGGAATTCCACTCCTAAATCGGAAGATGTTCAAAAAGCAAGCTGGAGCAGGTGAGGCCGGATTCGGCCTTTTGGAGTTCGGAAATGTCGATGGGTGTGACGTGGAAGCCTTGAGCTTCGAGACGGGCATGTGTGCGCGGGAAGGAAGCGGGGAAAATGATGGTGCCGCCGAAGGCGAGTGCATTAGCGGCGTGGGGCTCGGCGGGATCGACGTCGATCCAGTCGTAGGCGGCAAACGGGACGGTGTCAAACCAGGCGCGATTGGCGAGCAGCGTGTTGCCACCGATGTGGGTGACGGCGGACTTGAGGTGCAGGCAGCCGGTTACGGGGACGGCGATGACTTCGTACTTGTGCGGAGCGAGGATGGCGGGGAGCTGGCGAAGGCCTTCGGCGTTGCTGCGCCGGGTGAGGCCGGCAAAAAGTTTGCGGCCGATGCGGAGGACGTCGCCACCTTCGAGGGTGCCGGGGAGCGTGACGTAGGCGAGCTTTCGAAAGGCAGAAAGGGCCTTGGCGAGAGAGGCCGCTTCGGGGCGGCGCGAAGCGGTGCCTAACGGGAGGATGACGGCCAGCTCGTCGAGGACAATGGCGGGGTCTTCGACGAACATGGAATCCGGAAGCGCGGGCTCAGCGGGAAGAGAGAGGACGCGGGCGCCCAAGTTTGCGAGGAGCGTTTCGTAGGCGTGGTGCTGGTCTTGCGCGATTGCGAGGTCGATAGGCTTGCGATCGATGAAGGAGATTTCGCAATGGACAATGGCGGGACTGACGGCGCGCGTGATGGCGGTGAGCATGGCGAGGAATGGAGTCTACACGAGAATTTCTTGAGGGACAGCGGCGGAGTGTATACACTCGCGGCGGAATTTGAGCGAGGGAGCAAATCGTATGGCGATTTGGAGCAAGGTGTTCAGCGGAGTTCTAGTGAGCGTGCTGGCGTTTGGCGGGTTGCGCGCGGCCAACGGGGGTAGCGCCGACGAAAAAAAGACCGCGGCGGTGGACGAGGTTTTCGCCGACCTGACGAAACGGGGATCGCCGGGATGCGCGCTGGGCGTGTATCGAGACGGAAAGACCATCTATTCGAAAGGATACGGGCTGGCGAATCTTGAAGAGAGCGTGCCGATCACACCGCAGAGCGTGTTCGACATTGGTTCGACGTCGAAACAGTTTTCTGCGGCGAGCATTCTGCTGCTGGAGAAACAGGGAAAGCTTTCCGTTAACGACGACGTTCGTAAATACATTCCGGAGCTTCCGGATTACGGGCAGAAAATCACGATTCTGCATCTGCTGAACCACACCAGCGGACTGCGCGACTACCTGACGTTAATGGAGCTGGCGGGAATCAATACGGATAGCGTGACGATCGACGAAGATGCGTTGCAAATGGTCTTCCGCCAGAAGGCGCTGAATTTTGCGCCGGGAAGCGACTGGCTCTACAGCAACACGGGCTTTTTTCTGCTGTCGGTGATCGTGAAGCGCGTGAGCGGGAAAACGCTGCGGGAATTTGCGGCGGAGAATATCTTTGTGCCGCTGGAGATGACTCACACGCAGTATCGCGACGACCATACTTCGCTGATTGCGAACCGCGCGATGGCCTACGATGCAAAGGAGAAAGGCGGAGGTTACCGCCTGAATGTTTCCTACTTCGAGCAGACTGGCGATGGCGCGGTGCATACGTCGGTCGAAGATTTGCTCAAGTGGGATGAGAATTTCTACAGCGGGCAAATTGGGGGGAAAGAGTTTCTCTCGGAGATCCAAGAACAAGGCAAGCTGAACGACGGCAAGGTGCTGGATTACGCCAAGGGTTTGCGCATCGCGGACTACCGTGGATTGCGGACCGTGAGCCATGGCGGGTCGTGGGGCGGATACCGGGCGGAATTGCTGCGTTTTCCGGAGCAGCACTTTTCGGTGGCGTGCCTGTGCAACCTGGGAAACGCGCGCCCGTCGAATCGCGCGCAACGGGTTGCGGACATTTATTTGGCCGGCGTGATGAGGCCGAAGGAAGAAAAGAAAAAAGAATCCGAGGAGGACGAACGGCAAAAAGTAGAAATTCGACTCGCAGAGGAGCAAGTTCGCGAGTACCGGGGTGATTATTCTAGCGATGAGCTGCGGGTGTCCTATCGGCTCGAAACAGCCGAAGGCAAGTTGAAACTGGCGATAGGGCTGCCATCCGGGGCATTCGGCAGTCTTGGAAACAGCCCGCAGGATTATCTCCGCGCAACAGGGACGGACGCATTCCAATTCGGCGACACAGGGATTGCAATTCATTTCCAGCGCAACGCAGAACATCGCGTGACAGGTTTCATGCTGGATGTGGGGCGGACGCGCGGACTGATTTTCGTGCGGACACTACCCGGCAAGTATTAAAGGAAGAATCTGGCGGCTAAGAACGACAGGAGAATGGACAGACGATAAGGGGCGATCGGAGCTGCGTGATTGATCCAGAGCCGCGTGATTCCCGCGCCGAGCAGCATCCCAGCGAGGATCAAGCCAATCACTCCGGCGATAATCCAGAAGTCCGACTTCGAAAACTCAATGGTGTTCGCTGTTCGTGGCGCACTTCTTGCCGTGTCGACGGATGCATCCGTGTGCAAGAAAAGAGATGTAGTGGACTTGTCGGAGACCTCCGGAAGGACGAGCAGGCAATATCCTTTGCGCGGGATGGTCTCAATATAGAGCGGCTTATCGGAGGAGTCGCCGAGAGCTTGGCGCAATTTATTGACGGTGGTGTTGACGTTGGCGTCGTAATTGACGTGCGTGTCCGCAGGCCACAGCCGGACGCGCAATTCTTCACGGGTGACGACTTCACCGGGTTTCTCGAGCAGGGTGAGAAGGACCTGATAGACCTTGCCCTGCAGCTTCAACCGGGAGCCATTCCGCGTCACTTCCTGCCGCTGCTGATCAATCTGGAACGGCCCGAAATGGATATAACGACCGGACGAAAGGGCTAACCGGTCCGAAGCCGCTGGCTCAGCCGGCTCTTGCATGGAGATCACTTCCGGCGACATAGACGCCCACCCTTGCCCTATATAGACGCGAAAACTGCGCAACTGTTTTCCGTAGTTACGAAGAATATCGACGATAGTTCCACCAGAGAATGGAATAAGTTCCTGACAATGCGAGGCATAGCTCGGGCAGCGGGCAGATGTGTGTCGCTGTGTAGTCAAATCGTCTAAATTTAGATGAACTTTATATGGATTATTGGAAGGTTTCGATGGATCCCGGAAGCATTGCTATGGAGCCGAACGTCTAAGTCCGACAGCCCGGGGGGAGTCCAGTTCAAAAAGGGGTGGAAGATGAATCGTTCCAGCGCATGGCGGATCGGAATCGCGCTGTTGTTTCTTGGGGCGCGCGCGAGCGCGGGGGCTCGGCAACAGCAACCAACTTCAGCAGTTTCTCAAACAGCGAGCAACGCAGCAACAGCTTATGACGGGAAGGACTGGGCGAAGTCCGCAAAGCTATACGCGCAGATCGTGCAGGCGGCGCCGAATCCGCGAGCATGGTGCCGGCTGGGGGTTTCGTTGAACAAGATTGGAGAAAACGACAAAGCCATCGAGGCGTTTGAAAAAGGCCGGGCGCTGGGATTGCCCCCGCAATTTGCGGAGTACGGAATTGCGGTCGTCTTCGTGTCGAAGAAAGATCAAGGATAAGGCCTTCGAGCACCTGGAAAAGGCAGCACAAAATGGACTCAGCCAGCCGGATCAATTGTCGGCCGACCCCGATCTGGCGGATTTGAAGTCTGATGCGCGCTTCGCAAAGATTCTCGAAGAGGTGACGCGCAACCAAAAACCTTGTGCCAATACGACTGAGAATCGCCAGTTTGATTTTTGGCTGGGCGAATGGCGTGTGGTCACCACGCAGGGAGAGACCCCGGCGGGAGACAGCAAAATCGAGCTGATTCTCGGGGATTGCGTGATTCAGGAGAACTGGACCAGCGGAGGAAATGTCGGATACTCCGGCAAGAGCTACAACATCTACAACGCGGCGCTTAAGCGGTGGGAACAATACTGGGTGGACAACGCCGGAGGGAATATTTTCTTCTACGGCGGATTGAAGGACGGCGTGATGGATTACTGGACCGATGAAATCCCGCAACCCGACGGAAAAAAGCTGAAGCGGCGCCTCCAGTTCATCAAGTTGAGTCCCGACACGGTCCGTCAATTCAGCCGCGGTTCGAACGACGACGGAAAGACGTGGTTCGTGGAGTACGACTTCACCTACAACCGAAAGAAGTAGCAATCGAGGGCCGCGGGAAGCCGACGCATTTTTCTCTTGACACTATGGCGTGACACGATATAGCGTATGGCGACAGAATACTGCTGCTTGGGAGCCGACACTTGAGTCCTGCACAACACCATGACGAACCGATCGGGCCGCTGACGCCGGCGATGTTTCACGTGCTGCTGGCATTGGCCGGAGACGATCTGCACGGCTACGCGATATTGAAGGAAGTGGAGTTGCGCACCAGCGGGAAAGTGAAGCTGAGCACGGGAACGCTCTATGGAATTATCAAACGGCTGCTTGCCGACGGACTGATCGTGGAGCGTCGCTCCCGGCCCGCGGAAGTGGATGATGACGAGCGCCGGCGCTATTACCGGATGACAGAAAAGGGCCGGGAAGTGGCCGCGGCGGAGGCCGAGCGCATGGACGAAGTGCTTTCCATCGCTCGCGCGAGGAATTTGCTGAAGAAAACGCGTACGGCATAACGAGATTCCCGAAGCCGGGCACACCGGCATCGGATACAACGAGAGGTCCGAAGCGTGGCGTTGTGGTGGCGCCGCGGGAGGACATCATGACATCAGCGGATTCAAGAGCATTGCGCTTTTATCGAGCACTGTTGCGAGTACTCCCCTTTGATTTTCGCGGCGATTTCGGGCCGGAGATGGAAACGGTTTTCCAGGAACAACATCAGGAAGCAGGACGCCGTGGCGGAATTGCCGGCGTCTTGCGGCTGTGGTGGGAAACCATTGTAGGGATTTTCAAGACCGCTCCCGGCGAGCATGTTGCGATGTTTGCGCAGGATGCGAGTTTCGCGTTGCGTATGATGCGCAAGAATCCGGGGTTCACGCTGGCGGCTGTCCTCACGCTGGGCCTGGGAATCGGCGCCAATTCGGCGATTTTCAGCGTTGTCAATGCGGTCCTGCTGAAACCGTTGCCCTACGCACATGGTGACCGCCTGGTCACGCTGCAACAGCAAGCGCCGCGGGCGGGAATGCTGGGTCAACCCTTCTCCGTGGCAGAAACCAACGACTACAGAGCGCAAAGTCATTCCCTCGACGGCCTGGTCGAATACCACAACATGAATTTCATATTGCTGGGGCGAGGCGAACCGGAGCGCGTGGAAACCGGCGTGGTTTCCTGGAATTATTTCGATATTTTTGGATTGAAACCGCTGTTCGGCCGGAGTTTCCGTCCGGACGATGAACAACGGGGCGCCCCTGCAGTGCTGATGCTCAGTTACGAATACTGGATCCGCAGCTTTGGCGGCGACCACACGGTGGTGAACAAGACGTTCACGATGAACGATAAGTTGCATACGGTCATCGGCATTCTGCCGCCGGTGCCCCAGTATCCCGACGAGAACGATGTGTACATGCCGACGACGGCGTGTCCGTTCCGTTCGCGTCCCGCGTTCATCGCCAACCGGCAATCGCGCATGATGCGGGTGTTCGGCCGCATGAAGCCGGGAATTACCGTGAGCCAGGCGCGGGCGGATTTGAACGGCGTCGCGTCCAATTTGCAGAAAGCCTACCCCAATGTTTACCTGCCAACCTTGGACTATTCGATCCGGACGTCGGCTCTGGAAGAGGAGCTCACACACAACGCGCGCCCGACGATGCTGGTGCTGCTAGGCGCGGCGGGATTCGTGCTGTTGATTGCGTGCGCCAACGTGGCGAACCTGAACCTCGCGCGCATGGTACGCCGGGAGAGGGAGCTGGCGGTCCGCGCGGCCCTGGGCGCGGGACGCGTGCGGATGTTCCGCCAATTGCTGACGGAGAGTTTCTTGCTGGCGTTGATTGGCGGCGGGCTGGGCCTGCTGGTTTCCTGGGGTGGATTGAACCTGCTGATTAGTTTTGCCGCGCGGTTCACGCCGCGGGCGCGGGAAATTTACATGGACGGCACCGTGCTGCTCTTCACGTTGGCGGTAGCGGTGCTGACGAGCGTTCTTTCCGGAACGGCGCCAGCGCTGGCGGCACGCGATACGGTCGTGGACGGGCTGAAAGAAGGCGGCGTGCAATCGACGATCGGAGTAGGCCGGCGGAGGCTGCGCAGCCTGCTGATCGTTGCCCAGGTAGCGGTCTCGTTTCTGCTTCTCATTGGCGCGGGATTGATGCTGCGAAGTTTCCAGAAACTCCAGCACGTAGATCCGGGATTCCAGCCGGAAAACGTGTTGACCATGCAGATTGGCCTGGATTTCACCAAGTACAATACGGGCGACAAGCAGCGCGCTTTCTTTGAATCGTTCCTCGACAAAATCCAGACGCAGAGCGGAGTGAAGTCCGCTGCCGCTTCGATGATGATCCCTTTGAACGGCACCATGCGCATGACGGGCGATTTCCAACTAGAGGGGCAGACCCCCGTGCCCGGGCAAAAGCTTCCCGTCGCGGACTTCCGGGTGGTTAGCGAAAGCTACTTCGACACCCTTCATATCCCAGTCTTGCAGGGACGCAGATTTACGCGCGCCGACCGTCCCGGCGTTCCCGATGTGGCGGTTGTGAATCGCACGGCGGCACGGCACTTCTGGGGCATGCAGGATCCCGTCGGGAAACGATTCTCGGCGGACAACGGGCAGACTTGGACGCAGATCGTCGGCGTTGTGGGAGACATCAAGCAGTACGGATTGGATAAAGATGCGGCAGACGAAATCTACGTGTCGATGGCGCAGAACCCATTGATGGACGCGGTGCTCGTGGTCAAGACCGAAGCCGAACCGATGAGCGTTGCGCGTGGGATTATCGAATTGCTGTACGCGGTGGACCCCAACCAGCCTGCGGCGCGCGTGCAATCGCTCGAGCAAGTGCGCGCCGAGTCGGTAGCGGCGCCGCGGTTGACGGCGAATTTGCTGAGTCTTTTCGCGTTATTGGCGTTGACGATTGCGGCGACGGGAATCGGCGGGGTGATGGCACTGGCCGTGGGTCAGCGAAGGCATGAGATCGGCGTACGCATGGCTATCGGCGCGCGGCCGGGAGAAATCCTGCGCATGGTGCTCGGTCAGGGCATGGCGCTGGCGCTCTTTGGAGTTGCGCTCGGACTCGTCGGGGCGTTGGCGCTCACTCGGCTGCTGCAAAGGCTGCTCTTTGAAGTGGGGCCGACGGATCCGCTCACGTTTGTGGGTGTGGCCGTGGTGCTTGGCGTGGCTACGCTCGTGGCGTGCTACGTGCCGGCGCGGCGCGCGTCGCGCGTCGATCCGATCATCGCGCTGCGCGTGGAATAGCGGGTAGGACAGACATTCCTGTCTGTCCTTTTCGATGAAAAGCTAAAAGCTAAGAGGACGGGCAGGAATGCCTGTTCTACTTTTCTGGTCGCATGGGTGCGAGTCTGATAAACTAAAGGTTGCTCGACCGCACCTGAGAACTGGGGGAGACTGATCCGGGCTGCTGGTTGTTTCAGCAGCTATTTTTGTCTTTAGAGGACTTGACCCGGATTGGGGTCATAAGAAGCAGAAACTATGAGTCAAGAGATTCGCAACATCGCCATCATCGCGCACGTGGACCACGGCAAGACCACGCTGGTCGACGCAATGCTGCGGCAAAGCGGGATTTTCCGCGCCAACGAGGCGCTCGTCGAGCGTGTGATGGATTCGAACGACCTGGAACGCGAGCGCGGCATTACCATTCTTGCGAAGAATACAGCGCTTTTTTTCCACAATACCAAGATCAACATCGTAGATACGCCGGGCCACAGCGACTTCGGCGGGGAAGTGGAACGCGCGCTGCGCATGGTGGACGGCGTCGTGGTGCTGGTGGACGCCAGCGAAGGGCCGCTGCCGCAAACGCGCTACGTGCTGCAGAAGGCGCTGGCGGCGAAGCTGCCTCCGGTGATCGTGCTGAACAAGATCGACCGAACGGATGCGCGGCCGAAGGAAGTCCTCGATGAGATTTACGACCTCTTTATCGATCTTGACGCGACGGAAGACCAACTCGATTTCCCGGTGATTTACACCAACGCGCGCGATGGTTACGCTATGAATTCGCCGGACGGCAATTCCAAAGACTTGCTGCCGCTCTTTGAGGCGATCGTGAAACACATTCCTGAGCCGCCGGGCGATCCCGAAGGGGTGCTGCAGATTCAGGTGATGAATCTGGACTATAGCGAATTCCTGGGGCGCATCGCGATCGGCCGCGTTTTCAACGGCACGCTGAAGCGCGGCGCCGACGTGGGCATCGTCAAGCTCGACGGCAGGCTGACGCCGACACGCATCACGAAGTTGTACACGTTTCGCGGCCTGGAGCGCGATGAAGCGGAAGCCGTGCCCGCGGGCGATCTCGTGGCGATTGCCGGCGTCGAGGGCATCAACATCGGGGAAAGCATCACCGATCTGGCTAACCCGATGCCGCTGGAGCCGCTGCTGATTGACGAGCCGACTCTGGCAATGATTTTCACGGTGAACAGCAGCCCCCTTTCCGGCAAGGAAGGAAGTTACCTCACCTCGCGCGACTTGCGCGACCGCCTCCAGAAAGAACTTCTGACCAACGTATCCATCCGCGTGGAAGACACGGACACGCCGGAATCGTTTCGCGTGCTGGGGCGCGGCGAACTGCAGCTGGCGATCCTGATTGAAACGATGCGGCGCGAAGGATTCGAACTGATGGTGGGCAAGCCGGAAATCGTCACACGCACGGAAAACGGCAAGAAACTGGAGCCGTTGGAGCGGCTAGTGATCGATGTGCCTGAGAATTTTATAGGCATCATCATGGAAACGATCGGCAGCCGGCGAGGCGAGATGCTCAAGATGAGCAATCATGGCTCGGGGCGCGTGCGATTGGACTTCAAAATCCCTTCGCGCGGATTGATCGGGCTGCGCAGCCAGTTGCTGACGGACACGCGCGGTACGGCGCTGATTCATTCGATTTTCGAAGGCTGGATGGAATACGGCGGAGAGATGGCGCTGCGCCCTACCGGCGCCTTGGTGGCGGACCGCAGCGGGCCATCGACGGCATTTGCGCTGTGGAACATCCAGGAGCGCGGCGAGCTGTTCATCGGGCCGACGATCGAGGTCTACGAAGGCATGATCGTGGGCGAAAATTCGCGCGAGCAGGATATGGATGTCAACGTCACCAAGGAAAAAAAGCAGACCAACATGCGTTCATCCAGCGCGGACGAAGCCATCCGCCTGATTCCGCACCGCGAGCTGAGCCTGGAGCAGGCTATCGAGTTTATTGCGGACGACGAATTCGTGGAGATCACACCGAAATCGATTCGTCTGCGCAAAAAAGTCTTGCAAGCCAACAAGCGCCCGCGTCGCTGGCAGGAAATCCGCGCCAGCCAAGCGACGACCTAGCCCACGCGCCGCCTCGAACTGCTTACTGCGCTGATTTTCCCAATAACTCCGCCAGGTATTGCTTCCACACGACGGCCTTTGTATGCGTGCCGTGGCCGCGTGTCTCGTCACTAATGGGGATGAGTACGAAACGCCCGTTTTTCACTCTTTTGATTTCTCGGTCGGCGATGCCCAACTCTGGCGGGTTAATGAAGTCGTCCGCGGAATTGATGTACATGACTTGCGCGGTGATTTTCTCGAGCTGCGGCAACGGATCGTAATTGCGGGAAGCATTCACCTGGTACAGGAAATCGTTGGCGTCCAGCCCCGCAAGGCGCGCCTTGAAATAATCATCCAGATATTTGTCCGCGGCGTCCCGCGTGGGCAGCGTTTTCTGCATATAGAGCGGCGCGCTTCCTGCAATCAGAAGAAAGTCCAGCACGGTGCGCAACGCCTGCTGCGGCTCCGCCGAGTATTCCCCGCCCTTCCATTCGGGATCGGTACGAATCGCGTCCATCACCATCTTGCGCCAGATGCGGTTGCGCCCGGCAATCTGCACGGGCTGGCAAGCCAGCGGCATCAGCGCATCCATGAAATCGGGATACGTTTCTCCCCAAACGAAGGAATGCATGCAGCCCATCGATGTGCCGAGAATGAGGCGCAAGTGGTTCACGCCGAGGCCTTCGCTGAGAAGCTGGTGATGCGCGGCGACCATGTCGTCGTAGTCGTACTGGGGAAAATGGGCGTGCAAGCCGTCGCTGGGCTTCGAAGATTTCCCGTGGCCGATGCCATCGGGAAGCACGCTGAAGTAGCGCGTGGCATCGAGGAGTTGCCCAGGCCCAAACAACTCGCCCGCGAATTGCGGCTGGAGAAATTGCTGGCCCGAGCCGCCGGTTCCGTGAAGTATCAAGACGGCGTTTGTGACGCGTCCCTCCGCGTTGCGCACAGGTTTGCCGAGCGTGGTGTAATGGAGCCGCAATTCCGGAAGCGTCTCTCCCGAACGAAATTTGAAATTCTTGACGACGAAATTGCCTTCCGCGGTCTTAGGCGGCGTGGGTACTTGGGCAAAACAATTCAGGCCAGAGAACATCACGCCGAGGACAGGGATCACGAAGAGACGCAGCTTTTTGGCCATAGGAACCTCGCAAGGCTCCGAATTTACCACACTCGTTGCATGACGCTCCGCACCTTGCGCCAGGCGACGGCCGGTGTTAGTTTTCGCGCATATTGGATTTGACTATTGCCGGAGGTGGACGGTGAGGCAGTTCCGTTTATTGGTTTTGGCAGTCTCTTGCGCGGTCGGCTTTGCCCATGCGCAGGAACCCAGCGCACTGGCACCGGAGGTGCGCGCATTCGTGAAGGAAGACGCGCCGGTGCTCGCGTTGACGCATGTGCGCGTCATCGACGGCACGGGAGCAGCCGCGCGCGCGGACCAAACCTTGGTGATTCGCGCCGGAAAAATAAGCACCATCGGCGACGCCGCGACCGCAAAAATTCCCGAAGGCGCGAAGGTGCTCGACCTGACAGGCTATTCGGTCATTCCCGGCCTCATCGGGATGCATGACCACATGTATTACCCCGCACCTCTGGGTTCGCTGCCGATGTATCCGGAGCACGCGTCGAGCTTTCCGGCGCTGTATCTGGCGGGCGGCGTCACCACCATCCGCACAACCGGAAGCGTTGAAACATACACCGACCTCGAGTTGAAGCGCCTGATTGACGGCGGAAAGCTGGCCGGACCAAAAATGAATGTCACGGGGCCCTATCTCGAAGGCCAGGGCTCTTTCACACCGCAGATGCACGAATTGAAGGATGCTGAAGATGCGCGGCGCACGGTCGAGTTCTGGATCGCGCAGGGAGTGACCTCTTTCAAGGCATATATGCACATTACGCCCGACGAGCTGGCGGCCGCCGTGAAAGCCGCTCACGCGCATGGAATCAAAGTGACCGGGCATTTGTGTTCCATTGGATTTCATGAAGCGGCCGCCATCGGTATCGACGATTTGGAACACGGGCTCGTGGTAGACACCGAATTTTTCCCCGGGAAAAAATCGGCCGAATGTCCCGAGCAGAACGATTCTCTGGAAAAGCTGGATGTGAATAGCACGGCCGCGCAGGAAATGATTCGCGATCTGGTGGCTCATCGCGTCGCCGTTACCTCGACTTTGCCGGTGTTCGAAACCTTTGTTCCCAATCGCGCGCCGCTCTCGAAGCGTGTTCTGGACGCGATGACGCCCGAAGCACGCATCGCCTACCTCACGCGTCGCGCAAGAATCTCCGATGGGGCAGCGGCTTCCCGTTGGCCCATTCTGTTTAAGAAGGAGTTGGACTTCGAGCGCTCTTTCGTTAAGGCGGGCGGACTGCTTCTCGCGGGACTCGACCCAACCGGCTACGGCGGCGTCATCGCCGGATTTGGCGACCAGCGCGAAGTGGAGCTGCTCGTGGAAGCAGGTTTCACGCCGCTCGAGGCTATCCACATCGCCACGTCGAATGGTGCGGAATTTCTCGGCCAGCTCGACAAGGTGGGAACGCTCGCGCCTGGGAAAATCGCGGATCTGGTTGTGATTCGCGGCAACCCATCGGCCAATATCAGCGACATCGAAAAAGTGGAGATCGTTTTCAAGGACGGCATCGGCTACGATTCGGCCAAGCTGATTGAGTCCGTGCGCGGTTTAGTTGGATTGCGTTAGGGAAGCAAGTTTTCCTATCCGCCGAAGGCAACGGCGATACCGCAAGAGCTTGCCGCGAATCTCACAAAGACATGAGAACAGCAAAATTCTGTGAGGAAGGCCGGAGTATAAAAGCGTACAGCACAACCGCAAACTAGTGCACACCCTGCAAAGAATGATGTAAAGTCAGTGACTCGAACGCAGGGGCGCCGGAAACGCTGCATCCAAAAGGCTTACAGGGCGGCGAAACCGCCGCTGCCCGCGTTATTCTCCAAGGAGACTGATGGATTCCGCGAGTAATCGATCCGCAGAGACTGCCGTAGCTTCGCATCCCACCATCGCGGCTACCGCGACGGCGCTGCCTCCTCATACGATCACGCGCGACGACGTGAAGTACTACATGGGGCGCGTGTTCGACATCCCCGAGCGGAAGCTCGAAGCGATGATGAGCATCGTGGACAATGCCCAGGTTCACAAACGCCACGCAATTTTCCCGATTGACTACACCGTGGAGCCGCGGCCGCTTTCGAAAACCAACGACGAATACATCGAGCATGCAGTGAAACTCGGGCGAGAAGCCGCGGAAAAGTGCCTGGAGCGCGCCCACCTGAAGCCGGAAGACATCGATTTAATCATCACCGTATCCTGCACGGGCTTCATGATTCCGTCGCTGGATGCGCACCTGATCAATCTGATGGGTTTTCGTTCGAACGTGAGGCGCATGCCGTTCACGGAGCTGGGCTGCGCTGCGGGCGCGATGGCGCTGGGACGCGCGGCTGAGTTTCTGAAGGCAAGACCTGGCGGAAACGTGCTGATCATCGCCGTGGAGCTGCCCTCGCTGACGTTTCAGCGAAAGGATATTTCGCAGGCGAACCTGATTTCGTCAATTCTGTTTGGAGACGGCGCGGCCGCAGTGGTGGTCAGCGGAAACGGGGCGCGCGGGCCAAAGATCCTCGTCTCGGAAACCTACACGTTCCCGGATTCTCTGGGCGCCATGGGATTTGATCTGAAAGATTCCGGTTTCCACATTATGCTGGCCAAGGACGTCCCGGAAATGATCGGTGCGAAGATCGGCGGACTGGTCTCCGGCTTCCTGGAGCGAAACGGCCGGAAGCGGGAAGAGATCAAAGGATGGATCCTGCACCCCGGCGGAGCGCGTCTGCTCGGCAATGTGGAAACGCAGTTGGGTCTGACGAAGTGTGACACGCAGCCCTCCTGGGATATTCTCGGCAACGTGGGGAACCTTTCGAGCGCCACCATCCTTTTTATTCTGCAGGAGTGGCTGGAAAAAAGGCCGCTCAAACCAGGTGAATACGCGGTGGCAGCGGCGTTCGGTCCGGGCTTCAGCGCGGAGTTTCTGCTACTGCAATGGACCTGAGTGTGATCGCGTTTCTCGCGTTGCTCCTCGCCGTGGCTCTGCTGCGGCTCGTGGAGTTGCACATTTCCAGGCGCCACCAGCGGGAGATGGTTGCGCGCGGAGCGGCGAAGGTCGACGAACCGCAATTCCGCTGGATGGTTTTGCTGCACACTGCGGTGCTGGCGGGTGCCGCTTTCGAAGTCGTCTTCTTGCGGCGCCCTTTTATTCCGCAGCTCGCGGCAGCGATGTTTGCCGTGTTTCTCGCTGCAAACGCCGTCCGCTGGTGGGTGATTCGGACTCTCGGGGAACACTGGAACGTCCAAGTGATGGATTCGACGCGCCTCGGCGTCGTGACCTCCGGACCATTTCGCTACGTCCGGCATCCTAACTATGCCGCGGTCTTCGCCGAGATGCTGGCGCTTCCGCTGATTCACACGGCCTGGATCACCGCCGTGGCCGGAGCGATTGTGCACATGGGAGTCCTGGCTCAGCGTCTCTCCACGGAAGAGCGCGTGCTCCTTGCGAATCCCGACTATCGCGCTGCAATGATGGGCAAGCCGCGCTTTTTGCCGGGCCTCTTCTGAAGCGAAGGTTTCGAATGCGTTTACGAATGCACAGCGCGCTCTGCGTTTTGTTCTTCGCGGCGGCTGCCTGCCCCGCGAGTTCGAACCAAGACGGCGACAGCCCGGCGTTCAAAACAGTTCCGGAACTCGCCTCGGGATTCCACCTGCTTTACGCTCAGGATTTTTCGAGCGCCCGCGAGAAATTCGACAATTGGGAATCGCAGCATCCGGAGGAGCCTTTCGGCGAAGTAGCGGTCGCGGCGAGTTATCTCTTCGAGGAGCTTTTCCGCCAGGGCGTGCTCTCCAGCGATTTCTTCCTCAATGAGAAGAGATTCCTGCACGGAATTGAAGGGAAACCCGATCCGGCGCGGATGAAGAGTTTTCAGGACGCGCTGGACCAGGCGCGAAAACTCGCCAAGAACCGCCTGGCAAGAAACAACCGCGACCCTGAGGCACTATTTGCACTGACTCTTGCTGCCGGCATGGAATCGAACGCGGACATGATGCTCAAGAAGCAGCATATCGAGAGCTTGAAGCGGCTGAAGGAAGCCAACGAATATGCCAAGTCCTTGCTGAGAGAACAGCCGGACGCGAACGACGCGTACGTGGCGCTGGGCTCGGCCAACTACATTATCGGGAGTCTTTCGGGCGGCAAGCGCTTCATGCTCTGGTTCGGCGGCATCCACGGCGACAAGCAGCTCGGCATGGCGCAACTGGAAAAAACTATCGACGGAGGGCGGTACTTGCAGCCCTTTGCGAAAATCTTGCTGGCATTAGCTGCGCGAAGAGAAAAAAAAGATGTGGTGGCGCAAAAACTTCTGCGCGAACTAAGCGAAGAGTATCCGGGAAACTCGCTCTACGCCGCGGAGTATGCAAAAGCGATGGGGCGGATCATCCCTGCGCAGATGCACCCCTAAGATTGTCCGCCAGCAAAGTACACTTCGAAAAAGACATCAAGTTTCCTCTCGATGGACTAGAATCGCGCTGCTGCCGGGAGACGCACCACCGGTCATTCGGGCGAGGCGGTGAAACTTGTTCCAGGAAAATCTGTTGAAGGGCCGGGCCATTTTTCTTACCGGTGGCGGGACAGGGCTCGGCCGGTCCATGGCTTTGCGGTTTGCCGAACTCGGCGCGCGGATGTTTCTTGTCGGCCGGCGGGAAGAGCCGCTGCGCGAAACGTGCGAAGAGATCCACCGTGCGGGCGGCGCGGCGGCTTTCACCACTTGCGACGTGCGAGATTATGGAGCCGTCGAGGCCGCGGCAGCAAAAGCCGAGGAACAATTCGGCGAAATCAACGCGCTCGTCAACAACGCCGCAGGCAATTTCATGGCCCGGACGGAAAAGCTCACGCCCAACGCCTTCAATGCCGTAGTTGGAATCGTGCTCAACGGAACTTTTCACTGCACGCAGGTCTTTGGCAAGCGCTGGATTTCTCGGAAGCTGGGCGGAAACGTGCTCAATATCGTGACCACCTATGCGGCGGCAAATTGCGGCTCGGGATTCGTCGTGCCGTCGGCTTGCGCCAAGGCTGGTGTACTCGCAATGACGACCTCGCTGGCGGTAGAATGGGCCAAATTTCACATCCGGCTGAACGCCATCGCGCCGGGACCCTTTCCGACGGAAGGCGCCTGGTCGCGCTTGATGCCGTCAAAGCCGTTCGAGGAACACACCAAGGATAAGCACCCGATGAAGCGCTTCGGAAAGCACGAGGAGCTGGCAAATCTGGCGGCGTTTCTGCTGAGCGACATGGCGGAATTCATCAACGGAGAATGCGTGGTCATCGACGGCGGGCAATGGCTGCGCGGCGCCGGCGAGTTCAATGATCTTCTCATGCTGCCCGAAGCTGCCTGGGAGGCCATGGAAGCCGCCCGGGCGAAAAAATCCTGAAGCTGGCTATTGCGGCAACGCCCGCTTGCGGAGTTCGACGCGCAGTTTGACGTCGCCGATGCTTTGCCCATTCGACTCGGCGTGAACGATGACTTCCTGCGCTTCTAATTTCTTCGGCACATTCTCCGCCAGCCCCGGCAAATTTACTTCCAATCGCGCCGCTGCCGTCTGTTTCGCCGCCACTGAGAATTTCCCTGTGCCGCTTTGCGCCGTCCATCCTGCAGGCAGAGTTGCCGTGAGCGTGATTTCCTGTGTTTTCGCCGTTCGATTGCGGAGCCACAAGGGAATCACGAGCATGCCGGGAGCTTGAAGCGCAATCTCCGGCGGTTCCGGATGCGGCAGATGCGTGAGTCCATGCGCGCGCCGGAACTCGGCGTAATAGCTCCACGGGCCGTCCAGCTCGACGGACAAGTCCGGCCGCGAAGGCTCGGGCAAGAATTCCGGCCGGGCAAAGGGAATTGCGGCTGGCGTGACGCCCTCGAAAATATCCCCGCTTGCGCTGCCTCCAACCAGCGACTTGCCGAGCACGAAATGCTGTGCGTCCGTCCACCCGCCATCGGACGTGGCTATTTTTTCGATTTGCGCTTCGTCCATCTGGGAGAGCGTGTCGAGAAAGGATTTCGCCTGGGTCTGGTGGGAGCGGAACGAATCCAGCGCCATGCGCCAATAAGGCTGCTTCGACGACTTGGAAATGTCCTTGACGGAATATTCCGGGCCTTTGCCGCGAAAAATGTCTTCCCGCTCTGCATCGGGAAAGTAATAGATTTTCTTCACCTGCCACGGCCGTAGATTTTCGAAAAACGGTTCGAGGCGCTTGGTCGGTCCCGCAACTTGCTCCGGGAACACCGCGGGATCCCCGGCAAGATCGAACGCTTCCGTTGCGAGCACGCCGGAAGCTTGGTGGTCGCCGTGATCCTCGCCAATGAACGTGCCGGGCAAGAAAGTCAGAATCACTTCGGGGCGAGTCAAGCGAACGAGACGGACCAGTTGCTCGAGCCAAGGGCCGTGCCCCCAGTTTGCAAGCGACTGCAGAACATTCTGCGAAGCGGTATCCTTACCGCCAAGAAACCAAACGTTTGTAATCCCAAGTGTTGCGAGGGCGTTCCGCGCTTCAATCTCGCGGATGTCGCCGAGCGCCGCAGCTTGCTCCGCGCCCGCTTCATTCGCGCCGCTGCTGCCACGCGTGCCAAACGCGACAGCGATTCGCCTATGCTCGTCCAGCGCCCGCGCCAGATAAGGAGTAGCCGCACCCTCGTCGTCGGGATGCGCCACCACAAGCAAAATGTCCACCTTGAACCGCTCGTCCGGCTGCGGCAGCGTTTTGGTCTGCTGCGCTCCGCTCGCCAGCATCGGTACGAGCATCAAGAGTGCAGACAATGATTGCGTCGTGAATCGTTTCATTCGCAGGCCTCTGTAATTTCAATGCCACCGAAGAAACGAAGAGTTTACCCTGTAGAGGAGGGGGAACGAAACGTGCATAAATGGCGCCCGACCCGCAGAGCGGTGATTCCGTGCTCTCCCGGTTTTGTCCCGTGCGTCTAAGGGAGGAAGAAACGGTTTGCCAAATTTCAGACTACTTCTCGCGGCACTCTCTTTTATCGCCAGCCCGCTTCTGCCCCAACAGGGCCGGGTACCCGGTGAGAGGCCCCCGCCTTTGCAAACCGGCGTGATCCTTCCTCGCGTCGCTGCCACGAAGCAGCCGGAACAGAGCTACGCCCTTTATCTTCCCTCTCAATATGTACCGGACAAGCGCTGGCCCATCGTTTACGCATTTGATCCGGGTGCGCGCGGCAGCGCGCCTCTTGAGTTGATGAAGGAAGCTGCCGAACGGCATGGCTATATTCTCGTGGGTTCGAACAATTCCCGGAACGGCTCGTGGAAGATTGAGGCCGAGGCAGCCGAAGCCATCGTCCAGGATACGCACGCGCGGTTATCCATTGACGACCGCCGCGTCTATCTCGCTGGATTTTCTGGCGGTGCGCGCGTAGCCGCACAGATCGCGCAAGTCTGCAAATACGCGGCTGGCGTGCTCCTCAATGGTGCAGGATTTCATCCCATTGCGTTCGATTCGAAAGACGCCCCCTTCGTAGTCTTCGCCGCCGTGGGTACCTACGATTTCAACTATCCCGAGGATGTGCGCACGGACGAAGAATTGGAAAAGCTGGGCTACCAGCATTTCTTACGGCCGTTCGAAGGACCGCATCAATGGGCACCTGCCGCCACCATGGAGGAAGGGCTTGCGTGGTTTCGATTGCAGGCCATGAAGAACGGCCGGGAAGGCCGAGACGATTCGTTCATTGTTTTGCAGGCCGCCAAGGAAACCGATCGCGCACGTGCGCTCGAGCAATCCGGCGATCTCTACGCCACCTGGAAAGAATATCGTCAAGCCGCGCAGATGCTTGCGGGACTCGCCGATAACGCTGCCCTTCGTGCGCGAGCCGATGCGTTGGAAAAGGACAAGGCTGTTCGCGACGGCGCGAAGCGGGAGAAACAGGAATTCACGGAGCAAGAAGATTTGAGTCGGGAAATTTCTGCCGGGCTTTTCGAATTGCAGCAAAACCCGCCCAACCGTCCGGTCATTCATGACACGGTGGAAAAACAGCTCGCCGCCCTCCGCGGCCGTGCCGAAAACGAGAAGCGCGAGGAAAAATTGCGCGTTATAAAACGGGCTGTTGCGGGCTTGCTGGTTCAGGCCATGGAAATGGGAAATGCGCGTCTAGATCAGAAAGATGCGAGTCACGCGAAAGACTATTTTGAGTTGGCCAGCATTGCCGACCCCGATTCCATGTGGGCCCTCGGCAATCTGGCAGTGGCCAGAGCGCTGGACGGAGACCGTAAAGGCACGATAAACGCGCTCCGCCGTGCCAAGTCGAAAACGAAAAACCCTGGCCGCTTCGCGGAATGGCTGAACGAAGAGCCCGCCTTTGCGAAACTCCGCGGCACTCCAGAATTCAGCGCCATCCTCGGAACATCCACCCAACGCTAGTCCTCGCCTTGGCTCCCAGCACTGGGTACAAAGGGGCAGGAATGACGTCATACGATTGATCATCGACCCAAATTTGGTATGACTTGCTAGCCAATCGATACTGTATTTGACATACACATCTTAGATCGATAGAATAGGCGTAGAGCAACTCTATGGAAACCGTAAAAGTATCTCCCAAGTTCCAGGTCGTCATCCCCAAGCGCGTCCGCGAGCAGCTTCAGCTAAAGCCTGGCCAAGAGCTTATCGTTTACGTATTCGACGGCAGTATTCGCTTCAGTAAGCCCCGATCCATCAAAGACCTCCGCGGCATCGCCAAGGGCATGCAGTGGAAGGATGAGGACCGTGACCACACTGAGCGATTCTGAGAAGTATGTGGTGGACTCCTCCGGTTGGGTCGAGTACCTGGGCAACGGTTCCAAAGCCGACGCTTTCGCAAAGTATCTAGAAGTCCCGGAAACCCTCCTGCTTCCCACAATCATCGTTTATGAGGTCTACAAGAAGATGCTGCGCGAGCAAAGGCTGGTGCTGGCGGAATGGTTTCTGTCGACCGCCTTCGGCTTTCAGGAACGTGAGATCGCTCTGGACGTCTCCCTGGCCGCATTGGCAACGAGGAAGAGCTTGGCTTCGAGCTTGCCGATGGCGGACGCGATCATCTACGCCACCGCGCAAGCCCATCAAGCGGTGCTGATCACGTCGGACGCGCACTTCACGGATTTGCCTGGCGTAATCGTTCTCTAGTTCTGCAAAGTTCTCGCTCCTACTTAGCATCTCTCTGCCATGGGCTCCGCCTTGACCGGACTGTGAGCCGCCGATAAGCTTGATGTTTCTCTTTTCAGGTGGCCGCGTCCATGGAGCAGATTCACGTCACACTGCCGGATGGCAGTGTTAAGGATGTCCCCAAGGGCACCACGCCCGCCGAGATTGCGCGGAGCATTTCGCCGCGCCTCGCCGACGCCGCTCTGGTCGCGCGCGTGGCCGCTCCCAACGACGGTGAAGGCGAGCTGATCGATCTGCGCCGTCCCCTCGAGCAAGACGTCAAGCTGCGCATCCTCACCGAAAAAGACCCCGACTCGCTTTTTGTTTTCCGGCATTCCGCAGCGCATCTCCTCGCCGCCGCGGTGATGGAGCTTTATCCCAACGTGAAACTCGGCATCGGTCCGCCCATCGACACCGGTTTTTTCTACGAATTCTTGCACGACGAACCATTCACGCCGGAGGACCTCGCGAAAATCGAAAAGAAAATGCACGAGCTTGCCGCCCAGGATCTGCCGAACGAGCGCAAACTCATGCCCAAGCCGGAAGCGCTCGCTCTTTACAAAAAAACAAATCAAATTTTTAAGTGCGAGCTCGTCGAAGAGAAAGTCAGCGAGCCGATGGTTTCTTTTTACACCACCGGAAAATTCATCGATTTCTGCCGCGGTCCGCACATTCCTTCCACGAAACGTATTCAAGCGTTCAAATTGATGAGCGTGGCCGGCGCGTACTGGAAAGGTCAGGAAGGCAATCCGCAGCTTCAGCGCATTTACGCCATCGCGTTCTTCACGCAGAAAGAACTCGACGAACACCTCCACCGCCTGGAAGAGGCCAAGCGCCGCGATCACCGCAAGCTTGGCACAGAACTCGACCTCTTCAGCATCCAGGAAGAAGCCGGCCCCGGCCTCATCTTCTGGCACCCCAAAGGCGGCCTCATTCGAAAGATTGTCGAAGACTGGCTGCGCGACGAATTGCTGAAGCGCGGCTACGACCTCGTCTACACACCGCATATCATGCGCCTCGATCTTTGGAAGACCAGCGGCCACACCGGCTTTTACAAGGACAGCATGTTCGGTCCCGTTGAGGTCGAAAAGGCCGACTATCAGCTCAAGCCCATGAATTGCCCCGGCCACATTTTGATATACAAAGCAAAGCTCCACAGCTACCGCGACCTTCCCGTGCGGCTCGCCGAGCTCGGTACCGTCTATCGCTACGAACGCAGCGGCGTCCTCCACGGCTTGCTCCGAGTCCGCGGCTTCACGCAGGATGACGCGCATATCTTCTGCACGCCCGATCAAATCGAATCCGAAGTAGAAGCCTGCGTGGATTTCGCCTTCGCCGTCATGAAAAACTTCGGCTTCGACAAGTTCGAAGTCGAGCTCTCCGATTGGGATTCTTCTCATCTGGAAAACTACGCCGGTAAGCCTGAGGATTGGCGCCGCGCCACTGCCGCTCTCGCGGAAACCATGAAGCGCATGAACATTCCCTACAAGACCATCACCGGCGAAGCCGCGTTCTACGGCCCCAAGATCGACATCAAATTAATTGACGCCATCGGCCGCCCCTGGCAGCTCACCACCGTGCAGTTTGATTTTAATTTGCCCGCCCGCTTCGGCCTGCAGTATGTCGCCGAAGACGGCGCGAAGCATCAGCCGCTCATGGTCCACCGCGCGCTGCTCGGCTCCGTCGAGCGCTTCTTCGGCATTTTGATCGAGCACTATGCCGGCGCGTTCCCGCTGTGGCTCGCGCCCGTGCAGGTCGAAGTTTGCCCCGTCAGCGAAAAAGTCGCCGATTACGCCAAGCACGTCACCGAAACATTGAAGCGCCACAACCTGCGCGTTCATCTCGACGACCGCAACGAAAAATTGCCCGCAAAAATCCGCGACGCGCAGATGCAAAAAATTCCCTACATGCTCGTGGTTGGCGCCAAGGAGGCTGAAGCCGGCACCGTCTCCGTCCGCCATCGCACCAAAGGCGACCTCGGCCCCAAGCCTCTCACCGAAGTCATCGAATCGCTCCAGCGCGAAGTCGAATCCCGCGCGACGAGCTAAGCGCTTTCAAGGGCCACACGGAATCTCGCCTTGCAACTCCCGCAAACCATCACGAGCGAAGATTTCTTCGCGCAAAGTGTGCGTTTTCTTACGGATCGCGATTCCCATCTCGCTGCGGTCGTGAGAAAATACGGCCAGCCTCCTCTCTGGGTCCGCGAGCCCGGCTTCCTCACCCTCGTCTACATCATTCTCGAGCAGCAGGTTTCTCTCGCTTCCGCAAAAGCTGCATTCGATCGGCTCAACTCCGCCGTTCGTCCACTCACTCCGCGTGGCTTTTTGAAACTTACCGACGCGGAGTTGCTACGCATCGGCTTCAGCCGCCAAGAAACTCTTTACACCCGCCTCCTCGCCGAATCGCTCTCCCGCCGCCACTTCGATCTCCGTTACCTCCACGAACTGCACGACGATGCCGCCCGCAAAATGCTCATCGCCTTCAAAGGCATCGGAAATTGGACCGCGGACATCTATCTACTGAGCGCGCTTCGGCGGCCCGATATCTGGCCGGTCGGCGATTTGGCTCTGGCCACGGCGGTGCAAGAAGTGAAGCAACTCCGCAAGCGCCCTTCGCCGGACCGTCTGGAAAAACTCAGCGAGCCCTGGCGTCCGTACCGCGCCGTCGCCGCTCGGCTTTTCTGGCATCATTATTTAAGCAAGCGCGGCCAGCGCACTTCGGAAATTTCGCTCTAGCCAGACGAGCGCGCACCACTCCCGGGAGGTCACGAATGTCGCAGCCGCACTCACGCCGTATTTTTCTCGCGCTCACCGGTGCCGCGCTCGCAGCCCCGTCCCTATCCTGGGCCGCGGACGACGCGGAAGAAGACGATGTGCCCGCTTTGCTCGATCACATCATTCTCGGCTGCAACGACCTCGATCTCGGCATGGATCTCGTCGAGCAAAACACTGGCGTGCGCCCCGCGATCGGCGGAGTCCATCCCGGCCGCGGCACGCGCAACGCCCTGCTTTCTCTCGGCGAGCGCCGTTACCTGGAAGTCATCGCCCCGGATCCCGCGCAGCAGAAAATCGTCCACTTCCCGCAAATCCGCCAAATGAAAGAACCGCGCCTCATCGGTTGGGCCGTTCATCCACCCGATATCGCCGCCACCGCGAAACTCCTGCGGGACAATCAAATCGCCTTTCAGGGCCCGGATGGCGGCTCAAGAAAACGTCCCGATGGCCGCGTCCTCAATTGGAAAACCATTAATCTCGCCGACGACCGCCACGGCATCCTCCCCTTCTTCATCGAATGGAGCGCGGACTCCGTCCATCCCTCGAAGGATGCTCCCAAAAAGTGCGACCTTGACTATTTCACGGTGATGGGCCTGGACCCCGCCGAATTGTCCCGGGTCTTCCAGCGCATCGGAGTCGATGCCGCCGTCGAACGCAGCGACAGAGACCGCCTTCGCGCCCACATCACCGGTCCGAAAGGCGAACTTGGTTTGAGCTCCTGAGCCCTTGACTCAATTCAGAGGGGCCACCAATCCGGAGTCTTTGCGTTATTTGCAAAAGGAGAGCAATCCATGATTCGACCACTTCTCTTGCTCACATTGCTTTCAATCATCGCTATCAGCGGTTCGACATCTGTTCGACCTACGAAGTCCATGAGCCAGGAGTCGTGCTCGCAAGCCCACGAAGCTTGGGTGACCTATGCTTTGGAAAAAATCGAGACCATTAAACCGGGCATGACGCGGGAGGACCTCCTTAGCGTTTTCACGACGGAAGGTGGTCTGTCTACGGGACTACATCGCACATTCGTTAGTCGGGACTGTCATTATTTTAAAGTGGACGTCGAGTTCGAGGCGGTCGGTCGACCAAACCGCGACGAGGAAGGGCGGACGACACTAGACGAAGACAGCCGGGACATCATCGTCAAGATCTCAAGGCCGTACTTACAATTCAGCATTGCGGATTAGGCGCCTGGCAGTTTTGGAACTCTTTCGGCAACCCCGCTCAAAATCAACCATGCGGCGTGCCTTTCACAGGCTAAGTTAGTCGGACAATCTGAAACTGCCCTGCTTCGCACTCTTTTGCCGCTTGCTGGCTTCCCACCGACGCGTGCTATACTCTGAAGCCCGTCCCCTGGCGCTTTTGCGCTGTGTGGGCTTGGGTGGGTGAACTCGAGGGCCCGTCTCCGGCGAACCGGAGCTTGCAGGCGCCTTTCTTGAACTAGGGGGATATATCGCAGAACGGAATTTCCGGCAGCAGGCTGATCGTGTCCGCGTCAACGAGCGGATTCGGGCTCGCGAGATCCGGGTGATTGATGAAGAGGGCGGCCAGCTCGGCGTCATGCAGCCGTTTGAGGCCATCAAGCTGGCGAAGGAAAAGGGGCTCGACTTGGTGGAAATTTCGCCGACGGCCGATCCGCCGGTCTGCAAGATCACCGACTACGGCAAGTATCTCTATCAAGCCAATAAGAAGGCCCACGAGCAGCGCAAGAGCAGCCGCGGCTCGCAGTTGAAGGAGGTCAAGTTTCGGCCCGCTACCGCGGAACACGACTATCAGGTTCGCAAGAACCAGATCATCCGGTTTCTCGGCGAAGGCCACAAGGTGCGCGCGATGATTTTCCATCGCGGGCGCGAAATGGCGCACCAGGAAGTCGGCCGCGCCAAGATGAACCGCTTGCTCATGGAGATTGGCGACCAGGGGCAGATTGAGACGATGCCGCGCATGGAAGGCAACGTCCTCGTGGCTTTGCTCGCTCCGAAAAAAGGCGTCAGCGTCGCCAAGCCGGCAGGTCAGTCGGCATCCAGCGCCCAGCAGCAGCAGTAATCAGCGCGAGAGGGTTTTATAGGGACGCCCGCCGCGGCGGGCGTCCTCTTCGGTGTCACGGCCGAATCTCAGAAAAAGGAATTAGGCAATGCCAAGAAACCGATCGAAACCAAAATTGAAACTGAAGACGCATCGCGGAGCCAGGAAGCGCTTCAAGATCACCGCCAACGGCAAAATCAAGCGCGGGCATTCCGGCAAGCGCCACTTGATGGGCACCAAGGCCCCGGGCCGCATGCGCAAGCTCAAGAAGTTGACGCTCGTAAACAAGGCCGATGTGGCCAGCGTCCGGCAGATGCTTCCCTACGGCTAAGGCCGTAAGGATTTTTCTGTGCGTGCCCTGAAATTGCACGCCATCCGACTTTCTTCGTAGGGGTACCCGACGCGGTGGGTGCCCTTCCGTTTGAGTCGCAGGGCGCAATCCCTGCGCATCGTGCCAGGCAGCGCTTCACGGGTGCCTGCCGGCCGATCCGCCCCGATATTGTCGGGGCACTTGTAGCGGCCGCCTTCTGAGGCGGGCGCCTTCGCGGAACCGGTTATGGTTCTCGCCGGAGGCGGACTACATTGCACTACCCCGGAAACAAACCCGTTGCGCAACGCGTGTACTTTCGCGTCCGCGCAACCTGTTTTGTTTCCCACAAAAAAGGAGAAACCCCATGGCTCGCGTAAAACGCGGCACCAAGCGCCGCGCACGGCGCAAGAAGTACCTCAAGCGGACGAAAGGCTTTTTTCTCACCAAGAGCAAGCTCTACCAGTCCGCGCAGGAAGCGGCCAATCGCGCCGATCGCTACGCCAAGCGCGACCGCCGCGTCAAAAAGCGCGAGTATCGCAAGCTCTGGATTCAGCGCCTCGGAGCGGCTGCTCGGAATAACGGCCTGACCTACGGCCAGTTGATCCACGGATTGAAAGTCGCCGGCGTCACGCTCGACCGCAAAGTCCTCGCGGACATCGCGGTCAAAGACGCCGCCGCATTCACTTCGCTCGTGGCCACCGCCAAAGCCGCCGCCCCGCCTCCAGCCAAAGCGAAAAGGGCGTAGCGTTGGCATCCTTGCCGGCCTTGCGTAACTGTAGCGGCCGCTTTCCGAAGCGGGCGCAGTTTCTTTCGTAGGGGCACGATATATCGTGCCCCTAACGGTGTAATGTATCGGGCGATCATGCCTAATGTAGAAAATCCAACTGAGAGAACACTCGCCGGGCTGGCAATCAACGATCCGATGGCGATCGAAGAGTTGTTCACGAGCGAAAAGGTACGCTTCGACAAACAGCTCGCGGCAAAGCATCCTGACGAAGTTAATTACACCTTGATGAAAAACGCATGGCTAGGAAGAAAGGCTGGTGTGCTCACCCTCATCACGGAAAATTGGCTTAAGTCCGCTCCGCCTGCTTTGAAACCCATTGTCGGTCAGTCTCTGAACCAGCTCAAGCGCCACATCGAAGAATCCCTCGAAACATTTCGGGTCGCTGCTGAAAAGGGTTCTGAAGAGGTTGCGTCGAACCGCGACCGCGTCGACCTCTCTCTCCCCGGCGTCCTCCGCCCCGTCGGTTCGCATCACCTGATCCGCCAGGTCTTTCAGGAAATCGAAGACATTTTCTTTTCCATCGGTTTCTCCGTCGTTGAAGGCCCCGAAATCGAAACGCCCTATTACAATTTCGAAGCGCTGAACATCCCCGAATTCCATCCCGTGCGTGACGACATGGACACGTTTTATCTGGAATTGCCGAAAGGTGCTCCGACGCCGCTCCTTCTCCGCACGCACACTTCGCCCATGCAGATTCGCACCATGGAGAAGCAGAAACCGCCGGTGCGCGTCATCGTTCCCGGAAAGGTCTATCGCCGCGATAATCCGGACGCCACGCATTCCTTCGCCTTTCACCAAATCGAAGGCCTCGCCGTGGACACGGACATCACGTTTTGTGATTTCACCGGCACCATCGAGTATTTCGTGCAGCAGTTTTTCGGCCCCGGTGTGAAAACACGTTTCCGGCCCAGCTATTTCCCGTTCACCGAGCCTTCCGTCGAGTTCGACGTCTCCTGCCCATTTTGCGGCGGAACAGGTACGGCCGCCGGCGGCGGAACGTGCTCGAAATGCAAGGGCGCCGCGTGGATTGAACTCTTCGGCGCGGGCATGGTCGATCCCGCCGTCTACGGCTTCGTGAATTACGACGCGAAAAAAGTCAGCGGCTTTGCCTTCGGCATAGGCATCGATCGCCTCGCGATGCTGAAGTACGGCATCGACGATATTCAAATCTTTTTCCAGAACGACGTGCGCTTCCTCCGGCAATTCCCATAGGAAGCATGTGTAGGCGCCGGGGCTTAGCCCGGCCCGCCAAATTCGAGACTCGTGTTTGGTTCCGAGAGCCGTACGTGGGAACAGGATCATGAAGGTCGTTTACAACTGGCTGAAAGATTTCGTCGACGTGACGGCGCCGCCGCAGGAGCTGGCCTCGCGCCTCGCCCTTTCCGGCACGAACATCGCCGGAATCGAAAACGGCCCGCACGGTGCGGTGATTGACGCGGAAGTCAGTTCCAATCGCCCTGACTGCCTCGGCCATCTGGGAATTGCGCGCGAAGTCGGCGCGATTTACAAGCTCCCGCTGAAGTCGGTTTCGCCGAAACCGGCGGAAAGCGCCGCGAAGACCAGCGACGCCGTCAACGTCGAAATTCAGTCGCCGGAACTCTGCGGCCGCTTCACCGCGCGCGTCATTCGAAACGTGAAAATCCAGCCTTCGTTGAAATGGCTGAAAGATCGGCTCGAAGCTTCCGGCGTCGCCAGCATCAGCAATGTCGTCGACGTTTCGAATTACGTCATGCTGGAGTTGGGGCACCCGCTGCACACGTTTGACTACGACAAAGTGCGGGACCACAAAATCATCGTCCGCCGCGCCAAGCCCAGCGAAAAAATGAAAACGCTCGATGGAGTTGAGCGGCAGCTCGCGCCTGACAAAGATCGCCAGCTCGATTCTGGCATCTGCATGATTTCCGATGGCGACGGTTCTCGCGCCGTGGGCATCGGCGGAATCATGGGCGGCGCGGAAACGGAAATTTCCTTTTCCACGAAAAATGTTTTGATCGAATGTGCCTGGTTCGAACCGATCTCCATTCGCCGTGCCGCGCGTTTTCTGAAATTGCATACCGAAGCTTCCACGCGCTTCGGCCGCGGCGCCGATCCGGAAATGGCCGAGTTGGCTTCGCGTCGCGCTGCGGAGCTGATTTTGCAGCTTGCCGGCGGCGAATTGCTGGCGGGCGTAGTTGATATCTATCCCGGAAAACGTGCGCCGAAAAAACTCCGCGTGACGCGCGCGGAAATTCTCCGCGTCATGGGCGCCGACGTTCCGGACAAAGAAGTGGAAGCCAGCCTCAGCGCCCTCGGATTCGCGCCCGTTCGAATCGATCAGAATCGCGGCGCGGAAGGTTCGCTGCTTGCCGCGTGGGAATGCACGCAGCCTTCCTGGCGCGCGGAAGTCGAACGCGAAATTGATCTCATCGAAGAAATCGCGCGCATTTACGGCCTCGATAAATTTCCGCCGCGACTGCCTGCCGCGCGCCAGGGCGCTGCGCGCCTCCCGCATTACGAAGCGGAAACGCGTTTGCGCGATCGGCTCATCGGTCTGGGCTACCGGGAAATCCTGACGATTCCTCACGTCGCCGAAGAGCGCGACGCGCTGTTCCGGCCCGGCGGAATTTCTCCCGCGCGACTTTCGAATCCGCTTTCCGAAGAAGCAAACGTTCTGCGCTCCACCGGACTCGTGACCATGGCCGCGGCGCTCGAATGGAATGTGAATCACGGCCAGCGCAACGTTCGCCTCTTTGAAATCGGCCGCCACTACGACCTCACTAGCCGCAAAAATGACGAACCCGAGCCGCCGATCCTCACGATCGGCGCGACCGGCGAAGCGCGGGAAAAAAATCTCTACGATCCCGCGCGCGAATTTTCCTTTGCCGACCTCAAAGGCGATCTCGATTCGATCGGTGAACTCGCGGGCGGCTTCGCCTGGCGCGACGGCGGGGCGGAATGGCTGCACGCGGCGCGGCGCGGAAGCGTGGTGCTTGGCGCGAACGAACTTGGCTCAGCGGGCCAGCTTGCGCGCCGCGTCGCCGAGAAATTCAAATTCCGCCAGGATGTTTTCCTTGCGGAATTGGAGCTCGATCCGCTGTGCACGGCGTACCTTGCGGCGAAGGAAGCGCGGCGCTATGAGCCGTTGCCGCGATTTCCGGCGGTCGAGCGGGATTTCTCGCTGCTCTTACCGGATGGCACGCATTTTTCCGATGTTGTGAAAGCAATCCGATCGCTCAACATTTCCGAAATTTCCAACATCGAAGCAGCCGATCTTTTCCGCGGGAAGAACGTTCCCGCCGGGAAATATTCGCTGCTGGTGCGCGTGACGTTTCAGAGCCGCGAAGCGACGCTGACCGATACGCAGATCGGCGATTACAGTGGCAAAATCATTGCCGTGCTTGAAAAGCAGCTCGGCGCACAACTCCGCGCGCAATAAAAGACCATTCGCAACTCACACGCACGACCCTGCCTTGTTCGACCATTCCAGTTGAATCGTGTGACCGCCAAGCGTCCGTGTTTTCCACGCGCAAATGTCGCCGATCTCACCGTTGCTATCGTCGTACCATCCCTGGCCGGGCACGGGATCGGTGATGGCTTCGCAAAGTTCGTGCGAAGTGGTGGAAGTGAGCGCGTCAACGACGCTAAGGCCGCCGGTGCACCCGGAACATCCGGGGTAAGGCATCACTGCATAGAAAATGTTGTCGCTGGTGGAGTCGTGATAACCGCAGAATTCCCGGCAGGAGGCGCTGCCGCCCAGCACAACCTGCACGCTGGGCGGAAGGAAGAAAAAATAGAGTGAATTGGGAGAAGGCACCGGAAGATTCTTGGCGGCGATTTCCTGCTGCAATAACTGTCGAATCGCACTGTCCTGCACGGAGGAATTTGGAGCGGGTGAAGCGAGCGTCGCGGTGCCGGTGCGTTTGCCATGGCCGATATTTTTTCCGGGGACGCTGTATTCTCCGAGCTGGCTCATCAGCGCGCTCGTAAGAATATAGTCGAAAAACAAATTCATGTTCGTGGCAATCGCGCTTTGCTCTGCTTGTTTCCATTCCGTACCCCAAAAAACGGTGAAGACTTCGACGGCAGTGAGCAGCGGCCCACCGCGGTACGTGAGCTGGGGCGTTGCTGCCGCGGCAATCCGTTGCGCCTCCGGCCGATGGAGTGGCACGATCCGGATAGGGTGTTGCAGCGCAGCGGCGGATTTCTTGGAACGAGGCTTGGTGGCCATGAGGCGCTCCTTGTGCGAGCAGATGAATTCGCATTGCGCGGGCTGGGGAAACCAACAGGCTGGATTTCACACGGTAGCGGACAGCTCGAGAAATGTAAATGGGACTTCGCACAAGAGGCGCACGCGGACGGGCGGGATTTATTCCGGGAGCGAATGTGGTATTGTGCCGATAAGGACGCGCGGAGACTCCATGAGCGGGCCGATAAAAGTTGAGATTTTCGGGCAAGTGTACTCCATCCAAGGAGAGCTGGATGCGAAGTACGTGCAGAGACTTGCGAAATACGTCGACGAAAAAATGCAGGCAATCGCGGACGCGACGAAAACTGTAGACACGCAAAAAGTTGCGGTGCTGACGGCCCTGGCGATTGCGGATGAACTTCACAGCATGCAACGCGAGCGCAACGATCGCGAAGAATTGCTGAGCGAGCAAGCCGAGCGTTGTCTGACGCTCGTCGAACGCGCCTTGAAACAAACCGCGTAGTTTCTCCCCGAGACATATCCATCCTATTGGCTCCACTTCGTGGGAGTGCGGTCCCAGCGGTGTTTGCGCAATTGCGCGTGGAGTGGCGCGGGCAGGGGACCTTTGTCGCTGGCCGCGAGATTGGATTCGACGTTGCGCAGTTTACGCATGCCGGGAATGATAGTGCTGACGTCGGGGTTGTTGAGGATGAAGCGCAAAGCCATTTCCGGCATGGTCATTCCGGCGGGGACGAGAGGCTTGAGGGCGTCGGCGCGAGCGACGCTGGCTTTGAGATTTTCCGGAACGAAATAAGTGCTGCGCCAATCGTTCGCGGGCCACTTGCTTTCGAGCGTGAGCGTGCCGGTGAGGGAGCCTTCGTCGAAGGGAACGCGAGCGATGACGGCGGCGTTTTTTTCGTGGCAGGCGGGGAAAAGTTCGTCCTCGGGATTCTGGTCGAAAATATTGTAGATGACCTGGATGGCGTCGACGAAGCCGGCGCGCACGGCGCGAATGCCATTGGCGGGCTCCCAGCGGTTGAGGCTGAGGCCGAAGGCGCGAATTTTTCTGCTGCTGCGAAGTTTCTCGACGGCGTGCGCCACTCGATCATCTTTGAGCCAACTGTCATCCCAGGTGTGAAGCTGGAGGAGATCGAGCGTTTCGACGCCGATATTTTTGAGGCTTTTGTCCACGTACTCGAAGATATGGTCCGGCGGATAGGAATCGTCGAGAGAATATTCCGGGCGCGCGGGCCAGCGGAGATTTTTGGGCGGAACTTTTGTGGCGACGTAAAGTTTCTTGTCGGGTCCGCCGGCGGCGGAATTATTTTTGTTGGCGCGCAGGATTTTTCCGAGAAGCTGCTCGCTGTGGCCTCCACCGTAGGCCCAGGCGGTGTCGAAAAAATTGCAGCCGAGATCGACGGCGCGCTGTAGGGCCGCGAGCGATTCGCCGTCGTCCGAGCCGGTCCATCCGGCCATGCCCCACATGCCGTAGCCAATTTCGCTGACGTTCCATCCAGTGCGGCCGAAGCGACGATAGTTCATCGCGAGTTGTCTCCTTGATTGGGAGCCGACATTATACGTGGGAGTCTGAGGGGCGTGACTGGTGACTTGTGACTCGTGACTGGTGGAAGAGGCGAAGTAGGAGTATGGGAATTGTTGGTATACACCCCGGTTGTTTTCGTATGAGTGGCAAATACAAGATTTACAGGCGACAAGTCTGTATGAGTGGCAAGGAAAGGACTTAAAGTAGCTGGGTTTTCAGTAATTTGCGAGCGATCCATATGAGTGGCAAACAAAGGACTTACAGCAACGAGATTTTCACGATGAAGGAAGTCGAAAGGGCGCGCGCGAACGACGATCAGCGAAGCTGATCGATTGGGTTGGTGAATGGCACTTCGAGGCTCCGTGAGAACAAACACGCGGAAGGATAGCAAGAGATTGCGGATTGGTTAAGTTATTTGCAGGGAATTGAGAGAATTGGAAGTCGGACGGTTACGGAGGCGGGGTTAACGGTTTCGGTGGAGGCAACTTATTGACGGTTGAGCCGTCCAATGGCACGAGTGGGCTGAGTCAGAATTTCTTGATAGATATTGCGATCCTTCTTGTGCTTCCGACGGCCCTGCATAGAGGAGGACCGAGAAATCTTGTTTGTTTTCAACACACGAGCGAAAAGCAGATTCCTCGCTTCGCTCGGAATGACCGTTTCACTTATTCAACGAATTTGTAGCTCGGGACACCAAGTAGGGGGCCACTACTGTGATGAAAAGAAAAAACTTATCGCTGCTGGGCGTCGCGTGCGCGGCGGCTGTGTTCGCCGGGCAGGCTCACGGAAACGCGGTGGACGAGATCAAGCGGCTGGCGGCTTTGATGGAATGGAAGCCGGGGACGGTAGCGGCGGATATTGGCGCAGGCGAAGGGGAGTACACGTTTGCGGCGGTGGAACGCGTAGGCGCAGCGGGAAAAGTGTACGCGACGGAGATCGATGCAAAAAAGCTTGCGGAGCTGCGGGGCGAGGTTGCTAAACGCAAGCTGGGGAACGTCATTGTGGTAGAGAGCAAGGAAGCGGATACGAGCCTGCCAACAGGCTGTTGCGACGCGATTTTTCTGAGGCGCGTGTACCATCACCTGACCAAGCCGGTGGAGTTCGATGCCAACCTAGTGCGGTCCTTAAAGCCCGGAGGACGGCTGGCAATTATTGACTTTGCGCCACGAGCGGGACTGGATCCGGTGGAAGGAGTGCCGAGCAACCGGGGAGGGCACGGCATCCCGCAAAAGATTGTGATTGAGGAATTGAGTGCGGCGGGGTTGCAGGTGGAAAAGATTGTGAACGACTGGCCGGGGGATAGTTACTGCGTTTTGTTTGCGAAGAAGTGAGAGTCCAAAAGGCGCCGGCCTGAGAAGGCCGCCGCTACAAAACCGAAAAAGATGCAGGACGGTACAAGCGTTTGTGCGTAGGCGATTGTGCGGAGACCTGTCTTAAGCGCACAGCCAGGAGTGGCTGTGCCACAGAGGAAACAGAGAAACACCGGTCTGAAGACCGGTCACTACACGGCAGCCGGCAAGGATGCCGGCGCTACATGGACGGAAACAACGGAATCCAGGAGGGATACTCAGCGGGGCAAGTATGTGTATACTTGACGTATATACATTAGGTGGAGGGTTGACGATGGCGACGGCCAAGGTATTCAAATCGGGGAACAGCCAGGCGGTGCGGCTGCCCAAGCAGTTCCGGCTGAAAAGCAAGGAAGTGGAGATCTCTCGGCGGGGCGATGAAATCGTTCTGCGGGAGCGCCGCGGCACCATGGCGCGGGCGTTTGACCTGCTGGCGGCGCTGCCCGAGGACTTGAAGCTTCCTGGACGGGAGAAGGATAAACCGCAGAAACGCAAGGGGCTGTGATGGAGGCGCGCTACCTGCTGGACACGAACATCTGCATTTACATCCGGCGAAAAAAACCGGACGAAGTGTTGCAGCGGTTCCGAACGCTCCGGCCCGGAGAGGCGGTTCTATCCGTGATTACGTTCGGCGAATTGGTATACGGGGCGGAGAAGAGTGCGCAGCGCGGGGCGGCGCTGGGGCTGCTGCGGGAGCTGGCACAAGTGCTTCCCGTGCAGAGCTTGCCTGAGACGGCTGCGGAATCGTATGGAACGATACGCGCGGAGCTGGAACGCAAGGGAGAAATGATCGGGAACAACGATTTGTGGATTGCGGCGCATGCCAAGGCGGCAGGCCTGACACTGGTAACGAACAATGAGAGAGAGTTCCGGCGCGTGCGCGGATTGAAGGTGCAGAACTGGGCAGTGTAACGGGCCGACGCGAAGGGAAGGATTTAGTCGTCGGCGCGGCGATAGGGAGGCTTTTCCTGCGGGGCAGTCGCCGCAGATGGAGCAGGCGTGCCAAGTGTGGGATTGCTATCGGCACTGGGCGCGGGGGAGGGAGCGATCGCAGGATTCTTCGTACTGCCCGATGGGTCATCCAGAGCGGTGGCATGCTCGAGAACGCGGCGTGCGTATTGAGCGACGCCTTTCACGCCGGAGGCGTAGGCAGGATTGGGAGCCTTGACGCCACCATTGTAAGCGCCGGTGGCTCTTTCGACGTCGCCGCCGAAATGATCGAGAAGGCCGCGGAGCAGCAGGCCGGCGTAGGTGGTGAGCACAGCATCATCCACGGAATTCAGGTTTAGCTCGCGCGGAGGCCGCAGACGAGCGGGCAGCCTGGTATAGTCCCGCTTGTCCTTCAGATAAAGCTGGTGGGCGGCACGGAGCGTTTCGCGCGTGATTTGCCAAGTGCCGATGGCGTAGTTGCTGACCATGACGCGCTTACGGCCACGGCGGAGAATAATGTCGTCGCGCTGGGCGCGCTTCTTCCAGACGGCATGAGTGAGGTCGCCGTCAACATCCATGTAATCGTTCTCCATGGCGCCGACACCGAGGAAATAGTCGAGCGGGAGCGCGTAGAAATCCGCGACGGCAAGAATGTCGGAGGCGAGCTGTGTGGCCTGTTCCCTTGTTAGAGGGCGGGGAGCGGCATCGCTTCGGTCGAGCACGCGGTTGTCGGTTTGCGATTTGAAGACGAGAAACCTTGCCAGGGCGGGGAGAAGTTGAAAGGAACTGAGGGATTCCAGCTTCTGCTCCGTGGGAACGCCATACGCAACGTCGAACATGTGGCTTTGCTGCCGGTAGTAGGCAAAATCCTTCTCCGTCCAGGTATTCAGC
Organism: Acidobacteriota bacterium; assembly: GCA_003224055.1. Lineage (GTDB taxonomy): Bacteria > Acidobacteriota > Terriglobia > Acidiferrales > UBA7541 > Acidiferrum. Next base: position 31,647 of record QHYE01000060.1, on the reverse strand, counting down.
TCGTAGTGGGCGATCAGGTTGCGGCCTTCGAGTTCCGCGAGGCGCGGGACGGCGGTGAGCAGATCGTTGTCGCCGACGATGAAGATCTTGTAAGAGGGTCCCTTCGGGGTATCGAAAGCCGTCAACAGAATGTGCGAAGTGTCGTTGCCACTGCGGGCTTCCCGGCCGCGCAAATACTCAAAATGCAGGAAGGCCTCGAGCTGGTCATTGAAGGCGGCGACTTCCGCCGAGGCTACGCCGGGCGAAAACGGCACGACTAACCGATTCCCCTGGATCCTGGGCGCGGGAAAGGCTGGGTAGCGGGGTGCATTCAAGTCCAAAGGCCAGAGGCGACCGCCAACATATCCGCAGGCCGCGCTCACCAGCACCACAGCGGTGAGGCGGAGAAAGCCGATAACGAGCTTCCGCAAGAACCTTCTGGCGGACATCGCTCGAGTCTCCTTTCTTCCTGGACGACGGGTGTTATTTCTGCCGTATGGCCCCACGCTTTGACCTCCTCGATGTACGATGCATCTGGACTTCCGGAAGTGGCACAGCCACTAGACGACAGAAAATGAACAATTTACAAGATACGACGCCGGGAGATTGGGCTGGAAACTGTGGGTGGGTGTGTTCAGGCTACCACGGCCGTGCGTATGACCGGAAGCGGGTAAATTGGCGAGCAAACGACTGCGTGGATGGCGGGTGATGGGTGAGTCTGCTAGACTGGCGCGGTTTTGGCGAACAATCCACGCACAACACGAAGGCGGTTTTTGGCGGAGGCCAGCGGCAGGGCAGCGGGGGTTCTGGCTTGCGCGGGAGTGTGGCCGGGGCTGAAGGATATTTTTGCGGTGGATTCGGGGTTGGGGACGGCGTTGCAGTTCCACGCAGCCTCCCCGGCGATGCAGTTTCCTACGGCGGCGCGGGAGCGGATTGCGATTGCGTCTTATCCGTTTCGGGATTTTATTCTCGGGCGGGGAGAAAAAAACGACGGTCAACAGCAAAATACCGGCGGGGCGGGAGGAGACATTGTTAACGGGGCCTCCGCTTCGCGGAGGGGTGGCAGCGGGAAGATGGAGTTGAAGGATTTCGCGGCGCACGTCAGCGCCAAATTCAATATCAAGAAGATTGAACCGTGGAGCGAGCATTTCCGTTCGCTCGATAAGGCGTACCTCGAGGAGCTGCGCGCGGCGGTGGCGAAAGCGGGCGGGGCGATTGTGAACATGGCGGTGGACGGCGAGAACAGCCCGTATGCAGCGGACGGGGCGGAACGGGAACGTGCGGTGGCGTTCAGCAAACAGTGGATTGATGCGGCGGTGGCGATCGGTTCGCCGAGCGTGCGGACGAACATTCCACGTGCGAAGGATTCGAAGCCGGACCTGGAAAGAACGGTCGAGAGCGTAAAGCGCGTGGCGGAATACGGGGCGGCGAAGAACGTGGTGGTTAACCTGGAGAACGACAATCCCGTCAGCGAAGATCCGTTCTTCCTGGTGAAGGTGATTGAGAAGGTGAACAGCCCATGGCTGCATGCGCTGCCGGACTTTGCGAATACGCTGGCGGCGTATGAAGAGGAGTATGCGTACCGGGGAATCGATGCGATGTTCGGTCACGCGTACAACATTTCCCATGTGAAGGAAATGGAAGTGGGCGACGGGAAGGACAAAATCGCGCATGTGGATTTGGCGCGAACGTTTGGGATTGCGAAAAAGCATGAGTACAAGGGTTATTTTTCTATGGAGTGGGACAGCCCGGGGGATCCGTATGCGGGGACGGCTGGGTTGATTGAGAAAACGCTGAAGAATTTGGGGTGAGCAGCACAAGTACGACAAAGAGAGAAGCACCGGTCTGAAGACCGGCCACTACACCTGCGAGAAGCAAGATGCCGGGCTTCCCGACACAAATCGTCGGGACCCCCCACTCACCGGGGGAAAGCCCGGCGCTACGTGAGAACCTTCCTACACTATTCGTAGCGGAGGGCTACGATGGGGTCGACGCGGGTGGCGCGGCGGGCGGGGATGAAGCAGGCCAGCAGGGCGACGAACGCGAGCAAGGCGGCGACACCGGCGAAAGTGAGCGGGTCCGTGGCGCTGATGCCGAAAAGCAGGCTGGCCAAGAGGCGCGTGATCGCCAGGGCGGCGGCAATTCCCAGTGCGAGGCCGAGCAGCGTCAAACGGGTTCCGTGACGCAGGACGAGGCGGAGGACATCGCGGCGCTGCGCGCCGAGGGCGATGCGGATGCCGAGTTCCTGGGTGCGCTGCGTGACGCTGTAGGCGATCAGGCCGTAGATGCCCACGGCGGCAAGCAGCAGAGCGACGGCGGCAAAAATTCCCAGAAGCAGCATGGTAAAGCGCGCACGGGAAAGCGAATCGGCGAGAAGCTGGTCCATGGTGGCGATGGAGGCCATGGGCTGTTCGCGGTCCAATTGCTGAAGCTCGTTGTGGATGGCGGAAACCACGGACAAAGGATCGCTGGAAGTGCGCACCAGAATCGTCATTCCCGAATAGACGAGCTCGGGCATGGGCCAGTAAACGGTGGGCTCCGCGGCGACGTCGAGCCCCATCTGGCGAACATCGCCGACCACGCCGATGATTTCCGACGGCTGATTGCCGGACTCCGCCAGGCTCTTCATATAGATGACGGCTTTCTGGCCGAGGGGATTGACGCCGTTCAAATATTTGTCCGCGAAAGCCTGGTTGATGAGGGCGACATGCTTTTCCTCCGCCATTTCCTGTTCACTGAAAAGACGGCCGACACGCAAAGGGATGCTCATCGTGGAGAAATATTCAGGGCCGACGACGCGGACGTTCGCCACGGGAAGATCCATCAGCGCTACCTGCGGCTGGTTGAGAAGGTGGACGCCGGTGGCGGCACCCAAACCGGTCAGTGGCGGATAGTTTTCCATGGTGACGGAGCGGACTCCGGGAACGGCGCCGATGCGTGCAAGCAACTGCTGGAAAAATGCCATGCACAATTTGTCCGTGGCGTACTTGGACTGCGGAAGGGAGACCTTGAAGGTCAAGAGGTGAGCGGTATCAAAGCCCGGATGGACGCCGACGAGGCGCACAAAGCTGCGAATCAGCAAACCGGAGCCGGCGAGAAGGACGAGCGCGAGGCTCAATTGCGCGACGACGAAGGCGCTCCTTGCGAAGCGGCGGCGTTCGCCGGTGGACGAACCGCGGCCACCTTCTCTTAGCGTTTGGGAGATCTGCGAATGCGCGGATACATAGGAGGGAAGAAAGCCGAAGAGCAAGCCCGCCAACAAGGTGGCGGCAGCGGCAAACGTCAAGAGTCGCAGATCGATCGAGACGGACGGGAGGTCGAGAAGATTATGCGGGCTCGCGGCGAGGAGTGCATTCGTGCCAAGCACGGTGAGCGCGACGCCGATTCCTCCGCCGATCACGGCGAGCAGTAAACTTTCCATTAGGAGTTGACGCGCGATGCGCCAGCGGCTTGCGCCGATGGCCGTTCGAATGGCCATCTCACGTTCGCGGCTGGCCGCGCGGGCGAGAAGCAGGCTGGAAACATTCGCGCAGGCGATCAGGAGGACGAAAGCTACGGCGCCGAACAAGATCAGCAGAACAGGACGGAGTTCGCCGGAAATCTGCTGGCGCAGCGGCACGACGTTGACTCCCCAATGCCCGTCAAAATCGGGATACTCGTGTTCGAGCTGGGCGGCGATGGCGGTCATTTCGGCCTGCGCCTGCGCATGGGTGACGCCGGGCTTTAAGCGCGCAGCCACGGTCAGGAAGCGGCCGATTTGTTTGTGATCGTGAAACGACTGCTTAAACACGAAGGGCGACCACAGGCGAGGCTTTGCGCCGGTGAGCGAGCCGTCCTTGATGAACCAATTGAAATTTTGGGGCGCGACGCCGACGACGGCCCGGGGTTTTCCATTGAGAAGAATGGATTTGCCAACAATGGCGGAATCGCCGGCGAAGCGATCCTTCCAAAGGCCGTAACTTAGAATGACGACGTTGTCGTGACCGGCTTGGCCATTTTCCGGGGTGAACCCGGTGCCGAGGAGTGGATTGACTCCGAGCACGGAAAAGAAATTGGCGGAGACGGCCTGGACGACGACCTCCTCGGGGTCGCCATTTCCGGTGAGATTGTTGCGCACGTCGGCGATGTAAGCCATGTCTGAGAAAGCTGTGTTGCGGGTTTGCCAATCGAGGAAATTCGGCGGAGAGACGGTGTTGTGGGGCTTGGGGTGCTGCGAATTGGTTTCCCAGACCATCACCAGGCTGCCCGGATCGTGATACGGAAGCGGGCGAAGAAGAACGGAGTTGATGGCGGAGAAAATCGCGGTGTTCGCGCCGATGCCGAGGGCGAGAGTGAGAACGGCGACGGCGGTGAAGCCGGGGCTGCGCTGCAGCATGCGCAGCGCGTAACGAAAATCGCGAGCGGCCACGTCCACCCAGCCGACGATGTCGGTGTTGCGAGTGTCTTCCTTGAGGAGCGCGGTGTTGCCGAAGCGCTTTTGCGCTTCGTAGCGCGCCGCTTCAGGGGACATGCCGGCGGCGAGGTTATCGGCGGCGCGCATCTCGATGTGCGAACGCAGCTCTTCGTCGAGGTCGTGATCCAAGCGTTCCCTTCGTAACATGCCTCGCAGGCGAGTGATCCAGGACACGGTGCACCTTCCTTTCGTGCCGCTCAAGCGAACTTGAGAACGTGGGCGACGGCTTGCGTGAGGCGTTGCCAGTCGAGTTCTTCCGCGGCGAGCTGCTTACGGCCCGCGGCAGTGAGGCGATAGTAGCGAGCGCGGCGATTGTTTTCCGACATGCCCCACTCGGCGCTGACCCAGCCGTCCTGTTCCATGCGGTGGAGGGCGGGGTAGAGGGAACCTTCTTCGACGCGGAGGATGTCTTCGGAAACCTGCTGGATGTGAAGAGTGATGCCGTAGCCGTGCATGGGCCCGCGAGCGAGGGTCTTGAGGACCAGGAGGGCGAGGGTGCCCTGGAGAAGGTCGTTTTTGGGCTTGAGCATAGAGCTCCTATAGATAGCTATAGGTAGAGACGCGGCGTGAGCGAAAATGTTTCCAAAGAAATGGAAATAGGAGTGGCACCGTGAACCGAAAAATGGCTGGGCGCAGGTGACGCTTGTTGGAGAGTTGTGGAGGGCGTATGCTTTTCGAGCGGATTTTGCCGGGAGGAAAAAATGACAACACGCGTGAGTTTGCTGGTTGCGGTGATGGCGGTGTTTATGGCGGCGGGCAGTGCGTTTGCGCAGCAGGCGGCACCAGCGGCGAGTCCGCCGCCAGACCTGTCGCCGGTGTCGAATCCGGTGAGTGGCTTTGTGAAAGCGGGAGTGGGGCGATATGAGAAGAACATGGTGGCGGCAGCCGAAGCGATGCCGGCGGAGAAGTATGGCTTCAAGCCTTCGCCAGAGATGAATTCGTTCGGGCACCTGGTGATGCACATCGCGCAATCGAACAATACGTTCTGTGCGAAGATTTCCGGGCAGACGGCGCCGGACGTGAAGATTGCGGAGACGGATGCGAAGGACAAGCTGGTGGCGGCGGTGAAGGACTCCTTTGCGTTTTGCACGGCGGCGCTGGCGAAGGTGGACGATTCGAAACTGGGGGAGCAATTCGTGTTGTTCGGCAACCGGCCGATTTCGCGGGGAGGGGCGCTGGTGGCGCTGGGTGGCAGTTGGACCGACCACTATGCGACGCAGGCGATTTATTTGCGGTTGAACGGGATTTTGCCGCCGACGGCGCAGCCCGCGAAATAGCAGCGAAAAAATACGACGAAGAGTTTGATCGAGCGCGCGAATCCTAGATTTCGCGCTGGGCAGCCGCTGCGCCTTCGAGCTGGCGAGCTTCGCGGCCGTGATGCAGAAGCAGGTGGACCAGGAACATTATGATGAGGACGCCGCCAAACGTGACAACGATGGTGGCGCCCGTGGGCAAGTCGATTTGGGCGGAGAGATAGACGCCGAGAGCGGAAACTAGCGTGCCCATGGTCCAGCCGATAGCCAGGCGCGCGCCGATGCGGTCCGCAAAGAGCATAGCGCCGACGCTGGGGACGATAAGATAGCAGAAAACCAGCAAGACGCCGGCGATGGCGACGGAAGACGTCACGACAAAACCAAACGAAGCGTAAAAGAGAAAATCCCAGAAGCGCACGTTGAGGCCCGCTTGCTCAGCTTTTGCGTGATTCATGGAGATGGCCAGGAATTTTTTGCGGAAGATATAGTGGAAGATGCCGACGGCACCATAGAGAATGGCGGTTTTTTTCACTTCGGCCCAGGAGACGGCGAGGATATTGCCGACGAGCATGTCTTTCAGGTGCTCGGTTTCGCCGGTCGCCTTGCTCATCAGAAGAATTGCGCCGGCGGAAGCAACAGCGTAAGCGATGCCGATAAAGGCTTCCTGGGGAATGTGGCCGCGGCGGCTGCGCGCGAGCGCGAAGATCGCGGCCCCGAGGAACGTAAACCCCAGGCTGATCCAGTAGGCGCCTCGGCCGTGGGGGTCCATGCCGGCAACGATGGCGACGGTGGCGCCGAGCGCGGCGATCTGCGCGAGCGCTAGGTCCACGAAGATGACGCCCCGTTCGACCACGTGAACGCCGAGATAGGCATGAATCCCTGTAAGAATAAGGCTCGCTACAAAAGCGGGCAGCAAGAATTCCAGCATCGCGATTTCATCTCCTTCGAACGAGCGTCAAACTGTTTTTTGCGCGTTCAGCGGAACGTTCGAATCAGTGAACGGTATCAAAGGCTTGCTTGAGCTTAGCAATGTCGTAATCAAACAGCTTGAAATAGTCGGTGATCTCTTTTTCGCCGCCTACCGAGGGCGTGAGAACGACGACCTGACCGCCGGTTTGCCGCGCGACACTGTTGGGCGTCTTGAGATCGAAGTAGGGCTCAACGATGATGAGTTTGACGCCATCGCGCTTCATCTGCGCGATCAATTCCACAGTGTGCTGGGGGCTGGGAGGAATGCCGGGCCGCGGCTCAACGTATCCAATGACATTCAAGCCGAAGTGTTCCGCAAAGTTCGGCCAGGAGCGGTGATAGGTGACGATCTTGCGGCCGGCGTAGGGCTTCATGTCGGCCAGCCACCGTTGGTCGGCCTGCTTCAGGCGCTGTTCGAACGAATCGTAGCGCTGCGCGAAATAGGCAGAGTCAATGGGACGCATCTCGCTGAGCTTGTTCTGAATGCCCTTGGCGATGCGCAAACCGTTTTCCGGATCGAGCCAGTAATGCGGATTCCCAAGGGGGTGGACGTCGCCTTCGGCGCGAGTCACCTGGCCGGTGGGGATTTCGAGGATCTTGGCGAAGCGCGAGGCGTCAAGATAGCCGGGTGCGCCGACTTGGATTTTCGGATTAGTGGATTGCGTGATGAGCGGCGGGAGCCAGCCGATCTCGAGTTCGAGGCCGACGACGATGAGCAGATCGGCTCTGCGCAGCTTGAGCAGAAAACTAGGCTTGGCTTCCACGAAATGCGGGTCCTGATAGCCGCGGGCGATGGATTCGACATCCACTTTGTCGCCGCCGACTTCTTGGGCCAGGGAGGCGAGGTCCGTAGTGGCGGTCATAATTTGCAGTTTGCTTTCGGCGCGGCCCGCAGACGGAACGGCGAGTGCGAGGACGAGCAGGAAGGCGGCCGCAAGCGCGCTGACACGGTTGATACGAGTGTGAGTTGTTGTGCGTTGCATAGAGGGTCTCCAGAAAAATCTTTTAGAACGGATGCGCGCCATGCGCACCCATCACAAAGAGAAATTGAAACAAGAATTCGTTGGCGTTCGAATAATTGGTTGTGACCGGATCGGCGAGATGCCCGAAGCGGTACTGGCCGCGGATCTGGCTGAACTCGCTGGGCCAGTAGGTGAGGATAGCGGAAAAGCCGGTATCCGTCAGATTTGCGTTGGCGGCGTGACCGCTGCGGTCAAAGCGGCCGCCGATGGTCCAGCGGCGGTTGGCGCGGTATTCGGCGTCGGAATAGAGGCCGAAGGCATGCTCGGTCTGGAAAACAGTGGCGGGAGAAACCTGGTCGCGCGCGCTCCAGAAAAATTCATTGCGGAATAAGAAGGAGTGATAAATGGCGCGACGCAGGGGTTTCCAACGGAGTGTGGCGTCGACGCTGTAGAGATTGGTGAGAAATCTAGAAGGATCGAAAGTGGTGCCGACACCGGCATTGTTGTGGCCGCGAGCGTAGGAAACGCCGAGATCGAGATTGGTGGATTCGCTGAGATCGCGGTAAGCGCGGAGGTGGCCAACAACGCTGAGGTCCTGGCGGCGCCTAGCCTGGAACAGATCGTCGGAATCGCCGCGGAAAACCTGGGCCGTCCCTTGGAAAAACCAGTCTTTCGGCGCGGGCAAGAAACGCGACAGGGAGAAGCCGGCGTCATCGATACCGTCTTCGCCGCCGACAAGATTGTTGGTCACGAGCGGCCGATCGATAAATGACAGGGCGTGGTTGTGAATGGTGTTGACCTTGCCAAACTCCGCGCGCATTTTGCCGACTTTCAGAAGAAGCCCGGCGGGAAGAGAGGTGAAGGTCACATAGGCTTCTTCGACGTTTACGCCGGTTTCGCCAAAGGAAATGAAAGCGTCGGCGCGCGCGTAGGGATCGATGATGGCTTGCAGGCCGACTTCGGATTCGTGCAATTCGAGCGAGGGCGAGGGAGAAACGTTGTTGCGTCCCGCGGCGCCGATGAAGTCACCAATCAGGCTGATGTCCGGGTTGAGGAGTTTGGCGTTGGACGAGGCGCCTCCAAAAATCTGAGTCTGAGTGGCCTGCGGTAGGGCAGGCTCAGGCGAAGCTGGGACGGCGGCGGGCGCGGAGGGAGCCAAAATGCCCGGTGCGACGTGTGCAGCCGTAAGCAGAATGGGTTCTTCGGAGCGCGGTTCAACGGATCTCGCGTCGCGCATCGCTTTCAGCTCGCCTCGGAGCAAGGTTACTTGCTCGGCCAGCGTGCGCACCTGATCCTCGAGAGTCTTCATGCGCGTTTCTTCCGACGCTGCGACTGAAGATTGGGTGGCGGGCACGTCTTTCTTCGGCTCGGCCGGGGGAGCTTGCTGTGCCGAGGCAGCAGCAGAAAAGAAAATAACGGCGGACAGGACTGCGATTCTCTTCATGGCATTACTCCTCACTCATACAACCGATAGTCTGGACACCTAGGGATTGTTACCGGGGCACCGCGAGTAACTAGAGGGAGGGAGGCGCGCGCAGAGAGGCAGTGCGCGGAGCCGCCAGAAAGATTGTGCGGACCGAAGGCACAATCTCCAAGCGGTGGTTGACGTGCGCGATGGCAAGCTGCGGCACCGGCGCGGCTACCAAGGAATCCATGGTGGAACATGCTGAACAAATGTGAGAAGCGGACGGGTCAACCATGAGGTCAGTGCAATAGTGAAACTGCGTCGCCAGGAAGAAGGCGCCGACAAGAAAAATGAGAAAGCACGTTCCCCGGGCGTTGACTCGCATCTGGTTAGTAAGACGGAGCTTAGGGAAGAATGGTTGCGAGGTCAAGCTACCCGCCCTTCCCCCCAGGTACCTCAATAGCAACCAACTTGCCTGGCAGCCCGTCTAAGGTGCTAAGCTAAAGTGTCGCTTATGCACTGGGAGAATACGATTTTCAGACGATCGACGGCACAGCGCGCGCTGGCGATACTGGCTTGCGCCGCGCTGCTGTATTTCGCGGCAGGCGGCAGCTTCCTTCACCAGCACACGAAGGGTCCGGACCCAGCGTGTCATATTTGCCAGGCGTTGCACATGCCGACTCTGGCAGCGGCACCGCTGGATCTCGTCAGCACACCTGAGTTTGTTACCTGGTATTCCTCGCTCCCGCTGCACGCGGCCCCCAGCGATTCGTTTGCCCTGCATCGCGCCGGGCGCGCCCCTCCCTCCGCGTAACGCAATCTCCAATTCGATAGTTTCAATCCCTGTGCGATGACGCCTATCCAGGCTGTCGCGCAACCGCCACAGTTCCAGGCGGTTTCTATCCACGCTCATTATCGATAACCCTTGGGGGGATGGAGAAAAAATGTTGAAGCGATTGAGTACTTACGTGATTTTGGTTTTGGGCTTTTTTCTGTGCTTGGCGGCTGGGCCAACAAAGGCGCAAGTAGGGAATTCCGGCTCGATAGAAGGCGTAGTGAAAGATGCATCCGGCGGAGTGGTCGCCGGTGCGACGGTGGAAATTTCCTATCCCGTGAGCGGATATCACCGGGAAACCACCACGGGAAGCGATGGTGGCTATCGTTTCGCAAACGTGCCATTCAATCCTTATCACCTGGTAGTGACGGCGCCCGGGTTCGCCTCGTTTACGCAGGACGTGGATGTGCGCTCAACTGTTCCGACGACGGTGCCGATCATTTTGAAAATTGGAACCGCCGCGACGAGTATCACGGTGGAGGCCACGGGTTCGGATCTCCTTGAAAACGATTCTACCTTTCACACGGACGTGGATCGCGGGCTTTTTGAAAAGCTGCCGCTCGAGAGTCCATCCTCCTCGGTCAGTTCACTGGTGACGCTGGCATCACCGGGCGTTGTGGCCGATTCGAATGGTCTCTTTCACGGCCTGGGCGATCACGCGGAGAATTCGTTTTCCGTCGATGGACAACCGATCACGGATCAGCAAAGCAAGGTTTTCTCGAACCAGATTCCCGTGGATTCCATTCAATCGCTGGAAGTGATTTCGGGCGCGCCGCCGGCGGAATTCGGCGACAAGACCAGCCTGGTGATCAAAGTCACGACGCGCTCGGGCATGGGCCAGACGAAACCGGTTGGCAGCGTGCGGGCGTCGTACGGATCTTTTGGCACCACGACAGCGAGCTTCGACATGGCCTTCGGCGGACAGAAGTGGGGCAATTTCATCGCTGCAAACGGTCTGGAAACAAGCCGATTTCTCGATCCGCCGGAGTTTCAGGTGATGCACTCCAAGGGGAACCAGCAAAATCTGTTTGACCGTGTGGATTTTCAGTTGAGCCAAGCGGACAGCATCCATTTCAACGCGGGCTACACGCGTTCCTGGTTTCAAAGTCCCAATTCGTTTGACGCGCAACTTCATCTTTGCCCTGCCGGGCTTGGGTTTGATTGCGATGCCACGGACACGTTCCTGGTGAATCCCCTGACCGGCGCTCCCCTGGGTCCCAGCGATCAGCGATCGCAGATCAAGACTTTTAACTTGGCCCCCACTTGGACGCACCTGTTTGGCTCCACCACTCTCTTTACGTTTGGAGTCTTCGGGCGGCGAGATCACTACAACTATTACCCGAGCGGCAATCCATTTGACGATTTCACCCCGTTCCTGCAGAACGCGACCATCGCGCAAGATCGTACGCTAGGCAACCTGGGCGTTCGTTCCGATGTTTCGTACGTGAAAGGGAGACACAACATCAAGGCGGGGGTGACGTTGCAGCATACGTTCCTGACCGAGGACGAAAGGCTTGGGATCGTTGATCCGACTTTTCTGCCCTCGCTCGGATGCCCGAACGGCAATCCGGCACCCGATCCGTGCGCGGTTCTGCTGCCGTTCGACCTGACGCAGGGAGGCGGCCTATTCCGCTTTCATGGGCATACAGACATCAAGGAGGTGGCGCTGTATATTCAGGACACGATCACGGCAGGAAACTGGTCGTTCAACCTGGGCGTGCGCGGGGATATCTATCGCGGCCTCAGCCGCGACTGGCAAGCAGAGCCTCGATTGGGCGTCGCCTATAACATCAAGCCTTCGAATACCGTGCTGAGGATTTCCTACGCCCGGATTCTGGAAACTCCCTTCAACGAAAACCTGATCGTCGGAAGTCTCGGGGATGCGGCAGGTGTCTTCTCCAGCGTACTGGGAGCCCCAGGATCGATTCGCGGCGGACAGCGAAACGAGTTTCACGGCGGGTTCCAGCAGGCTTTCGGGCGACACGTGGTAGTCGACGCAGACTACTTGTGGAAGTACACCCACAATGCTTTTGACTTTGGCGTCATCTTCGGCACGCCTATTACGTTCCCTATCTCCTGGCACAATTCGAAGATCAGCGGGTTTTCGGTGCGCACAAGCGTGCCGAATTTTCATGGGTTGACAGCGTTCGTGGTGATGAGCGGCGTGAATTCGCGGTTCTTCAATCCGCAAGTGGGAGGGTTGGGCACGGATTTCACGACCGCCGGCGCGTTCCGCATCGATCACGACCAGAAGTTCCAACAAACCACGCACCTGCAATACCAGCCTAAGAAGGAGTGGCCGTGGATTGCCTTCAATTGGCGATATGACAACGGGCTGGTTGCGGGGGCAGTGCCGGTGGCGGACGCAGGGACTCCCGTGGACTTGACCGGCATCACCGCGGACCAGCAAATCCAGGCAGGCTTATTCTGCGGAAGTCAGGTTCCGACTTTGACGGCACCGCTCACCACCTGCGATCCCACACTATATGGTTCGACGCGCATCAGCCTTCCGGCTCCGGGAACGGCAAACGACGATCACAACCCGCCCCGCGTCGCGCCGAGGCACCTGTTTGATCTAAGCGTCGGCGACGACAACCTGCTCCGCGGCGATCGCTACAAGTGGAGCTTGCGCCTCACGGCCATCAACGTAACCAACAAGGTGGCGCTCTACAATTTTCTCTCCACGTTCAGCGGAACGCATTTTGTGACGCCGCGGACGTACACGGCCGAACTGGGCTTTCACTTCTAAGACAGTCCTGAACAAACTGGTGACCCGCGAGGATGGATTGGCGGTACCTCGCGGGGTTTTCTTATTGGTGCCCCGAACTGGGACAGGATGACCTGTGGCTGCATCTGATTTAAGGCTGGCCCTCGCTGGGGAGTTTCAAAAGGGGCAGCGAGCCTGTTCACTGGCTGGACAAGGGTGCCGCGGATATTCGTCGGTGTACTAGAACTAGTCGCGAGATAATTGGGAATTAGCCTTTGGGCTGATTGAACTATGAGCTTCCCTCGACCTGACAGTGGCAGAACCGTGCCTTCACCTCCCACGACTGCGCGGGCATGGCGCCTCGCCTGCGGTTGGTTTCTGGAGGCGGTGGCTGTTTTTATATTGCTGCTCGCGGCTGGTCCGGTGTTTGCGCAAGAAACCCACTCTCGCGGAGAGAATCCACGTTCAGGGTCCATTCACGGGACGGTGACCACGCTGCAGGAGAACACTTCGAGTGGCCTGGCAGGCGTTATTTTGAAGCTGACACCGGGGCCCGACGGCAGCCCGCTTACAGCGGGTACGGACGAGGCGGGGAGCTACGAATTCAAGGGCCTCAAGCCGGGGACGTACACGATTTCTATCAACCAGCCGGGATTTAAACCCTATACAAAGACGGTCACAGTGAATGCGGGACAGGCTACTGCTCTGGATATTCGCGCGGAGCTGGAGACCGTCACGGAAAAAGTGGAAGTCAGCGAAGATACGCAAGCCATCGCGACCGAGAGCGTGTCGACGCCGAGCGTGACCCTTACCCAGCGCCAACTGATTTCACTTCCGACGGCGCAAGAAAGGATCCGTGAAGTTCTGCCGGTTACTCCCGGGGTAGTGAAAACACAGGATGGAAAACTGAACTTCAAAGGCGCGGACGAGAATCAGAGCTTGTTGCTCGTGAATTCGGCGCGGACCACTGATCCGGTGACGGGAAGTTTCTCCGTGCCGGTGCCGACTGACGCCGTGCAGTCCTTCGCGGTGTACAAGACGCCGTATAACGCGGGCCTGGGAAGTTTTTCCGGTGGATTGACGGTGGTAGAAACCAAACCTCCCGACGACCGGTGGAACTACCGATTGAAAAGTTTCATTCCGTCCGTACTCGGCAAGAACGGGAGCATGATCGGACTGCAGGAGGCGACCCCGGGGCTGGACTTTGGCGTACCGTTGCTTGCCCACAAACTGCTATTTTCGGAAATTTTCCAGTACGACATGAAAAAGCGCACGGTGCGCGGCTTGCCCTGGCCCAATGACATCAGCAAGAAGCAAGGGTTCAGCTCGTTTTCGACCGTCGAGGCGATCCTCTCCAATACACACATCCTGATGCTCACGGTGAATGCGTTCCCGCTGCGGCAACAGCACGCGGATATCAATGCTCTCGTTCCCCAGCCGGCCTCGAACGACCTGAACCAAAAAGGCATAGCGGTTGGGCTGACGGATCGGTATCAGTTTGGCTCGGGTGCCATCTTCAGCACGATTGCGCAGTACACGCGGTTTGACAGCAATGCGCATGGCCAAGGCCCGGCGGACATGCTGGTTACGCCGGAAGGCTGGGGCGGGAATTTCTTCAATCAATGGTCGCGCAAGGGCAAGGAATTTCAACTGGTCTCCGCGTACCAATTCGCCGAGAAACACTGGCACGGCCGCCACGAAGTCCACGTGGGCGTAGATTTCGATCATCGGTCGTACGCAGGAATCAGCAGCTCGAATCCGGTGCAAGTCCTTCGTCAGGATGGGACGCTGGCGCAAGAGACAACTTTTCTGCCTGGGACAGCGCAGAACGCATCGGACACGGCCGTGGCGGAATTCCTCCAGGATCACTGGGTACTGAATTCCAATTGGGCCGTTGATCTGGGAGCACGATTGTCGAGCGAGACCAAGGGTTGGTCCGGCGCGGTGGCTCCGCGCGCCGGGGTGGCCTACTCTCCCGGCAAAGACGGCAAGACCGTCATTCGAACGGGCGTGGGCTTGTTCTATAGCTTGCTGCCGCTTCTGGCGGGAGACTTCGCAGCGAACCCAATTCGCGTGATCACGCCATTTGATACGGCGGGCCTGCCGAGCGGGCCCCCGGTTACCTACACGAACGCCTACGCCGGCAGGATGAACCCACTGACTGCGAGCGCATTGCCGAGCCAGCCGGGCACGACGCCACGCAACCTGACATGGAACATCGAAGTCGAACGCCAGTTGCGGAGAAATGTGTCTTTGCGCGTCGGTTATACCGATAGCCACACAACGCATCTGTTTACGGTGAATCCTTTCACGGCTGCGCCGGGTGCGCAATCCTATTTGGCTCTCACGGACACGGGCTCATCGCATTATCGCGAGCTGGAAAGCACCGTACATTTCACCTTTCATCGCAACGATGAGGTAAATGTCTCCTACATCTGGAGCCGTACGCGCGGGGATTTGAACAATCTTTCTGCCGTGCTCATTCCTTTCGCGCAGCCGGTGATTCGCCCGAATGTATACGGCATTCTGCCGTATGACGTGCCCAACCGCGTTGTGACCTGGGGAATTGTTTCCTTGCCGCGCGGCTTCAAGTTCAGCCCAATCGCGGATATACACACTGGCTATCCCTATTCCAACATCGATACGCTGCAAAACTATGTGGGGACGCCGAACGGGCAGCGCTTCAATTCGTTTTTCACGCTGGACGTGAAACTCTATCGCGAATTCCGCATTCCATTTCTTGGCTCAGAACACGGCAAAGGAAAGGCGCATCACGTCAGGCTGGGTGTGTACTCGCTGAACGTCACAAATCACGGCAATTTCAACGCCGTGTACAACAACGTGACCGCGCCAAACTTCGGCCAGTTCGCCGGATTCCAAGACCGGCGCGAAGGGGCGGTTATCGATTTTATAGACTGAGCCACCAGAAATTTTCCAAAAACCCTGCAAGGTTCTTCGACCCAACCGTTCTAATTTCAAGCGCAACTGTCCTCCAGATGGCGTTGCGCCATGGAGGTTCTATGTCTTCCCAGTCCAGTTGGGCGCTATCTCTCGGGGCAAGTTTGAGCTTGCTCCTGGGTGTCACAGCCCTGTTCCCGCCGGACTCCCGTCAAGAGGTCAAGACCATAACGGCAGCTGCGAGCAAGGCTGCCGAAGGTCCGGCCAAGCAGGCCGTGAAGCGGATTGATTTGAGCACCGGAGTGAACGTGAATCTTCCGAGGCCGAAGCGCGACCTGGAAGCTGCCTCGTTTGGCACGTCCGACGGAAGGAGCGGGTGGGTGCTGCGGCTCCCGGGCGGACGGCCGATCGCCACCCCTGCTTATGCGGACGGGATGCTTTTTGTGGGCGGTGGCTATGGCTCGCACGATTTTTATGCGGTCGATGCGGAAACCGGAAAAATCATTTGGCAGATCCAGACGGGCGAGGACGGACCGACGGCTGCGGTGGTAGCGGACGGATTGGTGGCGTTTAACACGGAGAGCTGCACGCTGATTGTGGTGGATGAACGGAGGGGACGCTTGGTCTGGCAGGAGTGGCTGGGAGACCCGCTGATGAGCCAGCCGGCGATCGATAAGGGCGTGCTGTACACGGCGCATCCGGCGGCAACAGGCAGGCCCGCGAAGCGCGCGGAGTTTCATCCTCAAGCAGCGTGGCCGGGCGGAAGTCACCGCCTTTTGGCAGCGGACTTGAAAACAGGCCGGCACATCTGGGAACAGGAAATCTCCGGGGATGTGATAACCGCACCAGTCATTTCCGATGGAACAGTGTACTTCACGACGTTCGACGGCAATTCCTATGCGCTGAATGCGACGGACGGTTCCGTGGTTTGGGTGAAGGCGAATGCGGCAACGAGCGCTCCGGTGATCTCCAGTGGCCAGCTCTACGAAACACGCAAGGGCGGAAGAGGGAAGGAAATGTTCGAGGGCCTTGCGCGAGTGGACGCAAAGAAGGGCGAAGCGCAAGACAAGGAGCTGATTGCCAAGAGCAAAGCCGAGTACCTACAGAAGGGAAACGGAGGAGGCGTTGCTCTTTCGGCTCAAGCCACAGCGAGCTTAGATTCTTCGGTGGGCTTTAGCGCGGCTCCGCCCGCCGCGAAGCTTGCGCAAGCCAACGACAATTTAGGAGTAAGCACTGTGGTTGGCGCGTGGGCCTATCAGGGTTCGCGAGCAGCTGTGAGCAAGGGACAGATTCTGAATGCGCAGGGAAACTACATCAACTCCGTACGTGCCTCGGATGGGGGTCAGTCGTGGCAGGCGGAAGTTGTCGGGTCGCATGCCGCGCCGGGCGGGCAGATTTTCTCGCCGCCGGCGGTGGGCCGTGACTATTTGTATCTCGCTGGAGCGGATGGTCATCTCCTTTCCGTGAACCAAAGCGATGGTGGCGTTGGTTTTTCCTACGCGATGAAGGCCCCGATCGCGTTTCAACCGGCGCTGGCGAAGGGCAATCTCTACGTCGGAACTTCCGACGGGCGGCTCATCTGTCTGAAGACGGGGAACAAGGACGCCGACGGATGGTATGCCTGGGGCGGCAACGTGCAGCACAACAAAGTCCAGTAGTCCGCAGCAACATGCGCAAAGAGTGTTGAGGAGGAATGCTTCGCTATTTCCGCGCGAGAAAGGTTTTCACTTCGGCCAGCTCGGGACGATCAGCGCCAGGCGAACAAATCGAAGCGAGCTGAGCGTAGAACGATTGTGCCACGGCGGCGTCTCCGGCAGCCTGGGCAGCGCGCGCGGCGCCAAGGAGCGCATCGAAGCGATTCGGTGAATTCTTGATGTCCGTCTGGTATTCAACAAGCGCTTCGGCGGGACGCTTGCGTTCGGAGAGCATGTCCGCGAGCATTTCGCGTGCGGGGATGCTGACGGACTCGCCGCCGTTCTTGTCCTGATGGTCTGCGGCGGCACGCAATTCTTGCAGAGCCTCGTCGGACTTTCCTTTGGCAAAGGCCAGCCAAGCTTCCGCTTCGCGGAGGTCGGCAGCCTTTTCATTCGAAACGGAATAGCCTCTCTTGCGCGCGCGCTTCTCGCGTTCGGCAACGAGTTGCGTGAGCTCCTTGACGGCAGATTCCGCGGAGGTCACGTCGCCGGTGCGCGCGGCGCCGATGGCGCGGGCCCAGAACGTGGTGTCCTGCCAGTTCTTGCGCAGGGTGGTAATCGGCAATGCGGCGGCTTCCTTCCAGCGGTGCAGCTCGACGGCGGTCCGGGCAGCAAGATAGGCGCGATCTTCGGCCCTATTCTCCTCGCTCGCCCCAACGACATGGTCCGTGTGGTCGATGACTTCGCGAGCTTTGGCTTCCTGGCCACTCTGAAGATACGAGTAGCTCAAGAAGTCCATGGCGTGGGTTTGATAGTGAGATTCGGCAAGATGCAGTTCCGCGGCATGAGCGCCTGAAGTATTCGCGGCGATATTCGAGACGATGGAATCCTGCCAGAGGCCGAGTCGGACAAAGAGGTGGGAAGGCATGTGCAAGGCGTGCGCGGAATCCGGAGCGATGGCCGCGTAGCGGCGAGCCGCTTCAAGACCTTGCGGCGCGAACTCCGGCCGGTCCGCGGCGTGAATCAGATAATGCGCGACACCGGGGTGATCGGGACGCGACTGGAGCAACGGATCGAGAATGGAGATAGCCTTCTTCCGGTTGGCAATATTGTCGACATCTTCTTCGGCGAGCGCGATCAGCGAGAGCGCATAGAAAGCGCTGATTTCCACATCGCCGGGAGATTGCGCGTGCAGGCGCTCCAGCGCTGAGGAGTAGGCCTGGATACGGGAGGCGTGGGACATCTTGGATTTGTTCTGGAAGAAGGCGGCTGCCGCATTGATGAAATCCTGCTCGCGTGGAAGAGCCGGATGGAGTTTCTGCGCCTTCTCAATCTCCTTGCGGCCGCCTTTCAGAGTCTTGTCATTCGGAAACTCCCAAATCTGGAGATACGTGGCCATGGCTTTGCCCCAGTGCGCGATGGCGCATTTCGGATCGCGAGTCGAGGCGTCAGCAAAGGTCTTCTCGGATTCTGTGTACTGGAACGAGTGCAGAAGGGCGAGGCCTTTTTCGAGCGAGGGCTGCACTTCCGCGGCGCAACTCGTCGGGAAATCCACTTTGCCAAGCTGGCCGGAGGCGGCCACGCCGGCGGAACTATCCGCTCGAGCGACCGAGGGGCCGGCTAGAAGGGCAGAGAGCAAGAGCGCACAGGCGAACAAGCGTTGCTGGAGCACGGCAAATCCTCCTCTTGGTATGCGCAATTCTAACTCCGACTTCGGTCTTTGGCGGAGCTAATCCTTTGACTGCGGAACTGGGCGGCGGTTGGACGCGGCATCTGCGCGGAGGCTACAATGGAGGCGGAGCGGTACTTCGAAGCAAGTGAGGGTGCGAAAGCTGTTTGAACCAATGACGAATCTCTGAGGTGCTGCGGATAGACAGCCCGTGTGCACGGCCTGTCCCGCTGGCGCGTCTCTTCCGGTAGGGAGGAGGACGACACGCGAGCGGGGCAGGAAAGCCTAACGGTTGGCTCGTGGCGCCCTACTATTTCAGAGGTTCACGGCCTAGCGCCCCACGGCCTAGCAGTCCGCTCCATTTCTCTATCAGGTAAGTTCCGCCGAGGAGAGCTATGCGGCCTCCTTCTGCGACTCGGCCGAGGCACAAAAGTCACCAGGAACATGCGCGTACTTTTTGTAGGGGACATCGTAGGGTCGCCGGGACGGCAGATCGTTCGCGACCGACTGGCGGACATCGTCGCGCAGCGGCAGGTCGACCTGGTGATCGCCAACGGCGAAAATTCGGCGTCGGGGTTCGGGATCACACCGCGGCTCGCGGAAGAGCTGCTGAACCTGGGGATTGCCGTGATTTCCGGGGGAAATCACAGCTGGGACCGCAAAGAAATCCTGGAATTCCTGCCGCACGAACCGCGGCTGTTGAGGCCGGCGAATTTCCCGGAGGGCAATCCGGGAAGCGGGCTCTACATTGGAACGGCGAAGAACGGCGTGAAATTTGCTGTGCTGAATTTACAGGGACGCGTGTTCATGACGCCGATTGATGATCCGTTTCGAAAGGCGGACAGCGAGCTGGCGAAAATTCCGGAAGACGTTGCTTTCGTTCTGGTGGACATGCACGCGGAAGCCAGCAGCGAGAAACTGGCGATGGGCTGGTATCTCGATGGGCGCGTCAGCGCGGTGGTGGGCACGCACACGCATGTTGCGACGGCGGACGAGCACGTTTTTCCGGAAGGCACGGCCTACATCACGGACGTTGGCATGACCGGGCCCCACGGCGGCGTGATCGGCATGGACCGCAACGGCATCATCGCGAAATTCCTGAACGGTTTGCCGGCCCGATTCGAGGTCGCCACCGGCGACGTGCAGATGAACTGCATCCTGATCGAAACCGACGATGAAGGCCCGCGCAATGCCCTAGGCCGCCTCCGCGCGCGCTCCATTGAGCGATTGCGCCTCGGCGTTGACTAATCTGTACGAGCCCGACGTGCAACGCAGGGCAACCTGCGTGCGTCCGTAGTAATCTGAGCTTTCATGAAAAAGAGGGTGGGGCCGATCGTGAAAATTGTTGCGGTGCTGTGTCTGCTGGCGTGCCTGGCCGGGAGGGTCCTGGCTCAGGAGGAAGGCGAGCTGACGGCTCAGCGCAGGGTCTTTCCGGGTATCGGGCCGGGGCTGCGCACGGTGAAGCGTGGGGGTGATGGGCGGCTACATATTTTGGCGTCGCCTTCGCCGGGATTGGTGGTGTTTGATGCGGCGGGCAAGCAGGTACTGAGCATCGCTGAACTTGCGCCGGGTTCAACGGCATCCAAGGGGGATCATCCGCCGATCACTTTCGGCGAGGATTGCGACGCGGACGCCCAGGGTAAGATTTATGTGGCAGATCGCGGCGCGAACCTCGTCCAGGTTTTCTCGCCCGAGGGCACGCTTCTTCGTTCGATTCCCGTGAAGGCTCCGGTCGCGGTGGCTGCTCTGCCGGAAGGCGAGGTCGCGGTGGGCACACTCCGCGAACCGAACTTGGTGATCGTTTTCGACAAGAACGGACGAGACGTGAGGGAGTTTGGCGAGCCGGAGCCGATTGCTGAACGTCCGGATCTGAATCGCTACCTCAATATCGGGGAGATGGCCACCGACGGCCAGGGCCATCTCTACTATGCCTTTGCGTATTTGCCGGAGCCCACGGTGAGGCAATTCGACCGGCTTGGCTATGCGCGGCAAGATATTCAATATACGGCGCTTGACGCCTGGCCCGCCGCGCAGGCTACGCGCAAGGAAATCGAGCGGCAGGAGCGCCGCGGCGATCCCCCTTCGCTGAAACGCATCCTCACGGCGGTGGGGGTTGATCGTTCGAACGGTGAAGTGTGGATCGCCTTGAATAACACGCTCCTGCGCTTTGATAAGGAAGGAAACCGGCGCGCGAGCTACAAGATCTACACCCCACAGGGTGCGCGGCTAGAAGCCAACACCATTCTCGTCGAGCCGGACCGGCTGCTCATCGGAGAAGACCCGCTGGGAATTTACGAATTCAGCCGGCCCGACAAAAAAGCCCAATAAAAAATATGTTTTCCTCAGGCTCAGTTGCATGAAACCTGTGCAAGGAATGTTCTCAGCGTCAAATTTAAGTGGAATATGCCGCGAAAATTGCGGATACAGTGAGGAATTGCACAAAGAGTGCGCATGTGGAAAAGCTGTGCATGGTGTGTGAACGGCGGTGCATCTCTTCGCACACTTTTCGCTTGCTCCCTACGCGCCAATCAGAGACAATCCCGCGCTGTCTCATAGCGGCGGTACATGGGCCGGCAATCCCGGACGGGCCGTGCACGGAGCGACAGGGGCAAAGCACAGCGTTCCGGCACGGGCAGAATCCCGAAGCCTGAAGAAAGACGCAGATAAGAATGCTTTCCACAGCTTTTTCACATCTGTGGAAATAGCAGAGGGTTTTCTTTTCTCTCCGATGACAACTGCAACTCAAACTGGGCGGGAGCGCGAAACAGCCAATGCCTGGGAAAAATTCCTCGAGCGGGTGAAGTCCCGGGTCAGCACGAATACCTACACGACCTGGTTCCAGCCCACGCGGTTGAACCGCGCCGAGGGCGAAACCCTCTTTGTACAGATTCCCAGCGCCGTATTCCGGCAGGTGCTGACGCGCACATACGGCGAAATCGTGAAGGCCGTCTTTCACGAGCTTGGCACCCCCAGCGTAAAGGTGCAGTACGTCTGCACCGAAGAAGAGCCGGTGCATGCCGCGCCGGTCGTCTCCGGAGGGAAGCAGGCCAAGCTGGATTTTGAGAGCAGCGACCATCAACTGAACACGCGCTATACGTTCGATTCCTTTGTCGTCGGAAAGTCCAACGAATTCGCGCATGCTGCGGCGCGCGCTGTGGCGGAGCAGCCTTCGAAAGCTTACAACCCGCTCTTCCTTTACGGCGGCGTGGGCATGGGCAAGACGCATTTGATGCATGCCATCGGACACACGATCAAGAAACGCAATCCCGCGATGCGGCTCAGTTACGTCAGCGCGGAGAAATTCACGATCGAAGTGATCAATTCCCTGCGCTTTGACCGCATGATCAGCTTCCGGGACCGCTTCCACACGGTGGATGTCCTGCTGGTGGATGACATTCAGTTCATTGCCGGAAAAGAGCGGACGCAGGAAGAGTTTTTTCACACGTTCAATGCGCTCTACGAGCAGCAGAAACAGATCGTGATCTCCTCGGACTGCCTGCCAAAGGACATCAACTCCATCGAGGAGCGGCTGCGTTCGCGGTTCGAATGGGGATTGATCGCCGATATCCAGGCGCCAGACCTGGAGACCAAAATCGCGATTCTACAGAAGAAAGCGGAGAACGACCGCTTCGGTTTGCCGGACGATGTGGCGGAATACATTGCGAGGGCCATCAAATCCAACGTGCGCGAGCTGGAAGGCGCACTGACGCGGCTGATGGCTTATGCTTCGCTAACCGGCGCCACGATCTCGCTTTCGACGGCGCAGCAGGTGTTGCGGAACATCATCGCTTCACAGGAAAAACGCGTCACGATTGATCTCATCCAGAAGCGCGTGAGCGAGCATTTTAACCTGCGCGAACAGGACTTGAAGGTCCGTAGCAATACGCGGGCGATCGCCTTCCCGCGGCAGGTGGCGATGTATATCGTGAAGCAACTCACGACCGCCTCGCTGCCAGAGATCGGCCGGCAGTTCGGCGGCAAGCATCATACGACCGTGCTGCACTCGATCAACAAGATCGAGGAGATGCGGCGGTCCGACAAGGATTTGAACCGGACGATTACTCGTTTGTTGGACGCGTTGCAGTAGTTCACCTGCTTTTCCCTCTCTCCTTCTTCTGCATCCCTACTGGCCTATCGCACGATATGAAATATTTTCTCTTGCCGCTCGATGTGCACTTCCACCTCATTAGCGAATCCCGGAGTTTTTGCCTTATGGAGAAGCTCTGCGGAAGTTGTGGAATTTTTGTGGATGGGCGTGTATGGATCGAGACGCCTTGGTGTAAAACTAAGTAAAAGAGCGAAGATTTCCGGGGTTTCCACAAAGCGTGCGCGGGAATAGGAGTGCGCGAAAGAATGGAGGTGATGGAAGTTAGTGGGCTTTCCACAGATTCACAGCGCTCATCACAACAACAAGCCTTATAGATTTATAAATTGAAACACTCTCTTTGTTGTGATTGTAGTTATGGTTTTTGGGGGTGAGAGAATTTCATATCAATTCGAAAGGGGGTGAAAGTGTGTTTCCCACTGATTTCCACAATGGATAGTCAATAAGCGGACTTTATACTTTGGCAAAAAGCGAGTACAGTACGGCAGCGGTAGATTTCAAGCAAGATAGGGCGCGCCCCCGCCCTGACTGAGGACAAAGTCACAATGACCGCACCTGGAACGGCACGCGAGGAACATGAAGCGATGGAATTCAGCGTCACAAAGTCCGCGCTACTAAATGAGCTCAGCACAACCCAAGGCGTCGTCGAGCGTAAGACGACCATTCCCATTCTTTCGAATCTCCTGGTTGAGGCTAAAGGAAGTAGCCTGACGATCACGGCGACGGACCTCGAACTAAGCATTCGAACGTCTTGCGAGGCCAAGATCAAGAAAGAGGGCGCGGGAACCATTCCTGCAAAGAAACTACTGGAGCTCGTTCGTTTGCTGCCCGAAGGCGAGATTAAGGTCAAGCTCCTTGAGAATCACTGGGTGGAGATCGTCAGCGACAGGAAGAAATACAAGCTCGTGGGCATGGCCAAGGAAAATTTTCCCGCGCTGCCGGCAATGCCTCACACACTAGTGAAAATCCCCGCTCCGATTCTTGAGAACCTGATTGGTAAAACCAAATTTGCCATCTCCATGGAAGAGTCGCGCTATACGCTGAATGGTGGTCTTCTGATTCTGAAACCAGACACGTTAGCCATGGTGGCGACGGATGGCCATCGGCTGGCGCTTGCCGAGACGGATCACAAACTCGCAGGACTGAATGGCGAAGTAAAGGTGCTTATTCCCAAGAAAGCGATGGATGAAGTTGAAAAGCTGTCCAGCGCTGCCGGTTCCGATGCGCACATCGAGTTTGCGAAAGACGAAAGCCATCTCTTCTTCCAAGTGGGCCATCGCTTGTTGATTTCGCGCATTCTCACTGGACAATTTCCGAATTACGAAGCGGTGTTGCCGCGTGACAACAACAAGAGCGTGGTTATCGAGCGCGCCGAATTGAGCGACGCTGTGCGCCGCGTCTCGCAACTTTCCGACCAGCGTTCGCACGCCGTGAAGCTGGCTGTTTCAAAAGAAGGCATCGAGATCTCCGCCTCGAGCCCGGAGTACGGCGAAGCCAAGGAAAATATCGAGAAAGATTACAAGGGTGATCCCATCGCCATCGGCTTCAATTCCAGCTACATGCTAGATTTTCTCGCCGCCGCCGCCGATGGGCCGATCAGCATCGAGCTGAAGGACGAACAATCCGCCGGCCAGATGCGTCCGCTCGCCGACGAGTCTTACCGCTACCGCTACATCATCATGCCCATGCGCATCTGACAGGTCGCGAAGCACTACTTTCTCTGTGAAAAAGGTGCTCACTTGGGCGCCTTTTTTCTTTTCCATCCAGCGAGGTAGGCCACTCCCTAAGCACATGTAAATGAAGCGGTTATCGCGACATAAAAGAGTGTCCAAGTCTTGAGAAAAAGGATGAGATCGGGTACACTCTAGAGGCTGTCGATTAGAGTTTCGGTGCCCTTCAAATCGACACGTCCGCCAGGCAGATGTGACCCGGAAATCGGCTCCGCGCCAGGAGCTGCGAAGTCACCTGTTTGGAGAAACATGAGTCTTCGCCACGTCTCGCTGCGCGAGATGGGATGGAGCAGGAAACCCTACGAGTTTCGGATTCGCCCCAGGGAAGCCGAGATCAAAGGGTAAGGCGACGCACGGATCAATCCGCAAATACGCCTTCCTTGCTTCACATAAAACGAGTTTTGAGCGCGGGCCCGAACTCCGATTGCCCGGAGTCTGTCCAGCGCCGCAGGTACACGCGAGAAGTTGCTGAGCCAGGAGAGAATATGGGCGACAAGGAAAACGCCGCGGTAACGCCGCAGGGCGGCCACAAGTACGACGCGAAGTCCATCAAAGTTCTCGGCGGACTCGAAGCGGTGCGTTTGCGTCCTGCGATGTACATTGGCTCGACCGGGGAGATGGGCTTGCACCATCTCGTTTGGGAAGTGGTGGACAATTCGGTCGACGAGGCGATGGCCGGTTTTGCGGATGAAATTAACGTCACCGTACACGCCGACGAGTCCGTGACCGTGGTGGACAACGGCCGCGGCATTCCTGTGGACATGCATGCCACGGAAAAACGCCCCGCGGCGGAAGTCGTTCTGACCGTGCTGCACGCCGGTGGAAAATTCGACAGCGACACCTACAAAGTTTCCGGCGGCTTGCACGGCGTCGGCGTATCCGTGGTGAACGCGCTTTCGGACTGGCTGGAGCTGGAGATTTCGCGCGATGGCGCCGTGTGGGAACAGACCTACGAAAAAGGAAAACCCACCAACAAACTGAAGCAGACCGGTAAGACGCGCAAGACCGGAACGAAAGTTACCTTTCATCCTGACCCGACAATTTTCGACAAGACCGTCTACAGCTTTGACACGCTGGCGCAGCGCTTGCGCGAGCTGGCCTTTCTCAATAAAGGCTTGAAGATCACGCTCACCGACGAGCGCACGGAAAAGACCACGGAATTTAAGTTCACTGGCGGCATCACAGAGTTCGTCAAGCATCTCAATCGCGGCAAAGCCACGCTGCATGATTCGCCCGTTTATATCGAAGGGAAGCGCGGCACTGTCGAAATCGAAATTGCACTGCAATATAACGACACTTATGGTGAAAATGTTTTTGCGTTCGCGAACACCATCAACACCGTGGATGGCGGCACGCACCTCTCCGGCTTCCGCTCCGCGCTGACGCGCTCGATCAACAACTTCGCGTCTTCCGCGGGAATGCTGAAGGAACAGAAGGACGAAGTCACCATCACGGGCGATGACGTGCGCGAAGGCCTCGTTGCCGTCGTAAGCGTGCGGCTGCCGCAACCGCAGTTTGAAGGGCAAACCAAGGGCAAGCTGAACAGCGACATCAAGGGCGACGTCGAGCAACTCGTAAACGAAAAGCTCGGCGAATGGTTCGATAAGCACTCAACCGTGGCGCGGCGCATCATCGGCAAATGCATCGAAGCGGCGCGCGCCCGCGAAGCCGCCCGCAAAGCACGCGAATTGACACGCCGCAAGTCCGCAATGGACTCGAGTGGCCTGCCGGGGAAACTCGCGGATTGTCAGGAGCGCGATCCCGCGCGGTGCGAGCTGTTCGTTGTCGAGGGCGAATCGGCCGGGGGCTCGGCGAAGATGGGCCGCGACCGCAAATATCAGGCGATCCTGCCGCTCAAGGGCAAAATCCTTAACGTCGAAAAAGCGCGTTACGACAAGATGCTGGGCCACGAAGAAATTCGCGCCATCATCACCGCGCTCGGTACCGGTATCGGCAAGGACGATTTCGATGCCGGCAAGCTGCGCTACCATAAAGTTATCCTCATGACCGACGCGGACGTGGATGGCAGCCACATCCGCACGTTGCTGCTGACGTTTTTCTTCCGCCATATGAAGGAATTGATCGAGCGCGGGCACATCTACATCGCGCAACCGCCGCTCTACCGCGTGAAGCGCGGGAAAACGGAAAAATACATCCGCGATGAACCGGATTTCGCCCGCGAGCTGATGAAGCGCGCCACGGAAGACCACGTCGTAAAAGCCAAAGAAGGCGTGAATCTGGAAGGAGCCAAGCTCACCTCTTTCCTTTTGAATGTGCAGGAGTACGAAGCCGCCGCGGCGAAGCTGGGCCGCCGGCTGCGCGAACACGCGCTCGTCGAACTTCTAGCCGAAAGCGGCCTCGAGAAAAAGACCGACTTCGAGGACAAGAAGGCCCTGGAAAAACTGTTGAAGCAACTTGAAAAGACCAAGCTGAAGCTCGAAGGAAAAATCATCTTCGACGAAGAACACAGCTTATACGAAATCCAGTTTGGCCCGCCTCACAGCCAGAAAATCAATTGGGCGGTGGCTTCCACCGCGGAATACAAGCGCTTGCGCGGGCTGGCTAAGCAGATCGAAGAGTTCAATCATCCGCCGTTCACCGTGTCGCGCAACGGCGACAAAGTGACAAAAGAAAAGGCGACCGACGTCCTCAACTACGTCGTCGAAGACGCCAAAAAAGATTTCACCATCACGCGATTCAAGGGCCTGGGAGAAATGAACGCCGAGCAGCTATGGGATACGACGATGAACGCGGACACGCGCACATTGCTCCAGGTGAAGCTTGAAGACGCCGTTGCAGCAGAAGATATTTTCACGACACTCATGGGCGAAAACGTCGAAGCGCGCCGCAAGTTCATCGAGGATAACGCCCTCGAAGTCGTGAACCTGGATATCTGACGCGTGGCGGCGCAAGCCAACACGGATGCTGGTTCCATTCGCAACGCTATCCGCTGGGGCTTGCTGCTGGCGGCAACGGCCACCATCGGTTTTCGTTTGCCGAGGCTGGCCCACTATTTTCGAAATTGGCGGGAGGCCTTGCGCCTCGGTGACTCTTCGGGCGCAGAAGGCTGGCGGACTTTCTTGCTTGTGGAATCGATCGGCTTGTTGATTGTCACGGCCATCGGCCTGGCTGTTTTTTTTGTTTTGCGGCCACGTGGCAAGAGCCAGCCGTGATCTATCAACTGGGATGGGCGACGTTGCCCGGGCTGCGCGGACTGAGCGTGAGCGAATTTCGCGCGACGCCGACAACTGCGCCGGACAACGAACGAGGCGTGGCGATTGAGTTTGCAAGTGATGCTGAGCGCGATGCGTTCTTGCGGCAGCTCGAAGAGTATTTTGCGGTTCGGCGCTTTACAAATACAGCGGATGCCTTCGACACGGTAAAGGCTTACGTGTTGGAGCAAGTCGCCAAGAGATAATTCTTATAGAAACTAGAGGAATTCTTCAAGTTTGAGGCCACATTGCTTGAGGATGTCCGCGAGAGTGCCTTTGGCAAGTTGGGAATGCACCGGGACAACGGTCTTGAAGACCTGATCCACGGTGCGTTTTTCTAAGGAAACATGACTGCCCTTTTGCCGCAACTCGGAGAATCCGGCGCGCTTCAAGGCGCGAACGACGCGCTCGCCCGAGACGCTCGGCAGCTTGGGCATGTCAATGCGAGACTTCGACGGTCGTCCAGAACGACGGGTCTTCGGTTGGCCCTTCTTCAGGGAGGCCCCATGTTTCGAGGTAAAGCTCGATGGCTTCGCCGAGGTTGGCACGAGCGCTCTCAACATCTTGCCCTGGGAGGTCACGTTCAGCTCGGGGCATCGAGCCACGTACCAGCCGTCTTCTTTTGTGATGAGTGCTGAGAAGCGGTAGGTCATAAGCAGATGCTAGCGAAAGTACGGTAACTCGGCAAGGTTTGCCAAAGCAGAGTTTCGGCCCCTGAAGGGGCAATGGAGCGAGGGGAAATGGCGGACGAAACAAATACATCAGTACTGCTTCCGATCGATATCGAAGCGGAGATGCGCAAGTCGTATCTCGACTATGCGATGAGCGTGATCATCGCGCGCGCGCTGCCCGACGTGCGCGACGGGTTGAAGCCGGTGCAGCGCCGCATCCTGGTGGCCATGAACGACCTCGGCCTCGCTTCGAACCGCGGCTACCGCAAATGCGCCAAGATTTGCGGCGACACTTCTGGCAACTACCACCCGCACGGCGAAGCGGTGATTTATCCCGCGATGGTACGTCTCGCGCAAGACTTCAACATGCGCTACCCGTTGGTCGATGGGCAGGGAAACTTCGGATCCGTTGACGGCGATCCGCCGGCGGCCATGCGGTACACCGAAGCACGGCTAGCAAAAATTTCGGAAGACATTCTCGCTGACCTGGAAAAAGAAACGGTCGATTTTATTCCGAACTTCGATCAGACGCGCGAAGAGCCCGTCGTCCTGCCCTCGCGCATCCCGAATCTGCTGATCAATGGCGCGAGCGGCATCGCTGTCGGCATGGCCACGAACATCCCGCCGCATAATCTGCGCGAGATCGTGGACGCCGCGATTCTGCTGATCGAAAAGCCCGATGCGACGCTGAAAGAAATAATGAAAATCGTTCCAGGCCCGGACTTCCCGACCGGGGCGTACATCGCGGGCCGCGAAGGCATCGAAGCTGCATACAAGACGGGCCGCGGCAGCTTCACCATGCGCGCCAAGGCCGCCATCGAAGAGACCACCAAAGACCGCGAAAGCATCATCATCACGGAAATTCCGTACCAGGTGAATAAAGCGCGGCTGATCGAGCGCATCGCCGAGCTGGTCCAAACCAAGAAGCTCGAAGGCATTTCCGACGTGCGCGACGAATCTTCACGCGAGGGCATGCGCATCGTCATCGAGCTGAAGCGCAGCGAAGAGTCGCAGCTCATCCTCAACAATCTTTTCAAGCACACTCAGATGCAGGAATCCTTCGGCATGATTCTGCTCTCCATTGTCGGCGGGCAGCCGCGCGAGCTGGGCTTGATCCCCATGATCAAGCTCTTCATCGAGCACCGCATCGACGTGATCCGCCGCCGGACGATTTTCGAGCTGAAGAGAGCCGAACAGCGCGAGCACATTTTGCTCGGCTATCAAATCGCCCTAGATCATCTCGACAACGTAATCCGGATTATTCGCGGTTCTTCCAGCCGTGTGGACGCCAAGGAAAACCTGTTCAAGTACTTCAGCGAACAGGACGTCACCATCACGGAAAACGGAAAGTCGAGGAAACTCGAGGGTGTCAAGTTAGACGGCCGGAAGTACCGCGCGCTGGGAGCGCCGGAAATCGAAGCGGCAGGTCGCGGAAACGCGCTTGGCCTCAGTTATGCGCAGATCGACGCCATCCTGGAATTACAACTGCACCGGCTGACGCAGCTCTCCATCGACGAAATCCTCAAGGAATTGAAGTCCATCCGTGAATTGATCGCCGAGTTGCGCGAGATTCTGGCGAGCGACAAGAAACTCAAGCAGGTCATCACCGCGGAGCTGCGCGAAGTGCACAAAGCCTACGGCGACGACCGCCGCACGCAGATTGTCGACAAGGTCGACGAAATCAAGCTGGAAGACCTGATTGCTGACACCGAGATGCTGATAACCGTGAGCCATGCGGGCTATATCAAGCGCACGGCTGCGGACACGTATCGCCACCAATCGCGCGGGGGCAAGGGCCGCATCGGCGCGAAGACAAAGGAAGAAGATTTCGTTGAGTATCTGTTCATCGCCTCGGCGCATAGCTACATCCTGCTGTTCACGTCCAAGGGCCGCGTCTACTGGCTGAAGGTCTATGAATTGCCGGAAGCGGCGGCGGCCACCCGCGGAAAAGCCATTTCGAGCCTCGTGAAATTCCAGGAAGACGAAAAACTGACCGCGCTGGTCGCGGCGCGCAGCCTGGAAGAAGCGGACAAATTCGTTTTCATGGCTACGAAGAGCGGCACGGTTAAAAAGTCCACGCTGACGGAATTCTCCAACCCGCGGTCCACTGGCATCATCGCCATCACCTTGGACGGCAAGGACGAACTCATCGGCGCGAAACTCACCGACGGCAAGAAAATGATTTTCCTGGCCAGCCACGAAGGCCAGGCGATTCTGTTCCGCGAAACGGAAGTGCGTCCGATGGGCCGCAACGCCGGTGGGGTGAATGGCATGGACCTCGACAAAGACGATTACGTCGTCAGCATGGACGCCGTCCAGCCGGACTTCGAGATCATCGCCAAGGAACACAAAATCACCACGCAGAATCTCGAAGAACTTGAAAACGAGCAAATCAAAGACTCGCTGGTGACACTGATGCTCACCGTGGCCGAGAAGGGCTATGGGAAGCGCACACCGCTCGCCGAATACCGCATTACGTCACGGGGCGGCAAAGGCGTGGTCAACATGAAAACCACGGACCGCAACGGGTACGTCGTCGCCACGTTGCAGGTGACCGAAGAGTCCGACGTGATGATCATCACCCACAACGGCAAAGTCATCCGCGTGCATGCCAATGAAATTCGCGAAGCGGGCCGCTCCACGCAGGGCGTACGCTTACTGAGGCTCGACGACGACGATTCCGTTGCCGCGGCCGCTGTCTTGCAGGAAGAAAACGAAGAAGAAAAGAAGTAGAATCGCTAGCTCATGAAAATCACAAGAAGAGTTTTTGCGTTTTTCCTGGTGTTGTGCGCCCCGCTGGCACTTTTTTCGTCGGCGCAATCGTCCGAGAAATCTGTCGCGAGGGGCCAATACCTCGTTTACGTTGGGACGTACACGACGAAGACCGAGAGCAAGGGAATTTACGCGTACGAGTTTGACTCGGCCACTGGGAAGCTGACCCCAAAGGGCGTTGCGGCGGAGACGCCGGATCCGTCCTGGGTGGCGGTGCACCCCAGCGGAAAATTTTTGTACGCCGCGAACGAAGCGGGCAAGGCCAGCACCGTGAGCGCGTTTGCGATTGATGCGAAGAATGGGAAGCTTACGATATTGAATCAGCTTCCGTCGCTCGGCGAAGACCCGTGCTATTTGTCGTTCGACAAGACAGGTAAGTACGTACTCGTTGCG
>QHYE01000059.1 GCA_003224055.1 Acidobacteriota bacterium | reverse complement strand
CTTCCACGCACAACCGCCGGATTTACCACCAGTGCCTTTGATGGATGTGGGCTTCGCGATCATTGGCTCGCTCGCCCGGCACCGTAGGCCTCCAATCCAGTTCTTGTCCATCGTCTCGCGTGTTTGCTCCACGCTTCTTTCAGACCTCGCCTCGCGACGACGTCCTTGCGCTTCACTAACCCTTCACCTCCATCAAGTTGGGTAGGGGACTTTCACCCCCAAGCGATCGAACATGCTCGGCACACCAAAAAAGGCCGCACGGTTTCCCCGCGCGGCCCTTCTTCATTTCACTTACGCAAGCGTAATTAGTGCCCGCGCCTGTCGTGCCGCAGGTCCTTGCGATCCTTGTGCAGGTCCTTCTTGTCTTTGTGGATATCCTTCTGGTCCTGATTGCGGTCTTTGCGGTCGGCGTGCAGGTCGCGCTTGTCTTTGTTAATGTCGCGCTGATCCGCGTTGCGATCCGCACGGTCCTTCGCCAGGCCCTTGCGATCGTGATTGATGTCTTTCTGGTCCTTGTTGCGGTCAACGCGGTCTGCGTGGAGGTCTTTGCGATCCGCCTGCGCCTGCGAACTATTCGCACCGTACTTCTTCACGTCGCTGGCCAACTGTGACTTGTCTTTGTTGATGTCGCGCTGATCCTTGTTGCGGTCGGCGCGGTCCTTGTTCAGGTCGCGGCGGTCGTGGTTGATGTCGCGCTGGTCCTGATTGCGATCTTTGCGATCGGCCGCCAGGTCACTCTTATCTTTGTTGATGTCGCGTTGATCGGCGTTGCGGCCCGCGCGGTCCTTCGCGAGATCTTTCTTGTCGTTTCGAATGTCCTTCTTGTCATCTTTGATGTCCTGCGGCTGCGAACTCGGATCCTGGCTCTGGGCATAAGCGCCACCAGCGAGCAAACCGGCAAAAGCAATTGCGAGCACACCTCGACGCACCACTCGTTCTGCGTTCATTTCTCGTCTCCTTAGTTGATCGTTCCGGGACTAACCCGATGCTTCGAAATCAAACACTTCGAGCGCGGAAAAGTTTCGCGGGCCGGGTCCAATATTTAATTGACCGCTTGGAGAAAAGCTGGAAGCCTGTATAACTATTTTATATTTAGAGACTTACGGACTGAATCGAGGATGCCGTTGACGAACCCGCCGGACTCTTCCGACGAAAACTTCTTGGCCAGATCGACGGCCTCGTTCAGAACCACCTTGGCAGGCGTTTGGGCCTGCTGCATCTCATGGATGGCCAGTCGCAATATCGCGCGATCAATGGCCGCCATTCGTGCGAAACGCCAATTGTCGGAATGTCCTACGATCAATGCGTCGAGTACCGCGACATCTTTCGCCGTCCCTTCAAACAGTTCGTTGGCGAATTCGCGCGTTTTGTCGGCCGCCTTGGCGCTCTTCCAGAATTTCACTTCCAGCTTCGCAAAATCCTGCTGGCTCATGTCCCACTGAAAGAGCATCTGCATGGCAAACTCGCGCGATTTTCTTCGGAGGGACACGCTACTTGCGCCGCGGCTTTCGAATGATGGCTAGCTTCGCGGGATTGGCACGAAGCTTCCGGGACAAATGAGCCATCTCGATGGCCGCCAGCCCCGCTTCAAATCCTTTGTTGCCGCCCTTTAGCCCGGCGCGATCGATGGCCTGCTCGAGCGTGTCGCACGTCAGCACGCAAAAAATAATCGGCACGCCTGTATCCAACTGTGCGAGCTGCAAGCCGCGTGAAGTCTCCGCGCAAACATAATCGTAGTGGGTAGTTTCGCCGCGGATCACGCAACCGATGGCCACGAGCGCGTCGTACCTGCCCGTTGCCGCGACCTTTTTCGAAACGAGCGGCAATTCGAAGGCTCCCGGAACTTGCACCACATCCACATCCTTGCTCGCGGCGCCGGCGCGCTCCAGCGCGTCCGTTGCGGCCGCCAACAGTCGCTCGGTAATAAAACCGTTGAACCGGCTCACAATTACGCCAAAGCGGAATCCCGCGGCACTCAAGTCACCGTGAATTTCGCCGGGTTGTAATTTCTCTGCCATCTCTTTTGCGCGTCGCTCCGTTTCCGATCCCTTACCTCATCTACTTCCTGTACTTCCTCTACTTCCCTCTAAACTGCGGCGGCCTTTTCTCCAAAAACGCTTTCGTCCCCTCGCGCATATCTTCCGTCGCGCAAGCTAGTCCAAAAAGCGTGGCTTCCAGGAACAGCCCTTCTTCCTGGGGCATTTCGACGCCGCGCTCGATCGCTTCCATCGTGTACTTCACGCCTAGCGGCGCGTTGGCGATGATTTTTTTCGCCATTGCTTCCGCCGCGGGAATCAGCTCCGCCGGTTCGTAAATGTGGTTCACCAATCCGATGCGCTGCGCTTCTTCCGCCGTAATCATTTCTCCGGTCAAGCAGAGTTCGTGCGCCACCCCTTTGCCGCAAAGCCGCGCAAGCCGTTGCGATCCGCCATAGCCCGGCAGTATCCCCAGTTTTACTTCCGGCTGGCCGAGTTTCGCCGTCTTGCTCGCGATTCGAATGGTGCACGAAAGCGCCAGCTCGCATCCGCCCCCCAGCGCAAAACCGTTGATCGCGCAAATCGAGGGCTTACCCATCGTTTCCAGCAGGTGAAACACGGTCTGCCCGTAAAGCGAAAATTCCTTGCCGTTGACGGGCGTTTGCTGCGCCAACTCGCCGATGTCCGCGCCAGCCACGAATGATTTCTCACCGGCACCGGTAAGGATTACCACGCGAACGGCGGCATCGTCGCGCGCGTGCAGCAGCGCGTGATGCAGCTCTTCCACCGTCTTGCGGTTCAGCGCATTCAAGACCTTCGGCCGGTTGAACGTGACGTAAGCAATCCCGTCGTTTTTTTCATAGAGCAAGTTTTCGTACGCCATGATTGTCCTTCGAACTCTCAGAACTTCATTGCCTTCGGATTCTGCGGATCCGCATAATCATAAAACCCGCGCCCCGATTTGCGCCCGTTCCATCCAGCCAGCACCATACGCTTCAGCAGCGGAGGAGCCGCGAAGCGCCGCTCCTTGAATTCGTCAAACATGATCTGCGAAATATAATACGTCGTATCCAGTCCCACAAAATCCAGCAGCGTCAGCGGTCCCATCGGGTGCCCGCAACCCAGCTTCATCGAATTGTCGATGTCTTCGATGGAACCGACTCCTTCCTCCAGCGCGCGAATCGCATCCAGGAGATACGGCACCAGCAGCCGGTTCACGATGAATCCCGTACTGTCCTGCGCGCGCACGGGCGTTTTGCCGAGTTTCGCGCCGAACGCGACCATCTCCTCGTACACGGCCGGCTCCGTCGCAATCGTCCGCACCACTTCCACGAGCTTCATCACCGGTACCGGATTGAAGAAGTGCAATCCCACAAACCGTTGCGGCCTCTTCGTCGCCGTCGCAATTTCCGTAATCGTCAACGACGATGTATTGCTCGCAAAAATCGTCGTCGTCGGGCAAATCGCATCCAACGCCGAAAAAAGTTCGCGCTTCGCGGGCAACTGCTCGATGATCGCTTCCACGATCACATCGCAATCCTTCAAGTCCTCAATCTTTGTCGTGCCCTTCAACCGCCCGCGGATTTCGCTCTTCACCGCTTCCGTGATCGTTCCTTTTTCAGCCAGCCGATTCAGGTTCTTGTCAATGCTCTTGAGCCCTTTGTCCAGCAGCTCCGCGCTCACTTCGCGCACCACGGTGTTGAATCCCGAAGCCGCCGCCACCTGCGCGATCCCCGAGCCCATCAGGCCACACCCCACGACTCCCACCTTTTGAATCGCCATATATTTCCTTGGAAGTCCCGTCCACTGCATCCGCAGGAGAAGCCACAAGAAACTTGCGTACCGTAGGGGCACGATACATCGTGCCCTCTTCGCCTGTGCCAAAAGTCTACCAGAGAAGAAATTCCTTTACGCCCTTTACTTCCTCTACCTCATGTACCTCATCTATTTCAGCGCCTCGACAATCATCGCAATGCCCTGCCCCCCGCCGATGCACGCGGTCGCTAGCCCATACCGCAATCCATTTCGGCGCAGCTCGTTCAAAATGGTCATCACCAGCCGCGTCCCGCTCGCGCCCAACGGATGACCGAGCGCAATCGCGCCGCCGTTCACATTCGTCTTGTCGCGATTCAGCCCCAAGGCTTTTTCAACCGCCAGATACTGCGCCGCAAACGCCTCATTCACTTCCACGCGATCCATCTGCTCCAGCGTCAGCCCCGCCAGCTTCAGCGCCTTCTGCGACGACGGCACAGGCCCAATCCCCATGATGCTCGGATCCACTCCCGCCACGGCCCACGACACGATGCGCCCGACCGGTTTCAATCCGCGCTCTTTCGCGAATTTTTCCCGCGTCACAATCACGGCCGCCGCGCCATCCACAATCCCGCTGGCATTCCCCGCCGTCACAATCCCATTCTTCTTGAACGATGGCGGCAACTTTTCCAGCGTCTCCATCGTCGTTTCCGGCCGCCGGTGATCGTCTTCGCTCACCAAAATCGACTTCTTCCCCTGCTTCACTTCCACCGGCACAAGCTCCTCTTTGATGCGGCAAGCTTTGTACGCCGCCTCCGCCGCCTGCTGGCTGCGCAGCGCATACGCATCGGCATCCTTCCTCGTAATCCCGTGCTGCTCCGCCAGCTTTTCCGCCGTCAGCGCCATCGGCAGCCCGCAATACGTATCCGTCAGCCCCGCCATCAACGAGTCTTCCAGCGCGCCGCCGCCCAGTTTCAATCCGCCGCGCGCCCCGCGAATCACAAACGGCGCCTGCGTCATGTTTTCCATGCCGCCAGCGAGCACCATCGTCGCCTCACCGAGCAGCAGCCGCTGCGCCGCCTGCGCAATCGCTTCGATCCCCGATCCGCACAGCCGGTTCACAGTCACCGCGGGCGTCTCGATCTTCAACCCCGCCTTCAATCCCACATGCCGCGCGCCATACAGCGCATCCGCGCTCGTCTGCATCACGTTGCCAAAAATTGCGTGGTCAAACTCTCCCGGATCCGCATTCGAACGCCGGATCGCCTCTCTCGAAGCATGCGCCGCCAGCTCGATCGCGCTCACCTCCGAAAACGCTCCGGTATACCGCGCCATCGGCGTCCGCGACCCCGCCACAATCACCACATCCGTCGGAAACATGAATCCCTCGCTTTACAATACTCGCAACTCAACAGTTTACCGTCGAAAACCAAAAGAACAAATTATTTGGTATAACCGCAGTCTCTAACGAGAGTTGTACCGCAATACCGGCTGCTGCGACCCACCGGTTGCGAGTAGGATAGAATGGAGATCTTGGGCTTTCAAAGGGCGAACCACCTCCGCACAAATGGGCGTCACGATTCACTTCGAAGGCGAGCTTCATAGCGAAGCGGCTTATGAGGATTTGATAGCCGCCGTAACCACTATTGCTAAGATTCAGAATTAGCCTACCGAGGCGATCGAGTCTGCTGAGACAACTCTTCTGAGAGTCCGCGATGAACAGGATTGGGATTACACCGGACCCGTCAAGGGTATCGTAGTGCATCTCCATGACGACTGCGATACGGTGTGCCTCGAGTTTGACCGGGAACGGTACATTCAGGAGTTCACAAAGACGCAGTTTGCTGGCATTGAGTACCACCTGAAAGTTGTGGATTTACTCAAAGCGATTCAGCCCTTCTTTCGGGAGCTCAAAGTCGAGGATGAAGGTGAGTTCTGGGAAACCGGAGATCGGGCGATTCTGACGGCGCACATGGACTGGGCACGCAAGGCAATTGGAGATGAGATTAGGAAGAATCCTTCAGCCCAGTTTAAGGTCAAGACTCCAGATGGCAAGATTATCGACCTTATGACCTAAGCATGGACTGTTCAGCGCGAAGGCAACTGGATTTCAGAGCTTGGGAGTTTCCAACGCCACGACAGTATCTCCACCCTTTTTTCGAGCTTCTTCAATCGAAAACTCCGCGCGGTTGATGAGATCCGTCACTATGTCTTCGCTGTCGTATTCATGCTTCGGCACAGCTTCGACAATTCCCGCGCTCAACGTAATCTGCGTCGAATCCCACGGCGGCCGCAGGCCGGATGCCGCCCTCCGCAATTTATCGGCAAGATTCTGCGCGCCCGCCAGCGTCGTATCCGGCAAAATAAACGCCAGCGACCACGACGTGTACTTTACTGCCACGTCGTTCTGCCTCACGATCGGCTGGAGCGACCGCGCCAGTTGCTCCAAAAATCGTTCCAGCGGCGATTCTCCCTGCTGCCGCAAAATGTCCGCCCCTCGGTCAATCTGCAATATCGCCAGAGCCAGCGGTGTTCCCTGCGTCCGCGCGCGATCCGCTTCCGTCAGCAAACAACTCTGATACGAGCTGCGGCTCAGCAGCCCGCTGCGCTCATCCGAAACTCCCATGCGCCGCACCAGCGAGCGCAGCCGCGTGTGGCTGACGCTCATCAGCATCTGATCGCCGATGGCCTGCAAAAAGTACGCCTCATTCGGCTTCCATTTGTGGCCCTCGGCATACCCGATGATCAGCATGCCCGCCGGCATCTGCGTCTCTTTGTCCGTGATCATCACGCCCAGCGCAGTCTCCAGTCCCAATTCACCCAGGATGGAGCCGTCCGTCGCATCTGCGATCAGGCCGCCAAGTTCATCGGGCTCAGCCTTTTCCATTTGTGCAAGAAGCAAAACCACCTGCGCCCCGGGCGCCGGCTTCACACCATGCGCGCAAAATTCCGCCGCCATTTCCGGCGGCCGGCCCGGCGCGCCAACCACCGCCAGCGCCCGCGTTCCACGAAGATACGTTCCAACCTCGTTGACCGCGGTGTTCAGCATCGCCCGCGGCGTCTGCTGCCGGAAGATCTTCTGATTGATCTCAGAGATCTTGGAGAGATCGCGCAAAGTATCCGCCGAGTAAACGCCGGTCTTCCCGGTAATCGGCGTGGGCACAGGCTCGACGACCGCTGCAGCAGCGGGCGCGGCAGCCGCCGCAGGCGCAGGCTCCGCTTTCGGCTTGACCGCCCCCGGCGGCCACCAATTTGCCAGTTGGTACAGATTGGCGAGCCGCGCGCTGTGTTCTTCTTCGCCGGGGAACATCGCCGCGATTCTCTGCAATCTCTCCAACGCTTTGCTCTGCAACGAATACTGCAAAAAAATCTCCGTCTGCACAATCAGGTCTTCGAGCGCCTGCTTGTTCCGCCCTTCCTCGCTCAAAGGAGGTGGCGGCGCCACGCTCTGCCCCGGAGTCGGGTGCGTCGTGTGGGCCGCGGTCTCCGTCCCTGATTTCGCCAGACGGCTTCCCACGCGTTTCAAATAGGCTTCATCCACGCGGCCGCGCAACAATTCCAGCCGCTCCTGATTTCGATAGTCGTACGCGTCGATGTCCACGAGCCGCTCGAGAGATTCCGCCGCCTTCGCCACATTCCCCGAATGCAGGTACACGTCGAAGAGTTTGATCAAAATCTCGAAATACTGCGATTCGCGATTGAGCTCGTTATAGATGGAAGCAGAAAACTCGAGAACAGTCTGCGATTGCAAATGCTTGGTCGCGAGTGCTTCGGTCAACGCCGCGAATTCGCTCTGGCGTTTATCCGCGAACATCCGCCGCTTCACCACCGCCAAAATCTCAACGGCCTTCTGGTCTTGTCCCGCGGCGGCGTAATGGTCGGAAAGGTCGAACAGCCGCGTCATTCCTTCCTTTTTCTCCAGGATAAGGCGGTCCAGCACCTCCCGGGCACGCTCCAGATTTCCCGAGCGCATGAGCGCGTCGCCATAGGTATCGAGAAACATCGCGTCGCTCTCGGTTCCCGCGAAGGGCTCCAGCAAGGCCGCCGCGCGAACCGCGTTGCCGGATTGCAGGTTGGCCTGCGCGTAAAGGAGTGCCACACTGCGCTCCTGAGGCGCCAGCCGGTGCGCGCGGCCCAGCACATTCAGGGCGTCGGCCGCGCCGCCGCTCGCGGAGGCAAGCTGTCCCGCGCGCAGAAAGGCGCGCGCCGCGAGTGCATTTTTCCCCAGGCGTTCGGCAGCCTCCGCAAGCTTCAATTGGCGGTTCTTGTTTTCAGGATCCAGTTGCGCGATGCGCTCCCAGCAAAAAAGCGCATCTTCCTCGCGGGACGCCGTGGTGAAAAGCTCCGCCGCTTTGGTGTACTGCTCGATCGCTTCGTCGGGATGATTTTGTTTTTGCTGCAGGAAGGCGTAGCGCGCGATGCGCTCGGGTAGCAGCACTCCTGAATTCGAGCGCAGAAACCGGTTGTAAATCGCCAGGGCCTTTGTCTCGTCTTTCGGATCCACCAGCAGGTCAAACAGCATCCCGTAGTACACCGCCGCGCGCTCCGGCTGATCCATCCGCGCGTAGAGATCGCCGAGCGCCTGCGTGGCTTCCTGGTGCTGCGGCGCCTCGTCGAGCACGGCTAGATAGGCCTCGATGGCATCCTCGACGCGGTTCTTCTCGAGGAAGCGCTTGGCGCGTTCCAAATGCTTGCTGACGTCTCCGGCCATGCGTTCGAATTGCCTTTGCGGTTCTTGAAATTACGAATCGGCTGCCAATTGCTTGGCGGTTCCGGGCTGTTCGATGCGTCGTCTTCGGTCGGCCCTGACTCTCAACTATATACCTCGCTCGCGACGTGGCAAAACTCCGCGCAATCGGGCGATGCAGTATCGGGTACGGCTACCCATTTTTTCGGTGGAAACATCCGGGGCTGTTCCTTCGTCTGTACTTAATGTCACCGCTGATGTCCTCGCTCGGGGTGAGCCGGGGGTGCCTTGCCATGCGTAACCTAGTTGCAGACTTTCGCTTCGGCCTGCGGATCCTGCTGCGCAATCCAGGGTTCACCCTGGCCGCTATATTCGTCCTGGCGCTCGGCATAGGAGCCAACACCGCGATCTTCTCCATCGTGAACGCGGTGCTCCTTCGTCCGCTGCCCTATCAGGACGCCTCCCGCATCATGCAGGTCTGGCACGTCCCTCCCGCGAAGAGCTTCCCTGGAATGAGCTTGTTCTCCGTCTCGCCCGCGAATTACCTGGACTGGCAGAGCCAGAACCGTTCGTTCGAGCAAATGGCTGCGTATGGATTTGAGAGCTTCAATGTGGGCGGTGGAGAACGCCCCGAGGCCATCCGCGGTGCCGCCGTCGCGCCCGGATTCTTTTCCATCCTGCGTGTGCAGACGGTTCTCGGACGCACGTTCTCGCCGGAGGAAGATCGCCCCGGCCAGGGCCACGTCGTGATCTTGGGCCATACGCTTTGGCGCGATCACTTCGGCGCCGATACCGGCATCGTTGGCCGGAACGTCCTCCTCGATGGCCAGACCTATACCGTCGTCGGCGTTATGCCTCCCAAGTTCAAATTTCCAGCCTGGGCGGAGCTATGGGTTCCCCTGGCTTGGAGCAACGAGAAGCGCGCGGTTCGCGGCAATCACAATTACATGGTTATCGGGCGCCTCAAGCCCGAAGTTGCTGTGCAGCAAGCCAAAGCGGACCTCAGCGCGATTTCCGCGCGTCTCGAGCAGCAATATCCCGAAGACGATAAGGGCTGGGGCGCTACGGTTGTTCCCCTGCGCGAAGAGATTAGCGGCGACGTGCGGCCAGCCCTGCTCGTCTTACTCGGCGCGGTCGCTTTTGTACTCTTGATCGCATGCGCCAATGTCGCCAATCTGGTGCTGGCCAAAACTCTCGCGCGAAAGAAAGAAATCGCGATTCGCACGTCGCTGGGTGCCAGCCGCGCCGCGGTGCTGCGCCAGATCCTTGCGGAGACGCTGCTTCTCTCTCTCGCAGGCGGCGCGCTCGGGCTTTTCCTGGCGCGCTTTTGCATTACGTTGATTCAGAAATTCCTAACCGACCGGCTCCCGAGTTCCACGGAAATCACGCTCGACGCGCCAGTGCTGGCCTTCACCGTGTTTCTGGCGCTCCTCGCGGGAATCCTCGCCGGTCTCTTGCCAGCCGTGCGATTCACGAGGACGGATGTCAACGAAGCCCTGAAGCAGGGCCAAAGTCGTGGCAGCTCGGATTCCAGCGGAAGCAAAACGCGCGGCTTGCCGGTGGTCTCGGAGGTTGCCTTGTCGTTGGTGCTGTTGATCGGCGCTGGCCTGATGATCCGCAGTTTGTTGCGGCTCAGCAGCGTTCAGCCCGGTTTCGATCCCAATAACGTTTTGACAGCGAGGCTGACTGTTCCTGGCACGAAGTTCTCCAGTCCCGCCGCTCAGATCAGCTTTTATGACCAGGTGTTGCGCCAGGTTCGCGCAACGCCGGGTGTGGAGTCAGCCGGCTTGATCGATAGTTTGCCGATAGACGACGGCGGCTCGCACCAACCCGTCGCGGTCGAAGGCCAGCCCGTCGTGCCGATGGCGGATCAGCCCGAGGTGGACGTTCGCATGATCTCACCGGGCTACTTGCATGCGATGTGCATCCCGGTGTTGCGGGGCCGCGATTTGAACGACGCAGACGTGGCGGGCCGGCCGCCCGTGGTGTTCATCAGCGAATCCATGGCGAAGCGTT
Source organism: Acidobacteriota bacterium (assembly GCA_003224055.1). GTDB lineage: Bacteria > Acidobacteriota > Terriglobia > Acidiferrales > UBA7541 > Acidiferrum. The sequence continues at coordinate 75,577 of QHYE01000059.1, read as the reverse complement.
TCTGGCCCAACGAGAATCCGATCGGCAAGCACATTACGCTGACGTTTTTTCCAGGTGTGGTGCGGGAAGTCGCAGGCGTGGTCGGTGACGTGAAACAGGATTCTTTGGATCAAACCCGTCCCGTCGAGACGCTTTATTGGCCATTGAGCCAACTCACGGTCCCGCCTTCGGAAGCCTGGCGCTCGTTCGGCATGAGCCTTGTCGTGCGCACCAGCGCCGATCCGGCGAGCGCGACCTCCGGCGTCACCAGCGCTGTGCACCAGGTGGATCCCGAAACGCCGGTCGTTGGCGTCGTCACGATGGAAGGCTTGATTTCCGCATCGTTGTCGCCGCAGCGCTTCAACGTGCTCCTGCTCGGCGCGTTCGCCGGGCTGGCGCTGGTTCTCGCCGCCGTCGGAATCTACAGCGTGCTTTCGTACAGCGTTCGGCGCCGGGTCCGCGAAATTGGCATTCGCATGGCCCTCGGCGCCACCCCTTCCGATGTTCTGCAGATGGTAGTTGCCGATGGCATGAAGCCCATCCTGCTGGGCGTGGCCCTCGGCCTGGCAATCGCATTCGCTCTCAGCCGCGTCGTGACGTCCCTCATCTACGGCGTCCGCGCCACCGATCCGCTCACCTTCGCCGGCGTCGCCCTGCTCCTCGTCGCCGTCGGTCTCCTCGCCACCATCCTCCCCGCCCATCGCGCCACGCGCGTCGAGCCCGTTCGCACCCTCCGCGAGGAATAAGTGCGTCTCGTGTTCGCTGCGCCACATGGCCCACTTGCACGGGCGCGGAATCTGACGCCCTCGCATAGCACAATCCTGCTCGTCGTATTTCACTTCACCCAATATGACTCTGGACTTACTAATTTAGCGATGCTTCTAATTTCTATCGACGCCGCCCTTGCGGCATTGAGAAACAGCATAGAATACCGGGGCAGCCGCCAAAACGCAGCCTTCTTTGTTTGGGGGAATCAACCGGCAGCTATTCCCTTCGCTGCGGCGTCTAAACGCTCGATGCGGAATGCCGCGAGTGATTTCCTAGCCCGGAGGGCCGGATGATGGAGACCGTTTCCCAGGACGTAAAGTTCGCGCTGCGCGTTTTTCGCAAATCTCCCATTTTCACTGCTGTGGTTGTGCTCACGCTGGCGTTGGGCATCGGAGCCAATACCGCCATCTTCAGTATTGTGAATGCTGTCTTGCTGCGCCCTCTCCCGTTCCGCGATTCAAATCAGCTCGAGAAGATCACGTTTAGCAATCCCGGAGTCGGCTTGCGGGATGCTCCGTTCTCCGTACCCGAATTCGAGGATCTCAAGTCCAGGGCAGGCGTCTTCGAGGAAGTAAGCGTGGTTTGGCCGGTGAGTGCCAACTTAACGGGCGCCAAAGAGCCACAGCGTCTTGAATTGCTCGTCGTCAGCCCCAACTACTTTTCCATGCTAGGAGCAACACCACAATTGGGACGCCTGTTTGGTTCCGAAGATTTCGCCCGCGGTTTCGCTCTGGCGGCCATCATCAGCGATGGCCTGTGGCGCCGCTCTTACGGCGCAGACCCCAATATTCTCGGGCGCACCCTCCGGCTCGACAATGATGTCTACACCATCGTGGGTGTGCTTCCTTCCTCTTTTCGCCATCCGGGAAAAACGGTGGCCAAAGACGTCGAGGTCTGGGGGACTGCCGGATTCGGCGCTGATCCTTTTCCGGCGCCGGCCCGCGATCGGCGGTTCTTGCCCCGAGCGATCGCGCGTCTCAGGCCCGGAATCAGTTTGCGCCAGGCGCAAGCACGCCTGGATATCATGGCGGGCGAGCTGCGCGGAGAATTCCCTGCGAATTATCCTCCCCTCGCCAAATGGTCCATCTCGATGGAGCCTTTGCAACAATCTCTCGTGGGCGATGTCCGCCCCATGATGCTGGTGCTGATGGGAACCGTGATCCTGATTATTCTCATCGCCTCCGTGAACATTGCCAACCTGCTCCTCGCTCGCGCTTCCGGAAGGCAGCAGGAAATTGCTCTGCGCCTCACCCTCGGAGCCGGCCGCTTCCGCATGGTCCGCCAATTACTCACCGAGTCCCTGATGCTCTCTTTGTTTGGAGGGTTCGCAGGCGTCGCCACCGCCGCAGTTGCCCTTGGTTCCATCCTTCGATTCCTGCCATCCGGAATCCCCCGGCTAAGCGAAGTGCGAGTCGATTGGAAGGTCTTGCTTTTTGCTCTGTCCATTTCCATCCTCACCGGCCTCTTTTTTGGCCTGGCCCCGGCGCTTCAATCCACCAGGCCCGATGTCTTTGCTGCTGTTCGAGAAGGTGCGCGTGGTTCCGGCTACAGCTCGAGAGCCAACCGGTTGCGCAGTCTCTTGATCGCCTCGGAACTGGCGCTGGCGGTGGTGCTGATGATTGCTGCAGGATTGTTGGTGCGGTCTTTCGCTGGGCTGCTCCGGGATTATCCGGGTTTTAATCCTTCTGGAATGGTTGCGGCGAGCATTTGGCTTCCGGTGCCGAATGATCCGAAGGCAGATCCCTACGCAGGGATCGCGCCGCAGACCGTCTTCGTCCGCGAGGCGCTGCGCCGGATGCGGGCAATCCGCGACGTTGATCTGGCCGGAGTGACTTCTGCCCTGCCAGCTTCCGGAGAGGCAAATAGCGCTGCTCTGGCCATCGAAGATCAGCCGGTCGAATCTTCGCAGGACTTGCGCGCGGAAGTAATCCGGGTAAGTCCGGGCTATTTCGAGGCGATGCAATCCCCGCTCATTCGCGGGCGCTTTTTCACCGAAAGCGACGAAGCCGGGAAGGAGCAAGTCGCGATCATCGATGAATCCACTGCTCGGCGTTACTGGGGGAACCGCGACCCCCTCGGCAGGCGCCTGCGTTTCGGGCAAAACGCAAACGCGCCGTGGATGTCTATCGTCGGAATCGTCAAGGACATTAAACACGATGGCCTCGATGTCGACGGAGTTCCGCACATCTACGTTTCCATGTATCAGCGGCAAGGCCGCGTCATGAGCATCGTGCTGCGAACTGCGCTTCCTGCATCGCTCCTGGAGGCGAAGATCCGCCACGAAGTGCAAAGCGTCGATCCCGGCTTGCCGGTGTTCAATGTGCGCTCCATGGGGGAGGTCATGGACGTTTCGCTCGCTCCCCGCCGTTTCTCATCGGTCCTAGTCGGAGGATTTGCGGCAGTCGCACTTCTGCTGGCCTCCATAGGGATTTACGGATTGTTGGCCTACATGGTTGGCCAGAGGACTCACGAGATCGGAGTTCGTGTCGCGCTCGGGGCTCAGCCATCCGATATTCTTACGTTGATTTTGCGCCGCGGGGTACTGTTTTCCAGTGCAGGCATTTTGGCCGGCCTGTTCCTGGCAGCCATCGCTGCCCCGCTGATGGCTTCCCTGCTCTACGGTGTTCGTCCCATCGATCCACTGGTGTTTCTTGTCGTGCCCGCGGTCTTTCTAGTGGTTGCAGTTTTGGCCAGCCTCGTTCCGGCACGTCGTGCAATGAGCGTTGATCCCATTGTGGCGCTACGAGAAAATTAGCGTCATGGCGGGACCGCGCAGAGTTCACCTGTGCTCGGTCCACCTCTAAGCAAATCCGCGGAATCAGCACATTCCTGTTTTATTACGATCTTGCTTGTGCCTCTGCTGACGGGCAGCCAGACTTGTGGCAAACTGAATGTTTACACGGCACGGTTTTTTCGCTGCATATTTCGCCCGTTCGAAAGCAGCCGCTCCAGCCGGTAACCGAACACAATGGATCCGAAGTTCATACGCAATTTCTGCATCATCGCGCACATTGACCACGGTAAATCCACGCTGGCCGACCGCCTGCTGGAAATGACCGGCGCGTTGACCGAGCGCGAAATGCACGAACAAGTCCTCGACTCGATGGACCTCGAGCGCGAGCGCGGCATCACCATCAAAGCGAAAAGTATTCGCCTGCACTACAAAGCGAAAGACGGAAATACGTATCGCCTGAATTTGATCGACACGCCAGGGCACGTGGATTTTTCCTACGAAGTTTCGCGCGCGCTTTCCGCGTGCGAAGGAGCGCTGCTCGTTGTGGATGCCTCGCAAGGCGTGGAAGCGCAGACGGTCGCGAATGCTTTCCTTGCTGCATCCCACAACCTGACGATTCTGCCGGTGATCAACAAAATTGATTTGCCGGCGGCGCAGCCGGAATTTGTAAAGGAGCAAATCGAAAGCGTGCTCGCGATTCCCGCGGAGGACGCGTTACTGATCAGCGCGAAAAGCGGCATCGGCGTCGAAGACGTGCTCGAAGCGATCGTTGCGCGCGTGCCGGCGCCGAAAGGCAGCGCGGAAAATCCGTTGCAGGCCCTGATTTTCGATTCGTGGTTCGACATTTACCGCGGCGCCGTCGTTCTCGTGCGCGTGATGGAAGGCCGCCTCAAGAATCATGTGAAAATCAAACTTGTCGCGGGCGACGACACCTACGAAGTCGAACAGCTCGGCACGCTGACTCCGAAACCGATCGCGCTCGAGGAACTCGAAGCGGGCGACGTCGGCTTCATCGTCGCAAATATTAAACGCGTGGCCGATGCGCGCATGGGCGACACGGTCATCGAAGTGGCGCGTCCCGCGCCGGCGCTGCCGGGATTCGAGGCCATCAAGCCGATGGTCTTCGCCGGATTGTTTCCCGTGCTCGCCGACGACTACGAACCGCTGCGCGACGCGCTCGGGAAATTGCAATTAAACGACGCGGCGTTTTTTTACGAGCCGGAAAATTCCGTCGCGCTTGGCTTCGGTTTCCGCTGCGGCTTCCTCGGCCTGCTGCACATGGAAATCGTGCAGGAACGGCTGGAGCGCGAGTTCGGCCTGAACTTGATTACCACGGCGCCGAGTGTGCGCTACCGCATCACGCGGGTGACCGGCGAAGTCATCGAAGTGGACAGCCCGGCGAAATTTCCAAACCCCAGCGACATCGCAAAAATCGAAGAGCCCATCATCAAAGCGATGATCATCACCAACGAAGACTCCGTCGGCGGAATTCTGCAGCTCTGCCAGGAAAAGCGCGGGACGCAGAAAAATTTCGAGTATCTTTCGCCGACCCGCGTAATGCTCACCTACGAGCTGCCGCTCAACGAAATCGTGCTCGACTTTTACGACCGCCTGAAATCCACTTCACGCGGCTACGCTTCGCTCGACTACCATCTTGCCGACTACCGGGAATCCGACCTTATCAAGCTGGATGTGCTGGTCGCCGGCGAACCGGTGGATGCGCTGGCGCTGATCATCCATCGCGACTTTGCGGCGGAGCGCGGGCGCGATCTGGTGACGCGCTTGCGGAAACTTATTCCGCGGCAGATGTTCGAGGTTCCGATCCAGGCCGCGATCGGCAGCCGCGTCATTGCGCGCGAAACCGTCGCGGCCATCCGCAAAAACGTTCTCGCCAAATGCTACGGCGGCGACATTTCCCGCAAACGCAAACTCCTCGAAAAGCAAAAAGAGGGCAAGCGCCGCATGAAACGCGTCGGCCAGGTTGACATTCCGCAGGAAGCGTTCCTCGCCGTGCTGAAGGTGGCTTCCTCTTCCGACGACGAATAGCACTTTTGAGCATGCCAACTTCGTTTGGATTGCTCTCCTTTCTAGTCCGGAGTAAACTGCGCTCAGTGAGCTTCCAATGGGCAAAGAACGCCAATTCGTTGTGAACGAGCGCGGCGAAAAGGTCGCCGTGGTCCTTAGTATCGAGGAATATGAAAAGATCCTCGAAGAGCTTGAAGATCTCGAGGATATCCACGCATACGACGAGGCCATGGCCTCCGGGGAAACGCCGGTGCCATTTGAAGAAGCCGTCGAGAGGATCGAGCGCGAAAGAAAGAGTAAGCGAGTTACGCGCTTCGCATACTGCCGCACGCGGAAAAACAGCTTTCCCGATTGAACTCCCCAATATACGATTCCGTTAAAGCAAAAATCTTTGAACTCCGCGACACTCCTAGACCACCCGGCTGCCAGAAACTTCGCGATCGGGAGGGCTGGCGAATTCGCGTCGGCGACTACCGCGTGATTTACAAAATCAACGACATCGAAAAGACTGTCGCGGTACTTCAAATCGGGCACCGGAGCGATGTGTACCGATAGCTTCATCTCTCCTCTTTTTTCCTTACTTCTGTGGTAAGGCGGCCGCGGTGGAGCTGGATGGCGACGGTGTCGCCGAGGGCGACTTGGGCGGCGTCACGGAGGAGGTTGCCGGCGGCGTCGGTGGCGATGGCGTAGCCACGTTCGAGAACTCGCAGGGGGCTGCGCTCCTGAAGCTGCAGAGTTAATTTTTCGAGGCGGTCGCGTTTCGCGCGCAGAAGGCGCTCGATGCGGACGCCGAGCTCGGCGATGCGTTTTTCGAGGCGCAAACGGAACGCAGCGATTTTCACGCGAAAATCAAAAGTGGCGATGCGCAGGTGCGCGGCGGTGAAGCGTTTGCGTGATTGCTCGAGGCGCGCGCGAAGGCCGAGGGCGAGGCGCGAAGTCATTTCATCGGCGCGCTGGCGCTGCTGGCGAAGGAGATCGAGCGGGCGGCGGAAGCCGCGGCGCGCAGAAAGTTCGTGGACGCGTCGGGACCATTCCAGTAGTCGGTAGCGGAACACGCCGGCGAGGGTTTCGCGCAGGTCGGCGATGTGCTTGTCGAATTGGGCGCGGGTCTGGACGACGAGCTCGGCGGCGGCGGAAGGCGTAGAGGCGCGAACATCGGCGACGAAATCGGCGATGGTGAAATCGGTTTCGTGGCCGACGCCGGAGATCACAGGAATTTCGGAAGCGAAGATGGCGCGCGCGACGATTTCTTCGTTGAAGGCCCACAAATCTTCCATCGAGCCGCCGCCGCGGGCGAGGATGAGCACGTCCACGATTTTCCTTGAATTGAAGAATTTCAACGCCTTGACGATTTCTTCGGCGGAGCCTTCGCCCTGCACGCGCACGGGATAGACGGTCAGATGGACATTTGGGAAACGCCGCGTGAGGATGCGCACGACGTCCCGGACGGCGGCGCCGCGCGGCGATGTGATAATGCCGATGCGGCTGGGAAGAAGCGGCAGCGGCTTCTTGCTAGCCGGATCGAAGAGGCCATCGGCTTCGAGGCGTTTCTTCAATTGCTCGAACGCGAGTTGGAGCGCGCCGAGACCAATGGGCTCCAGATTTTCCACGTAAATCTGATACTCGCCACGCGATTCGTAGACGCTGATTGAGCCGCGCACGGTCATTTGCAGGCCGTCTTCGGGGCGGAACTTGATGCCGCGCTGCTGCTGTTTGAAAAAGACGTAGCGAACCTGGGCGCGATCGTCTTTCAAGGTGAAATAGATGTGGCCGGACTGCGCTTCGCGGCAGTTGGAAATTTCGCCCTGCACGGTGATGTCGGTGAAGTTTTTGGCGAGGAGGTCGCGGATCTTCGCGGTGAGTTCGCTGACGGTCCAGGCTTTGCGCGTGGGCTGAAGGTTAAGGTTAAGGGTGAGTTGGCTCATGGCTGGTGACTCCGAGTGAGGGGAAAAGATGAAGCAAGGAGGTATGGAAGTAAAGAGGTAACGAAAGGACGCTCAACGGACCGAACCGGGATCGCACGCCCCTCCCCCTGTTTTTTGTAAGTGTTGCAGCTAAAGGAGTTAGTCTTGCCGTAAGTCTTTTGTTTGCAACACTTGCGAGGAGATCCATTAGTGTTGCAGCTAAAGGACTTATGCAAGCGAACCGTTGGCGAGAAGGTAACTCCGTGAGACCCAATGATTTTGAAGGAGTTTGAAGGAGTTTGAAGGACTACCTGGCAGGCGGGGCGAGTTTGCGGCGTGAAATTCAAAAACCGTTGTAGCATATCCGTACTATTTGTCAATAGTTACTTGTAAGTGGCTCATTTGGTGGGGCATGGCAGAGCAGCGGTTGGAGTGGGCACGACGCAAAATGCACGGGCGGGCCTCCCGGCGTATAGAGGTAGTGATGTGGGAGCCATCTGTGCGCCGGGAAGTAATAGAGTAATTGACTTGGCGGTGCTTGCGCTCCTAAGATGCGAGCCAAGAATCACTATCTTCTGCCATGATCGGCCAAACCATCTCGCACTACAGTGTCATCGAGAAGCTCGGCGGCGGCGGGATGGGAGTGGTCTATAAAGCTGAGGACACTCGTCTCCACCGTTTCGTCGCGCTTAAGTTCCTGCCTGAGGAGGTAGCCCGAAACCCGCAAGCCCTTGCCCGGTTCCAGCGCGAGGCGCAGGCCGCGTCTGCCCTAAATCACCCCAACATCTGCACGATCTATGACATCGGTGAACAAGACGGGAAAGCGTTTATTGCCATGGAGTTTCTGGAAGGCGCGACCTTGAAGCACCGCATCGGCAGTCGTACCATGGAGCTGGAAACTCTACTCTCGCTGGGCATCGAGATCGCCGACGCGCTCGATGCCGCGCACGGCAAAGGAATCGTTCATCGCGACATTAAGCCCGCAAACGTCTTTGTGACTGATCGCGGCCACGCCAAAATTCTCGATTTTGGCTTAGCCAAGCTCTCTCCCAAACCAGTAACGGGAACGGAGCGGACCGCGGCGACCTTCGACGTACAGGAGCATCTCACCAGCCCGGGTACGGCTCTTGGCACCGTCGCTTACATGTCTCCTGAACAGGTCAGAGGCAAGGATTTGGATGCTCGAACTGACCTGTTTTCCTTCGGGGCAATGCTGTATGAGATGGCCACCGGGCAGCTGCCGTTCCGAGGCGACACCTCTGGGATGATCTTCAACGCCATTCTGGAACGCGCACCAGTGCCTCCGGTGGGGATCAACCCCGAAGTTCCGCCCAAGCTCGAGGAAATCATCAATCGCGCCATGGAGAAAGACCGCGACCTGCGCTACCAAAGCGCCTCCGATCTGGGGTCCGAACTGAAGCGGCTGAGGCGCGACACGAGCTCAGGGACCCCCACGGCCGTGGCACCGGCCTCCGGCAGGGTGCCTCTCGTCACAGGAGGCGGCGGCGCCGGCACAACAGTCGCGGCTGTAACAGACAGCTCGAGCGACCGGGCTCTAGCCGTTCATCTCGTCCGACGACACAGGAAAGCTTTGCTCGGCGGCCTGGCGGCCGTCGCCGCAGCCGGCACGGCTGTCGTTTATTGGCTTGTGCCTTCCCTGCCTTCGCCCAAAGTCTCGGGGTATGTACAAATCACGCACGATGCCCGCCCCAAGTTTCTGGTGGGCACGGATGGCTCGCGCCTGTACTTGCAAGAGCAAGCCCAGGGCTTCAGTTTTCCTATCGCTCAGGTGTCGGCTGCTGGAGGACTAGTCGCGCCTATTCCGGCCTCGTCACCTACCCTGATTGTTTTGAATGTTTCCCCGGACGGCTCGGACCTCCTCGTGGCGGACAGGCCTGGCAGCGTCGCGGAGGGGCCGCTCTCGGCTTTACCGGTCCTAGGCGGCTCGCCGCACCGATTGGCGGATACCGCCGGTCACGATGGAGCGTGGTCCCCAGATGGGAAGAAGCTCGTCTACGTCAAGGGAAGCGATCTCTACCTCGCTGACGGTGACGGGACGGAGTCTCACAGGCTTGCTTCCTTACCGGGCCGTGCGTGGGGGACGGCATGGTCTCCCGACGGAAGCCTGATACGCTTCAACGTGATTGATCCCAAGACGAGAATCAGTTCACTCTGGCAGGTTTTGGCCGACGGCACGAACCTCCACCCGCTGCTCGCAAGCTGGCGTCAATCCAATCGCAAGAGTGATATTTCTGGTTTAGGTGGGGAATGTTGCGGCCGGTGGACGCCCGACGGGAAGTATTTCGTTTTCGACTCCGGTGGTCAACTCTGGGCTTTGCGCGAGAAGGAAAGTCTTCTGCGCAAGGTCACCCGCGAGCCGCTGCAGTTAACTTCAGGAGCAATCAACTACGGATTTCCAATACCCAGCAAAGATGGCAGAAAGCTCTTCGCGGTGGCGGGCCTGGCGCGCGGAGAACTCGTGCGCTACGACGCCAAGTCCAAGGCCGTCGAGCCTTTTCTTTCGGGAATCTCAGCCCAGGACGTAGCCTTCTCGAAGGACGGCCAATGGGTAGCCTACGTTTTGTATCCCGAGGGGACACTCTGGCGAAGCAAGGCAGACGGGAGTGACCGGCTTCAGCTCAGCTTTCCACCGCTTTATGCGATGGTGCCTCGCTGGTCGCCGGATGGGAAACAGCTTGTCTTCTTTGACTATGAGACCGGCAAGCCGACGCGCATCTATCTTGTTTCGGCCGATGGTGGCACACCTAAGGCGATGATGCCCGGCGGCCCTGAAACTCAGACCGATCCGACCTGGTCTCCGGATGGTAATTCTGTCGCCTTTGGAGGAGTGATCCGCACGGCGATGGACGGCATTCACATCTTTGATCTGAAGACGCGCCAAGTCTCTAATCTTCCCGGCTCCGAGGGATTGTATTCTCCCCGTTGGTCTCCGGATGGGCGGTACATGGTAGGGATGCCGGCCGATTCGCTGGGCTTGAGGCTGTTCGATTTCGAAACCCAGAAGTGGGCGGTGCTGAGCAACACGGCGGCGGCGTATCCTGGTTGGTCTCAGGACGGGAAGTATGTCTATTTCCTGCAGCAACAGCCGGATGTGGGAGTGTTTCGGGTAGGAATCCGTGACCGAAAGGTGGAGCAAATGGTCACTGTGAAGGGGTTCCAGTTGACGGGTTACTGGGGCCTGTGGCTCGGCCTTGCGCCAGATGATTCGCCGTTATTGCTCAAAGATACTGGAAGCCAAGAAATCGTCGCCCTCGACTGGGACGCGCCGTAGTTGAGAGTCCAGTTTTCCACCCGCATCTATAGGCCGCTTTCGCTGAGGGTGAAACCCATGTCGGTGGCGAAACGGATCAAGATTATGCGAGGGAGGGCGTCGCTTGCATAGTGGGACTGGCCACCGAGGCATGGGGCCCGGGGAGTCGGTCAGGAGGAGAGACTCACCCGGGCGGGCGTAGGAGGTTAGAGTTACCGGAAGACGATCGCGAAGCGGACTTGCCACGCGTGTGCAACCGGGCCAGTCGTGTTGATATGGTCGCGACCCTCAACGCGGAAGGCCCAGCGCTCCTTGAACCAATATTGGAAACCCACGCCGTAGTTGGCGAGGTTCGCGCCGCTCTGGTTGGCAAAGGATCGCGTGTAGCCCGCGGTGACGAACGGAACGAACCTCCGCTCGTGCTGCGAGCTCACGAAGTGATAGGCGCCGTTGAAAGAGGCCAATCCGAAACCATTTCTGAAGCTTTCCGTCGGTCCCTGCCAACCGATGTCCGCGCCGGCTGCCAAGCCCTTGTACAGCATGGCTTCGCCGCCGACACCGAGGGCAATTGCTTTAAGCGTGTTTCCTCTGGCGGTTAAACCTCCAGGTGCGACATAGGCATACGCGTGTCCGTGATAGCTTTCGCCTTGCACTTGCGCGGCGCATTTGCCGGCCGCAGTCAAAAAGAGTAGCCCAAGGATTGCCAAGTTACGTAGACGCATAAGTTCCTCCGTCAATAAGATAGAAGGGCCCCTTCGCCTAAAGGGAAGGCAAGCTGTGGGCCACGAGGGGATGCTATGCAAACCTTGCAGAATCATAAAATTGGGGAAATGCGTGCGGGCCGACGGTCAGAAAACCGTCTGGATGGCATGACAGTGAAATCTACAGGTGACGGAAAACGGGTGAACGAAGGGATTAGTATCTATTTGCTGCCGGGCTTGACGGCGAATTCCTTGGGGAGCGGATTGTCGGGGCGCTCCTCGTCCCAGAGGATGCTGACGACCCACCAGCGTTTGCCATCATAAGCCAACTGGATACTGTTAATGCCGCGGGCGAAGGGCGCTTCACCGGCGGCGCCGCGGGATTCGTAGCTGCAGAAGACCTGGGCGACGTTGCCAAACGTCTGGACGCGGCTCACGATCGGGCTTTCGAAAAAACCGTGCTGTGCGAAATAGCCGCCGGCGCCCGTTACATATCCTTCCACGGTGCGCGGACGAACGTGAATATTCCCTTCGCGGTCCTTTCCGGCGGAGGTGAGAGTGGCGCCAGGCAAAAACAGGGAACGAAAACGATTCCAGTCTCGCTCGCCGGCGGGGCCGGAGATCACGTTGTAGAGAGCGGCGAGGATGCTGTCGATGGATTTGACGTCGTCTGGCCTGGGAGCCGGAACCTGGGCTGAGGGGTCCTGGGGAGGTTTGGGTTGAGTTTGCTGCGGCGGCGTTGCGGGCGAGGCGGCAGGCGACTGCGCGGCAGCGGCTACATTGCAAAGTGAGAGAGCTGTAGCGAACGTTAAAAGCTTGAATTTCACAGTGGGTCCTCCGCTTGCCAGGATTGGTCCGGAAACTATACCTCAGCAAAACAGGAATTGCGCCGCCAATCAACAGCGACCGGTTCGCCCATCGGAGTTTATTTTGTGCGGCGCGCAATGCGGCGGAGGCTGGAGGTGAGACTGAGACGCTGGACGCAGACTTGCAGCGAGGGGCAGTGGCAGTGGAGGAGATGCTGGAGGAGAGATTTCAAGCGAAGTGAACGCTCAATCGTTTCATCCATTTCGCGGATTTTGTGATGGGCGAGTTTTTTCCAGCGGGGGCCGACGGGGGTATTGCCGCGCAGGCCATGGAGAAACAGTTTGATCTCGCCGAGGGTGAAGCCTATGTCGCCGGCGAAGCGAATGAGTAGCGCGCGGTCGAGGGCGTCACTGGGATAGCGGCGCTGGCCGCCGGTGCGGTACGGAGGGGCGAGCAGGCCCATTTTTTCGTAGTAGCGGAGGGCGGAGGCGTTAAGACCTGCGCGGGCGGCGAGTTCCCCGATTTTCATTTTTCACTTCCTGGAATATCGCTTGACTTAAAGCTGACTTTAACTTCTAGCATCCGGGGATGGGACGTGGCAAATCCTAATCGGAGGAAGACCATGAGCGGAAAGAAGAATCGTTTTGTAGAAGCGAGCTGGCAAATCGCGGCGAAATGGGCTGTGGCTTTGTTCCTTGTGAGCGGCGGAGCCGCCGGGCTGCTGGCGCAAAGCTCGGCAATCGCAGTGAGGCCCGAAAGGCAGGCGGCAGCGATGCAAAGCAGGTTCTACTGCAACACCAAGGCACTGAATCCGACTGAGCGGGCTCGGCACAAGCAATTGAGCGAAAAACTTGGCGCCCAACGCAAGGAAATCGTCGAAACGGAGAAGGGCTATGAATTCAAGTTCAGCCCGGCGGACATTTCGCTGGCGCAGTTAGCGGAATGGGTGGCGGCGGAGAGCAAGTGCTGCCCGTTCTTTGATTTTCATATCGACCTGGAACGCGAGGGAAAATTGCTGTGCTTGCGCTTGACGGGAGAAGAAGGGATCAAGGCGTTTATTCGCGCGGAGTTCCGTGTTCGTTGAGACAGCGCAAGCGGCCGCGATCAAGAAGTCAATCCCAGAGCCGCCGAAGTTTGTAGGTGTCAAAGACCGAGTCGTTGCTGAGGATCGGCAGATTTTCGGCCAGGGATTGAGCGATGAGCATACGGTCGAAAGGGTCCTTATGAGGGCCGGGGAGTAATCCGGCGCGGGCGGCATGTTCGGACGTGATCGGGAGAGATTCAAAGGATTCCTGGAGAAGGATTGCGTCGAAACGGAGAGCGAGGTCGGCGGCTTGCGGGAGCTTGCCGATGCGGGATTTCGTAGCAATCTCCCATGCCGAAGCAGCACTGACGAACACAGTATTGGAACGAGAGCGGATGAACTTGCGGGCGCGTGGCGGGAGTGCGGGATCATCGGCCAGCCACCAGAGCAGCGCGTGCGTGTCCAGAAGAAGACGCAGAAATCACTCCCAGGCCGCGAGCTCCGCGTCCGGGAGCGGCTCGAAGAACTCAGGGCCGACCTTGAGCTTTCCCTTCATGCTGCCCGGCTTGCGCTGCCCCGTTTTCTCAATCAGGGGCTGAAGGCGAACGAGAGGCTGGTCGCCGCGAGCAATGATGATCTCCTCGCCATCGCAGGCCTTTTCGATGAGGCGAGAGAGGTGTGTCTTTGCGTGATGGATCTTGACCGTGGGCATATTAGCTAATCTAGCTTAGCTAATTTCCGGAAGGATGTCAATCCGGATTCACTGCGGCAAATTGGCGAATCAGATGCGGCGGACTAAGCCCTGGTCGGTGGCTCGGGTGTTGCGCACGAGGAGCAAGACGAGAATCATGCCGACGAAGGGAATCAGTCCGGCGGCAATCACGATCGGATCGAAGGAATGCACGGCGGACGCCTGGCGCGCGTCCGAGAGGTGTCCGATCAACTCGAAAGCGATGATAGTGCCGATGCCCGCGCCGGTGCCGCTGAGGCCGCTGACGGAAGCAACGGCGTCGCTATGGTAGAGGTCTGTGGGGAGCACGTTGGCGATGGTGGAAAACGATGCGTAGGAAAATGTGGCCAGGGCGAAAAGCAGCGTGATCAGGTACAGGTTCACGGTGAAGATGGTGGGGATGAGCAGCAGAACGCCGACGCCGCCAAAAACAACCAGCGCTTTTCGAGCGGCGCCTAACGACCAGCCGCGCCGAATCAAATAGCCAGAAATGCCGCCGCCGAAGAAATTGCCCAGGTCCGCAGCGAGAAAGGGAACCCATACGGCCAGCAAGCCGCTCTTGAGTGAAATGCCTTTTGCGACGAGGTAGATGGGAAACCAGTCCGTGATGAAGAACCAAACGGGATCGGTAAGGGCCTTGGAGATGATCGTTCCCCAGGTTTGAGGCAACTTCAGGAGATCGTGCCATCGCAGGCGCGGTTTCCCAGCGATTTGCGCTTCCTGGGTCTCGGCAAGAATCATTTGGCGCTCGGCGTCACTGATGCGCGGATGATCCTGGGGCAGGTGGTACATCCGTCGCCAGACGATGAGCCACAAGAATCCGAGCAGCCCCGGAATGACAAAGGCGATGCGCCATCCCCAGCGAAGGTACACCGGCAGGATCAGAAAGGGCGCGACCGCACCGCCGACGGATGAGCCGCTGTCGTACAGCGCCGCCGCAAGGCCGCGCTCGCGCTTTGGAAACCATTCGGAAACCGCTTTGCTCGCGCCGGGCCAATTGGCGGATTCGCCCGCGCCGAGTAGAAAACGAAAAAGAGCAAAGCTTGAAAGGCCATTGGCCAGGGAGGTCAAGACGGAGACAATCGAGTACCAGGTGACGCTAATGGTCAAGCCGCGCCGCGTGCCGACGCGATCCATCAGCCGCCCGCACACGGTTTGTCCGATGGAATAGGCGATGCGAAAGGCGATGGCGATGTTGGCGTAGTCCACGTTGGTCCAGTGATAGTCCTGCTTCAGAAAGGGCGCAAGGATGGAAAGCGTCTGGCGGTCGATGTAGTTGATGACCGTCGAAGCAAAGAGAATTCCGCCGATCCACCAGCGTAAGGAGGGAATCGGACGAGGCGGTGCCGAATTCAATTGTTTTGCTACCGCCATGAGCATCCCGCGGCGGCCGTTTCGCCAAATGGGCTGGTAGAAACGAAGGGAGTCACGGATTATCCGGCGGCGGCAAGAGCAGCGAGCGTTGCCGGGTCGAGCAGACTGGCGGATTCGCTATCGAGATAAAGCGTCGCGGCTGGATGGGTGCGCAGGATGGACGCCGGCGCCATCGGACTGATTTCGCCCTCGAGACAGAGCTTGACCGCTTGCGCTTTGCGCGCATCGGGGACGACGGCGATAATTTCTTTGGCCTTCATAATCTGACGCACCGACATGGAAATCGCCTGGCGGGGAACTTCCGAAAGATTCGCGAACCAACCCTCACCCACTTGCTGGCGGCGGCAAGGTTCATCGAGGTTGACGACGAGGTAGGGATCTTCCGTTTGGAAATCCGCCGGAGGGTCGTTGAACGCCAGGTGGCCGTTCTCTCCGATGCCGGCAAAGGCGACATCCGCGGGCGCGGAGTGCAGCGCCTCGCCGACGCGGCGGACTACTTCACCGGAATCGCGGTCGCCGTCCAACAGGTGATACTGGCTGATCCCCGTTCTGTAAATCAGACGCTCGAGAAGATATTTGCGAAAGCTGGCCGGGTGAGTGATGGGCAGCCCGACGTATTCATCGAGGTGAAACATCTCGACACGCTGCCAGTCGATGTTTTCGGCGCCGGTGAGCGCATCGAGAAAATCCAACTGGGACGTTCCGGTTGCGACGATGATACGAGCGCGTCCGCGATCGAGGATCGCACGGCGCACAGCAGTGGACGCCTGTTCGGCGGCGGATTTGCTGAGTGTGAGCTTGTCTTCAAATACTCTTACGAGCACGCGGCGATCTCCTTCGCGCGAGTGTGCGTGAGGACGAGCAACTCTACTGGGGCCAATTGCAGTAGTCAATTCTGGGGCAAATCAGCTCGTCCTGAGCATTTCGGATCGGGAATGAAAAATACGTTCCCATCTATTGGGCCGCAGCAGGCTTTGCGCCGGCAAAACCGGCTGCGAGACTGAGCAGGCCAACGCCGAGGTGGATAAAATTGTAGTGTGTGTTCAAGCCCAACTGGATCGGACCGAGGTCGCGAAGGCCGGCGAATCCTGCAATCGCGACAAGCGTATAAACCGCCCCAAAAATCAAGCCGAATAGCCGCGGTCTGTCAACAGGCTTTCCAAACCCGGCCCAAAGCGCGATTGCGCCGCTAGCGAGATGAAATGCATTGTGAGCGGGAGGAAATGTGAGATTGAACATTTCGTGGCGAAAGAAACCAACCACACCGACGACGAACAAGATCGCTCCGCTTAATGCGACATAGGTCCGTGCGATGACGGCTCTCATATTCCTTGGTCACTTTCCAATTCGCGCGACGTGCAGATTTAAGCGCGGAATTTGGTGGAGCTTACGGCGTAGGCCGATGTGACGTCAAGCGCACGGGCGCATGCTGGGACACAGAGATGGTACGTGTTGACGAAGGAATTAGCGGCGGAAACGGGAGAAAAGCCAAAAAAGCAGGTTTAGGACAATACTGAGCACCAAGCAGGTCACGATCGGAAAGTAGATGGTGGTGTGCTCGCCGCGGTGGACGATGTCGCCAGGGAGGCGTCCCAGGCGGAAGGGCAGTTTGCCGCCGAAGAAGAGAAGTGCGCCAATGAGAACGACAAAGCCTCCGAGGAAGAGGAGCGTGCGGCCGAGTTCGCGGAGAGGATCCATAATGAAATCTCCCGAGTCGAATGGTTCAAAACCCAAGAGAATCGCATGTTGATGGATAGCGGTGGCGGCATATTGTTGAAGACTGGGCCGCCATAAACTTAGATGAGTTCAAGGCCCGAAAAGAAATATCCAATTTCGAAAGCGGCGGTTTCCGGAGCGTCGGAGCCGTGAGTGCAATTATTGCCGATGCTGGTGCCGAGATCGTGACGGATCGTACCGGGCGAGGCTTTCTTCGGATCGGTGGCGCCCATGGTGTCTCGCCACTTCAGGATGGCGCCTTCGGCTTCGAGGACCATGGCGAAGATTTTGCCGGAGCTCATGAAGTCGGTGAGCTCGCCGAAGAAAGGGCGCTCGCGATGAACGGCGTAGAAGCCGCCGGCTTCCTCTTTGGTGAGACGCATGGATTTGATGGCGACGATTTTGAAGCCGGCTCTGTGGATGCGAGAGAGGATTTCGCCTTGAAGATTGCGGCCAACGGCGTCCGGTTTGATGATTGCGAAAGTTCTTTCAATTGCCACTAAGAATTCCTCCAAAAGATTGCTGCGAGCTATCCGGCGAAACGCCCGACGATCAACATGGGCCCGGCCGGGCAAAAAGCGGACAGACTGAAGTCTGTCCCACCAAAAGCTATGACTTCAAGGCGGCGGCGACGGTTGAGCCGATGTCCGCAGGCGATTCGACGGTGTGGATGCCGGCGGCGGCCATGGCCGCATATTTGTCTTTCGCCGTGCCCTGACCTCCGCTGATGATCGCGCCGGCGTGGCCCATGCGGCGGCCGGGCGGGGCGGTCTGGCCGGCGATGAAGCCGACGACGGGCTTTTTCACATTCACCTTGATCCATTCTGCAGCGCGCTCTTCGGTGTTGCCACCGATTTCGCCGATCAAAATGATGGCGTGCGTGTCCGGATCGTCATTGAAAAATTGGATGGCGTCGAGGAATGACGTGCCGATGATGGGATCGCCGCCGATGCCGATGCAGGTGGACTGGCCGATGCCGAGTTTCGTCAATTGGTCGACGGCTTCATAGGTCAGCGTGCCGCTGCGGCTGACGACGCCAACGTTTCCCTGTTTGTGAATGCGGCCCGGCATGATGCCGATTTTGCATTTGCCGGGAGAGATGATGCCGGGGCAGTTCGGCCCGATGAGACGCGTTTTCTTGAAATCCACGGTGGCGGCGACGCGCACCATGTCCAACGCCGGAATGCCTTCGGTGATGCAAATGACGAGCGGAATCTCGGAATCGGCGGCTTCGAGAATAGCGTCGGCGGCATACGGCGGGGGGACGAAGATCACGGAAGCGTTTGCGCCGGTGGCCTTCGCCGCGTCAGCGACGGTGTTGAACACGGGGCGCTCAAGATGCTTGGTGCTGCCTTTGCCGGGGGTGACGCCACCGACGACATTCGTGCCGTACTCAATCATCTGCTGCGTGTGAAACGTGCCTTCGCGGCCGGTGAATCCCTGGACGAGCAGGCGCGTTTTTTCGTTAACGAGAACGCTCATCGCGCACCCCCGGCGAGTGCCACGACTTTTTGCGCGCCGTCCTTCATGCCGTTGGCGATGGTGAAGTTCAAACCGCTGTCGCGTAGAATCTGCTGGCCGAGTTCGACGTTGGTTCCTTCCATGCGCACGACGACGGGCACTTTCAATTGGAGATCTTTTGCTGCGGCAACCACGCCGGTGGCGAGCACATCGCAGCGCAGGATGCCGCCAAAAATATTGATGAACACGGCTTTCACGGCCGGGTCGCTCATAAGAATCCGGAAGGCATTTTTCACTTGATCGGCGGAAGCACCGCCGCCGACATCGAGAAAGTTTGCTGGGGAGCCGCCGGCGTACTTGATGATGTCCATGGTGGCCATGGCGAGGCCCGCGCCGTTGACCATGCAGGCCACGCTGCCCTCGAGCTTGATGTAGTTCAGGCCGTACTTGGAAGCTTCCACTTCGAGCGGGTCTTCTTCATCAAGGTCGCGCAGCTCGCGGAGTTCCTTGTGACGGAAGAGCGCGTTGTCATCGAAGGTCATCTTGGCGTCGAGAGCGACGAGTTTGCCATCGCCTATCACTACGCTGGGATTGATTTCGAGCAGCGAGGCATCCGTATCGATGAACGCGCGATATAGGGCCTGCAAGAAAGGCACCGATTGATTGACGACCTCCACCGGCAAACCGAGGCCGAAAGCGATTTTGCGCGCCTGGTAGAGTTGCAGACCAACGGCAGGATGAATCGCTTCCCGCAAAATCGCGCTGGGATTATTCTTGGCGACTTCTTCGATTTCCATGCCGCCCGCGGCGCTAGCCATGAGCACGACGCGGCCGATGGCGCGATCGACTAGTAAACCGAGGTAAAGCTCGCGCTTGATATCGAGGCCTTCCTCGACGAGCACGCGTTTTACAATGCGGCCCGCAGGACCGGTTTGCGGCGTGACGAGCTTCATCCCCAGGATATGGCTGGCGATGTCGGCGGCTTCGTCGGAGGAACGGGCGAGCTTGACGCCGCCGGCTTTTCCGCGCCCGCCGGCGTGGATTTGCGCTTTCACGACGCAAATGTTCGACTTCAGGCGCTGCGCGGCTTCGCGCGCTTCTTCCTTGGTGAAAGCCACTTCGCCGCGCGGCGTCGTCACGCCATAGCGCGCCAGTATCGCCTTCGCCTGATACTCGTGAATCTTCATTGAGGTTCCGTTCCCTGTGCGGCCTTGAAGCAGTTCGTTCCTGTGCGACCGCGGAGCGTAAGACCAGTGCTAGAATTTTGAGGCAACTTGAAACATAGAAGTTTACCCGGAACGCCGAACGCGGGCAAGGACACGCAAAACAACCACAAAATGAAGGAAATTCGCAAAGAGATCGAGCGCCTTGAATCCGGCCACTTCTACACGGGCGCGGAAGCAGAAGCGATGATGGACGAGCTGCTTTCGGGGCGCGTGGAGACGCCAGAGATCGTGCGGTTGCTGACGGCGCTGAACCAGCGGCCGGTGCAGGTGCAGGAGCTTGCGGGTTTCGCGCGAGTGATGCGGCGAAATGCCACGCCGGTCTTCGCTGATGGCGAGGCGCGCCCCGAGCAGATGGTGGACACGTGCGGCACGGGGGGCGATGGCTCGAACACGTTTAATATTTCGACGGCAGCGGCGATTGTGGCAGCGGCCGCCGGTGCGCGCGTTGCGAAACACGGCAACCGCGCGGCAAGTTCGCAAAGTGGTTCGGCGGATGTGCTGGAAGCGCTCGGTGTGCGCATCGATCTCCCTTTCGAACGGTATGGACGTGCGATCCGGGAGATTGGCATTGGGTTCTTGTTCGCGCAGGCGGCGCACAAGGCCACGCGACATGCCGCTCCTGCACGCAAGCAGATTGGCGTGCGCACGGTCTTTAATTTGCTGGGCCCGCTCACGAATCCCGCGGGCGCGCAATCGCAAGTCCTGGGCGTTTTTTCGGCAGAGGTGATCGATCTGGTGGCCGCGACGCTTGCGGAGCTCAGTGTGGAGCATGCGTTTGTGGTGCATGGCGCGGGAGGGCTCGACGAAATTTCTCTTGCCGGGGAAACACTGGTTGCCGAGGTCAGGCGGGGCGGCGCCGTCCGGCGTTTCACTGTTACGCCGGAGGAGTTCGGCGTGTCGCCGGCACCGCTCGAAGCGCTTCGCGGTGCGACGGCGGCAGAGAACGCGGCAATCATCCGCCGCGTGCTGGCAGGCGAGGCCGGCCCACAGCGCGACATTGTGGTGATGAACGCGGCTGCGGCGCTCGTCGCTGCAGGCGCGGCTGCCAATTTTCACGAAGCGGCAATTCTTGCGGGAGAGACTATCTCGTCGGGCACTGCCGCCGCTAAGCTCGCGGCACTCGTTTCCTTTACAAACGCAGGGTAGCTCGAGTCGGTAATTCAGGGACGATCGGGACTTTCAAGAGCTTCATGGACGGCCCATTCGGTTGCCCAGGCGATGCCGCCAATGATCAGAATCCAGAAACCTTTGGACTTGCGACGGGGCAGCGGGGTATCCGCATTCTTCGAATGGCCTGCAGCCGTTTCTTGCGGATCCAGCAGAATGCGATACGACGCGCTCTCTGCGATGTTTTCAGTTTCGGAATGATACGAGAATTCCAACGCGCCGCGCCGCGCGGTAATCTGTAATTCCTTTGGGCCGATAAGGGTGACTTGCGCGACGGTGGGGACATCGGCTGCCGGACGAATGAAGGCGTCATTGGCAAGAATTTCCATGGCGGAAGCTCTGGCGGAGGAAAAAATCAAGCCGCCGGTGCTAAGGTGCGCCTGCGTGCCATTCGGAAGGCGGTGCAAAGTGACACCGCTCCGGCCGGGCAGATAGAGCAGCGAGCCCGCGCCACGAAATTGAAGCAGGCCCTCGGACTCCGTGGAAAGGCGGTCACCGTCGTAGACCGTGGTCCCCGCCGAAACTCTGGCAGTGTTGAAATGAGCGGCGGAAGCTTGCGTTACGACACCAAGCGCAGGGATTCCCGCGGGCCACGCGGACAGAGGAATGTCCACCAGGAAAAATGCAAGCGTCATAGCCAAGATGCGGCGGTACATACTCGTTCGAAGCCTCCGAGGGAAGTACTTTGTCAGTTTAGGAGATGCGTCCGCGGATGCGCTGGTACTGTGCGTAAACGACTGTTGGCAGCTTCTGCACAAGCGGAACGTTACCTGAGTCGAAGTGCAAGGCGTACGGAAGGACAGGCCGCGGCGAAACACAGAGCAGCAAGGTCGGATAGAATCATCAGCAGCCGATGGCGCGCTGTACGAGTTTTTTTGCACCGGCCGAGGCTGCCGGCGCCATTCAAGGAGGAACACTTTGCGAAACATTGCGGTCACCCTAGGTATTGCGCTCGTACCGCTTTCTGCAGTGGCGCAGAAGCCGGCTCCACCAGCGCCTGCACAAGTCGCGCGGGAAGTTCGCGACTATCGCATGGCGAATGAGGAACGCATCGTGCGCGAACTCAGCGAATTCCTTTCCATCCCCAATATTGCCAGTGACACTCCCAACATTCAGAAGAACGCAGCGCATCTGGTTGGGACGCTCGAGGCACGTGGAATTGAAACTCATCTGCTGCCGATCGCGGGGCGCGGACCGGTGGTGTTCGGCAAACTGATTTCGCCCGAAGCAAAGCGCACGGTGATTTTTTACGCGCATTACGACGGCCAGCCAGTCGACCCGGCTGCATGGACGGATGGAAAGCCATTTGAGCCGGCCCTTCGCAACGCAGCCATCGAAGCCGGCGGAAAGCGAATTCCCTTCCCTGCATACACCGTGAAGCAAGGCGCGGCATACAACGACGACTGGCGGATTTACGCGCGGTCCGCTTCGGACGATAAATCGCCGATTGTTGCTCTGCTTGCCGCGCTCGATGCGCTTCGGGCCAAGAAGATTCCGTTGGCCGTCAATCTCAAGGTCATTTTTGAAGGAGAGGAAGAGGCCGGCTCGACGAATTTGCAACGCACCCTGGAACTTCACAAGAATTTATTGGGCGCGGATTTGCTCATCACCGCGGATGGCCCGGTGCATCAATCGGGACGGCCTCTCGTTTTCTTCGGAAACCGCGGGGACATCGGCATAGGCGTTACGGTGTACGGGCCGGTGCGCGCGTTGCATAGCGGACATTATGGGAACTGGGCGCCGAATCCAGCGATGGAATTGTCACGGCTGCTGGGGGCCATGAAAGATGCCGAAGGGCGCGTGCTGATTGAGGGCTACTACGACGACGTTACGCCGCTTGGTGAGGTGGAGAAAAAAGCGCTCGCGGAAATGCCGGTGAATGATGCCGATCTGCGGCGCGAATTAGGCATCGCGAAACCGGAAGGCGGCGGCAAGAAGCTAGTGGAACTCTTGATGCAACCGTCGTTGAATATTCGCGGATTGCGCAGCGCGTACATCGGAGAGCAAGCACAAAACGTGGTGCCGGACAAGGCCGAGGCTTCGCTGGAGGCACGGCTCGTGAAAGGCGAGGACCCCAAGAAAAAGTTTGAACAGATTGCGGCGTTCATCGCGAAGCAGGGATTCTACGTCATAGACCATGAACCAACAATGGAAGAGCGACGGGCCCACGCGCGGATCGCGAAAGTGGTGTACGAAGGCGGCTATCGGGCTTCGCGCACGCCGATGGATCTGCCGGTGTCCAAGGCGGTTGTGGAAGTTGTGAAAGCCGCAACGGGCAACGACGCGGTGATCATGCCGTCCACGGGCGGCAGCGTGCCGATGTACATCTTTGATGATCTGGGACTCGTGTGGATCGGTGTGCCCATCGTGAATTACGACAATCATCAGCACAGCTCGGACGAGAATCTGCGTCTGGGTCACTTTTGGCGCGGCATGGAAATCTATGGCGCGATCCTGGCGGACCTGAACTGGTGAAAACGCCAAAAGATGCCGGGCTAACGCCCGCCATCTACAAAGACAAGAAGTTTTGCAGGAGTTGCTTGCCGGATTCGGTGAGGACAGATTCGGGGTGGAACTGGACGCCTTCGATTTTGTGGCGGCGGTGGCGCAGGCCCATGATGATGCCGTCGTCGGTTTCCGCGGTGATGAAGAGTCCGCGCGGGAGCGATTTGCGCTCCACAATCAGCGAGTGATAGCGTGTCGCCGTGAAGGGATCGGGCAACTTGCGAAAAATGTTTTTCCCGTCGTGATGGATCTGGCTGGTCTTGCCGTGAAAAAGTTTCGGGGCGCGGACGATCTTGCCGCCGAACGCGGCGCCGATGGCCTGATGTCCCAAGCACACGCCAAGGATGGGGAATTTTCCCGCGAGGCGCTCGATTAACTCCACGGAGATGCCGGCCTCCTGCGGCGTGCAAGGCCCGGGCGAAATCACGATGCGCTCCGGCTTCCGCCGGGCAATTTCTTCGACGGTGATCTTATCGTTGCGGTGTACCTCGACGTTGCAACCCAGCTCGCCGAGATACTGCGCGAGGTTGTAGGTGAAGGAATCGTAGTTGTCGAGCAGCAGAATCATGACGGCTTCCTCGGCCGGCTTCCGCCGTGTGCGGCTTCCAGCGCCGCTAGCAAGGCTTTCGACTTGTTCACACTCTCCTGATATTCGCCCTGCGGCGTGGAATCCGCAACAATGCCGCCTCCAGCTTGCACGTAGGCAACGCCGTTCTTGACGACCATGGTGCGAAGCGCGATGCACGAATCGAGATTGCCCGCGAAATCAAGATACAAGATGCCGCCCGCATAAATTCCGCGGCGCGTGCGTTCCAGTTCCTCGATGATTTCCATGGCGCGAACTTTTGGTGCGCCGGAAACGGTGCCGGCCGGAAAGCAGGCCATCAGCGCATCAAAACAGTCTACATCTTCGCGCAAGCGGCCACGGAGACTGGAAACCAGGTGCATGACGTGCGAGTAGCGCTCCACGGTGAGCAGCTTCTCGGGGCGCACCGTGCCGTAATCGCAGACGCGTCCGAGGTCGTTGCGCCCCAGGTCCACGAGCATAATGTGCTCGGCGCGCTCCTTCTCGCTGGCAAGCATTTCGCGCTCGAGGCGCTGGTCTTCGGCTTCGTCCTTGCCGCGCCAACGCGTGCCGGCGATGGGCCGGTAGAAAACGTCACGGCCCTGGACTTTGACGAGCATTTCCGGCGAGCTGCCAACGACGGAGACGTCGTTCATCTGCAAATAGAAAAGATAGGGAGAGGGATTCAGAGCACGCAGTTTGCGATAAATTTCAAATGGGTTTGCTTGTGTCTTTGCAGAAAAGCGCTGGCTCAGCACGACTTGAAAAATGTCGCCCGCGCGGATGTATTGCTTCGCCTTTCGAACGGCGGCCAGATACTCGGGCTGGCGAAAATTCGAACTCACCTTAAGTGGAGCGCGCTTTTTCACCTTCGGTGGCTTTTTCACGCGCTCAGCCGCGACAGGCTCTTGGAGCAGCCGCCGTGTTTCCTTGATTTCGCGCGCGGCAGCGTTGTATTTCGCGCGGAGCGAACCGGAGCCGCCGGTGAAAACATTGCGGACGATCCACAGGCGATGCTGCACGTGATCGAAGGCAATGATGCCGTGATAGAACATCAGCATCGCATCGTAGAGGCCGATTTCGTCACGCAAGCGTTTGGGCAGCCGTTCGATCAAACGGACCATGTCGTAACTGAAATAGCCGATGGCTCCCGCGACGAGCGGCGGCAAACCGGGAAGCCTCACGGGACGGAAGCGTTCGATGCGCTCACGCAAAAAGGAAATTGGATCGCGTTCTTCCCAAACCATGCGGTCGCGGCTTTCTAGCACGCACGCGCCGCCGGCGTAGCGGAAGACTTCTTCCGGGTGAGCGCCGGCAAATGTGTAGCGGGCGATTTTTTCGCCGCCTTCCACGCTTTCGAGGAGGAACGAATACCGCGCGCCCTGGGCGATTCGAAGATAGGCGCTCACGGGAGTCAACAAATCCGCGGAAAACGCGTCGTAAACGGGAATGAGGTTTCCCTGCTTAGCGAGACGCTGGAATTCGCGGAAGTCCGGCTGAATCATGGGTCAGTTCACTGCTGACATTTCAAAGTTAAAAATAGAGAGCAGGTATTATTGCATTTCTGGATTAACGGCGCTGGCGCGACTTCTCTTCCTCGCGAAGGGCGCCCAGCACGGCACGGCGCATGAGCGCTTCCGGCGCGCGCTTCTCCGTCCAGATTTCCCACTGTGCGATGCCCTGCGCAAGAAACATCTCCACGCCGGACACGATGGAAATCCCTTTTTTCGCGGCGATGTTCAAGAGTCGGGTTTTCTGGGGGCGGTAGATCAAGTCCATGACCATGCGGCAATTTAACTCGCCAGGCGCAAGCGGCGAAATTCCATCGTGTGGATGCATGCCGACCGGAGTGGAGTTCAGAATGGCGTCAAAGAACGCCGTGCGCAAAGCGCGGCGCGGAACGACTTCTGCTCCAATTGCACGTGCCAATGTACTCGCAGTTTTTTCACGTCGCGCGCAAATGCCCACTACCGCGCCGGCCCGAGTCAACGCAAATGCCGCGGCCCGCGCCGACCCTCCCGCTCCGAAGATCAACACGCGGCTGCCCTTGATGCGGAGTTTTTTCTCGAGCGCGCACAGCACGCCAACATAATCCGTGTTGCAACCGTAGAGCGAACCATCACGCCGCACCACAACGGTATTCACGGCGCCGATTTCCGCGGCGAGCGGCTCACATTCCTTCAGGTGTTTGAGAATGCTCTGCTTGTACGGCAACGTCACGCTGAAACCCCGGACTCCAAATTCAGGAACCGCCTCCAGGAAATCAGGCAGCTGATGAACGAGGAATGGCAGATAGACAGCATCAACTTTGCGCGCCACAAACCCCGTGTTATGCAGCAACGGCGATAGCGAATGTCCAATGGGATCGCCGATCACGCCGTAAACGCGCGTCCTTCTCGTGAGCGCGTGAGCACGATAGAGATGCTTCATTTCGCCGAGGGAGACTTGACCGGGCGCGGTTGCCTCGGCGACGGGGGCATACGCCAAAGCGCTTCCTGCCCGCAGCGCCAGGATTCGAGCGGGCAGCCCCACCTCCCCCATCGCAACTGCAACGAAATTTTTCGAGCGCCAGGCCAGCCGAAGCAACCGGACGCTGTCGGAAATCGTGCGGGCGCTCGCGGCGATTTTTACGGCGTCAACCAGCCCATGACGCGCCACGTTGATCTTCCCCGGAAGCTTTGCGGTCCGATCGAAATCGTGGATGGAGAGTAGGATGCGTTTGGGTACGGGGTACTCACGCACGAATCCTTCGGGCAGCTCCCGATAGGTCTCAATTTCCAGATCGCACCACTGGCAGCCTGCCTCGCGCGCTTGCATCAACCAGTACAGCTCCTGCTCAGCGTCCCCGGCGAACTTCCCTCCGCCTTCGCGACGCCGGCAGGTAGCGACAAAAGTTGCCCCTTTTGGATTGTTCGCCGGCAGCCAACGGAGGAATCGCGCGCGTTCAGAGTTGTTTCGCAGCCAATCGAGCCGCAATTCGACGGTCCTCGTTTCCCGCAGTGCCAACCGGACTTGTCGACCCATTTCGCGGGCCGCAGAGGCTGCCGCGACCGCGCAAATGCGCCGCACCCCTGCTCCAAAGAGTTTCATACTCTGCCTTCTGCAGCCAATTCGTTGAAAATACGGCCTCTAGTATGCCGTATCAAACTTGTAAAGCAACCCTGGCCAATTTGTTGACGGGTGAGCGCGGCCCTGATACTTTCGCTAGGAAACGTCCCTGTACGGCCCTAAGGGCGTGTTTTCGAAGGAGTTATGGAATGCGCGCTAGACTAGCAGCTTTGTCTCTTGTGGTCCTGCTCAGTGCCGCCGTCAGTTCGGCGCAAAACTCGCCGCAAGCTGCCCCGGCTCAAACGGACTTCACTGCGGTGAATTGTTCGGGATTCGTCACCGATCAGAAAGTGCCTGACGGAATCCGGCTCATCTCCGGAGAGCAATCCAATTACAAGATTACTTTTGGCCACGGCGACAGAGTGTATATCAACCGTGGCCAGGACAAGGGTGTCCGCGTCGGCGACCGGTTCTCGGTTGTGCGGCCGGATGCAGACTTCATTGAAGTGCAATGGTTCAAGTGGCAGACCAAGCTCATGAAGGCCATGGGTACGGCTTACAGCGATCAAGGGCAGGTCCGTGTAGTGAATGTGCAGCCGAAGGTTTCGATTGCGGAAGTCACTTTTTCCTGCGGCTATATGCAGCGGGGCGATATCCTGCAACCGTATCAAGACCGCCCGGCGCCTCCGTTCAAGGATCCATCGACGTTCGACCATTTTGCGCCGGTGAGCGGAAAGCCTGTAGCCATGGTGGTCGCGGGAACGGGCTTCACGCAGCTTTTCGGGAAGTACCAGTCGATCTACGTGAACCTCGGGACCAAGCAGGGAGTGAAGGTCGGCGACTACTTCCGTATCTTCCGCTATCAAGGCTCGATGGCGGAAACCGTACCGCAGACCAGAGGGTATCAGTACACCATGTACGGTTTCGGCAGCGCCCCGGAACGTTACGAGTGGAATGCCCTCCCCCGCGAAGTGCTAGGAGAGGGAATCGTCATCAATGTGAGTAGCAATTCGTCGACCATGTTCGTTACTCTCAACACAATCGAAATCTACGCAGGCGACTACGTCGAAATCGAATAGCTAACCCACATCTTGTTGAATGACTTAGGCCCGCCGTGACTCTCTCCGCGCGGGCCTTTTCATTAGACTTTGGCTGTATTCGCTTCTCCACCAAAAGTCGTCACCGGCTTTCATGTTCCTTCAAGCGGCTGACTTTCCGAAAAGACTTCGCATGTAAAGCCAAAGAGGCGCGCCTCCGGGTCGCGCCAGGATTCACGATGCAATCCCGCCTTGCGGCAGGTTTCCTCGAGAGATTGCTCACGCGTCAAACGATGTTCGATCGCAACCTGCGGCAAAAGCAGACCTTTCTGCGCGTGCAGCACGATCAACAGACCGTGATGCCCGATCTCAATCGCTTCCGGAGATATCAGCACAGGCGGCGAAAGCAGTGAGATTTCGATCGCGAGATCACCGAGCTGCTCCGCCCGCATCGGGGTAAATCGCGGATCTTCCAGGGCGGCGCTGGCCGCGCAGCGGACAATAGCGGCTCCCAGCGGCTCCTCCGGCTCAACCACGCCGATACAGCCCTGCAAGCGCCCGCGAACGTGCAGCGTCACGAAAACTCCGCGGCGTTCTGCAAATACCCCATCGCGCGTAATTTGATCAGGAAGCTTTCGGTGAGAAACGGCTTCGACAACCGCATTTCGCGCGAGCTGCAGCGCGGCTCGACTCTCCGCTTCAGAGAGGGACGGCATCCTGAGACTTCTTACGCGCCTCGAGCATGCGCAATCGCCGGCGTTGCTTGATGCTGTCGTCCACATGGCTCCAGAATCTCAGGAAGTACTGTGCGGCGGAGACTAGCGCGCTAATCACCACCAGCCAAAGTAGGGCTTGTGCCAACCAGTACAGCCATGGAAGCCCGGCACGATGCCCGGCGCCGGCGATCAGCACTGCTACGGCGCACACCTGCAAGACCATTTTGGTCTTGCCCAGGGTAGACGCCTCAATAGTGAATCCTTCCGCAGAGGCAATATTCCGCAAGCCGAGGACAGTAAATTCACGCCCGATGATGATCACCACCATCCAGGCCTTCACCAGGTGCATGTCCACCAGAGAGATAAATGCAGCGGAGATCAGCAGCTTGTCCGCGATGGGGTCGAGAAGAATCCCCAGCGTCGTCACTTGTGAGCGCCGCCGCGCGAGATAGCCATCCGCCCAGTCTGTCGCCGCCGCCGTCAGCAGGATCAGCACTCCCCAAACTTCGAAGTGCATGGTATAGCCCCAGAGCTCGACGTTGGGACTGCGGGTCAGGAGAATCACGATGAGAACCGGAATGAAGAAAATCCGGAGCAACGTCAGTGAGTTAGGAAGATTCATGTGCTCTAGGCGGCGGGGGAGCCGCGCCTGCGGCTTCAGCCACCGCAAGTTCACTATAGACTTCGTGGAAGGACGCGTCAACGCCTCGAGACGGCCCGATTTGCGCTCCGAACGGAGATAAATGAGCGCCTCGACAGACCAGGGTAGGTACTCCGGGGTTAACAAAAATTCGCATTGGAATACGTGAAAGGCGATACTCTTTCGTAACTCTGCTGCTGCAAACCTGTGCAAATATGCCGTGAGTCCCCGGCGCCGGGACGCCGGGCAGCGAGACTAAGTCAACTCTCAAATCCAATTTAACGTCTGTATTTTCAATCATTTATATGGAGATCTGATCGGAGAGCCCTCTAGCACGACCCTTCCGCAGGAAATTGTGTGCAAGAGCGACAACTGAGTTTCCACAGCCTTTTCCACAGAAGCCGCCAGGTCCAATCCATCTCGGCCAGCGACTTGGGCACACCCACAAGTTACAGAAAACAGGGGTTTTTCCAAGTTTTACCCCAGAGTTACCCAGTCACAAAGGATTCAGAATCTTCAGATGGCCCGCGGGCCTCGCAGGAGCCGCACCGGCAGCAGGAACAGGGCACTCAACAGTCCCAGAACACCGTCAACGGCGATACCCAAAATGCGGAATGGAAGAAGCAACAGCCAGACAAACGGATAAATCACCAGCGCCAGCAGCGCGAGCGGCCAGCACAGAATGAACAGGATGATCCAAAGAAAAAAAGCAGCCATGGCAACCTCAGAATGGACCGCGGATAAACGTTCTTATTCCACGCGACCGCACGCCGGTCCACTCACACTCTATACTACGACCGCGTGCGCCGGAAAGTTCCCTTCACGGCGAAATCGTTCAGGCGAAGGCGCTTGGCGATGGATTCAGGCACCTCGGCATCCAGCCGCATGTGCGAATCCTCCACTTCAGAATGAAGCACGCGCCCCAGCGCGTGAACCAGCGCTAAAGTACGTCCTTCCGCCAGGGGCAAGCGCATCGAGAGAGTCACGACAGGGTCCGTGGGCATCTCGGCATCCATGCGCCGTAACAATTCCTCAATCCCTTCGCCCGTCAACGCGGACACAAGAACCGGAGTGCCCTCTTGTCCGTCTTTTCCGCCTGTGCCGTTGGAAACAATTTTTCTATCTTCAACAGAAAGCTGATCCATTTTGTTCAGCACGCGCAGCCGCGGGCGCCCGTTGACCCCGAGCTCGCTCAAGATCTTTTCGACCGCTTCATCCAGCTCATCGTGATGCGGGTTCGATACGTCGCTCACGTGCAAAATCAACGCAGCTTCCTGGACCTCTTCCAGTGTGGCGCGAAACGCGGTCAGCAGGCCTTTCGGAAGATCGCGGATAAATCCCACGGTGTCGGAAACGAGGACGCGGCGGTTCGAGGGAAGCCGCAGCGCTCGGATCGTGGGATCGAGGGTGGCGAACATCCGCGAGGAAACCAGGACTTCGGCGCGGCTCAGCGCGTTGAATAGCGTGGACTTGCCAGCATTTGTGTAGCCCACCAGCGCGATCGTTCCGAGGGGCACGGCATTCCGTGCTTCGCGGCGGAGCGCGCGCTGTTTGCGCACATCCTCGATGCTGGTTTGAATTTTACTGATGCGGTCGCGGATTCGCCGCCGGTCCGTCTCCAATTTCTTTTCACCGGGCCCGCGCACGCCGATGCGTCCCGCTCCGCCACCCGAGCCCCCCGGTCCGCCAGCCCCGCTTTTACCGCCCAAGCGCGACATCGCCGTTCCCTTTCCCGTCAGGCGCGGTAGCATGTAGTTTAACTGCGCAAGTTCCACCTGCAACTGTCCTTCGCGGCTGCGAGCATGCCGCGCGAAAATATCAAGAATCAGTTGCGTGCGGTCGATGACCCTGCGCTCCGTGGACTCCTCGATGTTTCTTTGTTGCATAGGGGAGAGGTTGCTATCGAAGATGATCAGCGGCGCTTTGTGCGCCGTGGCTTCCGCGCGTATCTCATCCAGCTTTCCCCGGCCGACCAGCGTCGCTGGATCAGCCGTATCGCGCACTTGAAACACCGTCCCCGCGACCTCCGCGCCTGCGCTGCGAGCCAACTCCACGAGCTCGAGGAGCGATTCGCGGCCTTGCTCGCCCGCCGGCATTCCTGGAAAGCGGGGCGTACGCTTCCATCCCACGCCAACCAGCAAAGCGCGCTCGGCCGCAGAAACTTGATGTTGTGCCTTGGTCACGGAGAGTAGACCGGAGTCATCTTGCGGAAGTGAACATTTCTTGCGGGACTCGTCCCTGGTTCCGATTATACGCCTCTCCCTTTCGGCTCGCGACAGCCTCCGCCGGCGATTCCATTCTTCCACTCTGCCGTTCCGTTGGTACCAGCCTGGCAAAGTGAAAGCGCATCCATTTGCGAAACCAGCGTGCCGATGGGAAAATAGTTCCATGAGAAAACTAACGATCACAGTAGTGAATGTTTTGGCGGTCGGAACGATGCTGCTCGGGAGCGCGCGCACACAACAAACACCGGCAGCGGCCTCCCCGCAGGCGCCCGCGGCGAAACCGGGTCAGCCCCCCAAACCGAAAAATCCGAGCTCGCTGGTGCTCAAGACGGACAAGGATAAAGTCAGCTACGCGCTGGGGATGAACCTCGGAGCCAATCTGAAGAGAGACTCGGTTGATATCGACACAGCCATCTTCGTGCGCGCATTGAAGGACACAGTGACTGGCGGCAAGACCCTCCTGACCGATAGCGAAGCACGCGCCGCCCTCACGCAACTGCAGACCGAGGTGCGCGGCAAGCAAATGGAAAAAATGAAATTAGCCGGAGAAGCGAACAAGAAGGAGGGAGACTCCTTTCTCGCCGCCAACAAAACCAAAGAAGGGATCGTTACCCTGCCAAGCGGCCTCGAATACAAGATATTGACTCAAGGCACCGGGCCGAAGCCAGCAGCCACGGACACGGTCGTCTGCAACTACCGGGGCACCCTCATCAACGGCACGGAGTTTGACAGCTCCTATAAGCGCGGCCAACCTGCAACATTCCCCGTGAGCGGCGTGATCAAGGGTTGGACGGAAGCCCTGCAACTTATGCCCGTCGGATCCAAGTGGCAACTCTTTCTTCCCGCAGAGCTGGCCTACGGTGAGCGGGGCCCGAGCCCGGAGATAGGTCCCAACTCGACTCTCGTGTTTGAAGTGGAACTACTCTCCATCCAGGCCAAGGACAAAGAGATGGAAAGAGAAAAAGAGTAGCAAACGGCTCTGTCTCCCGGATGGCCGGCTAACGCAAGATATCGTACTCAGCCCAAACCTGCGGATCGAAGCCAATGCATCGCCTCGGCTTGCACGGCTGGTTCATCGCCGAATCCTGAAATCCAGCATACACCCTGCTCCCTGCGAAACCATGTGAGCTGGCGTTTCGCATAACGACGCGTGGCCTGTTGAATCGCTTCGCGCGCCTCAGCCAGCGACATGCTTTCTTGCAAAACTGCGCGCAATTCACGATAGCCGATGAAATCGAAGGGTTTTGCATCTTCGCTCGTCCCGCTGGCGAGCAAACTTTTTACTTCCTCCAGCCATCCGCCCTCCAACATGTCATCCGTCCGGGAATGAATTCGCTCGACTAGCTGGTCGCGCGGCGGATTCAATCCAATCTTCAGCGCGCGCCAGCCTTCGAGCGGGACGCGGCCCTCTCGATGCAGTTCCGAGATGGGCTTGCGTGCCAACAGGCAAACTTCGATCGCCCGAATGAGTTTTTGTTTATCGGCGGGCGCGATCTTGGAGGCTGTCTCCGGATCGAGCCGCTTCAACACATTGTGCAGATAGCCGGGCGGATGTTCTTCAGCGCTTGCCCGCAGCCGCGCGCGCAATTCCTCGGAGCGCTGCGGAACTTCGGCGAGACCTTCCAGAAACGCACGCAAATACAAACCCGTGCCGACCGTGAATATCGGCAGCATCCTCCGCACTCGCAGATCACGCAAAACCGCGAACGCCAATTCGCGATAGCCTCCCGCAGTCGCTTCTTCCTGTGGCCCCAACACATCGATCAAATGATGCGGGACCCCGCAGCGCTCGGAAGCGCTGGGCTTGGCAGTCCCAATATCGAATCCGCGATAAAGCTGCGTCGAATCGCAGGCCACCACTTCTCCGCACAGCCGCTCGGCGAGCCAGACACCCAGCGCGGACTTGCCGGAAGCCGTCGGGCCAACGACGGCAACAAGAGGCAAAAGAGTTTTCGGATCGCTCATCGGAAGAAAATGTGGCGCGCGCGGAAAACCAAAACGACGAGCACTACAAGGGCGAGAAGCAGACTACCGAGGACCTGTTGGCGCGAGACCTTCACTTTGCCTGGTTAAAATACTCGATCGGAACGTTGTAGAGGTACGTGTAGCGCAATTCGATGTACGGGCCCTTGAACTGCGGAGGCAACGGCTCGAAGGGGTTCGATGCGCGCACGGAAGAATACGCCGCGCGGTCCAGCGGTTCTTTCCCCGAATTGCGCTGGATGACCGGCTCGGCGGACGGTACGCTGCCGTCCCGCATGATCTTGAATGTGAGTACGACGATGCCCTTCTCGCCGAGTTCGACCGAGCCGGGCATTACCGCGAACCAGTTGCGCTTCACGGTGACGTACACGCGGTTGAGATAGTTGCTGAAGTCCACACCTTCGTCCGGCGTGAGCATCTCGATGCCGCCGTAGGCGGTTCCATGGCCGCCACCCCCGCCACTGCTGCCGCCCCCAGGAATCTGGCCGCCACCCGCGATCGGCCTCGGACCGGAGCTTCGCGCTGCAGCCCGCAAGGAGTCCTGGATGCTCTGGCCCGGAGAAGACTCCTTGGGCAACAACAAGCCCTTCCTCGGCTGCGGCGTTTCCGGCATTTCGAGTTTCGGGGGAGTTTTCGGCGTGGGCGCCTCCGTCGGCGGTATGGTCTGCGCGACATTCGGCTGAGGCACTGGTGCGTTGGGCAATTCCTTCACTGGCCGCTCCGGCTGTGGTATCGGCATGGGCTCGATAGGCGGTGCAACCTTCCGCAAGACACGCGGATCAACATGCACGCGAGGAGGCGGTTGCGTCGGACGAGTCGAGGGCTTCAAGTCATCGAGCGCCCCTGGCGGTAGTAGCACGGTCATCATCCTCCGCGCGATCTCCATTTGCTCCGGCGTTGGCCCATGCGAAGGGAACAGTTTTGCTTGCAAGAGAATCAGCGCAATCAGCAGGGCGTGGAACGCAAACGAAGAGATGCGGACAATGAGCTGCCACTTGGCTTCTCCCTCTTTCTCTTCCGGAGCGGCAAGATGCACTTCTCCGGTGATGAAAATATCGGGATCCACCAGGTCGGTATGGAGAGTTAGCGGGTGCTCAATCGTTTCCGGAGGTGCGTCACCTACCGGCACGGCGATGCGCGCGTCCATCTCCGTCGGCTGCAACGGCGTGGATTGATCTTCCGTGACGTTGTAGGCGGCACGGTTGACGTCGCGCGGCACGACCACGCGCGTGGCAATGGTTTCGAGCGGCAAGTTGCTCGGGATCGTCGAATGCCCATCCAGCACCACGATGGGCAGCATCGCCGGGACGAGCGTCCGTTCGTCCATGGTGGTCGGACGACGTCGCTGCGTCGCGGCATCCGCCTTAGCGGGTGGACGAGCATCGAGCGGTACCAGGAAGCGGGAGATCATCTTGTTGTTTTTTCTTGCGAGGACACTGCTTCTAGTTGGACGCGCTCCGCGTGTTCCTGGATGCTCGCCATAACCCGGCTTGCCAATTCCAGCGCCGCGCGGCCCGCCGCCCCGTTGGTTTTCGACTCTTTTCGCGTCCGTGCGGCATCCACGAAGGCTTCGAGCTCCGCTCGCAGGGGCTCAACCGCCGGGGCGTCCAGCTTTTGGAACCCAAATTCGGGCTGCGGGCCCGGCTTCTTCACGCCCACTCGCAGCGCATCCCGCCGGGCATAGTCCAGCGAAATGTACTCGTGCTGCTGGAAAAACCGCATTTTGCGCACACGCTCCGTGGAAACCCGGCTTGCCGTCACGTTCGCAACCGCGCCGCCCACAAACTCCAACCGTGCATGCGCGATATCCACTTTGTTGGTAAGGACCGGGATCCCGACCGCTTTCACTTCCGTAACTGGTTCTTTCACCAGCGCCAGCAAGATGTCCAGGTCGTGAATCATCAGGTCGTAGATCACGTCCACATCGAGGCTGCGCGGTGTGAACACACCCAACCGGTGCACCTCAAAAAAAAGTGGCCGGTTCAAAATGGGCTCGACGGCAATCACCGCGGGATTGAAACGCTCGACGTGACCCACCTGCAAGATGCGTTTGTTTTTCTTCGCCGACGCAAGCAGCGCATCGGCCTCCGAGAGATTCACAGCCATGGGCTTCTCAACCAGAACGTCGAGCCCCATCTCCATCAGCCGGCAGCCCACCTCCGCATGCGCGACGGTAGGCACGGCCACGCTCACCGCGTCGGCGCGCCCCTTCAATTCCTCAAGAGTCGCAACTACTTTGGTGTGAAATTCCTTCGCGACGGCCGCGGCGCGTCTTGCATCATGATCGTATACGCCGATCAAATCCGCGCCTTCGATTTCGCGGTACACGCGCACGTGATTTCGCCCGAATTCGCCCGCTCCTGCAACGGCGACACGGATCTTCTTCCCTTGTGCCACCGCGCTCATTCTTTGTTGATTCCCCTGGTTGCGTCTTTTGGTTCCGTCATTGCCGCGGCGGGAACTGCTTCGATGGCGATTCCCGAAGCGTCCGCCAGCTCAATCAGTTTTTCACGGTCAAAAAGCAGCGTCCGTCCGGCGTCCACTGCCAGGGCCGTCGCACCCGCGCTCTTCATCTGTTCGATGGTGGGCAAACCGACCACGGGTACATCAAAGCGCATGTCCTGCCCTGGCTTGCTCACCTTTACGACGACCAGCGGCTTGCCACCGGTAATCCGTGCCGCGCGCGCGATCGCTTCATCAGTTCCTTCCATCGCTTCTACTGCGACGCACGCGCGATCTGAAATTACCACCGTCTGCCCGATGTCCATCCCTGCGATTTGTCTCGCCACGCCGATTCCATATGCAATGTCTTTCGCTTCGCGCTCACCCGGCGCGCGCTGCGTCAACACACCCGGTTCGGGCACCAACGGCTTCAGGAATATCGTCGAATCCACCAGCCGGATGCCTTCGCCTTCCAGCACGCGAGCCACCGCCCCGATCAGCGCGTCCGTATTCTTCTTGGGCAGCGAAAAAAGCAGCTTTGCCAGCTTCCAATCCGGACGGATCGCGCTGAAAATTTTGTTGTGTTTCACCTGCCCGGCCATCACCGCCTGCGTCACGCCTTCCTGCTGCAGCAATTCGATGGTTTTGCTCAGCTCGCCGA
Organism: Acidobacteriota bacterium; assembly: GCA_003224055.1. Classification (GTDB taxonomy): domain Bacteria; phylum Acidobacteriota; class Terriglobia; order Acidiferrales; family UBA7541; genus Acidiferrum. The sequence goes on along the minus strand of QHYE01000059.1, from coordinate 38,868 downwards.
GGCTCACCCAATGCAGCCGTTTCGCGATTTTCTCCAGCTCCGGCGAAGCTTCTTCTTTCAACGCAATCACCGCCATCTCGATTCCCTGGCTCCGCGCGCCTTCCAGCACCAGAAACGGAAAGCGCCCATTGCCAGCGATGAGTCCCCAGCCTTTCAATTGTGCGTCCGTGTCGGGCATGAATTCTGCGATCGGTGTGTTACTTCACAATGCCGCGTTCCGCGCCTTCGATAAATCGAATCAATTCCTGCACGTCCGCCGAATCTCCCAGCGTTTTCTTCATCTCCGCGAGCGCCTGCGAAGTGTTGAGTTTCGACCGCAGCAGCAAACGATACGCCTGCTTCAGCGCCTGCAAGCGCTCCGCCGAAAATTCCTTGCGCTCCAGGCCAATCGCGTTGAGGCCGTAATTTTTCGTCTCGCGCTCCGTCACGATCTTCGAGAATGGCGGCACGTCCTGCGTAATCACCGTGGATGCGCCTATGTACGCGTACCGGCCAAGCCTGCAAAATTGGTGCACCGGGCAAAACGCGCCCACCGTCACGAAATCTTCCACCGTCACGTGTCCCGCCAGCGTCGCACCGTTTACAAACAGCGTGTGGCTGCCAATCACGCAATCGTGCCCGACGTGCGAATACGCCAGAAAAAAATTGTCGTTCCCCAGCGAAGTTTTGCCGCCGCCTTTTTGCGTTCCCCGGCTGATCGTTACGTATTCCCTGAAAATATTTCCATCTCCGGCAACGAGCTCCGCGCGCTCCCCGCGAAACGTATAGTCCTGCGGATCGCCGCCGACCACACTGAACGCATGAAACACATTGTTCTTACCAAACTTCGACGGCCCCTGCACGACCGCATGCGTGTGCAGCACGGAGCCGTCACCCAATTCCACCTCTTCGCCAACCACCGCGTACGCGCCGATCTTGACGCCTTCGCCAAGCTTCGCGCCTGCACCCAGGATGGCTTGCGGATGAATCTCGCGCGCGCTCATTTCGCGGGTTCTTCCGCCTTGGCTGGGGGCTCACGATCCACCATCTTGCACATCAGCGTCGCTTCCACCGCCAACTGCCCTTCAACCGTAGCTTTTCCTTCCAGCTTGCAGAAGTCGCCGCGCCAGGAGAGAACGTCTAGTTCCAACTTCAATTGATCGCCCGGCACCACGGGTCGCCGGAAGCGCACCCCATCCACAGCCACGAGATACAGAAGCTTATTGTCGCGATCCGGAACTTCCAGAAGCAAAAGTAACCCGCCCGCTTGTGCTAGCGCCTCAATAATCAAAACGCCGGGCATGACCGGCCGGCCCGGAAAATGTCCCTGAAAGTGCGCTTCGTTGATGGTGACGTTTTTCACACCCACGATGCGCTTTAAGCGTTCCACTTCAAGAATGCCATCCACCATCAGAAAGGGATAGCGGTGCGGCAGTATCTTCTGAATTTCCACGACGTCCAATATCATTCGCACTCTCCACGGCGCCGGAACTCCCCTGCGGCGCACTTTTGTACCCGGCAAACCTCTGATTATATGCGAAGCCCGCTTCCCGCGATACGCGTCTCGGTAATCTCGACCTCCTGAAATCCAGTAGCCAGGTTGCTGCTTTTTCGCAGCGTTGTTAGCATGTCCACGCCATGCCGGAGCTCCCATCGCCGAAAGAATTTTTGCGCCGTCTCAAGCCACGCCTGCCGCAGATGCTCGCGACGCTGCGCCAATTCGTGGAAGCCGAATCGCCCAGTCTTGAAAAAGCAGCAGCGGACCGCTGCTATGGCCTCATCGCTTCGGCTTGGCGCAAGTATGACGTCAGAGTCGAGCGCCTTGCTCAGAAGCACCGCGGCGATCATCTACGGATTTCGTATGGGCCCGGCAAAACGCGCCCTGCAGGCCAGCTCCTGGTTCTGGGCCATTACGACACCGTCTACTCCGGCGGCACGCTGCGCAAGATGCCCTTCCGTATCTCACGTGGAAAGGCCTACGGCCCGGGTATTTTTGACATGAAGGCAGGAATCGTTCAAGCGCTCTTCGCCTTGCACGCGCTTCAAGAAACAAACGCAGAATTGCGCAAGCGCCTCGTCTTCCTCTGGACCTCCGACGAAGAGATCGGCAGCGAATCCTCGCGCAAGCTCCTCGAAGCGGAAGCGCGTCGCAGCGATGCGGTCTTTGTCCTCGAACCGTCATTTGGCCCGCGCGGACTTCTGAAAACGGCGCGCAAGGGCGTTGGCATCACTGAACTGACCGTGCATGGCCGCGCCTCGCACGCCGGTCTCGCGCCGCAGGAGGGCATCAACGCGATCCACGAATTGGCGCAGCAACTCGCACGCATCGAAAAATGGAACGATCTGCGCCGCGGCGTAACCATCAACGCAGGAATCGTCGAAGGTGGCTCGCGCACCAACGTGATCCCCGAACGCGCCCGCGCCGCTCTGGATCTGCGCGCGTTGCGTGTTCCCGATATGCGCAGCCTGGAACGACGGCTGCATTCGCTTCGTGCAATACATCGGGGCGCCCGGCTTGAAATCACCGGAGGCTTCGACCGTCCTCCGCTCGAGCGCAAAATGAGTGCAGCTCTCTTCGCTCGCGCCAAGTCACTCGCCGGGCAGATGGGCCTCTCTGTAGGCGAATGCACCGTCGGCGGCGGTTCCGACGGAAATTTCACCGCTGCGATCGGCGTCCCTACGCTCGACGGCCTCGGCGCCGTCGGCGGCGGCGCCCATTCTGCGAACGAGCACATCCTCATACACACGATGCCCGCCCGCGCCGCCCTCCTGGCCTCGCTTCTGGCCACAACTTGACATGACTTCGCAGATGGGCATCAGCGCCCGTAGGTCTTCTTCAAATACTCCGCCGTCGATTTCATCAAATCGTTGTAATCGCTGTGCAGCACTTCCTTCAGCGCCGCCTCCGTGGACATCCCGGAGCCGATGCGATCCAGGATGCGGTTGATGTCACTCATTCCGTCCTTCTGCACGATATACTCAACGTTTGCCAGCGCCCACGCGTACGCATAGCGCGCCAAATCCGACTTCATACGCGTCCAATCGCCTTCCAGTTGGCCCAGTGGCAACACCTGCCCCGCCGCAGAATCCTGGATCAGCACACTCGCATTCTCCCCGCTTCGCTGCCCCTCCATCCATTGCGCCATTCCTTCTTGAATCCAGGTGGGAGCGCGAATCGCACAGCTTTCTTTCAGCCCCATGCATGCCGCATGCGTTTTCTGCGCGATGAAGCTGTGCGTGAGTTCGTGCTTGAGTGAGCGGGACAGATCCTGGTCCACCGACGTCAATCCTTGCACGGGGACGCGAATTCGCCCGTCGTAGAGCGCGCCCGCCCATGACGGCGCCCGCGTGATGTCCGTGAATGCCTCTTGCGTGTACAGAATCACGCCGATCGATTCCGGCGGCGTATAGCTCAACTCCGATTCGATGGCGGAAAAATGCGTTTCCAGAGTGCGCAGCACGTCCCGCGCCAGCGCTGGCTCCGCCGCACCGTTGTACCGCAACTTGAAGTGGCTGCTTTCGTTTTCCTTGTAGCTTTCCTCCTCCTGCCTGTCTTGCAGTGCCTTTTCAAGCGCCGCCTCCACTTCCCGGTCGGGCTGGAGCGCAAGTGAGCGCTTCCACTCCGCCACTGCCTGGTCCATCTTGTTCAAACCGTAGTACGACCATCCCGTCAGCTTGGCCACGTCCGCATTGTCCGGAGCGAGGCGCCTCGCCCGCTCCAAGTATTCCAATGCCTGCTTGTACTCGCTCCGCCGCAAGTGAATGTAAGCTATTTGCAACAAAAGTCCCGGCACTTCGGGAGCAAAGGTGAGGGCGGTGCGCTCGTCGGTCAGCGCATGTTCCAGTTCCCCTCGCGACATTTCGAACGTCGCTGCGGCGTGGTGCCCGATCGCCGCACTGAGGTTGGCTTTCTCCCCGCCCGAACGCGCCTCGCTCTCCAACTTTGCGATATATCCGCGATCCACCGTCCCGTCGTGAACGGCTCCGCGTTCGATCTCTCCGCCGCCGGAGTCATTGGGCTGCATGGTCGGCGGAGCGATCGCCAGGTTCGCCGCAGCGGCTCCCGGCGTATTTGCCATCGGCATCGCGCCGCCCTTCTCAATGTGATCCACGATGGATTTCGGCAGGCTCAGTTCACCCGCGGACGTCAGGTATTTCACCTTGTTTCCGTCTTCATACGCGCTCAACGCCAGGATGCGCCGGCCATTTTTCAGGACGATGGTGTCTGCTGCAGCTTGGGCGCACAAGAGAACGAACGCAACAAGCGCCATCACCAGGCGCATCGGATGGGAAGGGATCATTCGAAGCATTTTCCTATCTTAATTCCGGGGTGACGCGTGGTCCCGCTCGCCTTGTTCCCCCATGCCGAATGTGACTACACTTCCTATATGCAGGTAGGGGTGAAGTTTTTCGGGCTATGGTGTCTTTTGGCCCCGGCTGTTCTGTCGGCTGCGGAACGAACTCCGCATGAATTATATGATGCGATTAACGCTCTCCGTGTCGATCCTTCCGCCGTTTACCACTTCGCCCCCGAAAATCGGATCGAGCTCCGCCGCGGCGATGCAGTCCTCTCCCTCGAAGAAGGCACCCTTGCCTTTTTCTCCCTTCTTGACGGGTATATTACCGGCGCAGTCTTTTCCGGCCGCGGCCATGCCCTGGCTCTCCCGCGCGACCCATCGGAAAAGCAGCAAATGGGCTATTTCCTCGGCGCGCCCGTTCTCGATCAAGACTTTTTTTCTGGATATTTTCGCTTCACCGACACCACCGCGGACGAACTCCTTCGCCAATTCCAATCGGCCAGGCTCGTGCCCCAGATGGATTCCGCGTTTGCAGCTCAGTGGGAGCCCGCGCTTGCTCACCTCAACCCCGGCCAGACTCTCCGCATTCTCTTCGATCGCCTTTCGCAGAATCCACTACCTTACTTTTATGCCGGGCTCGATGGAGCCGTGACAGGCTTCTTCGATGTCGTCCTGGATTTGCAGCGGGACGAGCCCTTTCTCCTCGGTCAGTTCCAAAAAGTTAGCGCAAAGACTTTCTACGACGTGTGGACCTCCCACGCCGTTCCCGGCTTTCCGGCTCGTCCGGTATCCTTCCGCGGCGTGAGTTACATCATCGAAACTTCCATTCTCCCAGACAACACTCTCGATGCCTCCACCTCCGTCCGCGTCCGCGCGGAAACGGGCCGCGAGCGTGCGCTGAGCTTTCAGCTCTCCCGCGCGCTCAGCGTGGACAAAGTCTCTAGCGAGCGCGGAGAGCCCCTCGCCTTTTTTCAGAACGAAGGAATGAATTTGCAGCAGCGCAGCGCCCGTGGCCTCGACTTCCTAAGTGTTGTGCTCCCCGAGGCTCCCCCGCGCAATCAGGAATTCACCCTTAAATTTCACTATCGCGGCAACGTCATCGAAGACGCCGGAAACGGTGTGCTGTTTGTCGGCGCGCGCGAAAGCTGGTACCCGCATCTCGGCGATTCCGCCGAATTCGCAGCTTATGACCTCACCATGCGCTGGCCTCGCAAACTCCGCCTGATCGCCACCGGCTCCAAACTCGAAGAGCATGAAGACGGCGACTTCCGCGTGGGGCATTGGAAAACGGATAAACCCGCTTCCGTCGCCGGATTCAATCTCGGCGAATACGCTTCGGCTTCCGTGACCTCCTCTGGCCATTCCATCGACGTCTACGCCAACCGCCAACTCGAGCAATCCCTCCGGAACCGCATCGCCGCTTCGGATTCCGACGTCATTCACATCCCTTCCGGGCCTCTGGGCTCTCGCGTCACCGGCCGTGCGATGGCGCCAATGCTTTCTCCTCCCAGCCCGGCCGACACGCTCAAGCAACTTGGGAAAGAGATCGACTCCTCGATTCGTTTTTACGAAACTTTCAGTGGCCCTTTCCCTTTGCGCAATCTGAGCGTCTCGCAGATTCCGGGAACCTTTGCGCAAGGCTGGCCCGGCCTGCTTTACATTTCCACGTATTCATTCCTGTCCCCCGAGGCTCAACAGCGCGCTGGACTCACTACCACCGGTCAAGAACATTTCACTGAACTGGTTCCTTACCACGAAGTAGCTCATCAGTGGTGGGGCAACGTCGTCGGGTGGTCCAGCTACCGCGATCAATGGATCAATGAAGCCATCGCGCAGTATCTCGCCCTGCTCTTTGCCGATACCAAAAAGATCCCCGACCACACTCTCCGCGTCTGGCTCGAACGCTTTCGCCGCCAACTGCTGGAGAAATCGCCGGATGTCGCGCAACCCGCGGGCGATGTCGGCGCGCTCACTATCGGCACCCGTCTCAACTCCTCAAAATCTTCGCAGGCGTACGAGGAAATCATCTATAGCAAAGGCGCTTGGATCTTTCACATGCTGCGCGAAATGCTCCGCCAGCCGGGCACGAAGAACTCCGACGCGCGGTTCACGGCTCTTCTGCAAACGCTCGTCACGAAGTACGCTTACCGCGCCCTCTCCACGGAAGACTTGCAGCGTGAAGTCGAAGTGGTCATGACGCCCGCCATGGACCTCGAAGGCGGACGCTCCATGCAATGGTTTTTCGAACAGTGGGTGCGCGGCACGGGCATCCCGCACTACCGTGTGGAGTTCACATCACATGCCGCCGAGAAAGGATTTCTTGTGAAGGGGAAACTCTATCAATCCGGCGTGCCGCGCGCATTCATCGCCAGCGTTCCCCTTTATGCAGGCGGCGGTGCAGGAACCAGGGCTCTCCTTGGAAACGTCGCCGCCGCTGCGCCGGAGACGTCCTTCCATTTCCTCTCGCCAATCCAGCCCCGCAAACTCATCATCGATCCGCAAATGACCTTGCTCTGCGTCCCGGAGTGACGGCAGTCCGAAGCGAGAATCGTCTTACCGAGGAACAGCTTTGTTAAGGCGCTCGAGAAGCAGCTGTTGCTCCAGCAGGGGGCTGTCAAGATTGATCTCCGCCTTGCCATCTTCCCCAAACACGTACGCGAAGCCTTCCGGATCGGCCGGCACTCCGCGCAACAAGCCAGCCTGCACAAGGTCGCTCATGCGCGCCGGCCGCCGCCCGTTCCGCTTCGCATACTCGTCCGCCAGGGCATTCAGCTGCTTGCAATCCTCTTGCGCCTTCAACAATTCTAAACGTTGCAGCGCGTTTTTCTTGATCAACGGATCTGAGGACGACTCATAAATATCATTCCATAGGAACATCGAAGTCGAAAACGATTCGCCCTCCGCCGCAATTTTCGCGGCCATTACTTTCATCCATACCAGCGCGTCCGGCTTCTTGCTTCCTTCCAGGAAAGCTTCCGAAGCCTTCTGGTAATCTTTCAGATCGAAGTAGTAGACGAATCCCAAATCCTCATACAGGCGCCAGTAATCCGGATTGGCTTGAATTCCCCGCCGGATCAACTCCACCGCCTGGTCCGGCCTGCCGGCGCCGGCTGGAGGCGCCTGGCTCAGAAACATCGCGCCGAACCGGTAAGCAACGACCAAATTCGGATCCAGGGTTGTCGTGACATCCAGCAGCGGCCACAGCATTTCGAGATTTGCTTGCCGTCGTACGTGCTTGTTACCGTAATACTGCACCACGCGTGTCCAGTAAATGTCCGCCAGCAGCGGTGAATATTCCAGGCTCATCCATTTCACCAGCTTGCCGGAGCGCAGCAGGACGTCGTCCCGCTCCTGGCTCACGGCAGCGAGCTGCGAATCGATTCCGTGCTGCAAGCGCCAGATTCCCGCGAACCCCAGCGGAAGAATCAGCACCAGCAATAACGCCACGGCTCTTTGAGATTTCATTTCAAGTTCTTCCGGGAGAACACCGCTGCCGCGCCCGTAAGCACGATCGCGCAGTAAATCACCACATACAGCGTGTTCTGCAGAATCAGCGTCCCCGGCACGGCCCGCCCGTGCGCCGCCATCGCCATCACATTGAAATTTTCAAAATTCGGCAGAAGATACGAAAGCCATTTCGTGAAAGCCGCCGTCGCCGGGCTCATCACATCCACCGGCAAGTTCCGCAGTTCCTGCACGTATAGGCCGACGATATATAACCCGGCGGTAAACAAAATGGCAAGCAGCGGAGTCGTGAAGCAGGAAAACATAAGTGCCAGCGCCACGATCAGCGCCAGCTTCAGCCAGATAAAGTACACCGCCACCAGCACCACCGCATCTTCCCGTTGCAGCGAATGCTTTACGTAGAGCATCACGAGAAAAAGCCCCGCGGCCATCGCCGCCGTGTTCACTGCGAGCGTCAGCACCAGCCCGCCGAATTTTCCCAGCAGAAACTCCCAACGCCGCACCGGCTTCGCCAGCAGCGCGTACAGCGTCCGCTTCTCCATCTCCTTGGACACTAGCGCGACGCCGATGAAGACCGAAATCAGCAGCCCGATCACGGAAATCGCGCTCAGTCCCAGGCTTACGATCACGCTTTCTTCGATCCCGATCGAAATTTGCCCCACCACCACGGCCGCCAGCATCATCAGCAGCGCGAAAAACACCAGGTTGTACAGCACGCGGTCGCGCACCGCTTCGCGAAACGTATTCAGCGCTACGATTCCCACGCGCTTCATTTCCCGCTCACCTCGACCGCCGCCGCCTGCGCGCGGTCCGCTTCCACTAGGTTCATGAAGAATTCTTCCAGCGTGGCTTTCACCTGCGTCACGGAAAGAATTCGCGCCCCCGTGCCTCGCAGTTGCTCGATCGCCACGTACAACTCTCCCTCCGCCACCTGCAGCCGGTAATATTCCCCCGTCTTCATCGCCTTAGCCAGGAGGGGCTCGTCGCTCGCCCCTGTCAACGCAAAAAGGATTTCCATCCCCTGCGTCTTCATGTCCACCAGTTGCCCCGGTGCGCCCACCCCGCGCAGCTTCCCTCCCACAATCACCCCCACGCGGTCGCACAGCGCCTCCGCATCGGAGAGGATGTGCGTGGAGAACATCACCGTTTTTCCTTCGCGCTTCAACTCCAATATGATGTCGCGGACTTCGCGCCGTCCCACGGGGTCGAGCCCCGACATCGGCTCGTCCAGGATCACCAGCTTCGGGTCGTGCAGAATCGCCTGCGCCAGCCCCACGCGCTGCAGCATCCCCTTGGAATACTTGCGCAGTTGAATTTTTCGTGCCGTTTCCAGTCCCACTTTCTTCAGCATCCGCTCGACGCGTTCCTTGCGATCTCCTGCCCTCAAGTCGTGAAACCTCGCGAAATAATCCAGCACTTCCGCGGCCGTCAAATAGTCGTAGAAGTACGGCTGCTCCGGCAGGTACCCAATGTCTTTGTGCATTTCCACGTCGCTGATCGGCCTGCCGAGGATTCGCGCGCTCCCCGCCGTGGGAAAAATCAGCCTCATCAGCAGCTTGATCGTCGTGGATTTCCCCGCCCCGTTCGGCCCGATGAAGCCAAACACTTCGCCCATCTCCACCTGCATATTCAGCCCTTCGAGCGAAGTTTTCTTCTTCAGGTGCAGGAATCCAAAAGGATATTCCTTCGTCAGATTTTCGATTTCGATCGCGAATCCGCTCATGGGCATAGTTTTGGCAAGCTAAGAGTCAGTCGTCAATACCATCCATTCGAAAATGTGCGCTGTCGAAAAACAGGAATCCGGATTGCCGTCGGAAGGAAGTGCTCTGGAACTAAGAATCGCCGCGTCCCTGCCCAATTTGCACCAGTTGCGGTTGCGGCGCAGGCGGCGTCATCGGCATCGGCTTCAAATTCTGCGGGTCGCGCCAGTTATCCAAAATCCCTACCTGCTGCACGCAGGAAACCGTGCACCGCGCCGCGCAAAATTTCTCCGTGAAGTATTCGCGGTGCCGCATCTCCGGCGTGTATTGCGCCAGCGGAATCCCCGGATATCCGCGCTGCTGCGAGCACCAATGCACCAGTCCGTCCTCGCAAATGTACAAATACCGCGAGCCCGATCGGCATCGCCAGTTGTGCTTCCGCCCACGCGCCACGTTGTGCTGAAATTCATTGAATCTCGAAAACGACCGCTTCCCCAGCTCCATGATCTCTTCAAAAATTTCCTGCTCGCGCGCTCCCAGCGGCTTCAACTGCCCGTTGTTGTCGTGAATAATTCCTACCGTGCTCGTGAATCCCAGCTCCACGGCCCGCCGCGCGATCTTCAGCGCATCCTCCGGGTCTTTCACTCCGCTCCCCAGCACCGAATTGATGTTCACCTGGAACACCGCCCACTCCGACAGCATCTCCAGCCGCCCATCCAGCGTCTTCAAACTTTTCTTCGACACCTCGTCCGGCACCACGTTATCAATACTGATCTGCAGGTGCTCCAGCCCCGCCTCGTTCAGCCGCTCGATGCGCTCGCGGTTCAAATAAAATCCATTGGTGATCAGCCCGGCGATCATCCCGCGCCGCCGCATATGCCGGATCACCTCGTCCAGCTCCGGGTGCATCAGAGGTTCGCCCCCGCTGATCGTAATGATCGAAGTCCCCATGTCCGCCAGCAAATCCAGCCGCTTTTTCATCTCCGGGAGCGGTACCGGTTTCGAAAAATCGTCGTATTCGTTGCAATACGTGCAAGCCAGATTGCACTGCCGCATCGGAATGATGTGCACCAGGATCGGGTGCTTCGTCGAAGCCAGCGCCTTCCCGATCATCCGCAGCTCGCGCGCGCGCGTCCGCGCAAACCGCAGCCCCCGCCGCAGCCGCGTCTTGACACTCGCACGCATTACCTTTGTTCCCTCAGTCATGAATACCGCGGATTCCCCTCGAAAAAGTATACATGACCGGGGTTCACGCCGCCTCAGCCGTTGCCCCAGTCGTACTATTGCCTGCTGCCAATCGCCAACTTAGCATGATTCCTGGCGTCGAGGTGTCCCCCATGAAGGACGAAAACGTTCAGGAACCGCCCATCACGCCGGAAGAGATCCGCCCCGCAAACCCGGGCCTCGGAAAACGCTTTTTCGTCGTTTTGGCCATTGGCTTCATTTTCCTGCTTCTCGCCGCCGCCAACCCCGCCCCCATCAAAGCAGCCTGGGCCGAGTTCGAACGCATCATCCAATTAAAGAGCGACCCCCTCCCCGCGTCGCCTGCAAAACTCTCCGGCCACGAAATCGAAGGCCTTTCCTCCATGGCCCCGCAGCAGCAAGCCGAACTCCTCATGGAACGCGCCATCAACCACTACGAAGGCGCCATCGAACTCATCGAAAAAAATGTTTCCGGCTGGTACGGCCAGCTTGAAGTGGAAAAGGACCCGCTCGCGAATCTGCTCAACACTGCCATCAACGCCAACGATCTACGCGTCCGCGCCGCCTCCCTCGAAATCACTCTGGCCGGCTACAATCTGCCCAAGTCCCCCGAAAGCGTGGACAAGCTTCTCACTCGCTTGCAGGACGAGCGCGAACATCGTGCCTGGCTCCTATGGATTCTCGGCGTCCTCGGCAATCGCGGCGTGGAAACCGCGCGCCTCGAAACCGTCTTCCTCGATCGCATCCACGATCCCGATCAAACCACGCGCGCCTATGCCGTCGTCGGTCTCGGCCTTCTCGCCACGGACAGTTCCATCGCGCCGCTTCTCGAATCGTTCCGCAGCGACCTTTCGCCTAACGTCCGTGAAGGAGCCGCCTGCGCCCTCGCGCAATCCGGCATGTTCACGCAGGAGCAGCGCCTGCGCGCCGTCCCCGGTCTCCTCCAGATGATGGACGACGCCACCCTCGACCCCGCCACCCGCAGTTGGGTCTTCCAGGCCTTGCAAGACATCACCGGCGCCGGCCTCGGCTCCAATCCCGCCGCCTGGCGCGACTGGTGGTCCCACCACGGTCGCCGTTAGTTGCAGCCGACGTCTTCTTTTCCGTTTCCCCTTTTCTATTTTCTCTTTTCTCTTGGTTTCCCCTTGATTCCTCGCTGCCCTTTCATGGTATAAGAGTTATACCCTGATGCTGATTCCGGTTCGATGAGCGAAAGAAAGAACGAATACTTTATGAAGAACACTCTACATAAGAAAAAACCTGCATCGGCCGAATCCATCGCCCGCATGGCGGACAATGGCAAGGATGTTTCGCGCTTCTTCACCAATTCCGGCCGTATGATGAAACCAATCCAGCGTGTGAATGTTGATTTCACCGCTCCCATGCTCGAAGAACTGGAACGCCACGCCAGGGAACTCAACATCAGCAGGCAGGCGGTCATCAAGACCCTGATCCGCCAGGGATTGGACCAGCGCCACCTGGCCAGGGCCTCGCGCCCAAGAGTGAAGCGCTCTTGACTTTCCTGGCTCTCTCTGTGCCCCTCCGTGCTCCAGCCTCCTTGCTCTCTGTGTAAGCCCTTTTTCCTCCGTCTTGCCCCGCGCCCACTCCGCCGGACTGCCCTAACTCGCACGATCCAAAACGCTTATAAGTAATCATTTGACAAACAGTACGAACATGCTATAGTGTTGGAGTTGTTCGGCACGTTTCTTACGTGCCCCCGATCATGGGCGCCCGCCAAGCAGTCCTTCTAACTCCTTCAGAATCATCATATCCCTTGTCGTTACCTTTTTATAAACACCGCGCGTCCGTAAGTCCTTTGTTTGTCACTCTTACGAGCTGCTCTCAAATCACTGAAAACATAGCTACTTTAAGTCTCCTATTTGCCACTCATACAAACTGTTTGCCTGTAAGTCGTGTATTTGCCACTCATACGAAAACAACCGGGATGTATACCAACAATTCCCATTTTGAAACTCAAAACCCTCCACTCGCTGCCCACCGGCTACAAGTCATTAGTCACGAGTCACCAGCTTGCCCCGACCTTGTCGGGGTCACTAGCCACCAGTCACTTGCTGATAGAATCTGGACAGCAGCCTTTCAAGGAGTCTCCGATGTCTGAAGCCGCCAAGCCAGCCGCCTCCGTTCCGACACGCACTGAGTCCGACTCCATGGGCAAGATCGAAGTCCCCGTCGACCGCTATTACGGCGCGCAGACCGCCCGTTCGCTCATCCACTTCGCCATCGGCAAAGACCTCATGCCCCCCGAGCTGATCCGCGCCTTCGGCATCCTCAAGAAAGCCGCCGCGCTCGTGAACCAGGACTTGGGCAAGCTTTCGCATGAAAAATGCAGCCTCATCATGCGGGCCGCCGATGAAGTCATCGAAGGAAAACTCACGGAACACTTCCCTCTTAGCGTCTGGCAAACCGGCAGCGGCACGCAAACCAACATGAACGTCAACGAGGTGATTTCCAATCGCGCCATTGAAATCGCCGGCGGCGAACTGGGCAGCAAGAAGCCCATCCATCCCAACGACGACGTCAACATGTCGCAGTCCTCCAACGACACGTTTCCCGCCGCCATGCACATCGCCGCCGCCACGGAAACCGCGCGCCGCCTGCTCCCCGCCGTGAAAAATCTCCGCGACGCGCTCGATGCCAAAGCCAGGGAATTTGCGGACGTAGTAAAAATCGGCCGCACCCATCTCCAGGACGCCACGCCTCTCACCCTCGGCCAGGAATTTTCCGGCTACGTGAATTTGCTCGACCGCGACGGCGGCCGCATCGCCGTTGCTCTCGACGGTCTCTACGATCTCGCCATCGGCGGCACCGCCGTCGGCACCGGCCTCAACGCCCATCCCGAATTCGCCGAGCGCGCCGCCCGCAAAATCTCCGAGCTCACCGGCCTCCCTTTCCGCTCGCATCCCAATAAATTCGCCGCGCTCTCTGCGCACGACGAACTCGTCTTCGCCTCCGGCGCGCTGAAGACGCTCGCCGCTTCCCTCATGAAAATCGCCAACGACATTCGCTGGCTCGCCTCCGGCCCGCGCTGTGGCCTCGGCGAACTCACCCTCCCCGAAAATGAGCCCGGCTCTTCCATCATGCCCGGCAAAGTGAATCCCACGCAGGCCGAAGCCCTCACCATGGTCTCCGTGCAGGTCATGGGGAATGATGCCGCCATCGGCTTTGCCGGCTCACAAGGAAATTTCGAGCTCAACGTTTTCAAGCCCGTGATCATTTTCAATTATTTGCACTCCGTCGAACTCCTCGCCGACTCTTGCAACAGCTTCGTTGAACACTGCGTCCGCGGCATCGAAGCCAACCGCGAGCAAATCGGCCATTACCTCAAGAATTCCCTCATGCTCGTCACTGCCCTCGCCCCCAAAATCGGCTACGACAACGCCGCCCAGGTCGCCAAAGCCGCCCACCACGCCCGCATCAGCCTCCGCGAAGCCGCCATCAAGCTCGGCTACGTCACCCCCGAAGAATTCGACGCCCTCGTCAAGCCCGAGGACATGACCCATCCATGAAAAACTCATGTCTAGCCGTGCTTGGTGCGGTCTTGCTGACGATGGTGTCCTTCGCCCCCATCGCTGAGGCGCAGGTATATTCGGGGCCGAAATGTCTGGGCCCCGTTTGCATCGATGGCAATGTCTCGTTTGAGGGTCTGGCTCAGCAGCTGGGTGGACGGTCTAGCGCAGGAGGCATCTACGGCTATCGAACAGAGAACGGGCAGGCGTTCCTGATCATAACGGAAGGCAGTCGGGGAGAAGTGGGATATATCGATCTGCGTGATTTTGCCGAGTTCGGAATGTGGACAGGAAAAGACGGAAAACTGACGACGCAAGACATACGCAACTGGAAAACCTCTGAGGGAATCGGATTGGGGAGCCAAGAGGCGGACATTGCGAAGACATACGGGAAGCCTTCCGGTGTGGAGGATTTAGAGCTGGATGATACCCACCATCAGAAGGGCAAGAAGCTGCTCCTCTACAAGGGGCGTCTGAACGGAGCTGTCCGAGCAGCCCGCTTTCGCCTCCGCGATGGACGAGTATCTTTTATCGAATTGGAGAGCGATGCCTTCGTTGGGCCTGACTGCCTGGGACCCTACTGCACCGATGGCGAACTCTCCCTGGATAGCCTGTTGCGGCACTTCGGCTTGCCCGCGCAAAAAAATAGGCCCTCGCCCGTGGAGTGTTTTCAGTCACAGGATGGTCAAGCGTCTTTGCACTTTGCGACGAACGTTGAGGAGACATCGGGAGTCGCTGACGTCTTGCCGAGCGATTTTCCCAATTGCCTGCATATGCGCAAGAGGATCGCGACAAATGCTCTTCGCGCCTGGAAGACGCCGGAAGGCGTTGGATTGAGGAGTTCTGAAGAGGATGTCGTGAAGGCCTATGGGACACCGTCCGCAGAGAAAAAGCTGGACGCACAAAAGCCCATACTTGAGATAAAGGGTTTACTTGCTGGGTATCGAGCGGGAGACGAACCAACCACGGATAGGGGACAAGATCATTATCTACGGCCCTCGCGAACTTCACGCTGTAGATTTTGGGATACGTGATGGAAAAGTGTCATACGTCTGGCTGAAAGAGAGCGATTTCTGGTTGAAGGAGATGCTTGGCCTAAGCGACCCATGACACATTTCTTGCGCGACATTCTCCGTCAGCCTGAAGAATTGGAGCGGACCATCGAATACTTGTGCCGGCCGAGGCTCCTAGCTCTGGGTGCGGCGGCTGCCGCGATCCGCAACGCGCGGCACGTCTACCTGACCGGGATCGGCAGCAGTTGGCATGCGGCACTCAATGTGGGCGCGCTCTTTTACCAGAATGCTCGTCCTGTCTACATGCAGGACGCGGCGGAGCTGCTCCTGTTCTCCACCTTCCCGCCCGGTGCCGCCATCATCATTATTTCGCGCAGCGGCCGCAGCATCGAAATCGTTCAACTCGCTGCAAAAGCGCGCGCGGCCGGCGCGACCGTCATTGCCGTGACGAATGCGCCGGACGGGCCGCTGGCCAAGGAAGCGCAGATTCCCATCGTCGTTCCCATCGCGCTCGATCACGCCATTTCCGTCAACACGTACTCCACCTTGGCCGCTGCCGTGGGTCTTCTCGCAAGCAATGTCGCCGGTTCGTTCGATGCGCAACTCGCGTCCACGCTCTCGCTTTCGATTGCCGAAACCGCGCGCGCCATTCCAGGCTGGCAGAAACAGGTTGCAGACACAACCTGGCTTCTTCCCGGCGCTGTTTCTTATTTCCTGGCTCGCGGTTCCAGCCTCGGGAGTTGCTGCGAAGCGCGGCTGCTTTGGGAAGAAGGCGTGAAAGCGCCGGCAACCGCGATGGGCACGGGAAGCTTCCGCCATGGCCCGCAGGAAATGATCGCCAAGGATTTTCGTTTCGGCATGTGGATCGACGGCGCGCAAATGCGTGAGCAGGATCTGGCCGTCGCGCGGGATCTCCGGCAACTCGGCGCGAGCGTCATGCTGATCGGCCAGCATCTTCCGGGCGACGCGGGAGATCTGGTGTTCCAACTTCCGGCGATTCCGTCCGAGTGGCAATTCCTCATCGACATCATCCCGGTGCAACTTGCCGCCGAGCGCTTGTCGCGTCTCTCGGGCGTGGATTGTGATTCCTTTCGCCTCTGTTCCTTCGTAGTCGAAGACGAGTATGGCCTGCTGCCCAAGCAGACCAGCGGAGGAAAACCGTGATTGGTGCCGTCGACATCGGCGGAACGAAAATTGCCGCCGGCATCGTGGACGACCGCGGCAAAGTCTTGTCCCGAGTGGAATGCCCGACCGAAGCCGCGCGCGCTTATCCCAGCGGGCTTGCGCAGATGATTCGCCTGTTGCGCGAGTCGGCGCAAATCTCTGGCGTGGAACTTTCCGGCATCGGCATCGGCTCGACGGGCTGGGTCTACCCATTCAGCGGCGAATTCGGCGATGTGGATTTTCTTCCGGCGTGGAAAGGCTGTAACCCGGTAAAAGACCTGGCGCGCGAATTCAACGTCCGCGCGGCGCTGGAAAATGACGGCGACGCCGCGGCGCTGGGAGAAGCAGCCTGGGGCGCGGGAAAAGGCAAGTCGCGTTTGATCTACGTAACGGTCGGCACGGGAATTGGCGGCGGAATTATTTTGGGCGGAGAACTCTACCGCGGCGCGGACCGGTCGCATCCCGAAGTGGGTCATCACGTCGTGGACGCCTCGGGGCCCCTTTGCTCCTGTGGCTTCCGGGGATGCTGGGAAGCGCTGGCGACGGGCCCGGCGATGGCGGCATGGTTCAAGAGCCAGGCACCGGCAGACCGCCAATCTGCGAAAGGTCCAAGCGCCAAAGAGATTTTCCAGCTTGCGAAGGAAGGCGACGCACTGGCGCGTGGAGCCGTGGCGCGCGAGGCGTATTACCTCGGGCTGGGTTTGGCCAACTTGATCAACTTGTTTGTGCCGGACAGGATTGTGCTGGGCGGCAGCGTGATGAAGAGCGTGAGTCTCGACGATCTCCGAAAAGTAATTTCTCAGGGATGCCGCTTCGTGCCGTTTGAAAAGACGGAACTCGCCCTGGCTTCGCTCGGCGAAGACGCCAACCTGATCGGTGCAGCCCGCGTCTGGCATCACCGCTTCGGGCAAAAAGCCAACCGAGCAGTTTGACCGGTCAAACAGCAAAAACCAGGAGAACCACGACCGATGACGCGAAACCGCTACATGGTGAGCCTGGTTCTCCTCACGTTTTTCGTGATCTCCTTGTTGACCAACATTATCAACGCGATCGTCCCGGACATCATCGGCAGCTTTCGCGTGAGCCTGATGGCCGCCGGATTTCTCGTGTTTGCGTTTTTCATCGCCTACGGCGTGATGTCCATTCCTGCGGGCTTTCTCGTGGAGCAGTTCACCGAGAAACCAGTGATGATCGTGTCGTTTGTCGCCGCGACGCTCGGTTCTCTCAGCTTCGCGCTGTTCCCTCGGTACAATATCGCGGTGGTGTCCTTGTTCGCCATCGGGGCCGGCATGGCCACGCTGCAAGTGGCCATCAATCCGTTGTTGCGGGTCGCGGGCGGGGAAGAACATTACGCTTTCAATTCGGCGCTCGCTCAACTGGTATTCGGCAGCGCCTCGTTCATCAGTCCGCGTATCTACTCGTATCTGGTTCTGAATCTCAACAATGCTTCGCACCATCAAAGCGCCTTGTTGCGCGTTCTGGGCAGACTCACTCCGCCGGAGCTGCCATGGGCTTCCATCTACTGGGTCTTTGCCGTCTGCGCTCTGTTGATGATGGTGGTCCTGGTCTTGTCCAGGTTTCCCGCTGTCCAGCATACCGCCGAAGAACGCGCCGGCTCGTTGGACATGTACCGGAGCCTCATGCGGCAGCCCGTGGTTTGGCTGTATTTTGTCGCGATGTTCGCGTACACGGGCTGCGAACAGGGAACTGCGAACTGGATCTCGAATTTTCTCCACCAATATCACGGGTTCGATCCTCACACCACCGGAGCCGCGGCGGTCTCCTGGTTTTGGGGCCTGCTCACCGTGGGTTGCGTGATTGGCCTGTTGCTGCTGAAACTGTTCGATAGCCGCAAGGTGCTGATTGGCGCGTGCGCCGGTGCGCTGCTCTGTCTATCAGCGGCCTTGTTCGGCCCCGCCAGAGTTTCGCTGATGGCGTTTCCGGCGATCGGCTTGTTTGCTTCGGTCATGTGGCCCATCGTGGTGTCGCTCGCGCTGAATTCCGTCGTGGAGTATCACGGTTCATTCTCGGGAATTTTGGGCACGGGAATTATTGGCGCAGCCATCGTGCCGGTCATTATCGGGCGAATCGGCGACTACGCGGGGTTGCGAAGCGGGATGGCATTCTTGTATCTCACGTTTGGCGTCGTTCTCAGCGTTGGCTTCTGGGCGCGGCCGTTGATCAACAATGCGACGCTAAACCTCAAAAAAACACGTGCGGAGAGTGCTGTTTGAGCGGCCGGCTCCGCATCGTGAGGCCGACCGGCGGCTCCGCCAAGGCGGAAACCGGCTTTTGCGTCGCGGTTCGCGAAATAGTTGTGGAACGATCACTCGTAACGCAAAGCGATCATCGGGTCCACCCGCATCGCGCGCCGCGCCGGAATGTAGCAGGCGAGCAGCGCGACGCCGGTCAGAAGTACGGCGACGCCCACAAACGTGAGGGGATCGGATGCGCCGACGCCGTAAATTAGTTTGGCAATGAGCCGCGTCAATCCGAGCGCCGCGGCCAGGCCGATGGCCACGCCGATGAGCGTGATTTTCATCCCTTCGCCGAGCACCATGCGCAGCACATCGCGGCTCGACGCGCCCAGCGCCACGCGAATGCCGATTTCATGCGTGCGCTGCCCGGTGAGATAGGAAATCACGCCGTAAATTCCGATCGCGGAAAGCACCAGCGCCAGCGCGGAAAAAACGCTGAGCAGAATCATCGCCAGCCGCTGTGTCGCGATGGAATTGCCAACAATTTCCTGCAGCGGCCGGGCGCCAAACACAACGGAGCTGGGATCGCCTCTCACCGCGGCTTCGCGAATTGCGCTCACGACGCCGAGCGGAGAAGCCGCCGTGCGCGCAACGTAGCCGGAGCCGCTGGAAAGGAGCGGCCAGAACCGGTCTGGCACTTGCCAGACCGACAAATAAAGTTGCGACTGCAAGGTATCGTGGCCCTTGGCGCCCAATCCCCAATGCTCGACGTGACCGACTACGCCGATAATTTCCGGCTGGATATCCAGCAGCCCGACGTTGATGCGCTTGCCGACGGGATCGACATTCGGAAAATATTTGCGCGCAAACGTAGCGTCAATCACCGCGACGGCCGGCGAATGCTCGTCGTCGCGATCGTTGAGGAAACGCCCGCGCTGAATCGGAATGCGCATCGCCTGCTGGTATGGCGGCGTCACGAGATAGAAAAGCGCGAAGGTCATATCGCTTTGGTTGGCCGGCGGCGCCTGGCCTTCGAGCCAGAACGGAACTTCAGAATCCCCGGTCATGGGGAGCGACCCGCCGATCATGGCGACGGATTCCACTCCGGGGACGCTTTCGAACTGCCGTAGACTTTCGCGGTATTTCGAACGCAACTGGCCCGGCGTCACGGAGGGATCGGAAGTCAGAGAAGTTGCGAACGAGAGCGCGTTGTGCGGATCGAAGCCGGGATTAATTCCCCAGAGCGCGGCGAGGCTTCGAACCATCAGTCCCGCGCCGACCAAAAGAACGAGCGCCATGGCCATTTCGACGACGACAAAAACGCTTTGCGTCCGATGCCGAGCGCCGCTCGATCCGCGTCCGCCCTCTTTCAGCGTCTCGCTCAATCGTGGCCGCAACATCTTAATGGCTGGCGCGAGTCCGAAAACGATACCCGTGAGGATGGAAATGCCGGCCGTGAAAAGCAGGACGTGGGAATCGAGCGCGATTTCGTCGGTGCGCGGAAGCGCGTCCGCCAATCCGGTGAGTATGGCGTGCATCGCCAGCTTCGCGAGAAGCAGGCCGATCGCGCCGCCGGCGACGCCAAGGATTACGCTTTCGGTGAGCAACTGGCGGATGACGCGCGCGGGGCTGGCGCCAAGCGCCGAGCGGATGGCGAATTCTCGGGTGCGTCCGGTCGAACGCGCGAGCAGGAGATTCGCGACATTAGCGCAAGCGATCAGAAGAACAAAGCCGACCGCGCCCAGCAGCACGAGCAGAATTCCGCGGACTTCGCCGACAACATCCGTCTTGAGCGGAACCAACGTGATACCTGTGCCTTTGTCCGCATCGGGATAAGCCGCAGCAAGGTTTTGCGCGACGGAGTCCATGTCCGCGCGGGCCTGAGCGAATGTGACGCCGGGCTTGAGGCGACCGATCGAGTTCATGCCCATGCTGATGCGGCGGTCGAGAAACGTCGGATCGGCCCACTGGCCGATGGGAACATAGACGTCCGAAGGACTGATCCCCGGAATGCGTGCCTGGGCAACGCCGACGATCGTGTAGGACTTGCCGTTCAGCGTGATGTTTTTTCCGATAACCTCCGGCGACGAGGCAAACTTTCGCTTCCACAAACCATCGCCAATAACGGCCACGGGGCCCGCGCCCGCCCGATCTTCTTCGGGGCGGAAATTGCGGCCCAGCAAGGGATTGAGGCCTAGGGTGGGGAAACATTCCGCGGAGATCATGTGCGCGTGCAGCCGCTCCGGCTCGCCCGCGCCGGTCAAATTGTAGTCATCGGATCGGAAAGCGCTTAGGTTCGAGAAAGAATGATTTTGCTTCTGCCAGTCGAGGAAATTCGGATAGGAAATTGAGCTTTGCCCAAACGCCGCAGTTTTCGAATAAACGGCGTAGAGTTCGTCGGGATTCGAAAACGGCAGCGGGTTCAGCAGCACGCCGTTTACGACGGAAAAGAGCGCGGTATTCGCGCCAATTCCAAGGGCCAGGGTAAGAACAGCAATGGCGGCGAATCCGCGGCTATTCGAAAACATGCGAAATGCGTACCGGATGTCTTGCCAGAAGTTGGTCATCGGATACCCCGAGGGACACCTATTCTTAAGGATGGACTGCTGCCGGTAGATACGGCGGCGCCTTGTTTTTTGTTCCGTAGAGAATTAGAGGTGCGCCGGTGTTTCAGTAGTCGTAGATATGCTCGATTTTGACACCGCGGCCGGCAAGATGGGTCAGCACGGAATGCAGGGAACGTACCGGACATTCGAGCGCGAATCGTTTCACCTGTGGCTGCGTCAGAAAGTTCTCGGTGAAGAGCAGGCTGGCTTCGTTCGCGGGCAAATCGTAGTTCCAGGTTTTAGGAGCGACCACGGTCAGCATGATTTCATCGTTGCCGGCGATTTGAATGAAATGCACATCACGATTCGCCAGCTTGACGGCGAGATCGGTGAATTCCTGGTAGCGCGGAATGATCGCGACATAGGATTGCGAGCTGACGTCTTTTACTTTTTTTACGCGCGGAAACTCCTGAAAAAGTGTTTCCGGCGCGTTCTCGATCCACGTGTAAGTGTCGGCCGATTCGGCCCCGTAAGTGAGGTGGCTGGCTATTTCCATGGCCCCGGCGTAAATCGCTTCGATTCCGTAGTCGACGCTGAGGATGAATTTGCGCTCCCACTTTCGAATGAGATGCTTGCCCCAGAAGGGCGTTTCTTTCCAAAGCTGTTTCAGCGCGTGAGCGAAATGGAATTCGTAGAATGGACGGATATAAACGAAATCCGCGTATTCCCGCGCTACCCGCGCGGCGTAGGCATCTTCTTCTACAAGTTCATGCGAACTGGTCCATTCGCTGAGGCGCCCGATGGTTTGCTCGTACGCGCCGCGGATGGCGTATTCGAGCGCGAAGCTGCCGCCGAGCACAAACGAACTCAGGTGATCGCCAAAATTGAATTGATGGCGGCTTTGCGTCAGTCCGCAAATGAAACAGTACGAGCGCCAGTATTGTCCGATCGAGGCAAAGTACGGAAACCCGCTCGGCAGATTCTTGGGCAGATACTGCGCGCGCTCCTCGTAACTCCAAACGATGTACCACTCGGGATAAGAAAAATAGGAGTCCTCGAGAGGCCTACGATTTTTCTCACCGATGTCAGGTGCAGCGTTTCCGTGCTGCGCAATCACGGAAAGTTGCCCGACAGCGGGTTTCTCGAAAGCACACTTCAGCCAAAAGACCGCGACGAATAAGACGATTGCTCCAAATACGATCAGGAAAAACGGCAGGACTGTTCTCTTGAAGAAGCGCTTTAACCCTTCGCGCATTGTGGGCTCAGGCCTCCGCAGGGTTGCGGCTCACCTTGGCGGCGATCAAGAAGGCCGCGATGAAAATGAGGATGTGCGGCAGGTTGACGAGAATATTGGTCTTCAAAGAGATTTGATGCAGGTGGGTGTAGAAATAGACGGCCACATCGATCAAATACCAGGTTCCCAAGACGTAAAAATAGATTCGCGCGCCGCGCGCCGAAGTGAGCGCGCCGATCACGCCGAGCGCTCCAGCACCGAGGTGCCCGAGGTCCACGATCCGCGTCATGTGGAACAAGCCAAACATCAGGCCGTTCGCATCCATGATTCCGGGAACGTAGTCCAGCAAGTAGACACCGAGAAAGAGCGCAGCAAATCCCCAGGCACACTTTTGAATTGTTGCTATTTGTTTAGGCATAGTAAGCTCTCGGGCAATTAAGACAGAGCATAGTTACTCTATACTTGCCGGGAAAGCAACCGCTTCGGCGGAAACATGCAAAACAAAACTCTTCCTTCCCGCAGAAGACGCTGGCTGATCGCGCTGCTGCTGGTGGCTTCGCTGCTGGTCGTGGCCGCGAAAAAATTCTTCGATTACTCCGTTGCTCCCGCGAAAGATAAAGAATCCGACTTCGTTTATCCGCCGAATGCCGATCAAACCAAGCCGACCACGCTGGTCCTGCAAGCTCCTCCCACGGCTCAGGTGCCGTTCGAACAGGTGGGCGGCTACATCAATGACGCCAGCTACCTGAACAAGACCGCGGTCTACGGCATCGTCAAAGTCGCGACCGTGCAGGATATTCAGAACGCCTTGCAATTTGCGCGGGATCACAAATTGAAGGTGACCGCAGCCGGTTCGCGGCACAGCATGGGCGGGCACACTTTCGCGAAGGACGGACTCGTGCTGGATATGCGCGGATTCCATCAGGTCCGCCTGGACAAAGAGCACAAAATTCTCAATGTGCAAACTGGCGCCACGTGGAAACAGTTGCAGCTTTTTCTCGATCCGCAGGGACTCTCGGTAAAAGCAATGCAGTCCATCAACATTTTCACGGTAGGCGGGACGCTGAGCGTCAACGCGCACGGCATCGCGCACAATCCGGGACAAGTTGCGCCGACAGTGCGTTCGTTCCGCATCCTGCTAAGCAACGGCGACATCAAGCAATGCAGCCCAACGGAAAATGCCGAGCTTTTTCATCATGCGCTCGGCGGCTATGGATTGATGGGGATTATTCTCGACGTGGACCTGGACGTGGTGGACAACGAGATGTACCTCTGGAAGACGCACTACATGGATTACAAAGATTTTGCGAGCTATTACGAGAAAAACGTCGAAGGAAACCCGAATATCGGGCTGGCGTACGGGCGGCTTTCGATGTCACCTTCCACGTTCCTGGCGGAAACCGCGATTCACACGTATGAAAAAACGCACACAGATGTTCCGTTGGTTCCGCTGAAGCTGCCGCGCTACGTGTGGCTTGATCGGTTCATCATCAATTTCTCGAAAACCGGCGACACCGGGCGGCGCTTCCGCTGGACGATGGAAAAATATGGAGAGCCGCGGCTGCACAACTGCCTTTCGCGCAACGAAGCGATGAGCCGGGAAGAGGGCTGCCTGGTCTCGCGCAACCAGGAAATGTACGATTCGATGGATTATTTGAACAACCGGCTGCGGGACACCGACATCCTGCAGGAATATTTCGTTCCGCACGACAAGATGCCGCAGTTCGTGGACGGCTTGCGAAGCGTCGTGAAGGGCAATGGCGCGAATCTCATCAACGTGACGATTCGAATCGTGCGCAAAGACGACATCACCACGCTGAATTACGCGAAGCAGGACATGTTTGCCTACGTGCTGTACTTCAATCAGAAATTCAACGAGCGCGAGGGCCGGATTTTGCAGAAGACGACGACCGACCTGATTGATCTCGCGCTCGGGCTCGACGGCACTTACTATCTTCCCTACCAGCTTTTCTATTCGAAGGAACAGCTTCGCAAAGCGTACCGGCGCGTGGATGAATTTTTTGCGACCAAGCGCATTTACGATCCGGACGAGCTGTTCACCAACAAGTTCTACGAAAAGTACGGCAAATAGCCCCGAAACCTGTTCGCAATTTCCTTCCGCCATTTGCTCGCCGCCACTTGCGGCTATAACATGGTGCCCCCGGCTCCAGAAGCTAACGCAAAACTCGGAGGGAACCGTGCATTTTGGCAAAGCACTGGTGTCGCTATTCCTGGCCTGCCTCGCGCCGCTCTCGTTGGCGGCTCAAAGCAGCAGCACTCCGGAGTGGTGCCGGGCGCTTCCGCGGCCGGAGTACAAGGCGCTGCAGCGCGTTCTCGAGAGCGATCCGTGGTTTGAGGTGTACAAGGCCGCGCCGGGCGTATTTGCAATTTACGAACCGCATCAAGCGGAGGAAGTTATCTCCTATCTCATTGTCGGCCATAAACAAGCGGTTCTCTTCGACACCGGAATGGGTATCGCCAACATTCATAGAGTGACCACGCAGTTGACTTCGCGCCCGGTCGTCGTCGTGAATTCTCATACGCACAACGACCACGTCGGAGGCAACTGGCAGTTCACTTTCGTCTACGGGATGGATACCGAGTTCACGCGCACCAATGCGCGAGGCTCGCGCGAAGACGCGCAGGCGGAAATCACGCCGGATCAGATTTGCGGCAATTTGCCCAAGGGATTCGAGGCCAGGACGTACGCCACAAAACCGTGGAAGATTTCGAGAACGATTGGCGATGGCTTCAAAATCAATCTCGGCGGACGTACGCTGGAAATTCTTTCCGTGCCGGGTCACACACCGGACGCCATCGCGCTGCTCGACCGGGAAAATGGGTTGCTGTTCACAGGCGACACGTATTATCCCGCTCCGATCTGGCTCTTTCGGCCGGAAACGGATCTCGATGCGTACGAGTCGTCAGTAAAGAAGCTGGCGATGCTGGCGCCGCAGCTGAAGCTTGTGCTTGGCGCACATAACGTTCCGGTCGCGAATCCCGATGTTCTCCCAAAGCTTGTTACCGCAATTCAAACCGTTCGCGCGGGGAAAGTGCCGCCGCATAAAGGCGATGGCGGGAAAACTTTGTATACAACGGACGGCATCACGTTTCTGCTCAAGGCAGAAGCGGCGGGAGTACACTGAAACCCTCAGAAAGATGGGAATGGGCCGCTTCTTGCAAACAGCTGTTTCCGCCGTTCTATTCGCGCTTCTGATGCTGGTTCCCGACGCAACCGCGAATCAGGAACGGCAAAAACCGGGAAAAAAAGAAAAGCCCGTCCGGAAAGACGTGATGAATTTCGACGGCGGGGTCTTTTTTGAGACAGACGGCAGCCTATCGGAAATCACGTGCTTTCGCGTTTCCGGGCGAGTCACCGCGCCGCACTTTTTCGACGGACTCAAACGCATCGATGACGAGCATGGAACGCATTACCAGCGCGGACGGGAGGTTGTGACAGAGTTTCCCGAGGAGCTTACCATTTCGCTGGTGATGTTCGATTTTCCGTGTCCCGGCCAGTTGGAAAAGCCCGGCCCGCGCCGGTATTTGACGAAAGAGATGATGCGCACGCTGCGTTTCTCGTTCTACTGGAAGCGCAATCTGGAGCTGCGGCACATCGAAAATCTCAAGCAAGGAACGGCAAGAGCCGAGCCCATCGAGCCCTACAACACGGAGATCAAAGAGGATTTGGCAAAACGCTACCGGTGGTTTCTGGAATTCACGATTCCCAGCGCAGACGCGCCGCTGACGGATCGTGTTGTGCTGATGATCCGCACGGCGGACGGGCGCACGGCTGCACGAGTGGCGGCACGATTGTAGATGCAGCCCTGACTATCCCATGGAGCTGACTTTTTCCGGCTCGATCTTGTATATTACGCGGACTTCGCCCGGCTTCCGGAAGGGATACACGGGATTTCCGAGATATTTTTTGGAGAGCTTGTTAATGTGATCGTCCGCGCCGTTCTCGGTTACTTCCACCACTTTTCCGCGGATTTCCAGGTAACGATAGGGGTTCGCGGGATCCTGCAACGAGACGGAAACACGCGGATCGCGGCGCATGTTCTTGTCTTTCACGCGACCCTTTGCGGAATTAACGCGCACGAATTTCCCGTCGTAGTCCACCCAGACGGGCGTGACTTGCGGGCTGCCATCCTTCATTAGCGTCCCCAGATTTCCGAAGGCGGGCTTCTCCAGCAGATCTTTGTGTGTTTCCGGTATGGCCTGGCTCATCTCGTTCCTCCTTGCAAGATCAAACAAAGGTTATTTCCGCCACGCGGCTCTTGGCGATTAGCGGCGCGCCGGTAGCTTTTTGAACTTCCTCCGCGGTCCATCCGGGTGCGACTTCCCGGAGGACCAAGCCCTCGGGCTTCACGTCAATGACGGCGAGATCGGTCACGATAACGTCCACGCACGCGAGCCCGGTAAGCGGATAGGTGCACTGCTTCACGATTTTGGGCGCGCCGTCTTTCGTGGTGTGTTCCATACAGACGATCAGGGTCTTGGCGCCGGCGGCGATGTCCATCGCTCCGCCGATGCCGCCGGAGCCTTTTGCGCCGGGAATTTTCCAATTGGCCAGGTCGCCCTTCTCCGAAACTTGAAAACCGCCGAGCACGGCGACGTCGAGATGACCGCCGCGGGTCATGAGATGCGCGTCGGCCTGATGAAAGAAAGATGCGCCGGGAATCAGGGTCACGGGGACTTTCATCGCGTCTACCTGATCGAAATCTTCCTGGCCTGGTTTGGCGCGCGGGCCCATGCCGAGAATTCCATTTTCGCTGTGAAAATGGACAGTGATGCCCTTCGGCAAATACTCCGCGATGAGATTGGGGATTCCCCAGCCGAGATTGACGTAGGCCCCGTCCGTCAATTCCCGCGCGGCCCGCTGCGCGATTTGCTCGCGTGTGAGCCGCGGTTTTGCCGCCACAGGTTTTTCCTGGCTGGCGTCACCCGGCATAACGGAGTCCTTTCGCCTGCACGATGCGGTGCACGAAAATCGCGGGCGTAATCACATTTTCCGGATCGATCGAGCCCACCGGAACAATTTCTTCCGCTTCCACGATGGTGGTTTTCGCAGCCATGGCCATGATGGGATTGAAGTTTCTGGCCGCGAGGCGATACGTCAAGTTGCCCAGCTCATCAGCTTTCTGCGCCTTGATGAACGCGTAGTCCGCGTGGATGGGCATTTCCAGGATGCAGCGATCTCCCCCGATCACGCGCTCTTCTTTTCCTCCGGCAACTTCGGTGCCGACGCCAACGGTAGTGTAAAAACCAGTCAGGCCGGCGGCCGCGGCGCGCATGCGTTCGCAGAGGATTCCCTGAGGAACAAGTTCCAGCGTCACTTCTTTCGCGGCGTAGCGGTCCTGAAAATGATTGGCATGCGGCCCGGGAAATGACGCGATGACATGCTTGACTTGATTGTTTTTGAACATCAAGCCCAGTTCGCCCTCGCGCGTGCCGCAATTGTTGCTGATCGCCGTGATGTTTTTTGTCCCTTTGCGCGCGAGTGCCTGAATCAGATTGTTCGGGAAGCCCGCGCCGCCGAATCCGCCGAACATGATTCGCGCGCCATCGGGAACATCGGCTACGGCTGCATCGAGACTTGGATAAACTTTTTGCTTCATCGCGCTTCCATTCGTCAGGTTCTTGCAGCCATTTTGTTGACTGTTTCCGCGTTCGAACGAAGTCTGGCGGCGACACCGCTCTGGTCGAGCCAACGCGCCGTCTCCGTCGCGCCCAAATTGAGCTCCAGCAAGGCGCGCAGATCGGACTCGTCGTCTACGTCCATCTCCAGGCGGGCGTTGCGGCGCACCATCATGCGCGCGCCGGCTTTGCCTGCTTCGGCGAGATGCTTCGCAAAGCTGCCATTTCCAAAATGCGAAGGAAAGAGCGTCGGCGGCGTACGCAGGATGGCGTTTGTTCCCGTGCCATCCCTTGAGGGCACGATGACCAGAGCAGGCGATTCGAATTCCAGGGCAAGAAGATCGTCGATGTCATCGGGTTGGATCAGCGGAAGATCCAGCGGAACGCGAAGCACAGCGCGTACTCCCCCTGCTTCGCAAATCCTGGAAGCGGTATCCACGGAATCGCTTTCAGAGATCTGGCGCTCTTCAGGCAGAGTTTCCCAGCTGTTTTCCATGGCCACGCGGAGTGCCGGCAGGTAATTGGTCACGACGAAGATTTTGTCTGCCCGGCGCACGCCTCGCACGGCGCGCATCGTGTCCGCCAACATCGCCTGGGTCAAGCCGAAGCGTTCCCCGGGCGTCAACACGCCGATGAGCCGTTTCTTGGCGTTGGTCAAATCCTTGATGGGAAGGAGGAGTGCGCGCATCGGAATTGCTCAGTAATCGCCTTCGGTGTAGGCGGCGTGATGTTGCGCGCCCAGCGTGGGTAGCCGCGCGTCCGCCGTTTTGACTTCTTCGCTCACATCGAACATTCGGCTGATTTTATAGGTAGTTGTGCGTTCCGCCGGGACGCGGCCGATCGAGCGAATCTCTGCGCGAAATTCGCCGTTTTGACTTCTTCGCTCACATCGAACATTCGGCTGATTTTATAGGTAGTTGTGCGTTCCGCCGGGACGCGGCCGATCGAGCGAATCTCTGCGCGAAATTCTTCCGGCGAGACGAACTCGCCGAACGTCGCCCCGGCGGCTTTCGAAATGCTTTCTTCCATCAACGTTCCGCTGAAATCGTTGGCGCCTGCTTGCAAGCACGCGAGCGACGTTTCGAATCCCAACTTAACCCAGGAGACTTGCAGATTCTTGATCGCGCCGTGGAGCAGTACTCGAGCGAGCGCGTGGACCCGCAAATGTTCTTCTCGCTTGGCGCCGGGCCGCGCTCCGCCGTGACGGTACAGACGAGTATTTTCATGGATGAAGCCGAGCGGCACAAATTCCGTGAAGCCGCCGGTGCGCTTCTGGATCGCTCGCAGAAGAAGAATATGACGCACCCAATCGGCGGGCTCTTCGACGTGGCCGTACATCATCGTGGAAGTAGTGGGAATGCCGAGCTCATGCGCGGCGGTGATGATCTCGACCCAGCGACCCGCGGGCAGTTTGTTGGGACTTAGTTCTTGCCTCACGCGATCGTCCAGAATTTCGGCGGCGGTTCCGGGGATGCTTCCCAGGCCCTCGTCTTTCATCATTTGCAGATATTCGCGAAGCGGCATCCCGGTCTTCAACACGCCGTAGTTTATCTCCATGGGAGAGAACGCGTGCACGTGCATCTCAGGAATCGCGCGCTTGACGGCCCGCAAGAGGTCGCGATAGAAAAAGCCGTCAAGGTCTCGCGGCAATCCGCCTTGGATGCAGACTTCCGTGGCGCCGCGATCCCAGGCTTCGCGCGCCCGCCGCACCACTTCTTCGAACGAAAGTGAATAGGCATCGGCAGCGCTGGGGCCGCGGCCAAACCCGCAAAAACTGCAGCCCACGAAACATACATTCGTGAAATTAATGTTGCGATTGACGACGTAGGTGATCGCATCGCCGACGGCCTCTCGGCGCAATTGATCCGCGACGGCCAGCAAGGCTTCCAAAGCTGCGCCTTCCGCAGTGGCCAGCAGGAGCCCTTGTTCGAAGCTTAGCTCCGCCCCCCCCATCGCTGCTTGCAAGCAGTCACGCGATTCCGCGGGGCATGCCTCAAGGGCAGCCGAAACGACTTCGTTCCTCATGCGCGTTGCCATTTCCTGCGTATCGTACCAGAGGAGGCCACTCGCGTGCTCGCGCGACAACCGGGAGACCCGGGGCTGGCCCGTGCGACTCACATCCATTAACATACTTGCTCGACGATGAAACGGGGTTCTATTCTGCTAATGGTCGGTGTTGCGGTCGTGGGCGTCGTAGTTGCTATTGCCGCATCTCTTCTCCACGACGGCCTGAGTTCCCGAGCCACTCCCAGCAAGCTGGAAGCGGTGATTGCGCGCAATGCTCACCGTCTCGCCATTCCCTCTGACGCCAGATCCACCCAAAACCCGGTCGTCGCCTCGGAGGAAGACTTGCGTGCAGCGCGGCTGCACTTCGCGGATCATTGCGCGACGTGCCACGACAATGACGGCAGCGGCCAGACCCTGTACGGCAAGGGGCTTTATCCGCACCCGCCCGATCTGCGCCTGCCGGAAACGCAAAACCTCACGGACGGCGAGCTCTTCTGGATTATCGAGAATGGTGTGCGCTTCACCGGCATGCCGGCTTTCGCGAGTGCGGGAGATCATAACGGACACGGCGGTGCACTCGACAGTTGGAAACTAGTTCACTTTATCCGCCACCTGCCGCACCTCACCGCAGCGGAGCGCGTTGAAATGGAGCGTTACAATCCCAAAGGGCCAGACGAGCGCGCCGAGGAACAGGAAGAAAACAATTTCTTGAACGGGGTAACACCGAAGGCCAAGCCGGAATCACAGAATCAGCATCCGCGATGAGCGGACGTGATGTAGGCTGTAGTTTCTTCCGGAGGTTTGCATGAAGATTCGCTCGATCTCCATTGCGCTGCTGCTCGCGCTGGCGGCTGGCAGCGTCTTTGCTCACGGTAACAAAGTGCACGTGGTCGGCACAGTCGAAAAAACGAACTCCGATTCGCTTGTCGTGAAAACGAAAGAAGGCAAGTCCGTTGAAGTAAAACTGGCGGCTTCGACCGTGTACTTCGAGCGAATCAACAACCAGGACAAGCCCGCCAAGCTTGCCGACCTCGCTGAGGGCGATTTCGTCGTCATTCATGCAACGCCGAAAGACGCCGGTCTCGAAGCGGGCCAGGTGCGGTTCTCACGACCGGTCGCCCCCAAAGCGGCCGCTCCCGCCGCGACGAAGCCAAAATCCTGAAGAAATCTGAATTCGGAGAATTTCTGCTAGTCCACCACATGGCAGGAATGCGTCTTCAGAACGAGCCAGACTTTCCGCCCCACCGTCAGTTCCAGTGAGCGTACTGTCCCCGGCGTGACATGCGCCAAAAACGTTACGCCGCAATCCACTCGTGCGATCACCATCGTGCCACGTCGCTCCAGCGAAGTGACTTGCCCCGCAATTACGTTGCGTGCGCTTAATCCGCGCGGCTGCTCCGTCGCCAACAAAATGTCTCCCCCCCGGATTGCCACCCGAACGCGGTTGCCCACCGCTGCGTAGCCTAGCGGCACTTCGATTTCGCACGCGGTTTCTCCCAGCCTCACGCGCATGACTCCGTCGGCCTCTCGCAAATCAAGCACCGTGCCGGCCAATAAATTCTCAAATCCAGCGGCTTGCGCGAGCCGTTTTCGGCGTGGCGCGTCCAGCACATCCATCGGAGTGCCGGAACTCATAACGCGTCCGTTCTCCAGCGCAATCACGCGCTCACCAAGAGCATCCACTTCCTCCCGGCTATGCGTCACGTAGAGAATCGGAATCCGCTTCGCCGCGTTCCACGCCCGCAAGTCGTCCACAATCGCGGACTTCAGTTCCGCGTCCAGCCCTGTCAACGGTTCGTCCAACAGCAACGCGCGCGGCCCGGTCACCAACGAGCGTGCCAGCGCCACTCTCTGCCCTTCACCTCCAGAGATTTCTCCGGGCCTTCGCGCCCGCAAGCCTTCTACACGAAACGCCTCCAGAATCTCTCGGACTTGCTCCTCCCTGGCGTTCGCGGGCACTTTATCCAGTCCGTACGCAACGTTTTCTTCCACGCTCATGTGCGGAAACAACGCCGCCGACTGAAACAAATAGCCTATCTTGCGCTGTTGCGGTGGCAGCTCGACGCGCGTCTCCGCATCGAACAAGATCCTCTCGCCCAGCGCAATTTTTCCTTCCTCCGGACGCACCAGGCCCACGATGCAATCCAGCAGAGTAGATTTTCCCGCGCCCGATGGCCCAAACAGAATGGTGATCCCGGGAGGAACCTCCACGGAAAGATCCAGAACAAACGGAGGGGAGTTCTTGTTCCGGCGCGACGCGCGGATTTTTGCGATCAATGCATCCGGCTTCAACTCACTGGCCACAGCTTCCACACCCGCCGGTTCATTCCATACACGGCGCACAGAACGGCGAACGAAATCAGCAGCAGCACCAGCGCCGTCTGATTCGCCGCCGCGTAGTCGAGCGCCTGAACATCGTCATACACCGCGATGGACGCCGTTCGCGTCACGCCGGCCAGGTTTCCGCCCACCATCAGCACCACGCCGAATTCTCCCATGGTGTGTGCGAAGCTCAGCACAACCGCCGTAACCACTCCGGGGATCGACAGCGGCAAGATCACTCGCCAGAAAGTCCGCAACTTTCCCGCTCCTAAGACTGCCGACGCGTCCAGCAGCTTTCGATCCACACTTTCAAACGCCGCGGTCAATGGTTGCACGGCAAACGGCAAGCTGTAGAGTACCGACGCCAGCACCAGCCCGGCAAACGTAAACGCCAATCCATGCCCAAAAAAAGCGCTCCACAATTTTCCCAGTGGACCACGCGGCCCCATCGCCACCAGCACATAAAATCCGAGCACCGTCGGCGGCAAAACCAGCGGCAGCGCCACGACCGACTCCACCAGAAATTTTCCTCGCCATCTCGAAAATGCCAGCCAATAGGCCGCCGGGACTCCCAGCACGAGCAACAGCATCGCAACCACCGATGCAAGCTTCAGCGAAAGCAGCAACGGCCCCGCCATCAGGCAGCCTTCCCCTTCGCTTCACCGGCAGGCGGCGTGGTGAAACCATACTTCTCCATCACCGCTTTCCCCGCGGCGCTTTTTACGTATTCGAGAAAGGCCTTCGCCGCTTCTTTCTTCTGCGAACTCTTCACTACCACCGCAGCCTGCTCAATCGGCGGGTGCAGCTCCGTGGGAATCAGCCACATCTTTCCCGAATCCTTCATCGCCGGGGAAATCGCCAGCGACAACGCGATGATTCCTGCCTGCGCATTCCCCGACTGCACGAACTGCGTAGCTTGCGAAATGTTCTCGCCGTACACCAGTTTTGGTTCCACCTTTTCGTAAATCCCGGATTTCCTCATCGCCGCCACCGCCGCCCTTCCATACGGCGCGTGCGCCGGATTCGCAATCGCGATTTTCTGAACCGCGGCATCCAGCAAAGCGTTCATGCCTTGTGCATTCAAATCGACCTTTACGCCCTGCGGCATCCAAATCACGATTCGCCCCACCGCATAGTTGTACAGCGTTCCCGGCTCCGCTAGTCCGCCCGCTTCCAGTTTCTTCGCGTACTCCTCATCCGCCGAAAAAAACAGGTCGAAAGGCGCTCCATTTTGTATCTGCGAGAAAAAATTCCCGCTCGATCCGTACGTCACATTCACTTTGTTTCCCGTTTGCTTTTCAAAGTCCGCCGCCAGCTCTCCCATCGTGAACTTCAAGTCCGCCGCTGCGGCAACCGCGATTTCTTGGCCGCGCGCTCTCTCGCTGCACAGCAAAATCGCGAGGCACACCAATACAAACTTCAACGCGGCTCTCATATCAGGCTCCTAGAACTTGTACGTAACGTCAAACTGCAATCGCTTCAAAATATTTTCAAGCGTCGGGCTGGTCGCCGTTACCAAAGGCCGCCCGAAAAACCCCGTGAAGCCCAGTTGAATGGTATTTTCCAGCTGGTAGAAAGCCTCCACCTTGTGTTGGCTGACGTTCGTCGCTTGCCGGATTTCGCTGTAGTTGAATGCTCCAAGCACCGCCGCGCGCTCCACAAAAATGCGCGCGTAGGCAAAATTCAGGTCGCCCTTCTTCTGCGACTTGCCGGCTCGCGCCTCCAGCCAATAGCCGCGCCGCTGGTGCGGATCGCATACGGCATTCCTGGACTGCGCAAACGTTTCCAGCGCCGTATTTGCCGGAGCGGGGAGAATGTTGCCAACATTCGCGCAAGCCTTTGTGTTTTGCACAAAGTCGCCAAGGATCGTAATAGGCCACTTTTCGGCGGGCGTCGTGATGTCAAACCGGCCAATCGTGTCCAGCAATCCGAACTTCGACGAGAACTGCGCGTTCGTGATGACCTTTTGACCGGTCGCAATAAAGGTTCCCGTCGTGGTCACGACGGAGTTCTGGTTCCCATTACTGTTCAGCCGCAGCAATCCAAGGTCAGGGCCTGCCGCCGTTGCCGTTGCCACTGCAAAAGCCACGGGATCAGCAAGGTGCCAGTTGTAGAACGCGGTCGATGCGCTGAACTTCAGCCACTCCGCTAGCCGCCATTCGGTCTGCAGTTGTCCGCCGTACACCGCGGTCTGCACGATACTCTTGTTGTTGAGCGAGACGCCCGCCGTTTCCGCGAACGGAAGCTCGAAACCAACTAGCGCAACCCGTTTCAGTACCGTCGTGCCTTCTAGATTGAAGTTTAGCGTTTGCGCCAGCCCTTCGGGATTCAAGTCCTTGTCCCACACCAGTTCGGTGCTTACCCAGGGTTGCGAAATCTTTCCGCCCGTCAGCATCAGCGGCTTGAAGTAGTGCGGCCGGTATTCGAGAAACGCGCGGTCCAGTTCAAACGGCTTACGCGTGCTCATCTGATTCGTCGTCTGCATCACGGAAACGGGATTGTTGATGTCGCCCGATGCCAGCGTGAATCCCCCGGAAAATTCGTCGTTCAGCTTTGCATTCGCGTTGAATCGCAAACGGAACCGCATTCGGTTTCGAACCTGCGACTGATCCGCAGGCCCGCCCAAAAAAGGCTCCTCGCGCAACCGGATATCTCCGCTGAACGAGAATGGTCCGACGTTCTTGATCCGTTCGCTGAACGACTTCATCATGGTCTGCACGTTCGCTGACGTTTTCTCGCCGTCCTTGGCAATGGCGGTCTTCGCCTCCGCGGCGCTGAATTCCGCGTGCTGCGCGTCTTTCTCGCTCGTCGCTGCCGCGGTTTGCGCCGTCTGAGCGATCTGCGACGCCTGGTCCGCCCCGCTCTGTGCGCGTTGTGCGGCCTCGCTCGCTTGTTGTGCGGCCGTTGCCGCGCGTTCGTTCACGGCTGCCAGCTTTTCGACGATGGCTTTCAGTTCGTCGATCTGCTTCTGCTGCGCGGCCACGGCGTCCTGCAGGGCCTTCCATTGCTCCGCTGTTTCGCCGGAAGTTTTCTTCTTTGTTCCGGGCTTTTGCGTCTGGCCCTTCACGCCCGCGCAGATGACCAACGACAACAACAACGCACCCAACGCCTTGAGTCTCACGTCTCCCCCGTACTTCGATGAATTGTGTTCCCCTACAAGACCTTCTCGCTGTTCAAACCCGCAAAATCATCACCTCGGTCGATTTCACGAGAGCCGCTGCTCGCTCTCCGACTTTCAGCCGCATCTCTTTGGCCGCATCGGCGGTAATAATTGCCGTGATATGCTGCTCGCCGATCGCCATCCGAATCTGCGCCAGCAGGCCGCTGTACTTCACTTCCAATACGCGTCCGATCAGCTGATTGCGCCCGCTGATCCTGCGGAAATTCCCGCGCCGTGTTTCGATGCCTCCGCGTTCCAGTTTTTTCGGGATCATGCGGTCGATCTCGCTCTCCGGAACGCGATGGTGCCCGCCCGGCGTCTTCACGGACTTGAGCTTTCCGTGGTAGATCCACTGCTTCAATGTCGGATAGCTGATGCCCAGAATGTTCGCCGCTTCCCGCGGCGCTAGTAGCCTCTGCAAAGCGCACCTCTCAGGGTTGCACAGAATATATCGAATGGATTCGCTAAAGCAATACGTTTTAATGCGCTATGAAGGAATCGTGCTGCGGACCCTCGAGACTCGTCGATGAAAGGAAAAACTGAATTCGCCCGGCAAACAGTTCAGACTAGTTGCGCAGCGGCTTGCCGGTTTTCAGCGTGTGCGCGATGCGCTCCTGGGTTTTCTTCTCGCCGCAGAGGGAGACGAACGCTTCGCGTTCGAGGTCGAGAACATATTGTTCGCTGACCATCTGCGGCGCGGTCAACGGTCCGCCCGCAAGGATGTTCGCGAGCTTGCGCCCGATGTGGGCGTCATACTCCGAAGCGTATCCGCCGCGAAGCATCATATGAATCGCCAGTTTTGCTGCCGCGAGGAACTGCTCGCCCAGAACTTTGATCTGCGTGGTCTGCGCCCCTTCCTGCCAGCTCGCGGCCAGCGGTTTGTATCCGCCGCGCACCAGCGCCTGTGCCGCTTCTTTTGCGTCCGCCACCAGCCGGTCGCGGTTCATGGAGACGCCATCTTCGCGGCGCAGATAGCCCAGCTCGCGACATTCCTCCGCGCTCGTCCCCACTTTCGCCATGGCAATGGTTTCGAACACCGGCTTCAGCGCGTGAAACAGATCCAAATCTTCGCCGCCCGCCGCGTGTTCATTGGCGCGGATGAGCATCTCCTTCGACCCCCCGCCGCCTGGAATTAAGCCGACGCCCGCTTCGACCAAGCCGAGGTACGCTTCCGCGGCAGCCTGAATTTTGGCTCCGTGCAGGCTTACTTCGCAGCCGCCGCCCAGCGCCATTCCCTGCGGCGCCACCACCACGGGCTTCGGCGCGTATTTGATGGCCAGGTTGATGTTCTGGAACTGCTTCACCGCCATGTGCAGTTCGTCCCATTCCTGCTCCTGAGCCCCAACCAGGACGAGCATCAAGTTTGCGCCAACGGAAAAATTCACCGCTTGATTGGCGATCACCATGGCGTCGAAATCCGTCTCCAGGCGCTTCAGTCCTTTGTGAATCATGGCGATCAGGTCGGCGCCGATGGCATTCATCTTCGCGTGAAATTCCACGCAGGCCACGCCATCGCCGAGATCGATCAAGCTCGCGCCGGGATTGCGCTCCACTTCGCGCCCGGCCTCCTTCAGCGACTTCAGAATGATGACGCCTTTCGGCTCTTCCACTTTCTTGGCCCCGCCGCTGCCGAGATCGAAGACCGTCGTCGTGCCCTTTTCCGATTCGTAAAAGCCTTTGCGACCGCTCGCCAGGCCTCTTTCAATCACGTGTGGCAGCGTGCGCCCTTCTTTCTGTACTTGCGCCGCGAAGGCTTTCACGCCGATCGCATCCATGATTTCGAACGGCCCCAGTTCCCAGCCAAACCCCCAACGCATCGCGCGATCCACGTCCTCGATATGGTCGGAGATTTCCGGCACGCGCCGTGCCGCGTACAAACACATCTCGGAAAGCCCGCCCCACAGAAACTGCTGCGCTTTGTCGCCCTTCTGCCCTTCCAGCACCGGCCCGATCAGCGCGCGCAGCCGCTCGCGCGTGTCCTCGATGGCTTTGCCCATCTCGAGCGACGCGAATCTCGCTTTCTGGCGCGGGCGGTACTCCATGGTGTTGACGTCCAGCGTAAGAATTTCCTTTTCGCCCTCGCCCTTCATTTTCTTGTAGAAACCCTGGCCCGTCTTGTCGCCCAGCCATCCTCGCTTGACCATCTCTTCCACGAGCGCTGGCACTTTGTACATTTCGCGCGATTCGTCATTCGGCGCCGTTTCATAGATGTTTTTCACTACGTGCACCAGCACGTCCAGGCCGACGATGTCCGCCGTTCGAAACGTCGCCGATTTTGGCCATCCCACCGCCGGCCCGGTGCATGCATCCACTTCTTCCACCGTCATTCCCAGCGTCCCCATCAAGCGCAGCGCGTTGAGCATCGAAAACGTTCCGATGCGGTTGGCGATGAAATTTGGCGTGTCTTTCGCGATCACCACGCCTTTGCCAAGTCTCTTGTCGCAAAAATCGCTGAGCGTCTCGACGACGTCGTTCGAAGTCTTCGGCCCCGGAATGACCTCGACCAATTTGAGATACCGCGGCGGGTTGAAGAAATGCGTGCCTGCCCAGTGCTGCTGGAACTCCTCGCTCATGCCCTCGGCAATGAAATGCACCGGCAATCCCGAAGTATTCGTCGTCACGATCGCGCCGAGCTTTCGAAACTGCGCCACGCGCGCCAGCAAGTTCCGTTTGATTTCCAGATTTTCCGCGACCACTTCGATGATCCAGTCCGCTTCCGCGCACCGCGCGAGATCATCTTCAAAATTTCCAATCGCGATTTTTTCTGCAAGCGACGCCGTAAAAAATGCCGCCGGCTTCGATTTTTTCGCCGCCTCCAGTCCCGCGCGCACGATTTTGTTGCGCTCCGCGGCCGGAGCCCCGGCCGGCAGATTCGGCGGCACGATGTCCAGCAAAATGCACGGCAGGCCGGCGTTTGCGAAGTGCGCCGCGATCCGCGAGCCCATCGTCCCTGCGCCCAGCACCACTGCTTTTTCGATGCGACGTTTCATGGCACGCCTTCTTACGCGATTCGAACGGATGGACAGGTTACAAAACCGGCATGCTGCGGTCAAACACGCGTTCGAACTCCTGCCCTGGCGCTACAATGGAGAGATGGCGGAAAACGAGAAAGCCACCGGCCCGCTCGGATGGCTGCGTACTGCAAAAGATAAGCTTCACTCTTTTGCTTTCGGCGAGGAGATTGAACCTGACCGGCGTCCCCGCGTCGGACTGGCGCTCGCCGGCGGATTCGCGCGCGGGATCGCGCACATCGGCGTGCTCCGCGTCTTGCGCGAAGCGGACATTCCCATCGATTGCGTGGCCGGCACGAGTGTGGGCGCGTTGATCGGCGCTGGGTACTGCGCCGGCGCATCGCTGGAAGAGATGCAAGAAATTGGCGCCCTCACGACTTTCGCGGATTTTGGACGCTGGA
>QHYE01000058.1 GCA_003224055.1 Acidobacteriota bacterium | reverse complement strand
CGACAGCGTACAGCTAAGTTCTCCGGAGTCTGGCTTCCGTACACAGGCCCGCGTTGTTTATTGTCAGCGCGTGGAAAACAACAAGTTTGCTGTTGGTTTGGAACTTTTAGCCCCACTGGGAGAATGGGCCAAGCCGCATTAGCTCGTCGCGCGAAGCATTCCAAAAGATCATATGTGGGGGATATCTGTGGGTTCGGACTACGCCGCGCTTTTCCCGCTGAGATCCTGAATTTCCTGCGACGCGGAGCCTACCAAGCCCTCCTCATTCGTACGTCTCGCGCCGCATTGCGGGCATTTCCACAGGCGGAAGCCTCTCTTCTCCGGATTGATTTCCTCCCGGATTCAACTCAGAAATTGTCTCGAAAAGGGGGTCGGGTCACAAGCTGCAAGTGTGCCCAATGAATTTGTCTCACTATAGGGGTTCATGCCAAAACTCAGGCACAACTTGGGAACAAACACTGCCGAATACCGTGCAAAACGGTGATGCAAGACATAGGAAAAGACGAGACGAACCAACTACTTAACGTATCTGCGTTTGCCTTCTAAACAGAATGTCGCTGAACCCTCCGGCAAGGCATCAGTTCCGCACAACCTCGGCAACCGTATATGGATCTATCCTGTAGCATGCTTTCGACGCTTGATCCGAATTGCCACTCAACTAAGCCTCACAGTGAAGAGTTCGCGACGCATTGTTCGCGTGATTGCCATGAGATCGCGATAGCCTTGACAACTCAGGCGCACCTTTATAGCGTAAGCGATCCTTGGCTATTCATGAGAGCCAAGGTGCGTGGGCAATCTTGCCATCCCGGGTTCGTTTTGCCGGTAGTTGAGCGATTCTTTCGGTGACACCTTTGTGCAGAGTAGCCCTCCTCGCCGTCCTATTTGGCCTGTGCTCTGAGATCCATGTTCACGCCCAGTCTACCAATGCATCGCTGACCGGCCGAATCACTGATTCCAGCAAGGCTGTCGTCGCGGATGCCAAAGTTATCGTCATCAATACGAGCACGCGCATCCGCTACGAAAGCTTTACAAACGAGACGGGAAGCTACTACGTTACAAACTTGCCTCCCGGAACCTATCGCATCGAAGTCGAAAGGCTTGGATTCAAGGCAGTGATCAAATCAGATGTCATTCTCCACGTGCAGGACACTCTGGAAATCAATTTCGAAATGGAGTTAGGTTCTGCGTCGGAAAGCGTTACGGTGCAGGGGGGTGCTCCGTTACTCGATACCGAATCTTCGACCGTAGGCACAGTTGTGGAACAGCGGAAAGCCAACGAACTGCCCTTGAACGGCCGCAACGTTTTTAACCTGATTGAATTGGTTGCCTCCGTAGTCCCGCAGGGCAGTTCAACCGGCACGCCTGTGGGTGTGAATCCGTTTGGCTGGGGCAATTATCAGGTAAACGGCTCGTACGGCAACCAGAGCGCAGAATACTTGGATGGCCAGCCGCTCAACATCGGTTACATCAACCTGTCTGTCCTGATTCCGACGCAGGATTCAATACAGGAGTTTAGGGTTCAAACCAGCAATCTGGGACCGGAATGGGGCAAGTTCTCCGGCGGAGTGATCAACTTAAGCACGAAATCCGGAACGAATTCGTTGCACGGGGAGGCGTACGAATACCTTCGCAACAAGATCTTCAATGCGAACGATTTCTTTCTCAACGCCGCTGGGAAATCCAGGCCGCCTTGGGTGCAAAACCAGTTCGGAGCAAATGCCGGCGGGCCTGTAAATTTTTCGCACGACGGAGGCCGGAACA
The DNA here is from genome assembly GCA_003224055.1 of Acidobacteriota bacterium. Lineage (GTDB taxonomy): Bacteria > Acidobacteriota > Terriglobia > Acidiferrales > UBA7541 > Acidiferrum. The sequence goes on along the minus strand of QHYE01000058.1, from coordinate 5,095 downwards.
AAACATTTTGGTTTTTTAGTTGGGAAGGTTTCCGGCTGCGGACAAGCCAGCCGTTCACCGCCACAGTTCCAGATGCTAAAGAAAGAGCTGGCGATTTTTCTGAAATATGCAAGTCAGGTTTCACGCGTGGTATCTGTAATGATCGCCAAAAGGACGCCAACGGCAACTCCGTTGTAATCAATCAGATTTATGACCCTTGTGCTGGCAGCGTGAACGCCGAGGGAGCTTGCCCGGGTAGCACGGCCACTCCCACTGCACTTGCGGGCAACATCATTCCGGCGAACCGGATCAATCCCACCTCTGCGAAACTTCTGAGTCTGTGGCCTGCGCCCAACAACACCACTGCGTTCACCAACAATTTCACTACGGTCGCCAGCACCGGTGGAGACCAAAACCAGGTGGTCGGGCGCATGGACCATAACATCAAAAATAGCCAGAGGCTTTTTATCCGTTTCAGCTATTGGAACATATTGGACCTGCCCATCGATCCGTTGGGAAGCGGCCTGTGTGCCGACCGCTGCGCTGAGAACTACCACAGCCGCGCCATCGCCGCTGGGTATACTCGCACAGTCACCCCGACGGTAATCTTTGGCTTGAACGTGAGCGTCAGCCGTTTCAGCTATAACCGCAGTCCGAAGAATTCTGGATTTGACCTCACGACAATCGGTTGGCCGGCGAGCTACAACCAGACTGTCCCTGCCGTCATGCGCACTCCACCGACGCCGTGCGTCGCGAACTTTGCTGATAACATTATCTGCAGCCAGGGACAGAGCTTCATTCAGGACCGCAACACCCAGTACAACCTATCGCCCAGCATCTCCATGTTGCGGGGGCGTCACCAATACCAATTCGGATCCCAGCTCGAGGTTGGCCGGGACAATTACGCTCAGTCGAACATCGCGAGCGGGGCTTTTAATTTCTGTGCTCCTGGCCAAGCATGCTTCACCAGTCTACCAGGGGTCTCCGGGACCGGCTTCTCTTTTGCAGATTTCTTGCTCGGATATGCTGACAATTTTAACAACTTCGTAAACCATTTTTTTGCCCAGGCTGTCGTTCCAGCATTCACGGCGGGACAGCAGATTTACCGGGCGGTCTACTTTGCTGATTCATGGCATGCAACCAACAGGCTGACTCTGAATCTGGGCCTGCGTTACGAGCTGCAAGGACCCTGGTCGGAGCGGTTTAACCGGCTGTCCTACTTCGACCCCACTGCCACGAGCTTCCTGACTCAATTTCTCCCAGCGGGCTCGCCACTCCTGAAGGGGGACGTCTTTCTAGTGAACTCTGGAGACAGGAACAATATTCCCCTCGAGAAGATCGACTTTTCGCCGCGCATCGGACTGGCTTATGGCATCAATTCAAAGACGGTTATTCGGAGCGGCTACGGAATCTTCTGGATTCCAAACTACGTGTCCTTCAGTCTCAACCCGCTGAATGATATGGTCAATGCCGCGACCACCACGTATTCGGGGACAATCGACGGGACTCACCCGGTCAACACAATTGCCCTTCCGTTCCCAGCCGGCATTTCCGCGCCGCCCGGGCGGAGTCTCGGCACCCAGGGGACGCAACAATTTCTCACGCAAGTCGTGCAATCGATCACAGAGGCGTATCCCGGGAACCATCCTGCCGGTTACGTCCAGCAGTGGAATCTCAACATCCAGCGGGCGCTGCCGGCAGACTTTTTCCTTTCTGCCGCTTACGTGGGCTCGAAAGGGACGCACCTCGAGCAATACTCCCAGCAAAGCAATCAGATCTCGGACGCTTTGCTTGCGCAGGCAGCTGCGCAGGTCGACCTGACACTCCCAAACCCGAGACGGAACGTTGCCATCGTGCAATCAACGCCGAATCCGTTCTTCATTAACGGCCAGACGCTTGCGCTCACGGGATCGACAACGACCAAGGGGCAGCTCCTTCGTCCTTATCCCCAGTACACGAGCGTGCAACTCGCAGGGCAAGGGTCGTACGACAGCATCTATCACTCGTTTCAGCTTACAGTACAGAGACGGTTCGCGGGTGCTGGGTCGCTGCTGGTCGCTTACACCAATTCGAAGCTTATCAGCGACACCGACACACTAACTTCGTGGTTGGAGACCGGCGTCGGGGGGATTCAAAATAACAACAATCTGCGCGGAGAGCGTTCTCTATCCTCGCAGGATGTTCCCCAGCGTTTGGTGGTGAGCTATGTTCTCGATCTCCCGTTCGGCAAAGGTAAGAAGTTTCTCTCGCGAGTTAGTGGAGTTGCAGACAAGATTATAGGGAGATGGGGTATTGACGGCGTCACTATATTCCAGCGAGGGTTCCCTCTGGTCTTTACTAACGGACAGGTTAACGGCACCACACTTTTTGGCGGGGGTTCTCGCCCTAACCTTATGTTCGGTTGCCGTACGTCGTTGCCGGGCAGTGCTACATCAAAGCTCGGGGATCCGAATAACCTAAGCGTACCGCGATGGTTCAATTCCTCATGTTTTACTGCACCGCCTGACTTCACTTTCGGAAATGAGCCGCGCGTGGATCCCCGGCTGCGCTCACAGGGAGTTGATAATTTCGACTTCTCCCTATTCAAGAGAACAAGGTTCGGCACCAACGAACGTCTCGGCCTCGAGTTTCGCACGGAGTTCTTCAACATCTTCAATAGAACTCAGTTTGCCCCGCCCAACACGATTTGCTGCACAGCCAACAATAAGAACTTCGGGGTCGTGACCAGCACGGCTCCTGGGACAAATCCGCGGCTGGTTCAATTCGGATTGAGATTCTTCTTCTAGAGTGCGACGTTCGTAACAGCCGAAATTTGGTTCCGATTGCTACGTGCTCTAATGGATTTCTGTACCAGGAGCGGGGGAATTCCTCCCAGAATTAACACTGCTGCCTGGCATCGAGAAATCTTCTCATTCGGTTGGCAAGTGGTGTATGTTTCGAATAGCATCGGAGCTTTGCCGGGGGAGTGCACCGATGCAAGGGGTGTCTCGCTGAATGTGTAGCGTTATGCCGCGGAATTGAGAGTTACGTATGAGTTCTCCGCCGCCAGGACGCGCGCTTACATTTCCCATCGCTTGGGGCCGGAGGCAGGAACATTCTGCCCCGACGCCGAAAGGCGCCGGAGACCGCTCTCCAAGCGATGAGGAGGTGATGGCTCGTCTCCAGTCATGTGATTCCGGCGCCTTGGAGATTCTCTTCGGCCGTTACGCTCGCCTTGTGCTTGCCATTGCAAAAGGCATCGTACGCGATAGCGGCGAGGCCGAGGATGTCGTCCAGGAAGCGTTTTTTTACCTGTATAAGAAATCAATGCTTTTTGACGAATCAAAGGGAAGTGCGAAGAATTGGATTACTCAAATCGCGCTTCACCGAGCACTGGACAGGAAGTCGCACCTGGCGCGCAGAGGCTTCTACGCTGGTACAGACATTGGTGCTCTCGGCGATACTTTATTGGGGGAGACGGATCTGGACCGTGAGATCGGTGCCAAGCTCAACCGAGTGCAGCTCGAGAGAGCCTTTGAGCAGCTTCCCGAAATGCAGCGCTTGACGCTGGAGTTGTTTTATTTCGAGGGGTTGGATTTGCGAGAGATCAGCAAGAAGCTCAACGAGCCATTGGGGAACAGTCGCCACCACTTCTATCGTGGTCTGGAACGGCTCAGAAAGAGCGCGTTTGTACAGAGGCTTCGGGGAACGAAACAATGCTAGACGACCGCCAGGATTGGGAAAACCACGAGAAATTCAAGGAACTCAGTGCTCTGGCGGGCTCCGGCACCCTCACCCCGCGTGAGTGGTCCAAATTGGTATCCCATCTGGGCAATTGTGAGGAGTGCCGCGAGATCTCTCTCCAATACCGCATTCTGGCGACACAGGGAATTCCTGCGATTGCTGCCGCTTACACCGAACGGCAAGAGCCGGGAAGCTGGGACGAGAGGGTGACTTGGAAGAAATTGCTTGCACGTGTGCGGACGGAGCAGCGACCCGTTCTCGAGCATGTACCGATTGCCGCACAGCCTTATGTTCTACGCCGAATAATCACTAACTTGTTTGCACAAGCCGCCCTCGCGGCATGCCTCGTGGTCACGGTCGGATTCGGAGCCTATCGCCTGGGGGTTCGCGCACAGGGCGCCCCCAGCCCGGTCCCGGTGCCTCCTGATGACCGGCTCCAGAAGCTTGCGGAAGAAAAGAAGTCGGCGGACGAACTGCTTGCGGCCCAAGCCCGAAAGCTCGTGCAATTGCAGGAACAGAGCTTACGGCAGGAACAAGAACTCGCGAAATTGCGATCGGCGTTGCGTGCGCTGGGAGACCACTCAAACGAACTCATGGCAGCCAGTACCCAGTCAGGAAGAAAGTTAGAAGAGATCTCGCAACAACGCGAGACTCTGAACACCCAGCTTCAAGACGCGAACCAGGCCTATCAGAATGTTCGAGCCGAACTCGCAAGCCTTCACGCCGAGCGCGAAAGAGTATTGCTGAGGACCACCGCGCTCGAAGCAAAAATTGGCGAACTTACTGCCATCAACCGGGATCAGGAACGCAGGCTCAAAGACTCGGAACAGTATCTCGCTTCCGACCGGGATATCCGCGAACTGATGGGAGCGAGGAAGCTTTATATTGCGGATGTTTTCGATGTTGATAGCGGCAGCCGCACGAAGAAACCCTTCGGCCGGGTCTTTTACACCCAGGGTAAGTCTCTCATTTTCTACGCGTTCGATCTCGATCGCCAGGGCGGCGTTGTGAATGCCAACACGTTCCAAGTGTGGGGCCAGAAGGAGACGGCGCAGGGAGAGCAGGCGCTGCCCTTGAATTTAGGCATTCTATACATGGACAACGAAACCAATCGCCGATGGGTGATGCGATTCGACGATCCCCAGCGGTTGGCGGAGATCGACGCGGTGTTTGTCACTGTCGAGCCGCGTGGCGGCAGCCGGAAACCGACGAGTAAACCGTTCCTCTACGCACTCCTCCGGAACGAAGTAAATCATCCTTAGAGCCTGAAAGTCCACAGTGGAATTCTATCGTTAGATCGTAGATGCAGGGCTTTCTCCCGGGCCGCTAATCATTTGTTCGTTTTTCGCCTTCGTTTCCCGCCTCAAATTCAGGCTGGTACATATCTCGTCTC
>QHYE01000057.1:47253-50903 GCA_003224055.1 Acidobacteriota bacterium | reverse complement strand
TCCCATACCCGTGCCGTGAGATTTGGTGGTAAAGAACGCCTTGAAGATCTGGTCCCCCTGCTGCGCGGGCAGCCCCACGCCGGTATCGCTGACGGTCACCACAACTTGCTCGTTTTCCGCTTGCTGCGATTTGATGGCGAGCTCGCGCGTCCCATCCATGTCCTTCATCGCATCCATGCCATTGAGCATGAGGTTCATCAGCACCTGCTGCAATTGCACGCGATCCGCCATGACATGGGTAAGATCTAAGGCCAGAGCCGTCCGGATTTGTACGTCGTATCGTGTTGCCTCGCTGCGGAAGTGGACAATCATCTCTCGAATAACTTCGTTTACGTCCACCAACTCCCGTTGCGAAGTACCCTTCTGGAAGAGCAGGCGGATCCGCTTGATGATTTCCCCCGCACGCGTTCCGTCTTTCACGATTCTCATGGCAGCCGCGCGCGCCTCTTCCACATCCGGATGATCGCGCGTAAGCCAACGCGAGCAGGTGTTGGCGTTGGTGACGGCGGCGGCAATCGGTTGGTTCACTTCGTGCGCCAGAGCGGCAGTCAGCTCTCCCATGGTGGTCACCCGGCTGACGCGCGCGAGATCCGTCTGCGCTTGACGCAGCGCCTCCTCGGCACGTTTTCGGTCCTCGATGTCGATACTGGTTCCATACCACTTAATGACGTTTCCCAGCTCATCGCGCAGCGGCACGTTGCGAATCAGCCACCAGCGATAATCCCCGTCCGCCCGCCGCAGCCGTGCTTCACTCTCCATCGGTTCCCCAGCCGCCAGCGCTGCGCGCCACTCGGCGACGAACCTCGCGAGGTCCTCGGGATGAACTACCGAGGCCCAATCCCAGCCCAGTGCGTCCTGTACAGAAAGCCCCGTAGATTCCAGCCAACGTTGACTGATAAAATCAACGGAGCCGTCAGGCCGAGTGCTCCAGACATGTGCCGGAATTGTGTCGATGACACGACGGAGCCGATCTTCGCTGCTCTGTAGAGTTGCGTAGAGATCTTGCAGGCGTCGGGCGGTATCGTTGAACACCTGCCCCAGGTGAGCGAGTTCATCTTCCCCGCTTATCGCCACTTGATGTTGAAATTCGCCCCGCGCCAGTGCCTTGGAGCCTTCCACCAATCGCGCCAGTGGCCGCGTGATGCTGCGCGTAATGGACAGGCCCAGGGTACCGGCGATCAGCAAGATGAGGGCGGCCGTCATCGGCACAATCAGGAAAACTCGCTGTTGCACGCGCCTAACATTCATCACGGTTTGCGCCTGCTGTTCACCCGCCTCGTAGGCGACTTTTTCGACCAGCGCCGAGGTCAGGGATTCCAGTGGATGTACCTGGTTCGCCAGGCGCAGGCGCACGGCCCGCCAGTCGCCCGATGTGGCCAGGGTGGCGATGGCCTTAAGTTGCGGTGGTAGCGCTCTCTGAATGGTTAGAAGGGTAGGCATGATCGCCGGATCTCGCTGAAGCTCGGAAGGCAGGAGACTAAGGGCGGCCATTGCTCGTTGCGTGTCCTCCAGGACTGCGGTACGAAGGGGTCCGGCTTCCGTCACCAGTCGACCGGCATCTTCGGACTGCGCGAGCGCTTCCAGCTTGTCGTGAAACGTCAAAAGACTCGTATGAACGCGTAACAGCACGACCAACTTCTGGTCGATATTATTCATACGCTCTGCCTGAGCACGGACGAGGTGGAATTGCCAAAGGACGACGGCATCACCACCTAACATCGAGAGGGTGATGAACACAAAGCACAGCATCAAACGGGGACCGATATTGAGTCGAGCAGCATGAAGAGTTTTCTCTCCAGCGTGTTTTACCCAACGGCCAAATTCTGTCACGGTGTAACGCCCCATCGGTTGTTCCTATCGAGCCATCGCTGGCCTCGAACCAACGCCCCGTTTCTCACCCTCTGCGCAAGAACTTGAAACAAAAGCCGATCGGGAAGTGGTTCATGGGCCGGTTCGGAACTTCTCTTCAGGGGTGTGCTGATCCCCTTGGAGGCGGCCCCTTCTTGAAACCGGTTATGCGAATCAACTCTTTCTCCAGGCCTGCGGCCGCTTCCGGCGCACTCTTTTCGCCAGTCAGCACGGAGTGAACGGCTTGGATGTAAGCGTCGGTCACGACCTCGTATTTCTTGCCGGTGACGGTTGAAGGACGCGAAACTATGCCGGTCCGGAACGCTTGGCTCAATAGGGCAAAACGGGGATTTCGTTCAAGTACCTCGGGCAGGTCGTAGAGCTCTGGTAGAGAGGGTGGCACCGAAAGCACGGCGGACCGCCTCACCTGCACGTCTCTACTGCTGAGATACCGGACCAGCTCTACGGCTTCACGGGGATGAGCTGAGAATCGGGAAACTCCCAAACCGGCTCCTCCCAAGGTACCCACGCGGCCTGCCTTGCCACCAGGCAGCAGGCTTATATCGAACTTATTTCGGATTTTCGACCCTGCCGCCTGGCTGTCGACATAGGCTGTAGGCCAATTCCGCATGAATGCAGCGTCACCTGCGATCCAAACGTTCAGCGCATCCCACTCTTCATATCCGACTACACTGGGTGGTGAAATAGAACCAACCCAGCGCGCCGCCCTTTGCCACGCCCGGATCGCGTGCGGGTTATTCACGCTGATCGTCTTGTCCTCTTCGATGATCTGTCCGCCGCCTTCAGCGGCCTGCCATTCCAGCGCATTGCAGGTCAACGCTTCGGCAGCGGCCCCTTGCCACACAAAGCCCCAAAACTCTTTCTTACCTTTGGCTCGTTCGCCCGCCTGAATCCGGGCCGCCATGGTCTCCAGCTCATCCCAGGTACTGGGTGGCTCACGATATCCATATTGTCGCAGAAGGTCGGTGCGATAAAACAGAAGCCCGATGTCGGCGTGATACGCCATGGCCATCAGCTTATTATCCACGGTGTAGCTGGCGGCTATCACGGGAAACTGGGAGGAGATTTCGCCGGCGAAGTGTGGCTTGAGATCTATGAAATATTCGTTCAAAATCCGCGGCCAGATCACATCGATGCCGTACACGTCAGGACCCGAGGCGCCTGTCCGGAGTAACTCTTGCCACAAAGCCAGCTTTTCGCGCGCGGACTCCGGAGACGGAAGGAGCTTGACTCGGATTCCTGTTTCCCGAGTGAATTGCTGCAACTCCTGCTCGCGCGCCGCGCTGAGTGTCTTAGTTGTCCACTCCTCCAGGAGCGTCAATGTAACCGGTTCATGAATAGCTGGCCGGGTACAACCTTCCAGAAGCAATGAAAGCAATACAATGCAAACAGGGCTTGCCATCTTGCAGGAATTCGACCACTCAGTGTAAAGACCACGAATTCCCCGGGCGACCAACTTCTGAATTTTCATTACCATTGTTTCTTTCGCCTCCTGTAAGGGATGCGGAGACCGTTAACAAGGCTGCAATCCGTGCAACTGGGTCTCTGTCTTCAATCGTGTGCCTCGGCTTTGGTGGGTAGGGCGAAATGAAAACTGGCTCCGCGCGGAGAGTTGTCGGCAGCCCACAGGCGGCCGCCATGCGACTCAACGATCGAGCGGCTGATAGATAGTCCCATACCCGTGCCGTGAGATTTGGTGGTAAAGAACGCCTTGAAGATCTGGTCCCCCTGCTGCGCGGGCAGCCCCACGCCGGTATCGCTGACGGTCACCACAACTTGCT
>QHYE01000057.1:0-46973 GCA_003224055.1 Acidobacteriota bacterium | reverse complement strand
TCGCGCTTCTCATGGCCGCCGCGCGCGCTTCTTCCACATTTGGGGTGTCGCGCGCCAGCCAGCGAATGCAGGTGTTGGCGTTGGTGACGGCGGCGCCAATCGGTTGGTTCACTTCGTGCGCCAGGGAGGCAGTCAGCTCTCCCATGGTGGTCACCCTGCTGACGTGTGCGAGATCCGCCCGCGCCTGACGAAGCGCCTCTTCCGTTAGCTTGCGCTCGGTGATGTCCATGGTGGTGCCGACAACTTCGATGATCTCGCCCGCCTCATTCATCACAGGGTGAGCAATAGAGTGAAGGTGCTTTATCCTTCCGTCCGGAAAAACAATTCGAAAATCACCCTCGGAATTCAGCATGTCCTTTCGTGTGGACTCCCTTTTTGCTCTCTGCTCGACTCCTGACCGATCCTCCGGGTGGACCCTTTCGAGAATGAACGACCAACAGGGGATAGTTTTCTCGGGGTCACATTCATAAATGCGAAAGGTCTCTTGCGACCAGAAGACAGCACCTGTACGCACGTTCCAAGCCCAACTTCCACTCCGGGTCATCCGCTGGGCTTCCGCTAAATAGGCCTCGCTCTGCCGCAGCTTCTCTTCCGCCTGCTTGCGCTCGATGGCTATACTCGCAAGATGGGTGATCCGCTCTACGACATTATGCTCTTGCGAACTGGGGCTACGCGCTTCGCGATAGTAGGTCGCGAAGGTCCCTAACACCCTGCCTGTTGAGGAAAGTATCGGCGTGGACCAGCACGCGCGCAGCTCATGCGCCAACGCTAGATCGCGGAAATCGGCCCACAGCGGATCAGTGGCGATATCTGAGACGATCACTGGCTGTGCCCGGTAAGCGGCCGTCCCACACGAACCCACAGACGCACCGATGACCAAACCATCGATTGCCTCAGCGTAGTTTATTGGCAGGCTGGGCGCTGCGCCGTGCCGAAGGCAGTTGGTGCTCGGGTCCAACAGAAGTATCGAAGACAGAGAACCGCTGGCCAGTTCTTCGACGAGCCGGCATGCGCCCTCGAGGATGAGAGCGCGAGAATCGCCCCTGGCTATCATCTCGAGAAGCCGTTTCTCCCCGGCCAGCAGCACCTCGGCCCGTTTTCGGTCGGTGATGTCCGTCGCGCTACCCACGAATTCCGCTAAATCCCCGGATGCGTTCAAAACAGGATGGCCGACGGTGTGGATGTATTTGACCGTGCCGTCCGGAAGAAGGATTCGGAATTCCACTTGGTAACCCGACTTCTCACCGATTGCTCGATCGATTGCCCGTTGCCACTTGGCTCGATCCTCTGGATGAACGCGCCGGAGCCGTTCTTCCCAACCCGGCATGCCCTTTTCTGGATCGAAGCCATATATGCGGTACCATTCCTCGGACACATGCAAGACGTCTCTTCCCGTCACCCGCCAGGCCCAACTCCCCGTATGCGTGAGCCTCTGCGCTTCCGCCAAGTACGCCTCGCTTCGCTGCAGCTTCTCTTCCTGCAGTTCCAAGATCTCGGCAGCGAATCGCCTATCCACCAAGGACGTCAGCAGAGCCAGCCCGAGGACGATAAAGGTGGCGGCGGCAATTCCGGCGGTACCAATCGTGGAGATGCTCACGGCATGGGACAGGTCCGTCGGCATGCCGGAGGGGGTGAAACTGGCGGCAGCCATGCCGGTGTAATGCATGACGGGGATCGCGGCACCCATCACGACGGCTCCGCCTAACTTTTCCCACCCGATCCCCGTTTTCTCATGTCGGAAGTGAAAGGTAATCCACAGCGCGGCGAGAGAAATCAGAACCGCGAACACGACGGACAGGACAACGAGAAAGGAATTAAACTGGCATATGGCAGGTAAACGCATGGCGGCCATGCCGATGTAATGCATGCTTGCAATACCCGCACCCATCAGGACACTTCCGACGAGCGCTCGGAACCAACCCATTTTCCGCCGGCTCACCACGCCCAGCGCAACGACCGAAGCGAGAATGGCCGCAAACAGTGACAGCAGAACGGTTGGCCAATGGTAGGCCACAGGAATCGGTAGGATGAAGGCCAGCATCCCAATGTAGTGCATGGACCAAATGCCAGTCCCCATCGCGCCGGCCCCGCCCAGCAGCCAAACCGCCCGAGTCCGACCGCTTGTGGCCGTTACACGACCTGCAAGATCCAGAGCAGCGTATGACGCAAAGATGGCGATCAACACCGAAAGCGCCACGAGTGGGTAGTTGTACGAGCCAATCAAGTTCACGGCAGCCATGTGACTCCATCCGGTTGCCGCGCGGAACAGTCGCGCCGCGCTTCAATTAGAAACTAACCGTCTCCCTGATACCAGCGAGCGTCTGCAGAGTTCATTCCTTTGCCTCGGCTTTGGTGGGCAGGGCGAAATGAAAACTGGCTCCGCGCGGAGAGTTGTCGGTAGCCCACAGGCGGCCGCCATGCGACTCAACGATCGACCGGCTGATGGAGAGTCCCATACCCGTGCCGTGAGGCTTGGTGGTAAAGAACGCCTTAAAGATCTGGTCCGCCTGCTGCGCGGGCAGCCCCACTCCAGTATCGCTGACGGTCACCACAACTTGCTCGTTTTCCGCTCGCTGCGACTTGATAGCGAGCTCCCGCGTCCCATCCACATCCTTCGTCGCATCCATGCCATTGAGCATGAGGTTCATCAACACCTGTTGCAATTGCACGCGATCTCCCAGGACCGGGGGAAGCTCTGCCGCCAGCTCTGTCCGGACGGATATGTTGTGTCGCGTCGCCTCGCCGCGCAGGAGGACGATCATCTCTCGAACGACTTCGTTTATGTCTACGAACTCCCGTTGCGGAGTACCCTTCTTGAAGAGCAGCCGAATCCGGCTGACGATTTCCGCCGCACGCATTCCGTCTTTCGCGCTTCTCATGGCCGCCGCGCGCGCTTCTTCCACATTTGGGGTGTCGCGCGCCAGCCAGCGAATGCAGGTGTTGGCGTTGGTGACGGCGGCGCCAATCGGTTGGTTCACTTCGTGCGCCAGGGAGGCAGTCAGCTCTCCCATGGTGGTCACCCTGCTGACGTGCGCTAGATCCGCCTGCGCCTGGCGCGAAGCCTCTTCCGCCCGCTTGCGTTCCCGACTTTCTGCTTGCAACGCCTCGTTGGTTCTCTGGAGCTCTTGAACTGTCTCTTTCAGGTCATCGCGGGCGCGCCGAAGCGATTCCATGGCGCTCCTTTGTGCAGCGCTCAGCGACCCGACAAACAAGACTGACACCGTGAACACGAGAAAGCGTGGGATCTCCCCGGGCTTTGCACCCAAGGAATAGATCGGAGGCAGGAAGTAATAGTAGAAGGCGAAAGCGGATAGAGCGGTAGCGAGCAATCCCGGCCCGGCTCCACCGAACCACGCGCTTAATATGACGGCGCAAAGAAACAGCGACACGGGAGCATCTTGCAAATGAAGCGCCGGCCACCGTGAAATGATCAGTGCTGCGATGACCGATAGAACCGCAATCCCATAGCCCCAAGTTACAGGCGGCCTGGGCCACAGAAGAGGATTGGAACTAGGCATACTTCTACTCCGGCATTACAGGGTGTTGATCCCTGCAATCAAAATCTTAACATCAGAGGTCTTCTGTCAACCGCGTGACAGTGTCAACGCATAGCCAGCATCTCTGCCCGAGGAATATCCCCAAACAAACCACTTTGCGCGGTTTTCAATCGCATTTCGTCGCTAAAGGAATGGCACTACCCATGCATTGTCAAAGGTTGAGTCTCGCCCGCCGGGGGCCGGACGCAGGGAGGCACGAAATGAGAGCCGCGGCCAGACAGCAATTGGACCTGACAATCCGCAGCAAGGTAACACGTGACTTCCACGGTTCCATGCGGGCCAAGATCATCGGGCAGGAAGAAGGAGTTCAGGCGCTGGTGGACCTACATCAGGTCTTTTGCGCCGGATTGAACTCGCAGGGACGGCCAGTCGGCAACCTGTTGTTCTTGGGGCCCACCGGATCGGGCAAAACGCGTGTTGTCGAAGCGGCCGCGGAGATTCTCTTCGGTGATGCCAGCGCGGTAATTAAGGTGGATTGCGCCGAATTTCAGCATTCCCACGAAATTGCCAAGCTGATCGGTTCACCTCCGGGCTATTTAGGTCATCGTGAAACACATCCTCTTATCACCCAGGAAGCCTTGGCACAGAGCCACACGGATAAGTTGAAGCTGTCGTTCCTGCTGTTTGACGAGATTGAAAAGGCTTCCGATGCTCTATGGCAGCTTCTGCTGGGCATGCTGGACAAGGCGACTTTGACTTTGGGCGACAATCGCCGTGTAGATTTGTCCCGGACGGTTATTTTCCTGACCTCCAATCTGGGTGGGAGCGAAATCTCGGAACTCATGAGCGGCGGGATGGGCTTCGTTCAGCCAAACGATAAGCCCGTTACGGGATTGGACCTGAAGGTGAAGCGTGCCGCCGTAGAAGCTGCACGGCGCAAATTTTCGCCCGAATTCATGAACCGCCTGGACAAGGTGGTTGTTTTTCACCCCTTGCGGAGGGATCACTTGGAACAAGTTCTGGAGATCGAGCTGGCTCAGGTCCAGCAGCGAGTATTCGAAACTGCCAAGGGACAATTTCTCCTTCGGGTAACAGGTCCGGGCAGGGAATTCTTACTTCAGGAAGGTACGGACCAGCGCTATGGTGCGCGGCATCTCAAGCGGGCCATTGAGCGCCATGTTGTCTCTCCTCTTGCCAATCTGCTTGCCACGGATCAAGTACATCCTGGCGACTTGGTCTACATCGATTGGGATCACAGTCGGGACCGCCTGACTTTCATTCGAGAAGGCGAAGATCTTGCGATGCCGGCTCGCTGCCTCGAACCGGCGGCACCGGTGCGATCCGCTCCTGCGCGTACTGGGAAATTCGTAGAAGGGCCTGCCGTGACGCTCCCTCCGGAAGGCTTGCCGTGCGTCGCATGGTAAACTCGAAGACCTCTCTGTTTCGCCCGTGGTAGAAGTCACCAGACCTTTTCTATCACCGTGATGCCACCAGCTCGGGAACGCGAGAGAGCTGTTTATATTCTTCCTCGGCTAGGCGCAGGGAAGCGGCCGCAACGTTCTGCTCGAGATGTTCGATCGAGGAAGTCCCTGGGATGGGCAGCATAATGGGGGATCGCCGCAGGAGCCAGGCCAGCGCTATTTGCGTGGGGCTCGCACGGCGTGCTTGCGCGATTCGATTGAGCACCTCGCCGGCAACTTTGCCTGCCCCCAGTGGGAACCAGGGAATAAAAGCAATTTCATTGCGCTCACAATAATCCGCCACGTAGTCCCATTCGCGGTCGGCAAAACTATAGCGGTTCTGCACGGAGACGATAGGAACGATTCTACGCGCTCGCTCGATGTGCTCTTGTGTGACGTTGGACAACGCGACCAGGCGAATCTTGCCTTCCTTTCGCATCCGAGCCAGGGCTTCCACCGATGCCTCAAACGAGACGACAGGGTCCGGAATGTGCAGTTGATAAACGTCGATGCGGTCCAAGCGTAGTCTCTTCAGGCTCCCCTCGACTGCCTTGCGAAGGTGCGAGGGGGTTGCATCGTGGGTCCACTGATTCGGGCCGGGACGGTTCCAGCCTCCCTTGGTGGCAATCACAAGGCCAGCCGGGTAAGGAAACAACGCTTCGGCAATGAGTTCCTCGCTTACGTTTGGCCCGTAAGAATCCGCGGTATCAATGAAATTGATATCAAGCTCCACGGCTCGGCGAAGAACCGCTAACGCTCCTTGGCGATCTCTTGGCGCCCCCCAGATGCCTTCGCCGGTTAGGCGCATCGCCCCGAATCCGAGACGATGCACAGAAATTTCCTCGCCGAGCGAAACGTCTCCAGCCCCACTTGCAGAAAGCTCTTTCTTGTTCATGATTGACCTCCCTTATTTGCAATTTTTCGAATCCGCCCTTCGCCCGTAAAATCCAAATGGGCTTCCTTTTCCATCCGCAGAATCACCGCCGAAAAATCCTGCTCCGCTCCTTCGTCCGATTGCCTCGCATTGATCTCAAAAGCAGCTCCCGCTGCGGGCATTCGCGCGCCAACGGCAGCCGCGAGATTGAGAATCAACCCGAAATCCTTGTTCATGAGCCTTAACGGAAATTGCGGGCTGTAGTCGCTCTTCATCGCTCTTTGCAGTTTGCCCATATGCGCTGGAGCAACCACCGCAGTCTGGGACAACACATCGAGCAAGCGATTGCGATCAAGTCCAGCCTTCTCACCGAGTGCGACGGCTTCGGCAATCGCCTGCATTCCAATTCCCAGCAGGGTGTTCGCCACAAGCTTCATCGTCGCTCCGGAACCACTCGGCCCCAGATAAAAATACTTCTGCGCGATCGCGCGAAAAATCGGCTCAGCGGCCTCAAAACATGCTTTGTCACCACCGCCGAACAAAGTCAGCAACCCCCTTTCGGCGGCAGGAGTGCTCCCCGATATAGTCACGTCGAGAACCTCAACTCCCCGCTCTGAACCTAGTCTCGAGAGTTCTTGCGAGGTCTCGGGATACACCGTGCTTAGGTCGATGACCAGTGAGCCGCGATGCGCATTGGCGAATACGCCGTCCTGTTCTTTGTAAACGTTCAGGACAGTTTCGTCGCTCGGAAGGCACGACAACACAACGTTGCAACTGGAGGAAAGGCCCGCAACACTTTCCGCGACGGTACCGCCGTATCGAACTAACTCCTCCGCCTTGCCGCGGTTGCGGTCATAAGCGGTCAGCTTGAAGCCGGATTCAAGCAACCTCTGCGCAATCGGCCGGCCCATGTAGCCGACTCCGATAAATCCGAGCTTATTTTTTTCCCACGTGATTGCATTCATGCTGAATTGGCCTTTCGCCGAGGACTGAACGAGTTCAGTTGGCTTATTTTCACGGATCCTCGCTCATGGAGTTGATATGGAACTCGGGCTCCACACTCTATTTCGCGAACGCAGCGGTGATCCGCATCACTTTCGATTTCTTGCAAGCTGCTGCTCGCTCCGTTGAGAAAGCACGCCGCATGCCTTTTTGCGAGGAGAGCGAAGAGTCGATGCAAAGCACTGATAACGAGGAGCATAAAAGCGGAGAGCGGGCTGACCTGCGCCCTAGAACCGGAGGTGCACATGTCGAACCGCGGGCATGGTGTCAATTGCTTGGAAGGATCTGGACATCGCTTAGGAGATGCGCGGGCGCGGAGAAGTTCAGGGAACTGATCGACGATTGCAAAGTCTTTTCGCGGAGTGGACGCTATCTGGGCGCTACGAGGGCCGTAGTCAAGCTACGTTGTCTCAAAATAAAAGAAGAATGGCGGACGAGCCTGTAAGCCGGATTCTGTGCGGCGCGCAATTCGCGAAGCGAACTGCGTATCGCGGCGATCATTCCTCTAGGTCACGATTCGCACCGTGACTCCAGCAGCCTACCCGAGGGTTCTGACGAGCCGGGCCGGCTCTCCCCTCCTATTTGGCCTTGCACCACGCGGGGTTTTCCGTGCCTCCGGTGTCGCCACCGGAGCGGTGGGCTCTTACCCCACCTTTTCACCCTTGCCAAACGTTGCGTGCATTTCGAAGACGTCTCGCAGGTTTCCCTGCGCGATGCCACCGTGCTGCGCTCCGCCGGCGGTCTATTCTCTGTGGCACTTTCCGTAGCTCAGCCGCACCGCGTCGGGTTGAACCCGGCGCCACACGCCGAAGCGTGTAACTCTGCCTTCCGGCAGACCCTGCGTGGCAAGCCCCCTGGCGTTACCAGGCGCGTTGCCCTGTCAAGAGTTCCGCCCCTCACAAAGTGAAGAGCGTGCCTCAGGACGGTGTCCGGACTTTCCTCCCGCCCAGCCATCTCGCGATGACCAGGCCAGCGATCACCCGGCCCGCCCGCCAGTTCTTATTATACATCGGAGAACATACAGAATTTGTACTTGTTCCAACCAGAAATGAAACCTACAATCCAGCCGATGCGGGCTCGCGAAGCCAAGGATCTTCTCGTCGCGCAAACTGCGGAGCAGGCTGCTCTCGAAGGTGTACCTCTATCCGATCTTGAAAAACGGATGATGTATTTCACCGAAAGCGGCTACGTTCCCGAAGATCCACTCAAGCTGAACGATGAATTTGAGGCGGAATATGACACAGACGAGTATGAGGTCAAAATTTCGCGGCTTCTCCGTCACGCCTATTATCGTCTGCGCAAAGAGAACGATGCAGCTCGCAAGAACTGGGACCTTGCCATCAGATGCTTGCGCCGTGGCGATCATTATCTGATGGTGATGTGGGACTTAGCTCCACCCGGCGAGAGGTCCCCTGGCGATTCGCTGAAACTCCTGGCCTCGTCCCTGGGCATAATTGCGCTTGCGTTTGTAGTTTTCTTTATTGCAGAGAAACTTGGACCACAATGGCGATGGCTCCAAGAAACTTCCCAAGCTCATTGGCACGTCCTTTTTGGAATCTTCATTACGATTGTTCTTGCTGGATTCTTCTTTCCACGTCGGGTAGGAATCGCGGTGGGTTGGCTCGCAGAACGGACGTTCCGCTTTTTTGGACCGAAGGAAGATGAAAAGGATACGGAGTAGATTTTCCCACTACTTCAGTCCCAGTAACTTCTCAAATTCTTGTTCCGTGAGGATCGCCACGCCCAGTTCTTTGGCTTTGTCGTACTTCGATCCGGGATCGGTCCCCACAACGACATAGTCGGTCTTTTTGCTGACCGAGCCGGAAACCTTGCCGCCGTGCTGCTGCACGATTTCGCCGGCCTCTTCTCGCGAGCGATTCGCGAGGCCACCTGTGAAGACAAAAGACTTCCCCGCAAATTTGTCGCTCTTGACTTTGCGCTTTTCCGCCGTCGGATGTACGCTCGCTTTGTTCAATTTCTTGATGAGCTTGAGATTCGCGGGCTCGGAGAAAAACTCGGCAATGCTGGCAGCAACTTTCGGCCCAACTTCCGGCACTTCGATGAGCTGCTCTTCTTTCGCCGCTGCCAATTCCTCCAGCGAAGAAAAGTGTTCCGCCAGCAACTGCGCCGTGCGCTCGCCCACGAACTGTATGCCCAGCGCATAAATGAGCCGCGCCAGACTATTCTTCTTGCTCGCTTCGATTTCATCGAGCAGGTTCTGCGCCGATTTCTCCGCCATTCGCTCCAGTGAAGCCAAGTCTTCGAGCTTCAGCGAATAAAGATCAGCCACATCCTTCACCAGGCCTTTGTCCACAAGCTGGTCCACGATCTTCTCGCCCAGCCCGTCAATGTTCATCGCATGCCGCCCCGCAAAGTGCAGCAGCGACTCCTTTCGCTTCGCCGGGCACGCCGCGTTCACGCACCGGTACGCCACTTCCCCTTCCACATGGTGAATCGCGCTGCCGCACTCCGGGCAATGCTTCGGCATCTTGAACGGCTTCCGGTGCTTCCCTTCCTTCACTACTTTCAGGACATGCGGAATTACTTCGCCAGCCCGCTCGATCAGCACCGTGTCGCCAATCTGCAATCCCAGCCGCTCGATCTCATCCATGTTGTGGAGCGTGGAACGGCTGACAGTGACGCCTCCCACTTGCACCGGTTCCAGCACCGCCACCGGCGTCAGCGTCCCGGTGCGCCCCACCTGCACGATGATGTCGTTGACGACCGTCGTCTCCTGCCGCGCCGGATACTTGTACGCAATCGCCCAGCGCGGCGCTTTGGACGTGTAACCCAGTTCATTTTGAATGGGAATGGAGTTGACCTTGATCACCACGCCATCGATTTCGTAGGGCAGCTTCTCGCGCTTTGCGTCCCACTCCTCGCAGTACGCAATTACCGCCTCGATGCCCACGCAGAGCTTCCAATCATCTGAAGCGCGGAACCGCAATTGCTTCAAAGCCTGCAGG
The DNA here is from genome assembly GCA_003224055.1 of Acidobacteriota bacterium. Taxonomy (GTDB): domain Bacteria; phylum Acidobacteriota; class Terriglobia; order Acidiferrales; family UBA7541; genus Acidiferrum. Next base: position 37,174 of record QHYE01000057.1, on the reverse strand, counting down.
GACTCCGAATGCTTCGCAAACGGCACTTTTCCATCCACGAGCAGGTAGTACGCGAAAAAATCCAGCCGCCGCGCCGCCGTGATCGCCGGATCCAGCACCCGAACTGCCCCCGCCGCCGAGTTCCGTGGATTCACGAAAATCTTTCCGCCAATCTGTTCCTGCTGCCGGTTCAGCGCTTCAAACGCTTTCCGCGTCATCATCACTTCGCCGCGCACTTCGAAATCCGCCCGCAGCTTGATCTTCTTCAGCGTCGCCGCATCCACGCGCAGCGGAATCGATCGAATCGTTTTCACATTCGGCGTAACGTCCTCACCCGTCGTGCCGTCGCCGCGCGTCACGCCCCGCGCGAGCGCTCCATCCTCGTACTGAAGCGAAATGCTAAGCCCATCAAACTTGTGCTCCGCGATGTACTCGATTTTCTGCTGCCCGCTTCCTTCGCGCACCCGCCGGTCCCATTCGCGCAGCGCATCATAGGAAAACGCGTTGTCCAGGCTCAGCATCGGCCGCGCGTGACGCACCGTGGAAAATCCATCGCGCGGCGCTCCCCCCACGCGGACTGTCGGAGAATCCGGCGTCACCAGTTCCGGATACGCCGCCTCCAGCTCCCTCAACCGGTTCATCATCCGGTCATACGCCGCGTCCGAGATTTCCGGCTCGTCCAGCACGTAATACTGATATTCGTGGTGGCGCAGCTTCTCGCGGAGATTTTCGATCTCCTTCTTGACGGCGGCGGGTGCGGCTTTGGCCATGAAACCCTCAGCAGAAGAGTGTGCTGGAAAGCGCCTGACATTATATAGAATGAATCTCTTACTATACGAACGGGACGCCCTTAAACCATCAATGACTTTCAGACTGCGAAACGCTCTTTTGATTCACAACCCGAACGCCGGCAACGGCGGCAGCGGCCGCCGGCGCCTGCTTGATGAAGCGCGGCGCCTTTTTGCCGGCGGCGGCATCGAAACCGATCTCTCGGAAACCACCGGCCCGGGGCATGCCACCGAAATCGCGCAGCGCGCCGCCGACGAAGGCCGCCACCTTGTCATTGCCTGCGGCGGCGACGGCACGCTGAACGAAATCGTCAACGGTCTTGCAGCGCAGAAAAACGGACACCGCGTTCCTCTCGCGTTGCTTCCCGGCGGAACCGCGAACATTCTCGCAAAAGAACTGGCCTTGCCTTGGGACATCCCCAGCGCCGCGGAAAAGCTGGTTCGCGGCACCGTGAAAGAAATTGCGCTCGGTTTGGCCACTCCGCTCGAACAGCCTGAAAAGAAAAAGTATTTCCTGAGCGTTGGCGGTGCGGGCCCGGATGGCATGATCGTTTACGGCATCGACTTGGATCTCAAAGCTCGCCTCGGCATTTTGGCGTACTGGTGGCAAGGCGCTCGGCAGCTTTTCAGCTACAATTTTCCGCGTTTTCGAGTCGCCACCAACGAAGGAGTGATCGAAGCATCTCTGGTCATCGTCGGCCGCACCAAAAACTACGGCGGCCCCTTCAAGATCACCACCGGCGCGGATTTATTTGAAGACCACTTCGAACTCATGGCCCTTACGACGCAGAGCGGCCTTAGGTATCTGAGCTACTTGCCAAGTCTGTGGCTCGGCGATTTGCGGGAGACGGAAGGCGTCCATTTTTGGAAAGCCAAAGCGCTGGTCTGCGAGCCCCTCGACAAGAATCCCATCTACGCCCAGGTGGACGGCGAACCTCTCGCGCGCCTCCCCGTCGAATTCAAGATCATCCCCCGCGCCCTGAAGCTCCTCGTCCCGAGTACCCCATCGTAGTGCCCGGTCTTCAGACCGGTGCTTTGTAGGAGCCGCCACTTGGAGCGCGGCAAGTCTTCTCGGGTCGCGACCCTATCCGTCGCCCAGTTCCCTAAATTCATGAGATAACTTTACCCGTGGATCCTATCACGCACGGCCTCGCGTCCTACGTCTTGAAGCGCGCGGCATTCCCCCGCCTCGCTCGCCCAGCCACGCTCGCCATGCTGGTTGCGGGGACGATCGCCGACCTCGATGGCCAGAGCGCTCGTTTCGGCCCTTCCGCCTTCCTCACCTTTTATCGCACCTACTTTCATTCCCTCCTTGCCGCCATTCTCTTCTCTCTGCTCGCAACGGTTCCGTTTCTCCTGCGCAAGCCGCCTTCAGCCGAAAAACAAACCTCGCCGTCCGCCATCTTTCTCGCCGCGCTGTGCGCTTCCGTTCTTCATTTGCTCATGGATCTCTGCCAAAGCGCAGGCGTGGAACTCCTTTGGCCCTTCTCCCCGCGCCGCTTTGCTCTGGACTGGGTCGCCCACCTCGACTTGTGGGTCCTGGGAATTCTTCTTGCCGGAATCCTTCTCCCGACACTCAGTGGGTTAGTCACCGATGAAATCGGCGCCAAGTCAAAAGGTCCGAAAGGAAGGATCGGTGCATCCGTCGCCCTCGCAGCGATGCTCCTGTACTTCGGGGCGCGCGCCATCCTCCACAGCAACGCCGTGGCGGCAGCTCAATCGCGCACTTATCGCGGCGAATCGCCCCGCAGGGTCGCAGCCTTTGCGGAATCCGGCTCGCCCTTCCGCTGGCACGGCATCATCGAAACCGAAAGCGCCCTTCATGAAGTGGAAGTCGAAGTCGGGCCCGCTGCAAAGTTCGATCCGGATTCCGCCCGGACATCCTATAAGCCCGAACCTTCGCCCGCCCTGGACGCCGCCCGCAACACCGCCGTCGCCCGTCGGCTCCTGCAGGCCGCGCGCTTTCCCAAAGCCAGCGTCGAGAAAACTTCCGATGGCTTCCAGATTACCTTGCGCGATTTTCCCTACACCCGCGACGTACGGTCCGGCTTGCGCGTTCAAGCCACCATCGACACAGATGTTGCAGGCAAAATCCTCTCCCAGCAGCTCACCTGGAATCCGGTCTCACGGGAATTCTGGTGGGAATAGCTCAGCGTCCCATTTGTCGGCGCAATCTGCCTCTTGACCGAACTTTTTTTTCGCCTTAATATCTTTAACAGGAAGAATTGGGAGTGCGGCAGCCCTACTGCCGCTTTTCTTGGCTTACGTCGGTCGCCTAGCCATAAAGCCTTAGGTTAGCCGGACCGCCTGTCGCCCAACCGCTAAACCTTTTTTTTTGATATCCTTACGAAAGCCTCGCAAAATAACGTTTTGCAAGTCCTTTACTTTGATACAGTTCCAAACTGCCCCTCCCGTAAGTCCTTTGGTTTGATAACCATCCAAATGCCCGGGGGTGGGGGGTAATGACGAACTATTTTTTCAATTCGGGACCCGGCCGACGCCTAAGTATCAGACGAGAAAGCACATAGCTCGCTACAACGAGCCCAATCGCGACTGCTGTCACCCGCCATTTGTGTGCCGCCAGATAGGGCAGCGCATTCGCTCCATACCGGATCGCCAGGTAGCCGATGCCGAAGTACCGGATCAGCCTCGCCAACGTGATGGCTGAGATAAAGCTGAGCAACGGCACTTCAAACACGCCCGCCGCGACCACAAAAATCTTGAAGGGCGTCGGCGGGGGCAGGAGCGCCGCGACCAGCATGCCGGCAAATCCGTTGTGCACCACCCAGTTATGGATGGCCTGAGCTCTTTTGCCCGCGTGCTTGTGAAACAGCGCTTCCCCGCCATTTTCCGCAATGAAAAAAAGAAGTACGCATCCAAGTACCGACCCCAGCGCCGCCATCGACGCATAGAGCGGCATCCGCGCCGGACGCTGGATGGACAGCTCGATCAGCAGCAAATCGTTGATCACCGGAAATGTCAGCACGGAAGAATCCAGAAAAGAGATAAGAAAAAGCCCCGGCGCCCCCAGCCCTGTCGCAAACGCCACAACTTTCTGCTTCCATCCGCTCAAGTTCGATGGCAAAGATATTTTCTCCAGTCCGTTTCTCAAAATATGCAGGGGAGTAGCATTTGCCTTCGGTGAAGCCGAAGAAAATCGCGCGTGCAATTACTGCGAGAAGGCAGCGCGATCGAAATGATTCATGAAAACCTGCATCAGCGCCGTCCGATGGAGATTCGGCAGCTTGGGAATTTCCCCGATCACGCGGACATGGCCAAAGCGCTCGATCGTTTCGCGATTCTCCCGGTTCTGATCGCCGATCAGCACCACGCCATGCACCGGCAGTTCCGCAGCGTGAAGCGCGGCCAGCGTCAGCAGCGTGTGATTCACCGTGCCCAGCCCGCTCCGCGCCGCCACAATCACCGGCAACTTAAATTTCACCATCAGATCCAGCATGAACTGTTTCTGATTAATGGGCACCAGCACCCCGCCCGCGCCCTCGACGATCAGCCAGTCGTTGATCAAACTACTGGGCATATTGATGCGCCCGAGATCAATCTCCACTCCCGCCCAACGCGCCGCCAGGTCCGGCGAAACCGGCGGAACGAATTTGTACACCTCATCGAGTGTTCGATCCGTGCCGATTCCCGCCAGCCGCATCACCGTCACACGGTCTGAGCCTTCGAGCGTGCCGGTTTGGATCGGTTTCCAATAAACGGCGTCCAGCGCAGCGCATAGCAGAGCCGATAACGTCGTCTTCCCGACGCCCGCGTCCGTGCCGGTGATGAAAAAATGGTGCCTCATGCGCACTCCGCTGCTGACGCGCTCGGCGCCGTTTCTACCAATTGCATGTTACCCATGGACCCCCGTCTGGAATGGATCGCTCGGCCCCTAAGGACTTTGGAATGTTACCATCGGTTTGCAGGAACGCGATGGCAGCGTATCCGAGGCGATACGATAAAGGCCTGCCCACGCCTAGTAGCCGGTTTGACCTGCCGCTCCGCGAAATGTTATAAATCTGCGTCTTGTGCCAGCCCTTGCACCCTGTGTTCAGGGTGCTTCGCCGGCGGTTTTAGGGGTAATCTCAGACCGGCGTGCGGCGGCTTCTTCCCGGTGGAATGAGAACAATTCGAAATGCGGTTGCGCTGCAGGGCGCTCGGTCGAGAGAGTGTGCCGGAATGGACTCACCGGGGAAATTCTTGCTCCACAAACAACTGATGCACGGAGGATTGCGAATGCGCACCTGGCTTGCAAATGCCTGGTCTCTCGGCTGTAGACTCACCAAGTTTGGCCTAGCTGGCGCCGTCTTAACGCTGCTCACCGCGGCTTCGTCCCTCGCTCAAGAAGCCGGCGGAGAGGCTGGCCTGAAGCTCCCGGACCTCTCTCAGGTCACCTTCCTCGGGGTTGACGGCCACAAGCTCCTGCTTTTCGGAATCGTCATTTGCGTGTTCGGGTTGATTTTCGGCCTGGTGATTTACACGCGGCTGAAAAATCTGCCCGTCCACAAATCCATGCGCGACATCTCGGAGCTCATTTACGAGACCTGCAAAACTTATCTGATTACCCAGGGCAAGTTCCTTATGGTCTTGTGGATTTTTATCGCCGTCGTGATCGTGCTCTACTTCGGCTGGCTGGCTCCCGTCCATCCGACGGCAGTCACTCTTCCCATCATTCTCGTCTTCAGTCTGGTTGGCATCGCCGGCAGTTACGGCGTCGCGTGGTTCGGCATTCGCGTGAACACTTTCGCGAACTCGCGTACAGCGTTCGCTTCGCTGCGCGGCAAGCCCTATCCGATTTATCACACGCCGCTTGAGGCCGGCATGAGCATCGGCATGATGCTCATCAGCGTCGAGCTGCTGATGATGCTGTTCATTCTTCTTTTTGTTCCGGGCGACTACGCGGGCCCGTGCTTCATCGGCTTCGCGATTGGCGAATCGCTTGGCGCGGCTGCTCTGCGCATCGCTGGCGGCATTTTCACCAAGATCGCCGACATCGGCTCCGACTTGATGAAGATCGTCTTCAAGATCAAGGAAGATGACGCGCGCAACCCCGGCGTCATCGCGGACTGCACCGGCGACAACGCCGGCGATTCCGTGGGGCCCAGCGCCGACGGCTTTGAAACGTACGGCGTGACCGGCGTCGCGTTGATCACTTTCATTTTGCTCGCGGTCAAGAATCCGACCTTGCAAATCCAGTTGCTCGTGTGGATTTTTGTGATGCGCATCGTGATGCTCATCGCCAGCGCCGCCGCCTACTTCATCAACGGCTTCATCGCCAAAGCGAGATACGGCAACGCCGACAAGATGAATTATGAGGCGCCACTCACTTCTCTGGTCTGGATCACCTCCTTCGTTTCGATCGCCCTGACGTACGTGATCTCTTCGCAGATCATCCCGACGCTTGGCGGTGACTCTTCGCAGTGGTGGAAGCTGGCGACGATCATCTCGTGCGGCACGCTCGCAGGGGCGCTCATCCCGGAACTGGTCAAAGTCTTTACCTCGACGGAGTCCCGCCACGTCAAGGAAGTGGTCACTTCCGCCGAAGAGGGCGGCGCATCGCTTGGGATTCTATCGGGCTTCGTTGCCGGAAACTTTTCTGCATACTACATCGGCCTGGCGATGGTGTTGCTGATGTCCGCCGGCTACCTGATCAGCACCATGGGACTCGAGAGACAGATGCTCGCACCGGCGGTGTTTGCCTTCGGGTTGGTCGCTTTTGGCTTCCTCGGCATGGGGCCGGTCACCATCGCCGTGGATTCCTACGGCCCGGTGACGGACAACGCGCAATCGGTCTACGAATTATCGTTAATTGAGCAAATCCCCGGCATCAAGCAGCAGCTGAAGAAGGATTACAACATCAACGTCAACTTCGAGCTCGCCAAGGAAATGCTCGAAGCCAATGATGGGGCGGGCAACACGTTCAAAGCCACCGCCAAGCCGGTGCTCATCGGCACGGCAGTCGTTGGTGCTACCACGATGATTTTCTCCATCATCATGGCACTCACCAAAGGCCTCTCCGAAAACGTGAACAACCTCTCGCTCCTGCACGCGCCTTTCGTGCTCGGCCTGGTCACCGGCGGCGCCATGATCTACTGGTTCACCGGCGCTTCGACGCAGGCCGTGACCACCGGCGCTTATCGTGCCGTTGAGTTCATCAAAGCCAACATCAAGCTGGAAAATGCCGCAGCGGCCAGCATTGCCGACAGCAAGAAAGTCGTCGAGATTTGCACGAAATACGCGCAGAAGGGCATGCTGAACATTTTCATCGCCGTCTTCTTCGCCACGCTGGCCTTCGCCTTCGTCGAACCTTTCTTCTTCATCGGCTATCTTTTCTCCATCGCCATCTTCGGTTTGTATCAAGCCATCTTCATGGCCAACGCCGGCGGCGCGTGGGACAACGCCAAGAAAATCGTCGAAGTCGAGATGAAGCAGAAGGGCACGCCCCTCCACGACGCCACCGTCATCGGCGACACGGTCGGCGATCCCTTCAAGGACACTTCTTCCGTCGCGCTCAATCCCGTGATCAAGTTCACGACGCTCTTCGGCCTGCTCGCCGTCGAACTCGCCGTCCAAATGACCGCCACCCAAGGCTCCAACTTGACGCACGTCCTCGCGGCCGCTTTCTTTGCCGTCTCTTTTGTCTTCGTCTACCGCTCGTTCTACGGCATGCGCATCCGGGGTTCGGCCGCGTAGGACTTGTTCGAGAATCCATGTCGACGGTCTAAAGTCAGAAATTGAAGAAAACGAAAGTGGGGCCGCCTCCAGCCGGTCCTCTATTGTTTCAATTTGCGGTAGAATCCCACCGCTTCCGAGACGGGGTGAAACCATGAGAAAACTTCTATTCCATTCGATCGGCATTCTTCTTCTGTCATGCCTCTCAACGTTCTGCAGCGCGCAAGTGGATCCGAAATGGAAAATTCACGATCCCGATCGCCCGCTCCCTGCAATCGTTGATCCGGGAACAGCGAGCACCCAGGACTCGCCGGGGCGTCCTCCCTCCGATGCCGTCGTGCTTTTTGACGGCAAGGACCTCTCGAAATGGGCACACAAGGACGGCAGCTCCGCAAAATGGAGAGTCGAGAGCGGCTATCTCGAGACCGTTCCGAAAACCGGCTACATCTACACGCGGGAGGCGTTCGGCGATTGCCAGTTACACGTCGAATTTGCCGAGCCGGTCCCGCCCAAGGGCGAAAGCCAAGGGCGCGGCAACAGTGGTGTTTTTCTGATGGGCCTGTATGAAATTCAAGTCCTGGATTCCTACGAAAACAAGACCTATGCAGATGGTCAAGCGGCCGCCGTTTACGGCCAGTATCCGCCGCTGGTCAACGCCGCGCGTCCTCCGGGCCAATGGCAGAGTTACGACATCGTTTTTCATGGCCCGCGCTTCGACAGCGCTGGAAAATTCCTTCGCCCCGCCCGAGTGACCGTGCTGCATAACGGCGTGTTGGTGCAGGACAACGTCGAACTCTCTGGCCCGACGGCGCATAAGGCGCGTCCTCCGTATTCGCCGCAGCCCGAGAAACTGCCGCTCGCTCTTCAGGATCACAGCAACCCGATTCGCTTCCGCAATATTTGGATTCGGGAATTGAAAGCAGGGGAGTGATGCGCTCTGGCCCACACCGGATTACGTGAGGGATGGCTGAAGAGATGCATCCCGGCCCGGAGATAATTGTGGCCTTCCAGAATTACACTCCGCCGTTCGATGCGGAAAGGGCCGTTCGCCGAATGTTGCGGGATGTTCCACCAAAATTCCTACGTGGACTGCATACAATCGTGCTCACAAATGTCTCTGCCCTCTCCCGCAAAGAGCGCGATCGCAAAACGTGGGGACGTCGTCGCGTCGCGTTAGGCAAGGCTCTTGGCTACTACAGCCAGGAATGGCGGGGAGAGCCAGCGCACATCACAATTCTTGTGGACAATCTTGAGAGGCGGTGGGGTCGCGGCTGGCTACGGGTAGGATTCATTCGCGACATGGAACTATCAGAGGTTCTCTTTCACGAGCGGGGCCACCACATCCATCGTGTTCACCGGCCTGAGTACGAGGGACGTGAGAATGTCGCAGAGAAATGGAGTGAAAGGCTCGGAAGAAAATTCATGAGCGGGCGATATTGGTACTTGTTTCCCATATTTGTGTCCATTGCCCTGCTGATTGGCCTTGGAAAGGACATCGCAAAGCTCTACCGCAGAATCTGGCGTACTCGTTAGTGGCTGCGGGAATTTGTGCGGACTACTGTTGAAGCCCGGAAAACCGGCTTGAGATCCTTCACGCCGATGTATTTGGGTCAAGAGTTCGCCGAGATCGAGCGGAAATCAGTATTCCGCGCGAGGTCGCGGGCCGAGGTCTTACGGTCTTACTCTCTTGCTACAATTGCTCGACTACGCGCCGCTCGTCTGCTAGCTGGTTTCTAGCGAAGAAAACTGGCGATGACGCGGGCATAGTCCGCAATGGCAATCTCGGGATCTTCCAGATCGGGGTGCCAGACCTTTTCCCACTCGAAACAGTAGAAGCCCTTGTAATCCACGGAGCGCAAGGCATCGATTTGCTTCTTGATCGGAACGTTTCCGCGGCCAGTCAACACGTACTTGCGATCACCAGCTTGGCCCACTGAGTCCTTCAGGTGCGTGTGCCGGATCCACGGCCCGAGCTGCTGCACCGTGAATTTCGGGTCCTCGCTTGATTCCGCAAACGTGTGGTGAGCATCCCACAAGAGTCCGACCGATTTGGAATCGGCACGATGCAGGACGTCAGCGAGCGAGGCCGAAGCGGTAAAATCATCATGCGATTCGATGATCACGGTAACTTTGCGCGGGCCCGCATAGTCGCCCAATTCGCGCAACCCAGCCGCAACACGCGCCTTCAAATCGTCACTCGGAACGACGGGATGCCCGGAGTCAGGGCTGTCACCGAACACGCGCACGTAGGGCGCATCGAGTGTAGAAGCCAGGTCGATGAATCGCCGGGCGTCCGCCAGAATTTTGGAACGCTTCTCAGGATCGGACTCGTGCAGGCTGGCGGAACTGCTGACGCAGGCGATCCGAAGACTGCGAGAGAGAATATCGCGCTTCGTCTGAGCGATGCGTTCAGCCGCAAATGCCGGGTGAGAGGGCAAGTCGAGGTTGCCTTGCAATCCGCGCAATTCGATGGCGGCGAAACCGTGCTCCCCCGCGAAGTTCAGAATTTTTTGCAGATCCCAGGCAGGGCAGCCCAGAGTTGAAAACGCAATCGGAAGACGTCCTGGTTCCCCAGCGCGTGCAAATGTGACGGCCATCACCGCGCCAGTGATCCCCTTCGCGAATTCTCGCCGCGTCGTTCTCATGGAGCCGCGCCTCCGGCAACCGCTGGCGCAAGACTACCCGTGACGGGCAGAAGTGTCAAAGCACAAATGGGCATGGCGAGGGAGAAAAAACTCTTGAAGACTTCATCCCCCGCTGGAGAATTTTCGTCTCGGCCTGAGTCTTTATCAATCCCGGGAATTTGCGGGGATTGTTGTCGAAGCCGGGGAAGACCGGCGTCAGTTCTTTCACACCAATGTGTTTGGAGAGAACTTCGCCGATGACGGAGCGGAAGTCGGTCGTGAGCGCGAGGTCGCGTCCTTCGTTGAGCTGGTGATCATTCAGGCCGGGCCACTTGCCGTAGACCTGGCCGCCCTTCACGTCGCCGCCCATCAGGAACATGCAGTTCGCGTGGCCGTGGTCCGTGCCGCGGTTGCCGTTTTCTTTCGCTGTGCGGCCGAATTCGCTCATGGTCACAACGACGACGTCCTGCATGCGGTCGCCCATGTCCTGGTGAAACGCCGCCAGGCCGGAACCCAAATCTTTCAGCAAATTGGAAAGTTGGCCTTGCACGCCGCCTTCGTTGACGTGACTGTCCCAGCCGCCGCAATCGACAAACAGAATTTCCACGCCGATGTTGGATCTGAGAAGCTGGCCGATCTGCTGCAAGCTCTGTCCCAGGCGGCTCGTTGGATATTGCGCGCCGTTTTCCGGCTGATACTTCGCGGGGTCGGCTTTGCGCAGAAGATCGATCGCTTCAAACGTCTCCGTGCCCGTGCCGTGCAGCGCGTGATCCACGGTCTGCGCGTACATGGCTTCAAAGCCCCCTTCGACGATTTGGCCGGTTCCCGGCGCTTGCGCCATCACTTTGAATTGCTTCAGATCCGGCAATGCGATGGCCGGTGCGCTGCCGTGCAGCATGCGCGGAAGATTCGGCCCCATCGCCACGGCCCGGAACGGCGAAGCATTTTCCTCCGGAACGCTTTCGAGCGCGCGATTGAGCCAGCCGTCTTCCGTCGATTTCAAGCCGGGCGTGCCTGATTCCATGAAATCCTGCGCATCGAAATGCGAGCGCGTCGGATCGGGTGAGCCTGCCGCGTGGACGATCGCGAGCTGGTTCTTGCGAAAAAGAGGTTCTAGAGGCGCGAAGCTCGGGTGCAGACCAAAGAATCCGTCAAGGTCGATGGCCGCATCTCCCGCGCCCCGACCGGGTCGGGGGATCGCAATCGAAGGACGCAGCCGGTAGTAGTTTGGCTCGCCGAACGGCACGACGATATTCAGGCCATCTGCAGCACCGCGCTGAAACAGAACGACAAGCTGTTTTTTGTTCGGCATGGGCGTCGCCGCTACGGCGCGCTGCAAAAATGCCGGCATCGCGCTCAGGCCCACCATGGCCACTCCGCCCTGCTTCAAAAAATAGCGCCGCGAAAATTTGAGGCCTCGTACGCCTTCGCAACATTTGTAGCTCATGGCGTCTTCATCACCTTCTCTGAAATTCCGGCGCGCCCAGCACCAGCCCCGCAACCACGCCGAGATCCACTTGTTTTGGCGGATCATCGAGCTTGGCCTGGAGAACCTGCGGGTTTTCCAACTGTTTCTGGAGCGTCTCGACCGTCGTCGGCGCCGCGTGACCGCCGAGGAAAACCTGCACGGCACGGTCGAGCGCCACTTTCGCATCCGCTGACGAATCCATGCCCAGCAGCGAAGTCACATCCGTGCGAGTGCCGCGCATCTTGTTTCCCGCAAGAGCCAGGGAATAATTCAAGCGGTTCAGCAGGGCGCCGGTATTCACCCACGCTTCAGCCTTGTCCGCGTAGCCGGTCGGCGGCTGGCATTGATAAAGCGGCTCGCCGATTCGTCCAATCCACTGCACCAGCGGCAGCGGAGAGTCCACATCCGAGCCGGTGGCGCGCGCCGCGGACACCACGAGTTCGAACGGCGTCTTGATCTTCGCGCGGTACGCATCGCGCGACCAGAACTCCGGCGACCAGATCATGGTCTTCAGCACCGCGCGAATGTCGCCGTCGCCGGATTTGAAAGTCTCCGCCATGCGATTCACGAGCGACGGCGGCGGATTGTCCGAAACAAAACGGCGCGCCAATTTTGTTGAAATGAATTTCGCGGTGCTCGGATGACGCACGAGCAGCTCGATGACCTGCTCGCCGTCTTTCATGCCGCCGACGTGAATCTTTTTCCCGAGCACATACTTTGGGTCCGGATCATGCAGCCTCTCATCGAATTTGAAATCCGCGTACTGCCTCGGCTTGTCCATCGTCCAGCCGGTGAAGCAGCGCGCGACTTCGGTGACGTCTTTCTGCGTATAGCCGCCGTCCACACCGAGTGTGTGCAGTTCCATCAATTCGCGTCCATAATTTTCGTTGAGCCCGCGCTCATTTTTCTTCGCGGCTTGCTGCGGATTTGGCGCCGGACGCGGCGGCCACGGCCCGCCGAATCGTCCGCGGCGCCTCTGCTGCCGCGTAGCGCGCTGCGCGGCCTTCGGATCGGCGCTCAGGAAGTTGTCCAGGTAAAAAAGCATCGCCGGACTTTTCGCCGTCGCGGTCAGAAGATCTTTGAATTTCCCCAGCGCGTGCGGCTGAATCACGTCGCGTTCGTAGGAAGTCAGGTAGTAGCGATCCTCGCCCTTGCCAGCAAATACATTGAAGTGGTTGAACCAGAAATCGTCCATCACCTGCTGCAACTGGCGGTTACTGTAAATGGCGCGCGTAACTTTGGCCATCCCCAGTTCAGCCACGATGCGCTGCGGCCTTTTGCTGTCGTCGGCGATCGCACGCGGCACGTTGTTTGGATCACCCCCGCCAAGCGCGTTGCGCGCGCCTCCGCCGTTCGTCGCAAGATTGCCGCGCGGCTGATCCATCTTCATAGGCGCAGCGGTATCGTTCGTTTCTTGTTTTGCCGGAGAGCCTTCGACATTCTGCTGCGGCGCTTCACCATCGCCGCCAGCCGGTGCTTGCCCCTGTCCAGCGCGCATATCGCGCTCAACCGTCTCCGCCGCAGAATTTGCGCGGCGCTTCTCGGCCTGCTGCTCTTTGAACTCCTCTTTCGTCAACCCAGCGAGCTTCGCGGCCTGTTTCGGCTGTGGATATTCGTCAATCAATTTGCCGGTGGACAGCCGGAGAGTCGGGTAGTTCTGAAGGCGCGCTTCCAGCGCCTTGTCGTCGATGGAACCGGGATTCAGTTGTTCTTCGATCCACTTGGGCAGGCCCATCTGCCGGACGCGTTCCACGTCCCCGGGCCGCGGACCATAGGCGAGGCGGTTCAAGGCATGAAGAATCGCTTCATCCGGACTGAGTTCGGAAATCGGCAATCCCTTCAGCGAGGGGTCCTGCTTTGACTTTTTGTCTTTTGCAGCCGCGGACGTCGCGGCGGCCGCCGAGACGTCGAAGCCAAGCGAAAACGCGAGTGCGAACGAAAGGGCCATGGCAAGGAAAGATCTCGTCATCGCGGCAATTTTCGGGGAAAACGGCGAGGCGGGGCGTTGTTGCAGCCTCATGACATTCTCCTGTCAGGCGTGTTCGGGAGCTGGTCCTTCATCCATAGGATAACCCTGGCGTGGAAAATAAGTTGCGGAAGCCTGGCGGGCGTGCCTCAAGCGTACGACTAACACCATGCAGCCAGGAAAGGACTTACGCTGAGACTCAATGACTCTTCAACCGCGCAGGGGTTCCGAAATCAGGCGATCGGCCTGCCGTCCCCTACTCCCCGATGTCAAAATCCACGATTCGGCTCGGTGCATTGTTCTTGGCGCTATCGACCGCCTGCATCAGCAAGCGGTACGAGCCAGGCTTCAGATCGTTCACTTTGACCTTCAGCCCGATGGGGATTACTGGATTTCCCTTCTGGACGAATTCATCAGCGCGCTGAACATCCGTGAAGAACAGTTTCTTATTGCTCTCTCGTTCGAGAATCGTGTACGCCATGCCGACCAGCGGAGGGTTCGCGGAGGCCAGCAGTGGCTCATAAATCTCCGTATAGACCACCACGTTGTCCGTATTCTTGAAACGGTTGCTGCCGGAAGGAGTAATCTGCACGCCCTTCACGACCAGCGGTGTGCGATCCTCAAGCAGCGCGGAATCCAGCCCGGCAGGAATGTCGGTTAGCCTCTGCAAGGAATTCGCCAGCACCAGCCCGCTCAGGCTGAAATGTTTTCCGTCGTACTCATCGATCATCAGCGGCTTCTCGAACTTACCGAACGTGTCGCCGCCGGCGCTCAGGACCACGGTGAGCTTGTACGTCCCTGGCGCGGCATCGAATTGGTTTTCGTAGTGATACGGTGTCCTGGTGAAGTCCTTCCATTCATCCTTCTCGAGGTCCATGTTCACGGTGTCGCTAAATCGCGCGCCGATGGTCCCATCCGGCCGGTAAGCGATGCCCAGGACGTTCAGGTTCGCGTGATACTTTCCTTTTTCCTTGTTGAATTGCACGGTATCCGGGGGAAGCTCCATCGCCAGGTTCACGCGCGCCGTATTCGGCGCGGTATAAAAGTACGGCGCCTGGAGCGCTCCATGAATGGATCCGGTCTGGGAGCCTGCCGCGTGCGCTTCGAGCTGTTTTTCGAGCGGCTTGCCTTCCAATACGTTTGTCGACCTGGTATTGCAGTAACCGCTGCGCGAGCGAGGCGCACTTAATCCGCCGCGATTCAGCTTCACTTTTATCGTGTGGCAGCTGCCTTCCGGCGTGTCCGCCGGCACGTATCCCAAAATGTAAAATTCATTCTGCTCCCGACCGATGCGCTCCAGGCCGCCGAGCAAATCGTTGGTATTGAAGATCGTGAATCCGCCTGTTCCTTCCGCGAGGGCAGCAAGAATCTGCTGATTCGACGAAGCCGAAGTTGGAAACTGCGGCACGATCGTTCGCGGCCGGTTAAAAGGAGAGTTGTTGTAATTGGAACCGGGATTGAAGCCCCCGCTGCGCGTGCCTCCGCCAGTTCCGCCGCCGGTCCCACCCCGGGTGCCACCACCCGTTCCGCCCGTACCGCCGCCTCTGCCCCCACCACCAGTTCCTCCGGTGCCGCCCCCAGTTCCTCCAGTACCACCCCCGCCGCCTCTGCCTCCACCACCGGTACCGCCACCACCTGTCCCACCGCCTCCGCCCCTGCCACCGCCTCCCCCGCCACCACCCGTTCCGCCACCTCCGGTACCGCCGCCGCCCGGCCGCTGCGGATCAGGCATGGCACTCGCCGGAAACGCCGCCAGCAAAATCCGCGGCCGCGCGGAAGCCCTGCGATTCGACGCCCGATTCGAAACTGCGTGCGTCTTGCCTGCCGCGGTGTTTCTCCGAGCACTCCCGCCAGGGACCGGCGCAGTCAATCCGCGGGCATCCAGTGCATACACCGCGACGTTCGATTTGTTGCAAGCATCGATGGTCGCCGTCAGCTCCGATTGGTTTTCGGATGTCAGCGGAAATCCGCCGGAGAAGAGCACGACCATTTTCCGGCCCGGGATACCTCGCAGGTTTTTCGCCAGGCTGCGGACCGCTAGCAGCATGCTTCGCGCGCCAAAGTCCGCCGCGGCATTCCCAAGAGAGGGCAGACCCGCGGACGCCACCGTGACGGGCACATCCGACGACGGCGCGTTGGGATCCACGGAAGAACTCTTCACTCCCGAGACTGCCGCTTGCAGCAAATTTGCGTTCGCCGTGAAATTTTGCACGATGCGCAGCGAACCTCCAAAATCGACCACCGCCATCATGCGATCCGGACCGGCATTGGCCTCGATGAATTTCTTCGCCGCGCCACGCGCCTGGATCTGGTCCGGCATGGCCATCGTCGAATTGTCAAAGAAAAGAATCAGATAGCGCCGCTGCCCGTTCGCTTGGGCAGCCGCATCCACACCCGCGGAGAAAGAAGAAACCTGCTGCTCCTTGTTATCTTCGAAAACTTTGAAATCGGCCTGCGACAAGTCGTGGACGTAGTTTCCCTTCTTGTCTGTCACGACGGCGTCGACCAGCACGAGTTTCGACTCCTTCTTGATCATCACTCCGGGCTGCGGCGCAGCCGGCGGGGCCGCCTGCGGCGGTGGCGGCGCGGGCTGCTCTTGGGCGCGCACCGCCAAGGGAATTGCACACGCCAAACCGGCAGCTAACCACGCGCCTATTTGAATTCTTCGGTTCCAGCTGCTATTCGTACTCATGAGAACCTCCGCCTGAACCACCGCGTCCTGGTGTTCTAGTAAGGTATGACCACTGCCCCATTCCGGGCGGCCATCTGCGCGCCTTCATTGTCGCGCACGACGAGCCGCACCAGATACGTCCCCGGCTTTATGTCAAAACTCGACTTCACCGTGAACCCCGAACGGCTCAGCCGATCGTACGTTGTGTCCCGCAATTTCATCTCAATAATTTTCTCTCCGCCCGTAATATAGTTCCCATTCTCGTCAAAGATTCCCGTGACGATTGTCAATTTGTCGTTGTTGCGGCCTTCCGCTTTCTTGAAGCGGATGCCCTTTACGTCCAGATGCGTCAAGACCGCGAGCCGCGCTTCAGCTTCGTCTTTCTTGAAAAACTGCGTCTGCAATTCGACGGGCAGGTCGCGAATCTCTTCTTGCGAAAACAACGCTTCACGGATCTCCTCTTTGGTTGCCTCCGCGGGATCGGCGATCGACCGCGGCGCAAAGTACCCGTGCCTGGCCTGAATCTTGAATTTTTCCTTGTTTGTCAGCGAGACTTTCAGCGCGTGGTAGCGCCCGTCGATTTTCAGGTTCTGCGGAGAAAAACCCAATAAATAGGAGAGCGCCGGCGCTGCGCCCGCTTCTCGCATGGCTTCATCTACGTCGTTGCGGTTGTGAAAAAACGTCCCGCCCGTTCCATCCGCCAATTGCGCCATCACGTCGTCTTGTGCGGATTGCGCGGCCACTCGGTAAGAAGCCTTGTAGCCTGCGGTCCTAAACGCGTCATGTGCTGGGCTGGAAATGTCCCCCATCACGTCGGGCACATAAAGGCCGCGCGCATCAATCGTATTGATTACGATGTTTGAGCGCGTCGCACGATCCACGAGCTCCGAAGCCTCGGACTGAATCGTGGTCTGCAGGAATCCCGGCGAGACAAATACCAGCACCCTTTGCCCCGGCATGCTCGCCAGCCGCCGCACTATATCCTCCAAATGCCGATAGGCATACTGTGACGAGGCGTCTCCCGCTGAAACGGCCCGAAAGGCCGCAGCTCTCGCCAAGTTTTGTGCCTGGGCCGCCATGCGCTCATCCCCGCCAAATGCGCACTGCACGGCATCTTCGGTGGCCACGGCAAGCGCCTGCCCATCGGACTTGTTCACGATCAGGTCTGCCTGGTAATAGCCTACGTCCGGGCAATCATGAAAACCGTTGGCACCGAGCGGCCGCGGAATAATCCCGAACAGCGCCTTCTTCAACGCCTCGTGGTCATCCGTGAACTCCTGGGCAAACTGTCCGGAAGTGGTGTTCATCGACACGCGGTCACTGGGCGCAAGCGAGCCAAAAAAGCGCGTGGCGGAGTCGCGCACAAACGTCGAATCCTCCATCGAGAGATGGACATCATCGAAAACCATGGACACAAATCGCTGCGGCAAAACAATGGCCTTCCCGGCAATGGGATCGGCGCTTGACGAATACCCTGCAGCCCCGGGGGAAGTCACCGCGGAAGCCGTGCGGGTTTCCGGGGTCTCCAGGCTGAAGGACGAAATCGTTTGCGGCTTCCGGTTGTCAAACAGTTGAAAATCTTCCTTTTTTAGTCCACTGACAACCTTGCCACTCGCATCGCGGACCACCACGCGCACGAGCACCAGGTTGACTCTGACTTTGAACGTCGTCGGGGTATCGCGGCTCGACACCTCTTGATTGTCAGTAGATGGCGGCGGCTGAGCGGGTTTGCCGGTCGCATCTGGCTGGGCCTGTGTGTCTTGTGCAGATGGGGCTGGCGCGGGTGTTTGAGCAATCACACGCTTGCCGGGAAAAAATGCACAGCAAAGGAGGCTCAGGATGGTGAGACGCCGGAAGACCTGGAAGAAACCTGGGTGAGACATCACTGCCCTTCTGGCACCCGCATCCCTCGGTGGCCGCGAGGCCCGGCGCTTGGGGATGCCTTACTGCAGATTAGTGCCTTGACTATACGCTTTCGTTAATTTTTGTGTCAATCAGGCAATCGCCCGGTACCCGATCAGGCTCCACACGTCCTGCGCCTCTTCGTGGCGGAGAACGTAGCGGTCGCCGCCATCCACGACCACACGGAAGAACGTCGCGCCAGGCGAATACCAGCGATCTTCGGTCTCCACGATCTCGAGGGCTTTCTCGCGAAAGTATAGACGCACAGGACGCTCATCGCCCTTGTATCCGGAATAGCACGCTACGCGTACGATCTGCTCAGCCACGAGTTCGCACCGCTTCCCGGCTTTCCGCCAGCTCCGCGTTCCAGGCCGCACCAAGGAAAATAATCACCGCCGAAAGCTGCATCCAGATAATCAGACCGATCACCGCCGCCAGCCCACCATATACTACGTTGTACGGTACGCGCCGAACGTAAATGCCAAACAATACATTCGCCAGCCACCATAGCAGCGTCGCAAGCATGGCTCCGGGCAGGACGTTTCGCAGACTGTGCTCTCGCGGCCGCGCCACGCGATAAATCACCGTCAAAGCCATCATCGCCAGCACAATCGCCATCGCTGGAAAAAAGAAATTCCACCAGCCTTGCAGATTCGTGTGTTTTCCGATTTCCAGCGCAATCCATCGCCGCAGCGGCTTTCCAAGAATCCCGAGTATCGCGGCCCCCAGCAGCGGCGCGATAGTCACCAGCAACAGCATCAAACCGCGCACTTGCCGGTGCAGAAATCCCAGCGGCTCCTTATCTCCGTAGATGCTGTGAATTCCTTGCATGACCAGCTTCATTACTTGCGAGCCTGCAAGCAACGTCCCAGTCCAGCCCAAGGCCGCGATCTTCCACGTGTCCGGGCCGCGCTTCACCAGGAACTCCGAAACGATGGCCTGGCTTCCCGGCGGCAAGAACCGCGTCAAATCCGTAATCAGGTCAAGCAGACTGGTCTTGCCCCCGATTCGGCTCGTGGCCAGCGCCACCGCGACCAGCAACGCCGGGAAAAATGCCAGGAACAGGTTGTACGCAATCGCCTGCGAAATCATGCTGCATCGCGGGAATACTCGCCCAAGCGTGCGATACACTCGCCGCAAGAAATCAGCCGCTGAAATCATCGCCCGGCATTATACCCGCCGGAACCTGCGCGTGTCCGAATCCAATGGCGTGCCGGACACTCGCTTCTCCATGTGGATCACCGGGAGCACTTCACCGTTCATGAGTGGAATGGAGATCGGTTTCACGGCGACGTAACCTTTCACGCCGAAGAGCTTTGCCCCCGTCAGCGTCGCACCCATCTCGTATCGCGTGAATCCCGCCGCCCGCGCGGCCGATTCGCAGGCTTCCAGAATCATTCCGCCGATGCCCTGCCGCGCCCAGGCCGGATGGATGAAAAACGCGCGAATCTTTGCGGCATCGTGAAGGGGATCGAGAAGCTCGTCTTCTCTGCCCGTCCAGCGGTCACCGCCATACAGAGTCTTGCGCTTGCTCCAGCCGCCGCAACCGGCAATCAGACTCGCGGCTCCGTCATACTCTGGTTCATGGCTCTCACTTCCGCTAGGTACTGCCTCCGCGACGAGGTACGTCCCGTCGGCAATCAATTGGCTATCCACTCCAAAAACGGTCTTGAGCGCACCTTCAATCTGCGCCGGCGTATAATCCTGCGCCTGCAAGCCGCGTACGGACGCAGCGATGAGCGCCTGCAAAACAGGAATATCGCCAGGAATGGCAAGCCGAAGATGAATGTTCGCCTGCAAGACGGTCTCACTGCACAATGCGACCACTGTACCTCTTCGCCTGTCGCCGGGGCCAGAGAGTCACTTTAGCAAATCATTGGGAGAGAAGCTCCTTGCGCCTGTGCGGATGAGGTATCGGTAGCTTGAATTGGAGAGAATTTGCGCGGGGTTCCAGAGGGGAAAAACCGTCCTCGCAGAGAAAGTATTTTTGAAGAACCGAATGCTGCGACGTCCCTTGCCCGTGGCCTCGGAAATGGCCCGCGCATGGGTTGTCCGCTCAGGATTCGCTTCGCGTTCGGGGCTCTGCACGAACCCTTGCCATCAAGGCCGCCAGGTACGGCCGCTCTTCCTCCCTCACGGCCCTGAATTTGAGTCCGATTCCCGTGCCCGGAATCGCGTGTCGCACGATACCATCGGCACGGACTTGTCCTTCCCGAACGAGAAAACTCAGGCTAACGGAAGTACTCTCTGCTGTTCGCCTCGGCGTTTCGATAAACAAACCCCCTAAGCTGATATTTTGAACATGCGAGACATCGTCTAGTCCATCGCAGCGCCAGTAAACCCACACGTCCTCGGGGGCCTCGACTCGCGAGGTAAACCTTCTTGAAGGGGAAGTCAGTTGTCGCACAGCTTGCTCTTTGAACCCTGTGGACTCGCCTTGGTAAATCACAACACCGAGACTGGTCTGTGGCATAAACATAGTGTCAAAAGGCCATGAAACGTTTCAGAAGGAATTGGCAGAGAAAATGCACAGTACTCGAGGGCTAAAGCCCGGCATTACGCTCCTCTGCGGTGACCGCTAACCCAGGGGCTCTTCAGGGACTCCAAGGAGATATCGACGTGCTTTACATGGTGATCGACCATTCAAGAAACGCGCGTTGCGCGCACGAGGCGCAAGCTCCATCGGACGTGGACGAAAATTCAAGCCTTATGAAGACCCGCGATTGTAACGCAATCACGTCCTTTCGCTTTGGATTCGTAGAGACATGCATCGGCGATCTGCAGCAATTCCTCGCCGCTCGATGCGTCTTCTGGATAGGCGGCGATGCCAATGGAAAACGTAACGGTGTCTAGTATCTGTTCCTTGTGGGAAACCTTGAACTTTTTGGCCGTCTGGCGCAGCTGTTCTACGCGCATGGCTGCGTTCTTCGCTGAGGCTTCTGGAAGAATGATCGCAAATTCCTCTCCTCCAAAACGGCAAACTACGTCCTCACCACGGAAGTGCTGCTGGAAGAGCCCGGCCATGGATCGCAATACAGCATCCCCTGCATCGTGGCCGTGAATGTCATTGAATCGCTTGAAGTGATCGAGATCGAGAAACACAACGGCGAGAGGTTGACTCCTGCGCTTCGCCCGTTGCAGCTCCCGGCCGAGAGTATCCTCCATGAACCGGCGGTTGAATAACCCCGTTAGAGGATCACGAATCGACTGATCACGCAGTGTTTCCCGCAGGAGCAGGCCTGCCAAGGAGAGCGCAACGCGCCCACCCACGGCGACGGCCAACCGCTGCTCGGATTCCTGCAAGCTTTCGAAAGCCTCTGTTCTGTTGTTGCTCTCGATTCGGTTGTATTGGACATGCAACACGCCCAAAGTGTCGCCTTGGGCCACCAGAGGAACGCACAGATAACTTGCTGGAGCGGGATTCTCCAGATGCGGGCAGATCGCGCTCCCGCCAGGATGCTCGCTCCAGTGCGGTTGTCCCCGGCGAAGCGCCCAGCAGGAATCCGGAGCAAACGGTTGTCTCGAGATTGAACACTCTCCCCAGGGGGCCACCACCTCGAGCAAGTTTCTGGACGACTTAAATACGTAGAGCGCACCAGCGGTGGAAGCTACCAGGAGTTTTCTTGCCGTCTGCGCGACGATTGCATGTGCCTCCATACTGCTCGACGAGCACTGCAACAAATCACCCATTTCATTGAGCAGTGTCATTTGCGTGGTGCGGAGTTGGAGTTCGTTTACCAGGCGATTAAGCGACTCGGAATGGTCCCGTGCTTGCGCAGCCGTTTTCACTTGTTCAGAAATGTCTTTGTAAATCGCGTACGAACCTTCCATTTGGCCATCCAAAGCAATGGAAATAGCGTGCATTTCCAGATCCAGCGTCTTTCCGTCTTTGCGTTTTTTGCTTATGGTCTGATGCACCGGTTGCCCCGGAGTGGGGTGTTTTGACAATGGATTGGCCTCACCGGCTTCGCCGGGCAGAGAAATCAGCGAATCAAGGGAATGTCCGACAATCTCTTCCCGCCTGTAGAGAAAGAGGTTTGCGAACGCTTCGTTGCAAAGTTGCACGCGGCCCGCTTGATCGCGAACGACAATGCCCAAAGGATTGTTCTCAATGAGCGAGTTCAGAAAAGCTGTCCGCTCGCTCAGTTGCTTTGCCATCCGGTGCCTCTCGGTCACTGCCGCCCCTACGATCAATCCTGTCCCTGAGACTGTTAGCATCAGCAAACCAATTTTGGTCAGCGAGTCTGGCGGCACCGGCAAAAGTTTCAATGCGATGACAATGCCGAAATTAAAGATAACCAAGCCGGTCACGACACGCTTTATCCCATGGCGCATGGCGACCCAGATGATTGGAACGAATGCCAAATAATAGAGTTGTTTGTATCCCAGTGTTCGCCCAAACATGATCCAGAGCACCAAGATAATGCTGGCTAGTTGTCCGATTGCTTCCAGCACATCTACCGGCCTTATCGGTTCTGCATCCCTTATTCTCCGTTCTTTCTGGAAGGTCCTTTCTCGAGGGAGCGATAGCATTCTTCTAACCCGTGGAAGAATGTGAATGAGCAGGAACGGAGCAAAACCAACCAGGCCGACTACATCACCGACGTACCATCCCCAGGCCGAATTCCAGTATTGATTCCACGAAATGGTATGGTCCGCTGCCAGGCTGGCCACTCCGATGGCAGTAGCGAAAACGGCTGCTACCAGCAGTATCGAAACGTACCGCACCACGTCTCTCCGTCTTCGTAACCCCGCGTCGATCTTCAGCGGGCCCCGCAATAAATAGGCCGCCACTGCATAACCGCCTATTCCGAGAAAGGAAGCCACTATTGCGCTCCAGGACCGCAAGGGCTGGTGATAGATCGCTGCCCCGGCAAGCACATCGGCAAAGACTGTTAGCGGAAAATACCGAGGGCTGACGCCGAGCATGACCGCCAGGACCAGTCCCGTGGCTGGAAACCAGACAGTGAATCCAAGCTGAGACACCATGATGACTTCGGGCCGATTAAGAAGGAGATATACCAAGACAACGGCTAAGGAGAAAATCACATGACGCCCCATGAGGCGCTTGTCAAAAACAGACAAACGGTCTTCGGTCAGGCGAGGTTCTTCCTGGGGGTGATCGGAGTCCAGACCCATCCGTTCCTCTTGCTAGCCAAAAACTTCCGCTCCGGGGGTGTATAGACATCTTAAGGTAAACCCATATTTTTTCGCTAAGTACTTCGTTAAGTTGTCATCTTCAATACGGGCAAGAGTTCAGTTTATGGACCCACACTCTGAACAACGAGCAATACCGCAACGCGGAACTAGCTATGCTCAGCAACCTGTGGCAAGCTGTTGGCCATGGGTAACAAAGACGCACGAAGACGCGAAGTCAGGAAGCCGCCGAAGAAGAAACCGCCGAAGCATGTCGTGAATCAAACTGTCACACAGATCTCGTACAAGCCCCCGACCCCGAAGCCTTGATCGCCGGCATCGGCCTGGCTACGTAGAGGCCGGACTTTGTCCGTCCCTTTTTCTTCCAGCCTGGTCGTGAGCTAATTCTCGTCGTCGTCCACGTCGCCGCGATGGACCGCAATCTGTCCGCGGATTTCGCCGCCGGGAAACCGCGTGGTATGCATGTTGCAATAGCCGTCGCCGGAGCGGATGGCGCGGAGGAAGGTCGCGAAGTCATTTGCGTCCAGACCTTGGTCTGTCGTGCCTGAATTCAGCGCGACGATGTCGGCCGCAGTGGTCGAGCCGGTGATCGAGCCGGACGTGGTTTGCGGGCAGTCGGGCTTTTGCGGATTAACCAGGCTTCCCTTGGGTCCGCCGCAGAAGAAGGTCATTACGTTGGCGTTAACGCCGCGCTGGCCAAAGTGAATGTGCGCAAAAAGGGGTGGGCCGGTCAATCCCGACCATGTGAAGGTCCAATTCAGGGTCGTTCCGTCTTCGCTGAGTCTGGCCTGGAAAGTTCCCGTAGCGCCCGTGCCCTTGGGGGGCACCTCATTAAAGGTCGAAAGTTTGGCGGAGAAGCGGTGCGGCCGGTCATCATTCTGCGCGCGCACGTTCACACTCGCAACGAAACCCGTCGCGAGCGCGAGGGCTGTCGCAACTGCGATCTTGTATCCGAGATTTTTCATGATCTTCCTCCAGAAAGAGTTTAATTCCCTGGGAACCTGGGGTGGCCGCGGTCGTTCGGGACGAGACTATCGCCGTATCCGTCTCGACTTGCACGGACCACTCGCTCGCGCAACCTCGTCCTTTGCGCGAAACTCGACTCGTCTTTGGACTCTCGTTGGGCCTTTCCCGCAATTTCGTCCCATTGGGGTGGCTTAGTCCGGCAGGTAGGGGGAGGGTAACGCGTGAATCCCCTCAGGGCAAGCAAAAATACTGCAACACTAGTGTCACTGAATTGTTTCAAACTTCACGAGGCGCCCTCATCGCCTATAGTCGACTTTCGCCGCCCCGTTCCGTACACTCGAAATACCGGGACTGAGTGACCAATCTTGTACGGATTGCGGGAGATTCCGCCGCCAAATGGAAAAAGAGCATCTACCTGAGTCATGAGATTCCATCGTTTGATTTCCGCCGCCGGGATACTGTTGTTGGGTCTTTCCTTGAGTATCGGCTTGCAGGCCGGCGAAAAGACACTTTGGAAGCCCGTTGCTTTCGCCATCGTGAAATTCAATGGCGAGGCGCCAAAATCGTGGAACATGTATCACTCGGAGAAGAAGGGCCTCCTCTTGGTGCATCTCTGGAAGCGCTACTTGCTCCTCGATATGAAAGAGCAAGAGGTTCGCGAAATCGATCCGCAAACCGTAAAGCCGCGTGGCGAAAGCGTCGAGTGGTCCAATTCCGACGCGCCGGATCAGCCCCTGGAAATCTCAGAATGGAAAGAGCGCAACGTCGGGCAATTGCTGCGCGTGTCTTTCCGCCTCGGCAAGGACGGTCACATCCTGGAGCTGCAGATCCCTTTGAAACCCGACGGCAAGCCGGTCTATTGAAAGCCCGATTACAGTTTCCAGTTTCAAATTTCTAGTTACCGGTCCTCAGCGCCGGTACACGCCGTAGTACCAGGGTATCCCAAGCGCCCCCGGCGCGACTCCCACGACCACGGAATCGCCCGACTGAAAACGATCGTAATCGTCGGCATCCACCGCCAGCCGCTCGTACTTCTGTCCCTCGCGCCACGAGCGCACGAAGACCCGTCGCGTGCCGCGCACAACTCCAGGCATGTTGTAGCGGCCGACCACCGTTGTAGCGTGGTAAGTCAATTTTTTTGGCGAATCCAATTTTCCGTTGAGGAACAAGGTCGCAGCCAGAATCCATGGCAGTGGAATGAAACCCGCGTAGATGCGCTTCAGCACTTCGAGGTCCTGGCGATTGCGTGCCCACCGGTCGAGCAGCACGGCAATCGCCAGCGCTATGAAAAAAATTACGCCGAAGAACACCAGCATCAAGTCTAGATCGAGCGGCGCATAAATTTGGCTGACATAGGGAAACGCCAACGACCCGGCAAGAAAAAATATCGTGCGCTTCAGGAATCGCCGGCGGAACATCACTTCGGCAGCCGCCGAAGTCAGCCCGCACGCGGAGCACTGGTCCGCCGTGCGCTCGGAACCGCAATCAAGGCAGCGTGTCATTCTTCCCCAGGCTGGACGCCATCCAGGCAGCGCCCGGCTCTAGTATAAATCGCTGTCAAGCGCCGGTCGCGGAGAGCGAGGAAAGAAGATCCTGGTAGAGTTTCTGGCTTTCGGATTCGGCAAGTGCCACGGAAACGCCCATCCCGCGCCCCGGTTCGATTCGTTTCACGGAGCAATCGACCTTTAACGGCTGCTTGAGATTCAAGTGCGCCGTGAAGCCCGCGCCGATCCAGAGGGGATCCACGGCTTCGATAAACATTCCATTGGCGCTGATATCGCGCGTGCTCGCGCGCAGTACCGCGGAACCCCACTCGATCTCGAGGTCGGCGCGAAACGAGTACCGCGTCGCCCAGCGCCGTTCGAGACGCCGGTCCGGATGATCCCCACTGCCCATAGTTCTCGTGCAACCCCCTGCCAGGGATTACATACCGCGGCGCCGGGACAGAATCGCCGTTCCTTGCGTCCAAGCATACGCTATCTTTCCTCACAACACATACGACGCCGGTCGCGGATGTTTTGTTCCCGGCAATTGCATTTTGGGAATAAGCGCCTCTCATTCTGACTTGGACGCGGAAGGGTCCTCCGAGGCAGCACTCTGCTTCTCCCCTCTTCCGCCGGTGCGCATCCGGCGCTGCACTTCGGCTTGCAAATATTTTCGAAGGCTCTCGGGAACGATACCCGGCGCGGCGAGTTCACGCAAATCCGATACCGTGATGTGCGGCAGGTACGCAAGAATTGTCGCCAGCGGCGACAACGGGTGGCGGACTAGCGCGAGACGCACATTGTAACTGACGGACCATTTGCGATGATGCGAGATCGCAGGAATCAGCGCAGTCGGCAGTTTTTCGCGTGAAAGAACTTTGAGTACTTGCGCTTCCGTCACGTTTGGGTTGTCCAGCGCGACGGGAATCACCTTCGCGTGGCCATCGGCGAGCAGCGCGCCCGCCACTCGTGCCGGCCCGCGCCGCGCCAACGTGATTTTCTGTCCCAGAGGAAGCTGCGGCAGCCGCGCGAGCAATTGTTCTTCCGCGCTGCGTTTCAATTCTGCCAGGACGCCGGGTGAAAGCGTCAACTGCACCAGGTCCATCAGGTATAAATCCCCCAGCAGCCGCAAGCTGATCAGTCGCGGCGCCCGCGGATGAAACGCCAGCGCCCGCTTCACCCTGTAATTTTTCAACAGATGTTTCCGCCGCCCCACCTCTTCCAGAATTTCGCCCGGCAGATCCTTTCTTTCGAGCAGCAAACAAAGTTTCGTTTCATCGAGCGCGGGATTGTCCAGCAGCGCCATCAGCACGTCCGCCGACGGATGGTGCAGGAGCGCTGCAAGCTCCTCGCCGGCAGCGACCAGTGCGCGTTCGCGAGTTGTCGTCGCCTCGGACATCCTAATATCTCGCAGCGCGTGCTGCCGCCTCCGCTGGCGACATTTGCAACGCGCCGACTTTCGCGCGCGGCACGGCTCGCTTTAGCGCCTCATCCACTTGCGCGTCATAAAACGCGGACCGGCCCACCGTTCCCCCTGTTTTCGCGATTCCCAAATTCTCTCCGCGCAGGCCCGCATGAGTTGCGACCATTTCCACCAGAGCGGCTAGATGACGGGCCGCTTCGTGCAAAATCTCGCGCGCCGCTGAATCTCCGGCATCTGCCGCCGCGGCCACAATCGGGAATATCATCGGAAAGACTTGATCCGGCTGCGCGCTGGCGCGCTTCCGCAGCTCAGGCCACGCGTTGCATCCGAACCGTTCGAGAATCTTCTTTCCCAAAACTGACTCCGCCCCCTGCTCCTCACGTTCTTTCATCGCTCTCGCCACGGCCCGGCTGCCGATATCGTAAGCACTCCCTTCATCACTGAACGGCGGGCCGTAACCCCCGGCTCGCCAGATTTTTCCTTGCTCGTCGCGAGCGAGGGCCGCGGACCCGGTTCCCGCCACCAGCAGGATCGCAGTTCCATTCCCGGCGGCTGCCAATGCTGCTTCCAAATCCGTGAGTATCGTCACAGCGATTCCGGGGAATGCTCCTTCCAATGACGCTTGCATCTGTTGTTTCATCTCTGGCTGCGCAGTACCTGCCAATCCTGCGCCCAACGCGACGACCGCCCTTCGCTCTACTCCAGCCTCCCGCAACGCCAACTCCGCTGCCTTCTCAATTTCACGCGTCGCCGCCTCCACGCCCACTCGCGTCGGGTTGGAGGGCCCCGCGATACTCCGCGCGACGATTCCTCCCGCGGAATCCATCAACACGCATTCCGTTTTCGTTCCGCCCCCATCGAACCCCAGCACGTATTCCACGCAAAAAGCATACGTGAAAAATGCCCGTTTGGAATGGATTCTACGCCGCCAGGGTTACGAGAATATTCTGATCCGGCGCCGTGATTCCTTGACGGGTCAATGCAAGGCCACTATCCTCATCGCACTTTTCCGCGGCGCACCGCGTGCTGCGGGAAAGCCGCTCCATGCGCATTCATCCATTGGACCTGGCAATTGTCATCGCCTACCTGCTCGGCGTGACGGCCCTTGGCATTCGCTTCCGCCGCGGACAGAAGGATGCGCGCGATTATTTTCTTGGCGGCCGGACCGCCCCCTGGTGGGCCCTCGCGTTCTCCATCGTCGCCACGGAAACTTCAACGCTCACCATCATCGGCGCGCCGGCCATTTCCTACGGTGGAAACCTCACCTTCCTTCAACTGGTCTTCGGCTACCTGATCGGCCGCGTGCTCATTGTGCTCTTATTGCTGCCTGGCTATTTTCGCGGCGAGTTTTTCACCGCTTACGCCTTGATCGAAAAGCGATTTGGCCAGAAGATGCGCGCAGTCGCCGCCAGCACTTTCCTCGTCACCCGCGCCATCGCCGAAGGCGTCCGCGTTTCTGCCATCGCCCTGGTGGTCAGCGTCGTTCTGGGGACCTCGGAAAAGCTCGCGGTCGTCATCGTCATCGCGCTCACGGTCTTGTACACGTTTGAAGGCGGCATGAAAGCCGTGATTTGGACCGACGTGGCGCAGTTGCTGATCTATCTGACCGGAAGCGCGGTCACGTTTCTCGTTCTGCTGCACCGCATTCCCGGCGGTTGGAGCGAAGTGGTCCAGGTAGCAGCCGCGGCCGGTCACAAACTCCAACTATTCGATTTTTCCTGGAATCTCGCCACCAAATATACCTTCTGGTCCGGACTCATCGGCGGCGCCTTTCTCACCATGGCCACCCACGGTACCGACCAGATCATCGTGCAGCGCCTCCTCGCGGCGAAGAGTGAGCGCGACAGCCGCCGCGCCCTGCTCGCCAGCGGCGCCATCGTGCTTGTCCAATTCACAGTGTTTCTGCTGATTGGTGTGTTCCTTTATGTGTTCGCGCAGCATTCTCCGCTCTTGGCGCCCGGCGAACGCACCGACCGCATCCTGCCGCTCTTTCTGGTGCGCGAAATGCCCGTGGGACTGGCCGGCCTGCTGCTCGCTTCGATCGTGGCCGTGGCCATGTCCAATGCCAGCGGCTCGCTGAATTCTCTGGCCGCGTCGAGCGTGCTCGATTTTGCAAAACTGCGCGGGCAAAGCGCCGACCCCGCCCGCTTCCTGCGCCTCGCCCGAGGCATGACGCTCGCGTGGGGCCTGGTGCTGATGGGCTTCGGCCTGGTGAAGTGGGGCCCGCTGCTTGAAACCGGGCTGACCGTGGCGTCGCTGCCCTACGGCAGCCTGCTCGGCCTCTTTCTTCTCGGCACGTTCGACCGCGGCGCCAACGCCCGCGGCGCCTTGGCCGGAATGATTGTGGGGCTCGCCACAATTTTATTCGTATTCCAGTTCACGAGCGTGGCGTATACCTGGTACTTCATGATTGGCGCGATCGTCACGTTTGTGACTGGGTCTGTCGCGAGCCGGTTCAGCGCGCGCGATAAGCCACCAGAAGAAAGGGAGCGGGCCTGAAAAGGACTGCCCCTACAGAGGAGCGATGAGCGAAAAACGCCTGGAATTGGTGCGCGGTCTGGGAGCTTGGGCCTCCGCGGCTATCGTTGTCGGCACTATGATCGGCACGGGCATTTTCCTGAAGCCCGCGGAAATGGCGCGCGAAGGCAAAAGCGTTTCCATTGTCTTTGCCGCGTGGATTATCGGCGCGATTCTCTCGATTTTTGGCGCGTTCTCGTTCGCCGAACTCGGTTCCATGATTCCGGAAGCGGGCGGCGAATACGCCTATCTGCGCCGCGGATTCGGGCCGGTCTATGGATTTCTCTTCGGCTGGACGCATTCCATCGTCGGGCGGCCCAGTTCCCTGGCTTCAATCTCCGCCGGCATGATGCGCTTCCTCAGCTTTATCTTCCCGGTTGTTGCCGCGCCGCTATTTACCGTGCACATCGCCATCCCCGGCCTCACCGGATGGCTCAAGCCTTACGATTTTGTCGTCACCTGGGCCCAGCCGCTCGCCGTGCTGTGGATTCTCATCATGACCGGTGTGAACTACTTAGGTGTGAGGCTCGGCGGAGCCGTCCAGGTTTTCCTGACCAGCATTAAGATCATGTCCGTTGTCATCGTGATCGCGGTCGCATTTTTTTCGCCCGCACCGGCCGCGCGTCCGCCGGACCCTTTCTGGCCGGATATAAGCTCGAGCGTTGGCGCCATTTTGACTGCGTTTCTCGCCGCCCTTGCGGCTGCGCTCTGGGCCTACGACGGTTGGGAGGATTTGAATCTGGTCGGCTCCGAAGTCGAAAACCCGCAAAAGAATTTTCCGCGCGCACTTGTCGGAGGCGTTGGATTTGTCGCCGTGATCTATCTTCTTTTCAGCGCTGCCTGTTTGAAAGTGTTGCCGTTCTCCAGTGTGGCCTCATCGCTCCACATCGCTTCCGACGTCGTGGCGCGGATCGCGGGATTCGGCGCTGCCGCTTGGATCACCTGGGCGATGGTGATTTCCGCGCTCGGCTCCATGAACTCTTCGGTGTTGAGCGGCGCGCGCGTAGGATACGCCATGGCCCGCGACGGAATTTTCTTCAAAATTGCCGACGGCATTCATCCGAAGTATCGCACCCCGGCTCGAGCGCTTATTTTTCAGGGGATTCTCGCAAGCTTGATGGCGCTCACGGGCACCTTCGAAGAACTTACGAATCTCTTCATCTTCGCGGGCTGGATCTTCTACGGCTTCGCCGTCGTCGCTCTCTTTCGCATGCGCAAAACAGAACCGGATCTTCCGCGCCCCTACCGTTGCTGGGGCTATCCCTGGGTTCCCGGCCTGTTCGTCGCCGGCGCCCTCGCGCTCACCTTCAACATCTGGCTCCAACGCCCCGGCCGCTCTTCAATTGGTTTGCTGCTCATTCTTGCGGGACTCCCCTTCTATCGCCGCTGGAACCGGTCGGTCTCAGTTCATAGTGACGCCGGGAGAGCTTGAACGGCGCGAAAGAAGTTGTACGAGAAGTCCTCCAGAAAGGAGCGCCACGCCGGGAACCAAAACCCATCCAAACATCATGGTGAGAAAGGCCGCGGCCACAATATGGTGCGCCAGACTGTGGCCAATCAGCAGTCCCGCAGGAATGGCAATCAAGAATACAACCCCGAATGGCAGAACAGGAAACACGCTCGAGATAGCCAAGATCCTCGGAGAGCCCCCGGCGCGCTTCGATAACAGTGCACCCATTGCGCCAGCCAGAGGTAACGTGAGCAACCAACTCGTATAAAACATAAGAACCGGAGTCCCCTTGTCCAAATCAAGAACGAATGGGCGTGGTCCGAACTTCTGAACCAGCTCAAGCAAGCCCATCGATAGCACGAAGGTGAGCAAACCGGGGAGCCACAATTGCCTGACGCGATCGTTCATGATGTTCTCCTTCCTTGTTCTGGCGACTTGAATCCTTCGGCGCAAATCCTGCCAATCTGCAACTTGCGCAAGCGTTTGCTGCATGGCTGCTTGTTCCGGTAGACCTTTTGTTCGCAGCGATTCGTACGATTCTTCCAAGTGCGCGGCAAGCTCGGTGTGGATTTCTTCCCTTTCGGTGAAATCGACCGCGAGACCCGAGAGTCGCCGCCGGACCAGCTTTTGCCAATCAGGCATGGGCCACCTTGGTCAGCCGCCTCAGTGCGCCGAAGAGTTCCGCCCATTCCTTCCGCAAGGGCGACAGTTTTTTCTTCCCGGCGGGCGTGAGACGGTAACAACGCCTGCGCCGGCCGCTGCTGCTGCTGGTTTCCCAGGCGCCGCGAATCCAGCCGCGTTGCTCCATGCGATAAAGCATCGGGTACAAGGCGGCGAGTGTGAACCGCAGCGCGCCCTTGGTTTGCTCTTCGATGCGCCGCGCCATCTCATAGCCGTGGAGCGGGCCGTCTTCCAGAATGCTGAGCACCGCCAGCTCCGCAGTTCCGCGCTTGACTCCTGCTCGAATCATAGGTCGCTCCCTTACATGTAAGATTCTTATATATACAAAAAGAATTGTCAACTGCACGTGAGGGCAGGTGTCCAAAAAAACAAGGGTTGCCTCGGCCCGGCTAGGCGGAGGCGCTTCGCGTAGCCGCGGCGGCGATAGGAAGAACGGCCGACTCCGCCTCGCGACTTACTTCGACGGCAGGCTGGAACAGCTTGGCGAGCGCTTCGATCCCGGTAATGAGGCGCGGGCCGGGTCGCGAAAAATAGCTGTTGGCTTCCAGCGCATATACCCGGCCATTGCGAACCGCGGGAATGGTGTTCCACTCTTCCGGAAAACTCATCGACCGGTATTCATCGCGAGCTTGTTCGGCGCTGTACCCGCACGGCGCGATCAGCAGGATTTCAGGCGCGGCTTCCCTCACATGTTCGGTAGTGATCCGGAAAGACGGAGTGCGTGCACGCCCGAACAGATCTTCGCCGCCCGCGCGTTGAATCATTTCCGGAGCCCAGTGGCCGCCCACGTAGAACGGTTGCAGCCATTCGAGAAACGCGACGCGCGGGCGCTCTTTCGAAGAGTCTATCTGCTGTTCCAGAACCCCGAGCCGAACGCCAATTTTCTCCAGCAGAGCCTCCGCTTGCGGCCCGTGGCAGGTTTCTTCCCCCACCCAAAGGATGTCGCGCCACACGTCGCCCAAATCCTGCGGGTTGAGGCACAGGACTTCCGGCCGCCGGTCGAACCGCGTAAGCGCGGTTGCAAGATCGTCGGGAGAAGCGGCGCAGACGTGGCACAAATCCTGCGTCACGATCAGATCCGGCGCCAGCGTCTCTAACACTCCGGCATCCACCGCATACAAACTCTCGCCGCGATGAACGTACTCGCGGACGAGCGCATCAATCTCCGCGGGTGAAGCATCGTGCGGCATCCGCGAATGAATCACCACCGGTTTCGTGCGGGCCTTCGGCGGAAAGTCGCACTCGTGGCTGACGCCCACAATCTCGCGGTCGAACCCGAGCGCAAACAGAATCTCTGTGGCCGATGGAAGCAGCGAAACGATGCGCATAGACGAGGAATGTATCACATCTGCAAGACTGACGAAGAGCGAGAACTAGGAACACGAAGAGAAAGCCTTAGGTCGAAATCAGCCCTAACCGAAAGCTGCCTCGGGTACTCACTTCTGATCGGTTTTTTCGCTGCTTGACACTGGACCGTTCAGCTTCTCCAATTTTGCCAACCACTCCCGTACCTGACCCGCGTTTTTCGCATGCGGAGCTAACTCCAAGTAAATTTTTGTCTCTAAGATTGCCGTGGCATAGTTGTTTTTTCGAGCAAATATTTCAGCCAGCAAGAGATGCAGTTGCGGAAAACGCGGGCGCACGTCCAGGCGTTCCGCCTTGAGCCCGCTCTTTTCAGCGTCTTCGATCTTGTTGAGCTTGTAATTTGCGGCCGAGTTATAGAAATAAGCTTTGGCGTAATCCAGTGGATCGAGATCCATAATGTAACCGGTGACGTTGGCGTATTTCAACGGATCGAGATCCAAGACCTGATTAGTAAGGTTAAGGACCTGGGTCCAATCTTCCGCCTCGTAGGCCATTGACGCGAGCGACAGATAAGGCGGCAGGAACTTTCTGTCGATCGTCGTCGCGTGGGTATACGCCGCGCGAGCCGATTCCTTCTGGACTAGATTCTGCAAAACAAACCCCAACTGGAACCAGGCGTTCGCGTACTTCGGATAGATCTCTACTGCTTTTTCAAAGTATTGCCGTGCATCGGCAAGTCTGCCGTTCCTCTCGGCCTCTAGGCCTTTCTCATACGCTCTTCTGGCATCTCTCGGTGCTTTGTAGGGAGCGGCGCTCAGCGTCATGCCTTTGATCTTTGTAGCTCGGTGCACCACAATGGCGCCGACATCCATGCTGCTGCTGCCGGGAGTGAGATCCATAAGGCTGATGACACTGGAATGAAAACCAGAAACCGTGGCCCGTAGCTCACAATTTGTTAACTCGAGTCGTGAAATTCCCGTCCCCGGAACCTTGCTAGACTGGCCATATTCCGGAGACCTGTCCCCGCTGGCGTCAAGGTAAGAATCGGCCATCGATCCCAATTCCATGCTGAAGTCGCCGCGGGAAGTTGCATACACCTGCTGACGTACCCTGGCGTTGCAGACGCGCTCAACCAACGCATCGTGTGGGACAGGTGTCCCGTCATCGGTGGCAACGCGTCCTAGGAGAAACATCACAAGATCCTCTCTCCGTTCACCTGGCGGCGTACTCGAGGGAGTGGGAGTCGCAGGATGGCTCGGGGGTGTGGGAGGCGGAGGCGCAGGAGCCGGGGGCTTCTGCGCCAATGCGACTGGTACCAGAAGGCCCATTGCTAGCGCCAGCTGGACGAAGATGCGCATGCGTGGGCTCACAGATCTATTCCTAGGGAGGGAACGTCTGAGCCGCAAGTTTAGTGCCCAAGTCAGTTCAAGTCAAGGCTTCCGAAGCGAACAACGCCCCCGGGCTGCATCTCGCGGTTGCCCGGTGCGCCTGTTTTATTTGTAGAGAAAGTATTTGCGGCGAACTTGCTCGAAGGCGGAAAGGCTTGGGGCCTAACCCGCCACGATTTTTTCAGGTGCTACCCCCTCCGTAGGCTTTCAGGCTTTCGATTACACGACTTGTCCGCGGTGAAACCGCAAGAGTCAATTCATTCCAGGTAGCGAAGAGGGATCGAAAGGAAGGGATCAGACACGGCATCAGGTAAACACTGCGGGCGCTATGAAAATTATTCCCGGCCACCCCCCACTCACCGCGCCGCAAAACCCGAGTTTATAGTCACTTACGCGTCCGCCTCTTTTGGTATCCCATGAGCATTACAACTACCTGCCAAGCCACCTCATTCCTTCTCGTCCCCGGTAAGCGGAGGCAGCATCCTCCGAACACAGGGATTGGAGAACACAAGCAGGACCAATCCATCAAAAACTTACTGTCTCGCTCGCGGAGTGGTGTGTTTATCCCTCCTCGTGCGGACAAATCGAGGGGGGAAGCATGAATCCGGCCATCTTGCTTGTGGATGTTGCTTCGGCGAACCGCGAAGAATTGAAATCTTTCCTGCAGAACCAGAAGTGCGATGTAGCTACGGCGGCAGATGGCGAATCCGCAGTCAGATGCTGCCTGCAGATGCAGCCGGATTTAGTTCTTCTACACGATAGTCTGCCGGACATCGGCAGTTTCGACCTTTGCCGCCTGATGAAGAAAGATCCTCTCAATCAACTCACCCCGGTTGTTTTGCTGAAACCCTCCCCAGATCAATGGGACATCTATCGTGGACGGGAAGCCGGCGCAATCGATATTTGGGCTACCCCTCCATCGCTTTGGGATGCGCTCGGGCGCATCCAGATGCTCTTGCGCCTCAAGAGGTACATGGATGAGCAGGCGAAGTCCGCCGTATTCTCGCTGGCGCGGAGCGTCGACTCGAAGCATAACTTGAAGAATGGCCACTCGGAGCATCTGGCGGCATACGTGGAGCAATTGGGAGAAAGCCTTGGCTTTGGAGAGGAAGACTTGCAGGAACTCCGCATCGCCAGTTGGCTTCATGACATAGGGAAAATTGGCGTGCCGGAAAGCATCCTTCTTAAACCCGGGCCTCTGGACGCGGAAGAGACAAGAATCATGCGCGAGCATCCCGTTACTGGAGAAAATATGTGCAAGCCTCTCAAGTCGCTTCGCCGCATCCTCCCCGTGATACGGCATCATCACGAAAAAATGGATGGTAGCGGATATCCGGATGGCCTTCGCGGAGAGGACATTCCGCTGAAAGCAAGAATTCTACAGGTCGCGGATATCTACGATGCATTGACCACCCCCCGGCCCTACCGGGGAGCCCTCCCTCCCGAGGAAGCATTGCAGATTCTTTTCAGCGAAGCCGAGAACGGCTGGCTCGATGCGTCCGTGGGGTTGAAGTTCTCGCGGATCTGCCGGTACGGTGAGCACTTCCCCGTGCGCGAAAGAACCATGCTGGCCTCCTACTACGCCTAGCGGCAAGGCAAGTGGAATCATTTCCATCTCATGTCCGGCACGTAATGCAGCCACAGAACACAATGGTTCGCGCTTAGCGACCTACCATTTTTTGCAGATTTTCCGGGTACCGAGCCCCTTGCAGCGTAATCTTCGAGGCGGCGTTCTCGATTTCACGGAGATCGTCGGACGTGAGGTCGACTGAAACGGCTCCGATATTTTCTTCGAGGCGCGCCAGCTTAGTTGTGCCTGGGATGGGAACAATCCACGGCTTTTGAGCAAGCAGCCATGCAAGGGCAATCTGAGCAGGTGTCGCCTTCTTCCGTTCCGCGATCTTGCGAAGCAGATCAACCAAGGCCTGATTTGCTTTCCGAGCCTCTGGGGCAAAGCGAGGAACGATGTTACGGAAATCGGTGCTATCGAACTTTGTATTCTCGTTGATCTTGCCGGTAAGGAAGCCTTTGCCAAGAGGGCTAAATGGGACGAATCCGATCCCGAGTTCCTCAAGGGTCGGTATGACCTCCGCTTCAGGTTCTCTCCACCACAGCGAGTATTCGCTCTGGAGTGCCGTGACAGGCTGAACCGCGTGTGCGCGACGAATTGTTTGCACCCCTGCTTCAGAAAGGCCGAAGTGCTTAACCTTGCCTTGCTGGATCAAGTCTTTCACGGCTCCCGCAACATCTTCGATTGGCACCTCCGGGTCAACACGGTGTTGGTAGAAGAGATCGATGGCATCGATCCTGAGTCGCTTGAGCGAAGCCTCGGCGACCTCCTTGATGTGCTCTGGCCGACTATCCAGCCCGGCCTGTTTGCCAGTGTTAGGATCAAGTTTCCACCCGAACTTGGTGGCGATCACCACTTGCTCACGGAAAGGAGTGAGGGCCTCACCCACGAGTTCTTCGTTTGTGAACGGGCCGTAGACTTCCGCTGTATCGAAGAATGTGACCCCGCGTTCCAGGGCTGCCCGGATGACTGAGATCATCTCCTGCTTGTCTCCGGCCGGGCCGTAGCCAAAGCTCATTCCCATACAGCCGAGTCCGAGGGCCGAAACCTCGAAATTGCTATTTCCAAGTTTGCGTTTCTGCATTGGTCCCTCCATGCTGACGCAACGATACAACGGCCAACGTCGGCGTCGCAATTAAGGCCCATCCGGCGGACTAGATTCA
>QHYE01000012.1 GCA_003224055.1 Acidobacteriota bacterium | reverse complement strand
GCCTACCCCGATGCTCCCTGCACTTTCGCCCGGCATATCCGTTGAGGCCTAGCGCGCTGGTCAGTCGTGAGGCAACCCAGCAAGCGTTCGGCTAGTGACCTCTCAGCGCGGCCCAGAAAACAGAGCACCGTGACACGTCGGGCTGCCACTTCAGGCTAGGATCTTGCCCGCAAAGAAGATGCTCCAAGGTCCTAGGACGCACTACGCAGTTCACCTGCTGGGGAATTACAGTCTCCACCCACTTGGCGATCATTCTGGCTAATGCTATCCAAGTTTTGGGATGCCCAGATAGGGAGCGCTCTTACGTCTGGCCCTCCCAGGAGCTAGTTCTTCAATCCGAAGCTGTGAGAGGCTCCCTCTCATTCGGGGAACTGCAGGGGGCACGCAAATCGCGCCACGCACACATAAAAACGTGGCCATCCGAAACTAGAGACGAACTGTCGGCGAACATGCCGCCCAGCGGCATGAAAGAGAAGAACGTTTGTTCTGGGGCAGTCGGGGGAGACTATGCCGGTGCCGACTGGCCGATTCGAGAAGCGCATTGCGAGGGCGGTGAGCGTAGAGGTTCGTCCTGATGACGAAGGTATGCCTGAAGAGAGGGCGCTGACCGAAAACGTGAGTCCTCACGGTGCGCGCGTTCTTATGGGTCGGCAGTGGCGGCCGGGGCAGCAGGTGATGGTTATCTCTCCGAAGGAGGGCGTGCGCGCGCTGGGGCAGGTTGTTTACTGCGAGCTTTTGGCGGAATGCAGATTTGCTGTCGGGTTGGAACTGTCCGTCCGGGTGGACCTGTGGGCAAAATCTTACTAGCGGTGTTCCAACTATCTTAGCCGAAAGATAAGTTTAGATTGTCGCTGTCAGCCGAAAGGATTCTGTCACAAGACTTGACCGAAAAAGTTGGAACAGCATTAGCCGGAAAAGGCTGCCGTACTTGAAATCTCCCCATTAGTGTGGATCGCGTCACATTCCGGGCATTTCCATAGGCGGAAGCTCTTTCTTTCGGGCCGCACCTCCGCGAGGTACATAACGCGCCCATCTTTCGGACAATGGACGCCAGGCTTGATTTCCGGCTCGCCCCTGTCCCCGTCTTGGAGCTCGATGAAGTAGCCTTGCGAGCTGTAGTAGTGGATGAAACAACCGGGTTCCCGGCAGGCATATAGGAACGTCTCTGTAGGCTCGCTTCGGTGCTCTAGGAGCATCTCAGTGTGATGCTCATAGCAAAGTACGTGAAGGTCTTTCCTCGTACTGGTACCCCGCCTTCCCTTCTTGGTTGCTGTTTCCTGTTGGACTTTGGCCCTTCCACCCCAAGGCGACAGGAGCAATTTTTGGCCCACTGGTACTCCCGCGACATATTAGTAGACGTATCTTACGCATAAAAAACGCCTTAGGTGTCCTAGCCTACTCCCACGGGAACCACGCCTTACTTGGCTAATGTATCCCGGGTTCGGAAAGAGTTTGGACATTCTGTCCAGTCCTCGGCAAGCATTTCCCACGCCTACCGCATATGGGCAAAGAGACAGTAAAAAAATATACCGCCGGAAATGTGGGCTCCCAAAAGAGATTTCCGCCAGACTTGCGCCAGCCAGGGTAATTTGACCGTAGCGAGAGTCAGATTCGCGCCGCGCAAGCGGTCTCAGTGCATCGCTTGCGTTGCATCTGATGTGGCGATCAATAATTTGGCTTCCTGCCAAACGGGCGTGTAACACCTACTCGTAGATATGAATCCGGCGAAACTGGTCAGAAGTCCGAAAATCGGAGGGAAGCGGGCGGCAGGCTAGTTTGGCGGTGTAACAATAAACTTGGCTCCCTGCGGCAAAGTAACAGTGTTTGGTGTGTTGCAAGCTGGACGCTCACCTTTGTCTCCAATATTTCGGCGGAGGGTTCAGTTACGCTCGAGACCTTGAAAGTCTTCATTGCAATTTGTGCAGTCGTAGAATCTTTCCATCGAGCTATCCTTTCCCAGCCCGCCCCCCTCCATCCTCCATCATCTCTAACAATCCTGCTACCGCAGATAGTGTGAGCCGCAAGGAAATCGTTTTGACGCAGAGATACTGCCCTGGGTTTAGAACCAGGGGATTTACGATAGGGCAGGTTCGGCGCGGATGGACTCAATCCCTTCGATAACGGCAGCCACGCCTGTGTGCGTGGTGTCGTCTTCTCTTCTCTCTTGTGCGCGCAGCACCCTGCTGTGAGCGTGTATAGAAACTTCGGTACCCTGGGTAATTCCCACCGGTAGGGCGACAGTAAATTCGAGCTCCGCACCCGGGGTAAGTTCTTCGTCGGTGATGAAGTAGATCCCACGGGCAGAGATATTCCGGATTCTGCCGTGACAAGGCTCAGATCGCTTGTGCGGAACTACACGTACTACGATGGGAAGAGACAAGTCATAGCGACGAGCCGCACGTCGCTCCCTTGAGCCGAACGGGGGAGATCCCATCGGTGGTGGGCTCATTGCTGGCCTTACTTTCGCCTTCCCGGTTGGTCGGCAGCCAGGACGCTTGCGCAACCTAGTGCTGGCAGCGCTGATCCAGCATCACTAGAACAATCAGGTCCGACAGCGTAAACAGCCACTGATCGGGCCGCTTCCCCGCTGCCTCATCCGCGCGTGCGATAAAGCCGAGGTGCCGCCTGCGCGCCAGACCGTGGAGATGCTCCAGGCAGATCCCGGTCAGGGTGGCAACCTCCGTGTCCATAAAGATCTTCTGGCTCGACTTGACCTTGATCACGCCTTTGCCCTCAATCATCCATCTAATCCCGATCGGGAACGCGCTCCTGAAGGGGCAAAATCATTCCTCATCTTTCGTTCTGAACACAATTCGCCGAACGACTTCGCGAACCTCGCGAACCTGCTTGCTTGCCGGTCCGTCAGGCTCAAGTTTGACGTACGCGTCCAGGTCCTGAAGTTGCCTCGCATACTCGCCCCTGCGCCCGTGGACGTCCGCGAGAACAAGGTAAGCCCAGGCAAAACCGGGCTTCCTCAAGAGAGCCTCTCGAGCACTTTTCTCTGCCTCCTCAAGACGGTTCAGACGAAAAAGAGCAACACTCAAGAAGAGATGACCTGTGGCTGTACTCCCATCCACGTCCAGTCCTTTGCGGATGACAGTCTCTGCTTCGGCGCATTCCCCTCGTCGGCAAAGCAGCAAACCCAGGGCGAACTGTGCCCAGGCGTAGTGCCCTCCGCTCAGATCAATCGCTTTTTGGAAAGCCTGTGCAGCTTCCTCTTCGCGGCCGAGCCTGAGATCCGCCACACCGATGTGGTAGTACGCTTCGTAATAGTCCGGGAATGCTGTGGCAGCTCGCACGAACTGCGTCCTGCTGCCGACCGGATCATTCTTTGCCAGGCGCTCCAATCCCTTTTCGAAAGCATTGTGTGCCTTCACCGGTATTCTCAGTTCACGCACAGAAACCGCGTAATCTGTCCGCCGTACAGGCGAAGAGTTGCCGGTCTTGAGATAAAGCTCTAAAGGTGGTGAAGGTCCACGAAGAAGTTGCAGAGTCTCCCGAGTTGGCTCGTAACCAGCTTCTTCCACGACGATTTCGTACATCCCAGGATCGAGCCCCCTCATGTGAAACCGCCCGCTCCAGTCGGTCAGAACGCTGACAAAAGGTCCTCCGGTAAGCAACCGGATGTTTACGATGATGTCGCCGATCGGGCGGTTAGCTCCCTCCAGAAATACAGTCCCGAAAATCTCGACGGGCTGTCTGTCGAAACCGGCGATTTGCGCGCGGACAATCGGCGCACAAACCAGCAGGCCAAGCAACAGCCAAGGCGGACCGCCTTGCTTCGTCCATCGCAGCGCCTTGTAGAGTCTTTCCGTTATCGCCAACGGAGCATTGTGCCGCTGCTGGCAAGAGGCGTGTCCGCGAAGGATTTGCCGGGCCACTGCGCCGGTGATCTGCGGCCGTTCGTGCAGTTTGTTTTGCTCTGCTTGCCGCAGCTCCCGCTGCCAGAGAAGATTGCAATGCTCAAGAGGTCGCACCACGACAGTACTCAAATCTCGGTCGGTTAGAGCTGCGATGGAGGGGCGGCCAATCGTTCGGCGTTGGCGGAGGCTTACAGCGCGGGCCGTTCGTCCTGAATTCGTGGCCCTTCTCGTCCAGCCTCGAACTATACGCGCTGTGCGAGGGCTTTCAATCCAGTGAAGACAGCATTTGTTGTTGCGGGAAGAATCTGAATTCCATGGTTAGGTAAAGCCCTGAGACGATGAAGCCGGCTCAGGATTCCACCGAAATCCGCAGGTGATTGCCAATCAACAGGAGATCCCCAGATCCCCATGATGGAGTTCAGGTTCAGCGCCAGTTGTCGCTAACTCTAGTTTTCTGGTCTCTCGGAAAATCTCTGTCGGGCATATTTTTCGATATTTACCTCGCCCTTTAGTTTAAGAGCTAATCAAAAGGAGAACATCTGTCAGGAGGTCGTTCAGAGCACATTTTTCGGGGGGAATCACGCTTGCACCAGTGGTTCTCATCCCGCCTCTAGCGGCTATCGCAAGGTTGGGGTCTTTCACTCGCGCATAAGATTCGCTAACTCGTTCCACGGACGGGAGATAACTCTTGATGTGTCACATCGGTGGTGGTACGCTCCCTGACGGTTGGGGGTTCCTGATTCTAAGCTTGCGCCACCTCACTTGCTTCCCTGGCGCAGACGCTGTTGGTCTCACTTCAAGCACTCCCTGAGAAGCTGTCTCTCAACAGTTTTGAGGGAGGTCGTATGCCCAGTCTCCAGATGAAAAGGGAACTTTCCGCTCTTTGCTACGAGCATCACATTGAAATGACGTTTGGTCAGGTTGTCCTGCAAACCAGCGGCGAACAGACACAGATACTTGCCTACACCTGTCCGGAGCCTGATTGCCTGGTCCACTACCATGGTTCGCGCGGATACTTCGTCACCGACCAGACCGGAAATGGAAATAAGCTAGAGATGACACCCAACGTCCATTGTCCCCATGATGGGGCGTCCATGTATCTAGCTGAGGTTTTGCCGGAACATAAGAGTTTCCGTCTGTGGAAATGTCCGCAGTGCAACATGAACCATAGTAATGGTAGCAATCTGTAGTTTCGCAGGGGCACGGGAAATACACCCCGCGCTGGTGATTTCGCAGTCCAAGGCATTCACGCAGATAGCCGATTCTCTAGGTACAAGTGGCTGCGGAATTGAGGCAAGCGACAAAGTCTTGTCATCAATGCGGCGAGACGTGGGCGATCTGGCTCAGCCAGTGCTGTGAGTTTTAGTCCCAGTCCCGTGCCGGGCTTGACATGGCACACAATAGCCTCGGCCCTGATCTGTCCCTCCTGAACAAGAAAATCAATCTTGGCCTTGGCACCCAGAGGCCGTGGGTCTGATGTCTCGATAAACAGACCACGGAGGCTGAGATCGCTGACACTCGACAGATCATCATGTCCATTACAGCGCCAATAGACCCACACGCCGTGCGGTCTCGCGACCCGCGAAGTCAGCCGCCTTGAAAAGCAAGGCCCTTGTGGCACGGTTTTCATGGCTTATTAAGCCCTCGCCCACGGTTCCGCCCGGGCGGACAGTAGCAGCCCGACAGCAAACCTGGTCTTCGCCAAACGCTGGCAATAAATAATTTGCCCTCTCAACCGCAGGTCTTCCTTTGGAGAGATAAGCAGCACGTGTTGCTGCGGCCGCCAGACCTGCTCCACAAGAGCCCGGGCACCGTGAGGACTAACGTTTTCGGTCCAAGCCCTTTCTTTACGGATTGGTTCGTCCTGGCGGTAGATATCTACCGACACCTCTCTCGCGATCCGCTTTTCGGATCGGCCATCGGCACTGGAAATGTTAAACTTCTGCCGCATCCCACAGTTGCATACCACCGGCTAGACTAGCTGACCATCCGGTAGATACTGTAACTCCCCTGCAGGTGATCTACTTAATGCGCGCTAGGGCCTTGGAGCGTCTTCTTTGCGGCAAGGTCCAGAGGGTTGGACGAATGCGGAGGCTGGGCAAGTAGTGTGAACGTCATTTCCCTAGACACGGATTTGTCTGGGCGTGCAAGCTCTGCCGTCAATCTCTTCAGGATACGCCCTTCGGATCGACCGTCGGATCGACCGGTTAAAACGGGTGCGGCCATGAATCCTGGAGACCTCCGGGACGGGCAGGATGCCTCGAGTGCCGTCTGACTCCATCTATGGAATTCAGAACGCCTAAAATCAATAGAGCGTCTGCTGTAAAGGGGGGTGAAAGACCTTAGTTGTGGGGCTAGAGATGCTTAATGCGGAAGGCTTCGCTTCTTAATTCTGGTCTATCTTCCTCGGAGAGCATCGCCCTAATTATCCTCTTGGCGAAGTCGATTGCGAATCTCGGTCGCAAGGCGGTCGGTCTCTGACAAGCCGGCATTTCGGACATGTGCTTGCCGTGATCGGCAAACGGCGTTCTGGGAAGCGAAAGATGATGTTCTGGGCGAGTGGTCGGCTACCCGGAGTGCGACCTGGAAAGCTGCTGAAAATGATTGTCTGGAGAGGAGGAACTCGATCAGACCGCGCGTCCCATCGCACGTAGCCTACAAGGCAGAGCGGGGAGGCAACGAACCGTTCTGGAGCCCTTGGAAAAATGTATCCACGCGCGTAAGTGCGGCGCCGAAACCGTGAGGCAACGGTGTATCTGCCAGCATTAGGCGGAGACGGGCCTAGGCTTGATCGTACGATCAGAATATACAAATGCTCGCAAGCGTCGTCAGCCGAAGAGAGCCTAAAATGCTGCGCGGGGACAAGATCACCTCACCGGAAACGGAGCTGACTTCCTGTTGGTGCTCAACTCGAGAACGCTTGAGGAACCGATGCATGAAGCAAAGCAAATGACGACGGGGCAACCCGTTGGTGCGGCTTCACACACGACTGGTGGATTTTCCACCGTCGTGCGAATCGGCAGCAAGTCAGTATCGAGTAGGTCTGATTCGTTTTGCATCAGGCTGCGTCCTCGTTTTTCAGGAGGGCGTTTTTGGGTGCTCGAGCCGGATGAATGGGAAACCTTCAAGTCCGGTTCTTAGAGGGCTGGGCGCCAGCAATGGCGCCCGGCCACT
Source organism: Acidobacteriota bacterium (assembly GCA_003224055.1). Classification (GTDB taxonomy): domain Bacteria; phylum Acidobacteriota; class Terriglobia; order Acidiferrales; family UBA7541; genus Acidiferrum. The sequence goes on along the minus strand of QHYE01000012.1, from coordinate 35,695 downwards.
CGACAGTTATCCAGAAAGGTAGTTCTAAGAAATGAATGTGGGGGACTACTTCGGAGTTCATACAGTTTTCCAACCCACAGCCCAACCCACAAAAACCTACGTCTTATATGACTCCCGCGTAGTTTGGCAGTCCCCGCGGTCTTGTAAGTTGTTGTAAAACCTAACCACGCTACGCTGATAAGGGCGAGGTCGGTGGTTCAAGTCCACCCAGGCCCACCAGTTTCTTTCGTAAATTTCTCAACTCTAAGAAAATACACGGTTATCGGTGCGGCCCGATTCTTCACTTAGGGCGATGCCAAGGCAGTTCCCTTTCTAGAAGCGGTGCGCCGGGCCAATCAGGTGCCAGTGGACGGAGAACCAGGTTAGAAACAGGCAGGCGAACGCGATCAGCGAGTACTTCAGCTTGGAAATGAAGCGGATTTCGGAGCGCCGCCACGCGAACAAGCCGGCCACAACCGCGAAGAGGCTGAAGAAAATCGCGAGCCCGGTAACAAGATTCATCATCACAAAATATTTGTCCACGTCGTGACTTGGCAGCATCGACTCATTCTCCAAGCGGGACATGAGGACCGCCGTTCCGATTGCCAGAGCAATCCATGCGATTGCGGACAGCCGTGGCGCCAGCGTCAGCCCAAGCGTTCCTGGCTGCGGTTTGAATGCCGGTCGCTTGGGCATGATAATCCGCCGGCCCAGGCGGACCAAAGAGGCCATGATTACGAGTATTAGGATCGCCAGGCTAACGCCCAGAACCGGCAAGATCTTGTTGCCGTTTTCATACCAAACGACTCGTTCGAACTGGACTCCGGGAAAATTCACCGCGATTCGAACGATCTTTCCCGCGCTGTCTCGAATCGCGAACATCCGCCTTTGATCGTTTTCGTCCTGCCACAAGTCCTTGCCGATCGACTTCCATTTCCGCACGTGGCCGCGTAAATCTTTGAATTCGTCTACCTTCAGGACACCGTCCTTGTCCACATCGGCGTCTCCTTGTGAAATCAGATTGCCGAGGCTTAGCTTGGTGCTGTCCGCGCGTCGAGTGGCTTGATAGGTTCCCTTGATGGCTTTGGCTTCTACGGCGGCAAGCTTCTGAAATTCAGGCGCCTGCGCGAACGGGTAATAGCGGTCCGCGAAAGAAGTCAGGATCTCCGTGCGCGTTTTGCTTGCTGCGCCCGCGGAATTGTACGAAATGAAAATCACAAGCTTCTCTTTCGGCTCGACGAAAAACATGCTGTGAAAAGCGATGAGGTCGCCATCGTGACCGATGAAGCGCAGCTTGTTGCGCCAGGTCTGATAGAAGCCCATGCACATTGCGGGTAGCGCCTCGGACGTGCCGAACTGCTTCGTCCACATGGCCTGCAGGGTTTCTGGCTTTAGAATCCGGTGGCCGTCCAGTTCCCCGCCGTTCAAAAGGGCCTCCGCAAACCGGCCCATGTCTAAAGCTGTGGACGAAACGCCGCCTGCCGAGGCCGGACTAAAGATTTCAAAACCTACCGCCGGCTTTTCCGTACTGCTTCGGTAGCCTTCGGAAGGAAACGGCGCGAGGTTTTCCGCCAGGGGCTGGCGAAAGCTGGAATGCGTCATCGCCAGCGGCTGAAAAATATGCTCGGCCACGTAGTCCTCAAACATTTGCCCGGAGGCGCGCTGGACAATGTATCCGCCGAGACCCACGCCGTAATTCGAATAGGCGGGTACTTCACCGGGAGGAAACATTCGCCGCGGCTGGTTCTCGATCAGGAATTCCCGCAAGGGCGTCGCTTTCTTCGGATCGGTGAGGAGAATGTCGCGTATCTCCTCTTCGAAGCCTGCGGTATGGGTCATGAGATTGCGGAGCGTGACAGGTTTACCAAAGGCGGGAGCAATTTGAAAATCGAGATACTTGTTTACGTCTGCGTCGAGATCCAGCTTGCCCTGCTCGACGAGCTGCATGACGGAGACCCAGGTAAAGAGCTTGGAAATCGAAGCCAGACGAAAAATGGTGGAGTCTGGATCCACGGGCTTCTTCTTCGCAATGTCCGAGAAGCCGTAGCCCTTTTTCAGCAGCTCCTTCCCGTCCTTCCTGACCAAAACGGTGGCGCCGGCAGCATCGCTTCGTTCCAATTGCAAAGGAACGATTCCGTCAAAGAATGCTTCGAGGTCCGCTTTTTCGAGAGCGTGCGGAAGAGGAGCCGGAACGGCAGCGGGAGGCTTCGCTTGTGCAGGAGCGGGAGCCGGCTTCGGGGCGACTGCCGTTTGTGGCGGCTGCGCCTGTGCAGAAACTGCGCAACTTATTGCTGCAAGGAGCAACGCGCGGAGCCGGATCATGAACACTCCATGGTTCTGAAAAGCCCACCGAGTTTCATGGATATCGGAGCGACGTGCAACTGGAAACTTGGCCCCGGTCGCTAGGGAGCCGGCGGTTTCGGCTCCGCGGCAGGAGGCGCTGGCGGAGGGGCGACGAATTTGGCATCGTCCACAGGAATGTTCTGCTGAATCTGGTCGATTTGAATCGTGAAGCGATTGCCGGGCCGCGCCAGGGTCCAGCGGAAAGGCAGCTTCACCCCGCCGGCGTCGCGGTAGTCGGCGTAGTCAATTTGGGTAGGGTTGCGGCCGAGGGGAGTTTCGGCAAATCGCACGAGGCGGAGCAACAGCCCGGATTGCCGCTCGAAATAGAGTTGGAGAGGCGGTTGCCCATCGTTGCGCCCGACGACCAGGAAAGTCTCCTGGCCATTAATCTTCTCGCCTGCATCCACGCGAAATTTTGCGAACATCGTCTTCAAGTGCGCCGCGAAGGTAAGGTCGGCGTCCATGTGCGCAGCGGCGCTTTCCTCCGCGGACATCAGGTGCGTCCGCCCGGGAACACCGAGCCATCCCTGATTCCCGTCGAATGCCGTGATGCTGTCTCCACCCTTGAGGTGCATGATCGAAAGACGCTTGTCCGGTCCTTTCGAATAAACCTCCACGGGAAATCGCTCCCCGCCAAACGCGATGACCGTTCCCTTCTGCACGCGCGTCGAGATTTTCTGCAGTGCGTCGGCGCCACCAAGGGCCGCGAGATATTTATCAAGGAGCTGATCGGCCGCGGGTAAAGCGGGCTTGCCTTCAGCGGACTTTTTTCCCTCGCCGTTATCCCGCTTGGGTTCCTCGTCGCTGATGATCGGAATTGCGACCGGATCCTTGGCCCCGCGGTGGCAGGAGAAGCAAGTCACCTCGCGGCGGCCTTCGAAATTGTCTTTATTGATGGCCATCATCATGGCCATCATTTTGCGCGCCGTGACTTTGGGCTTCTTGTCGTCTTTCTCCATCGCGCCGTGGACGTGGCAGTACTCGCATTCGACGCCGAGCGAAGCGCCGATAAACTGCATCGAGGGAACCACCTGGTCAGCAGGGATGCACTTCAGAGTCTGGATATTCTTAAATTGCTCTTGGGCAAGCTTGGGAGGGGCTCCTGACGGAGCCGATTGCTGCAAACTGGATTGTGCCTTCACGCCGGAAAAACCGAGACAGAGGCTCAGGGCCATTCCGCCAATCAACAGCCACAATTTCAGACCATTGCCAGTCATGGATGGAATCCTCGCAGGAGATGTGACGAGCGCCCGGGTGGCACGGTTTCGAAGAACCCGGTTCAATGCTGCGGGCCGAACGAAGATCAGGCGCCGATCTCGCCGCGCTTCGCGAGCGCGGTGATGCGCTCGCCGGCTCGAAATGCCAGCGCCTCGATGGTCATGGTGGGCTGGCCGCGGCCGGAGGTTACCAGGCTGCTGCCATCGCAAAGGAAAAGATTCTCAACGTCATGCGCGCGGTGATCGCCATTGATGACGGAAGTCTTCGGATCGTTCCCCATGCGGCAAGTGCCAAGGAGGTGCACGGCGAATTGTGATTCACCAACGGGCTGGGACCACTGCTTTTGCGCACCGGCAGCATCCAACAGCTCGCGCGCCCGCTCGTTTTGCCAACGCCACAGTTTCAGATCGTCGGGATGATCCTTGTACGTCATGCGAAGCGCCGGCAGACCCCAAGCGTCTTTCAAATCTGGATCGAGAGAAAAGCTGTTGTTTTCGACAGGCAACGAAGTGCCGTGGCAGAAAATCTCCATGGTGCGATTGAAATAGTGGGCAAGGGCGCTCTTGAAGTCCTTCCCCCAGCGGGGCGTCCCGGGGGGTAGAGCGTTTAACGCAAAGCTGATGGGCGTGAGATCGAATCGCGCATCCAGTCCGCCACCGCCGTAGAAGCCGACCTTCTGCGGATCAAGCTCGTAGAAATCGTGCAGCACGCGGCTCACAGCAAAGCCTTTGTAGTCGTTGAGCGGATGTTCGAACACCCCGACGGTAACACCGCCGCTGTTCAGCATAAGATTCCTGCCGACGAACCCGCTGGAGTTGGCGAGGCCATTGGGGAATTGCTTGTTGGCGGAGAGCAAGAGCAGGCGCGGAGTCTCCGCGCCATTTGCGCAAACTACGACCGCCTTGGCTTTCTGCAAGTGCGTGTTGCGTTTCTCGTCGAAGTAGACCGCGCCGATGGCGCGGCCATTCGCATCCGTTTCGATGCGATGGACATAGGAATTGGCGCGAATTTCGCACCGGCCGGTCTTCTCCGCCATTCGAATAGCGGTCGCCAGCGAGCTCGATTTAGCGCCGACCTCGCAACCAAATGCCAGACAGAAACCGCAATTGATGCAAGCGCTTCGTCCGGGGCGCGGCTGCGACAGGATCGCCATCGGCGCGGGGAACGGATGCCAGCCCAGCTTCCGGGCCGCGCGTTCGAAAATCACGCCGGAAGATTTCACCGGCAGCGGCGGCATCGGGTAAGGCTTGGAGCGCGGCGGATCAAAAGGGCTGGCGCCGGCCAGGCCAGAGACCCCGATTTCCCACTCTACTTTGGTGTAGTAAGGCTCGAGGTCGGCGTAGGTGATGGGCCAATCTGCAAAGGTCGTGCCGGGAATGGGCCCAATCTTGCTGCGCTCGATGAAATCAATCTCGTGGAAGCGCCAGAAATTCGCGGTGAAGTGTACGCTGGTGCCGCCGACGCACCGGCCATAAAGGACGGCACGCTGCGGTTTGGCCTTTTCGCTGGACGTTTTGCGGAAGGTGTTTGGCTGGAGCCTCGGATGGTTGGTGAGCTTGTCTTGAGCCAGGGTTTCGACTTCGTTGTGCGTGAAATCTGTTTCCGTCAGATAGGGCCCTTGCTCCAGGACAACCACGCGAAAGCCGTTGGTCGAAAGTTCCTTGGCGAGGATTCCGCCGGCAGCGCCGGAGCCTATGATCACAAAATCGACTTCATAGGAAGTTTTGTACTTGGGCTGGTCGACCATCATTTCTTGTCTGCCTCTTTCGGCATGGGTTGCCAGCCTGCATAATCCCTGTCGTAGAAACCGAACGGCGCTTGAAACATGTGTTCGCGTTCGCGGCCGATGACTTTCCATCCCGCTCCACTGTCGTTGCCGCCGAAGTCGGGATCGATCAGGAATCCGGCTATGGTGTGCTGCCGCATGGTCTCGAAGAAACTCTGGGCGCCGGGACTTGCCCGGAAGGGCCGCTGGGGGGACGGCGCATTTTCATCCAAGGAATGCAAGACCTCGTCCTGCTGTTGGAGCGTCAAGGAGGAGAATTTGGCTGCGTTCGGAAACATCTCAGTTACTCTCGCCTGCAACTCCGGCAAACCCTCCCGATACGTTTTTTGGTCATCCGCGCTGAACGTGGCGAGTCCCCGATCGATGAAATACAAGACGCCAGCTTCGTGTGCTCCGGGCAGCTCATCCGTGGGAATGATGCGCGCGGAGATGGCGTCAATCTCGGTCGCCTGCTCGGGCGTGAAGAATTCCAGCTTCGCTGGGTTGGCTGCCACAGCGGCGCTATGCGCGTGTTTTGAGGCAGAAAGTAGCGCAGGCCAGTTTGCGGAGATCCAGGCGGCGCTGATGCCCGTGCCTGCGCGCAGGAGAAACGTACGACGGCTCAGTTCGTTGATCATGGTCGATGAAAGTTCCTTAAACTTGCAGACTGTAGGCTGAAGGAGACATGCCGTCAAGAAAAATTGCCAGATACGAGCCATTCAAATCTTCCATTTTGGCTGGCATTGTGTCACTCGTTGTTTGCCGCATGCAGCAAAGGTAGTGTAGGATGCCGCAGATTTGGAAAGCGCCGGGCCATTTCGCGAAACTGGCCGTCATTTGAGACACTGATACAGCTATGGCTACCTTCACAGGGGCGATCGGAACCGGCAGCAAGTGGCTGCTCGACAAGATTGTCGGGGCCGTCGCGGCCACAGGGATTAATCCCAACGTTCTGACATTTCTCGGGCTGGTTGTAAATTTCGTCGCGGCAGCTTTCTTTGCCGTCGGTGCATTCTTCCCCGGCGCACTCATCATTCTCTTCGCCGGTTTCCTGGATATGCTGGACGGACAGGTAGCACGGCGGCAGAACCGCGTCACCGCTTTCGGGGCATTTTATGATTCAACACTCGACCGCTATGCGGACATGGCTCTGTATATGGGCCTGCTGGTCTATTACTCGGTGAGTGGCCGCACGCCGTACGTGGTGCTCGCCGCTGTCGCTACGGCCGGTTCGGTCATGGTCAGCTACGCGCGCGCGCGCGCCGAGTCGCTCATTCCGCTCTGCAAAGTGGGGTTCATGGAGCGGCCCGAACGGCTGGTCTTGCTGATTATCGGCGGCCTCTTCAATCGCATGGGCCCGGTTCTGTGGGTAATCGCCGTGGTTTCCACCATCACGGTCATTCACCGCATCGTATACACCTGGCAGGAAACGCGCGCGGGACGCACCCTTCCGGGGATCAAACTGTCGCTTTAGTGAGAATGTTTCTCTAAACCTCGCCAGACGTCGATGACACGTCGATTCTCAGCTTGACTTTGAGTTAACCTGTGGTATACTCATTTGTGTACGTATCTGTGCCTTCCCGAATTGGGACTCTTTTCAGCCTCGGCAACCTTCCATCGCCCATCTGGACTCAACTCTTTTCGTTTGATGGGCTTGCGAATTGGTCTGAAGCAACGGCAAATCTCGGCCTTTTAGAATCAATCAATTACGAATTGCCCTTCTTTTAAGTCCCTTGTTTTGATATTCATGCATCGGATGGGGGTTGTACCCCCATAATCAGCTCCCCACTCGCTTCAACTGTTCTTCCATCGGCGCGGCGATGATTTCGCGCACTCGATCACGCAGCGTCGGCACATCGGCTTTGGTAAGCCCTTTGGTGTCAATCGTGTCGTGCAGAATGACGGTTACTTGTGCCGGCCAAAGCATCCAATGACCCGTGCGGTGATGCTGGAAGGATCCCACCAGGCTCACGGGCACGATGGGAACGCCGAGTTGCTGCGCAACGCGAAAGCCGCCGTCCTGGAACTGATCCACGTGGCCGTCGCGTGTACGCTTGGCTTCGGCAAAAATGATCAGGCTGGTGCCGCCGTCAATGGCGTCCTGCGTCAGCCGCCACATGCGCTTCAGGTCCGAAGGGCGACGAATGTCCGGCACAGGAACATTCCCGAAGCGCTTCATCAACCAGCCGTATGCAGGAATCTTGAAATGCGATTCCAGCTCCCAGCCACGGACGAACTGCGGAATGGCGCAGTAGAGCATGAAAGGATCGAAAAGATTGACGTGATTGGACACGAAGAAAGAGGTCCGGCTGGGGTCGAACCCGGGCGAGTGGCGGACCTCCATGCTGGCGCCCGAAAGAAACACAATGCGGCGGCAGAACGTACGTTGCAACCAATCGTGCTTGTGGGGATCCAGAAAAATTCCGAGAAAGACGAGCAGCGGCGCAAGAATGAAAAAATGCAGGGCGCTCAAGATCCAGAGAATCGCGCTGCGCAACGCCAGCCAGCTCTTCTTCATATATAGACGTCCACTGCGGCCGGCAGAATATCGAGCGAGCAGCAATCCAGCGTAGCCACTTCACCATCGATCATGACGTCGAGTGGTGAGCCGAACTTGAATTCGACGTGGCGCACGGCCCGGTGCGAGGCAAGCGCGTGTTCGATGTGCGTGCCGTCATACAGCCGCGGCAGCATGCGGAGCAAACCCAACCGGCCGATCGGTCCCCACTGAACAAATTCGATGTGGCCATCGGCGGGATCCGCGTGCGGCGCGATGAGCATCGTGCCGCCGGTGTACTTGCTGTTATTGAAAGTCAGGAAAAGCGAGCGCCGCTCGTTCCATTCCTGATCCTGATCGCAGCGAAGGGCGAAGGAGCGCCGGCGCAGCTGCACGACGCGGACGAACACTCCAAGCAGATAACCAAGGTGGCCGAGCGGCTTGAACATGCGATTGGTCAGCGCGGCGACATCGGCAGTGAAACCAATGCTTAAGAGATTGAAGGAATAGACTTCCCCGCCGGAGTGCGTGAGACGAATTAAATCGATGGAACGCTTGCGATCCTCGAGCAGGGCTCGCATCGAAGCTTCCGCGCCATCCTTTGAGAAATCGCGCAGGAAGGAATTACCAGTGCCGAGCGGAAGGAAACCAAGCGCAATCCGTCCAACTGGCTTGCGGCCGGCAAAAACGCCGTTGAGGATTTCGTGCGCCGTGCCGTCGCCGCCAACGGCAAGAAAACGCCGGTAACCCTGATCGTAAGCCTCGCGCGCGAGCTGCACCGCGTGGCCCTTGCCGGTGGATGCGATGACGTCAATGCGCAATCCCTTCTCTCGCAGGCTCGCAAGCGCGGGGCCGGCGAGTTTTGCGGAACGGCCGCCACCGGCGGCGGGGTTCACGATGGCGAAAAAGCGATCCATTTGTCTCTCGGGCAGACTGGAACTGCTAACTCCTGCTGCACCTAATCGTTTTCAGCACGCTTTCACAAGGGCAGAATCGCCGATGCACCCTCTAGACTCGCGAGACGTTCCGCCAGAACATTCCTTTTGATTTTCAAGGAAGCCGTCCGCGGAAAGTCTTCGTCCAGGACAACGACCCCGTGGATGCGCTTGTAGTTTAGCAGGCGATTGTTACGCGCGCTGATGTCCTGCCGGAGCTCTTCGCCGTATTGCTGGCCCGGATCGAGATGGATGACGAGCACAAGCCTTTCTCCCGTCATCGAACGTTTCGGCCAGATGTAATTGGCGGCGAATACGCAGAATTCCTTCACGGGAAGGGTTTCGAAGACCGCCTCAACGTCTTCGGGATAAATGTTCTTCCCTTCTTCGGTAACGACCATGTTCTTCTTGCGGCCGCTCAGCAGCAAGTGGCCGGTTTCGTCGAAGCGGCCCAGGTCGCCGGTCATCAGCCAGGCGTCAACGATAGTTTCGGCCGTGAGCTCCGGGTCGCTGAGGTAGCCGGACATGACCGTCTTGCTGCGCACAGAGACTTCTCCGACCCCGTCCGCGGCAGGATTCATGATGCGCACTTCCATGCCAGGTAGTGGCTTGCCGACGGTGTCGGCGCGAAATGGTTTCAAGTCATTGACGGTGATGGCCGTGCCCGCCTCCGTGAGGCCGTAACCGTTCGCGACGGGAATTCCCAGATCGTAGAAAAATTGCAAGGTCTGCGGTTCTGTAAACGCGCCGCCGACGATGATGGCACGAAGTTCGCCGCCAAAGGCTTCATGCACCTGTTTGAGTAACCGGCGGCTGATGCCGGGCCGCGACTTGCTTTTCGTCAGCGCTTTGTTGATTGCCACAAGCGCATTGAAAATCTTCCGTTTCGCCGGTGGCAACGCATCGAACCGCGCCTGCAAACCTTTTTGCAGATTTTTCAAAACCAGCGGAACGAGACTGACGTAAGTGATTTTGTACTTCGGAAAAGCCTCGCGCACGTATTCGGGACGCAATGTTCGAAGATGCACGACTGCCGCGCCGCAGGTGAACGGCCCGAAAAATCCCACCATAAAATCAATCGCGTGGTTCGTCGGCAAGATGCTGAGGTAGCGCACGCCAGGCCAGAAGGGATAGATCGAGGTCAGCGCGACGCACTGCTCCAAATAATTCTCGTGCGTCATCATGCAGCCCTTGGGGCGGCCGCCGGTTCCAGAGGAGTACACGATGCAAGCCGTGTCCTTGCGTACGCGCGAAACGAATCTCGGCTCGCCCGCGCCGTGAAAATCTTCCCAGCGCAGTGCGCCCGAGAGTTCCGCATTTGCTGGAGCCTCGGTCACGAGGACCGTACGGACGTTTGCCGCTGCCACGCGCCCAACAGAAGCGCTGAGCTGCCGCCAGATGGGATATTCCGTGATGAGCACGCTGGCGCCGGAATGCTTGAGAAGCTGCCATTGCTCGTCGGGAGTGAGCTTGTAGTCGAGCGGAACCAGCGTGCCGCCCGCAAAAAAAATGGCGTAGGCCGAAATCAGCCACTTGGACTGGTTGGTCATGATGATGCTGGCCCGGTCGCCCGCCGTGAAACCGGCGTCTTGCAAAGCTCTGGCGAGCGGGTGCGCGCATTCCTTGAAGTCGCGATACGTCAGGCGTTCCTTCTCGCGTTCGCGGTCCGCTTCGATCAAGCACACTTCGTCCGCAAATTGGTCCAGCGCATCCTTCAGCGCCTGGCCGATGGACTGATATTTGGAAAGGTCAAGCATTACAGGCGAGATTGAATCCGCTCAGCCAGGGTCCTGAAGTCGCTGACGCCCTGGACTTCGTAGTCCGGCAGCTCGATGCCGAAATGATTTTCGATGCGCGAAAGCATCTCCAGTGTCTGAAGGCTGTCGATGCCCAGCTTCTTGAAGAAATCATCGGCGGGCGCGAGCGAACCTGCGGGCAGCTGAAAATGCTTCGCTGCCAGGTCGAGGACTTCCTGCGTCGTTTGTTCCAGTGTGCGCATGGACAGGTAAATTTAGCACTCCTGCGACAGGAAAGAAAATTGAACGAGCCAGCTTTCCAAGATTACGGTAGGTACGGCATGGGTCCGGAATCTTCGATGAATTTCTTGAGAGCGGCCATGACAGCGGGCCGCGCGAAGAGCTCGCAAAAAAGATCGATTTCGCGGCGCAATTCATCGTGGGGAACAGGCTTGATGAATTTTTTCGCGGCGGCGCGTGTAACGGCGTCAAATTTTGTGATTTGAGCGGCGGTCGAGCGTGCGACGCGGAGAGCTTGGCCTTCGCCGGCAAGTTGCGCCACGAGCCCGACGGCTTGCGCGCGAGTCGCGTTGACCGTACGACCCGTAAAAAGCAAATCTCGCACGAAAGCATTGCCAAGATCGCGTTTCAGGCGCGGGATCCCGCCGAATCCGGGGATGAGCCCCAGCCGCAATTCGGGAAACGCAAAGCGCGCCATCTTGTCCGCGATGATGATATCGCAAGCGAGCGCGAGTTCGAGTCCGCCGCCAAAACAAACGCCGTGCACAGCCGCGATGATGACGAAGGGCGCAGCATCAAGAGCGTTCAGTACTACATGGATGCGTTCCAGAAAATTGCGAATACCCGCAAGGCGCTCCTTCTCCGGAAGCGGCGCCGCACCGCGGTACAGTTCGCGTAAATCCGCGCCCGCCGAAAAAACAGACTTGCGCGCACTCGAAATGATGCAGACGGAAGTCTCCGGCGCAAGCGCGCCCGATGCAGCGACAAATTGTTCAAGCTCCGCGAGCATTGCCGAACCAATTTCATTGGCGGGTGCGTGATCGAGCGTCAACTCAATCACCCCTTCGCGCCATTCCCAACGCAGCGTCTTGCCGGCAAAACTCTTCATGCGAGTGTTCCGCTGGCTGCTTCGCGGACTCCCTTGACATCGTACATGGCGTTAATTTCCGAAGCATAGCGCGCATTGATGGCGGAGCGGCGAAGTTTGCCGTTCACGGTGAGCAGGCCGTTCTCGATGGTGAAGCCTTCGGGAATCACAGTGAAATTGCGGATCTGGCGGTAATGCGGCAGCTCGGGATTCACGGCATCCAGCGCGGCCTGGACGCCGGCGCGTTCGACGCGGCCGGTGACCAGCGCACAGAGATACCCGCGCCCATTGCCGACAACTACGACTTGCTGCACTGCCGGAAGAAGCCGCGCGATTTTTTCTTCGACCGGTTCCGGGGCGATGTTGTGGCCGGAATTCAGAATAATCAGGTTTTTGATGCGCCCGCTGATTCGCCAATTTCCGCGCACGTTTACTTCGCCCTGATCACCCGTGTGGAACCAGCCGTCTTGCAACACGCGCGCCGTCTCTTCCGGCCTGTTCCAATATCCCGGAAAAATGTGCGGGCCACGCACAACTATTTCTTCGTTCTCGGAAATTTTCATTTCAATTCCGGAAATTGCAGTGCCGACGCAACCCGGTTCAACGGGCAAGCGGGGATCGTCCAACGTGCAGATGCCCGTGGTTTCCGTGAGTCCGTAGCCTTGCAGTACGGGAATGCCCAGCGTCAGGAAAAACTGCTGGGTCTCCGGCGAAAGAGGCGCGGAGCCACAAATCAGCGTACGAAGATGCCCGCCGAAACGTTCTTTGATTTTTCCGAAAATAACTTTTCGGCCGATGGCGAGCCAAAGAGCATCCAGCGCGCGACCGCGGCCCACGTGCAGCCGCTGCCAGGCGTCGCGCGCCTTTTCAAAAAGCGAACGGATCATGGCTGGGCGCTTCGATAGCGCTTCCTCCACGCCGCGGCGCACGCGTTCCAGCAGCGTGGGAACATTCAGAAAATAGTGCGGAGAGGCCAGCCGGATTTCGTCGGTAAGCCTATTGAGATCCGTGGAGAGCGTAAGAACCGACTCGCGCGTGAGGTAGGTGAGAAGCACGATCCACGAAGCAGCAAAATTGAACGGAAGATAGTGGAAAACACGGTCTGGCTCGTGCGTTTCGCCCATCAATTGATCAAGCCGCTCGGTGGCGCAGGAAATCATGTGCGTGATGTTCCCGACGTTGAGGCAAACCCCCTTAGGCTCCCCCGACGTGCCTGAGGTGTAGATGATGGTGACAAGGTCCGAATCCCCCCGCGGATTGGGAGTGTTCGGAACCAATCCCGGCGACGCAGGCTGCTGCAGAGCATCCTCGAACAAAACGCGAGGCAGAGCTTCCGGCCAAGCCTGAGCGATACCTTCCCCAAAAGCGGCATCACCTACAAAGAGAAATCGTGGCTGGCAATCCTTCATCATGGCAGCGAGCTCGGCAGGCGCCTGGCGCGAATAGAGCGGCACCACGATGGCGCCTTCGGCCATCAGCGCCACGTCAAAAGCAGCCCAACGGACGGAATTCGCCGCGAGGAGCGCGCAGCGATCTCCCGGTTGCAAACCGGAGCGGCGTAAATAGCCGCGGACACGCTGCACCTGATCCAGCAGCTCGCCTCCCGTCAGGCTGACAAATTGTTCGCCGCGAATTTCCCGCAAAACGACGCGGCCCTCTGCTCGTTTCAATTGCGCGAAAATATTTTCGAGAAAGTTGGGCATGAAAAGTCAGCGAACCGCGGCGAGCGCAACCGGCGAAGAGTCGTAGCGTCCGGCAAGCTGCAGCAAATTGCTGCCGAGCGGCGGCAGATATTCTTCCCACGAAAGAACTCCGGAGCGTAGCGGGAATTCGGGGTATGTCCGGCGCATGGCGTCCTCGAGATACGTTCCCATGCGCGCCATGACCTTCAGATTGCGGACGACAGTGCGGCCGATGCCCTCGCGCACGGATTCGGCTTCCGTAAACAGCGTTTCCATGACTTGGAGAAGCTTTGGCTCAAGATCGGGGTCGTCCACGGTAAGCAAGAATTGCTGATGGCCGCGCTCGCGCATCAGGTTGCGGATGCGCTCGTCCATGGTGACACCAGCCGAGGCGACCAGGCTGGGCATGCAGGTGACGATGCCGTGGTAACGCGAAGAAACCATGTAAGAGCTCGCGCGCAGGAGCGACACGAGCTGGAACATGTCGTAGTCGTCCGAAGTGAACACCGGCGTGCCCGGAATTTGTGCGGCGATATCGCGGCACGCAACGGCGTCCAGCCGCTCCATGCCGACCAGAATCGGAAAAACACGATGGCGCTGCAAGAACGCTTTCGTAGCGTTGGTAAATCCGGAAGTGTAGTGCTGGTATTTGCGATCCACTTCCGGCCCGGATTCGAAAAAATAAACGGTGCGGTATTGGCTGTCTTTGTAGGCGCCCGTCGTGACGCGTGCGAGATATTTTGCGACGGATGCTCTCACCGGCCACACGAACGGATGGATTGGACATAGGACGAGTATAGGCGTTTTTTCATCCCAGCCGGACTCGCGCAGAACTTTGCGTGCATACTCGGGCGGGTGCGGCTCAAACGTCCATGCGGTATCCGTGCCAAGCTCCGTGGGAATTCCCAGCGAATTCAGCAGCGTTTGCGATTCCACATTGCGCGTGATCACCATCGAATCGTGGACGTAGCGTTCGCACGTGGATTGGATGATTCCGTCCATGTGGCCCGCTTCCCCGCCGTACGCGAGAGAAAGTTTATTTTCCGCGGAAGCCAGCCCGAGCGAGCCGATCATCATCGTCGCGAGCGCGTTGGCGAATTTGCTCTTGAACATCGAGCCTTCGCACGCAATAACGCCGTGATTCCGGCGCACGTCGCGAAAGAGGAACGGCGGGTACACATCGGGAAGATAAACCTGCCGGGTACCTTCGAAGTAGCCCTTGGTGCGGTCGAAACTCTGCGTCATCACGCTGAAGTCAACGTTATCGGCGCCCAGAACATGGCGAATCTGGCGCAGCATCTCTTGGACGCGAACGTCGCTGCCCGTGTTGCGCGTCCCATTGTAGCCCGCAAACAGCAGCTTGAGTTTTTCGCCAGGAGTCCAGCGCTTGCCAAGACCCAGCATCCAGCCGACGCGCCGGATCTCGATCAGTGCGCTAACCCAGGCGACGAGCAGAAAATCCGTCATGAGCCGGCGCCTCTCGCGGTGGGATTCGCCGCCACGTCCGCGCTCGCGCCCGATGGCCATGGTTTTGCCGGATAACGAAACTTGTTTTCACGGCTGAACTTCAACAGGGCATGCGCGTAGGTCGAAAATTTTGCTGGCGTCTCGCCCAGTTCGGCGACGACGCGCGAATTGTCAAAAACCGTGTTCCAGTCCAGGTACGGCCAGAAAACTTTGAGGAGCGAGGCGCCGTGGCCAATGGCGCCGGTGCGATTCGCAGCCCAGTTCACGGTGCGCGAAAAAGTCCCGCCCAGCCAGGGCGAATACGTGGGCCGCATCCTGCCACCCGCCTGCGCTAGGACATCGGTCAATTCGTGGTAGGTCTGTGAACCGGTCCCCGAGGACAAATGATAGATGCCGTGGGCGGGCGCGTCTTTTTGGTGAATACTCACGATCGCTTTGCCGACGTAGTTTGCGGGCACGATATCGATTTTATCGTCAGGGCGCAGGGGAAGAACAGGCATCTGCGCCAGGACGTGGAAGGCCTGCACCATGTCGAATTGCGATGTGTCGCCTCGGCGGCTGTCACCGAGGATGATCGACGGGCGGAAAATCGTTTTCGGCACGTCAGCCAAGAGTTGATTGGCCATGTGCTCGCAGAACTTTTTTGTACGCGCGTAGGGATCATAATCGGAGCGTGACCAGTCAATGGCGGCATCTTCGGTTACAATTTCGTTTTGCCGCTTCCCCGCGACGGCGACCGTCGAGACGTGCGAATAGCGCCGCAGCCCGTGGCGATTTTGCGCGCAGCGTGCGAGTTGAATGACTTCCAGTGTGCCGCGCAGATTCACGTTCAGGCATTGCTTCTCGGATTTGCGGTTGAGCGACGCGGCGCAGTGAATCAGCGAATCGGTCGAATCCACCAGCGCGTGGTATTCGTCGTCCGATAGTCCGAAGAGATCGCTGGTCAGATTGCCGCGGAAGATCCGAACGCGTGTGTTCAGGAACTCGAGGAATTCGGGAAAGGCAAAGTGCAGTTGGAGCGAGGTCCAGAGGCGTTCGCGGGCCTCCTGTTCAGTTTTTGCGCGAACCAGAAGATTCAGCGTGTCGCGGTGCTCCGTAAGGAGGCCGGCGACGAGGTAGCTGCCAAGATAGCCGGTCGCGCCGGTTAGGAAGATCGCCATAAAGGATCGGTCGGCGTTGCAGCTTTGGAGAGCACCGCTTCGCGCGCGGGTTCGGCGGACCAATCGAGCGCGCGCGGCTCACGCGATTCGAGAGGTCGGCCTTCCATCAGGGGATAGCACCAGCGGCGCAACGCCGGGATGTGTACGTTGATCCAGTAGTCCCACCAATCGATGGATTCGGGCGCAAAGCCGAAAACAAGACGTTCTTCCGGAGGCAGCGCCGCGGAAAGCAGCCGCGCGTTTTCGCATTCGAAAACATGCTCGTTGTGAAGGATAAAGGGCTCATACAGCTCGATAAGCTTTTCCGCGCGAATGAGGTCGCGCTCCGCCCGGGCAAGCGGCGGCTTTTTCATGCCAAGGGTGACGGCCACGCGGTTGATGCCGGAGACGACGGCTTTCTGTCTTGGAATCGAAAGCTGTTCGTAGCGTTGCTTCGAAACCGGGATGGATTCGAATTTCACTTTCAGCCAACTGTCCACGCTCTGCGTCGTGCGGTAGTGTTTGCGGTGCGCCAGGCCGGTGAGTTCAATGCTGCGGCCCATGTTGACGGGATTGATGGCCGAAGTCGCGAGCTGGTACATGCGGGCGTGGCGACGCGCAATCACGCCGGCGGTAATTAGCGTCATGCCGCGGCAAACCATGTCCACGGGAATGACGTCGAGGCACTTGCGTTCGTTCGAAGGAAGCTGGCGGAAGTTGGTGCCAAGCAAATAGGAAAGCGGCCCGGACGTGTTGACGCCCTCGTTCCACCCGATGAAGGGCGAACGCTCCGAGCTCTCGACAATCGAGGGACGGACGATAGCGATGGGGAGATCGCGGCCGCGGCGCGCGAGGATGGATTCGCCCAGGCTTTTCGTGAAGGTGTAAGTGTTGGGCCAACCGAGATGCTGGGCGCGGCGCATGCCAACGCGAACAAGCCGGTTGCGTGCCCAGCGCGCCCGGTTACGCTTCAAAACACCGTCGAGTTCCGCGGCCGGCGCGGAAGCAACGTCGCCGCCGCGGCCCAGCGCCTGGCGGCGAAGCGCCTTCGTGAGCTCCGGGCTTTCGGCGCGGGCCTCGACACGGCGGATGGTTTCGCGGAGGGATTCCACTTCACGCTCCGCGTCGAAATCCGGACCGTTCGCCGGGTTGTAGTTTCCCTGCAACTCTTCGGTGACGCGGCCGTCGCGCATCCCGACAACGTAGCACGTGGAAAGATGCATAAGTCCGGCGTGATCGGACTTCCGGAGAAAGTCGAGCAAATGGAGCGCCGAATCCACGTTGGAAGAAAGAGCTTCGCGCAAATCGGGATTAAAGTCCGTGAGGCCGGCGCTGTTCACGATGAGGTCGAGCGATTTCGCGAGCCTTGCTTGCGTGGCTTCATCGAGACCGAGGCCCGGCACGCTCACATCGCCTTCGACGACTTCCACTTTTTCCCTGAGAAATGCGCCGAGTTTTTGGCCGTGTCGCTCGTGCAGCGTGTCGAACGTGGGAGACTCTTCCACAATTTTCTCGAAGCGGCGCTGCGCAGAAGTGGTGCGGTTGCGGCGAATCAGGAGCGTGATCTTGCCGATGTTCGGAATATTCTCGAGTAGGTCCACCAGCCAGACTTTGCCGATGAATCCGGTTACACCAATGAGCAACAGGTGCCGGTTCGCCAGGGTTTCGCGCACCAAAAGGCGCTGGACTTGAGGCGCATCTCCGAATCGAGCAACGGATTTGGCTTCGCTAGAAACAGGACGAGCGGTGGTCTGCACGGCGTCTTTGAGTTGCTCCGGCTTCTCCGTCCAGCCAAGCTGGCCGAGCAATCTCTCACGCGAAACACGGCCGTCGGTGGCGCCGCTCGCAATCCAGGCGAACGGCCCGCGCGGGCGGACGATGGGATCCATCAATCTCCCGGTGGCCTGACCATCTCGAAATTCCAAGCGGTTGGAAATGAACGAGTCGATCCCGAAATGATGGGCCAGGGGACGAAGGATGTTTTCGAGGAGCTGCCCGACCAGCACGATGCGCTCACCATCGCGAACCGCTTCGATCAGTTTCTCGACGGCCTCGCGGCGCAGTTGCGGCCTTAGAACGTAGTGGAAGTATTCTTCACCGAGCAGATCCAGCCGATCGCGGCTGATGCCGCGGAGCAAGGTGTGCAGAAAACGCGTGGCAAACGTGCGGTTGGCGGCGTAGGCGAATGGCCGCGCGAGCGCCATCCCGGCCATGCCCAGGCGGCGCGCCCAGCGCTCTGAAAAACTTTGCGAGTTCCACGTGAAGAAACCCACCGGGCGCATCGCACCCAGCTCCAGGAGCGAGCCTTCCACTCTCCAATAGACAGGCTCACGGGTCCCTGCGGTGGGCAATATGCTGTTCGAATTGGAGCCTGAATGGGCCATGGCAGGCGTGGGACTAGCGACGGCTCATCCGTCGCGAAAAATGCCCAGAACTCTCGCTATGAGTAATGATGATTCGCACCCTCGGACTCAGCCAAACTGGAACGGATTCAGCCCGCTTACGAAGCAATGCCACCGAGTGTCCCCGACTCCAGCTCGCCGCGGGCTGCTTGGGAAAGTGTAAAAGTAGCATTCTCAGCAAGTTCTCGCAAGGCGCGGGGGCACGTACAGCTTGAGAAGGGGTCGATGAGGACTATGCTCGCCTAGAGGGCCGAGAGGAGAGCCAGCCCTACACGCCCCAACCGTAGCGCTCGGCATGTTCGAGCGTGCGCTGCATCTCTTCGCGAAGGATTTCGGTGAAAACCGAGCCGCCCACGGCGCGAGCGCCAGGCTCCGTGATGTCCGGTGTGCGATAGCCGCCGGCGAGGACGCGCAGGAGCGATTGCTCGACCCAGTCGGCTTCGAGCGAGAGCCCAAAAGCGTCGCGGAGCATCATCGTGGCGCTGAGAATCGAGCCGATGGGATTGGCGGTGTCGGTTCCGACGAGGGAAGGCGCCGAACCATGAATGGGTTCAAACAGCGGCGCGGTTGAACCGAAACTCGCCGAAGGGATCAGACCGATAGAGCCGACCAAGGCCGCCGCGGCGTCGCTCAAAATGTCGCCAAACATGTTGGAGGTGAGCATCACGTCAAACTGGGAGGGCCGCAAGGTCAGTTGCATGGCGGTATTGTCCACATACATGTGCTCGAGTTTCACGGAAGAAAACACGGTGCTCATCGCCGTGACGGTGCGGCGCCAGAGTTGAGAGCTGGTGAGCACGTTGGCCTTGTCCACGGAACAGAGCCGCCGCGAACGATTCTCCGCACGGTTGTAGGCAAACGTGGCGATGCGCTCGATTTCCGGCGTCGAGTAGGACTCGGTGTCCCAGGCACGTTCCACGCCTTTTTCTGTAGCGTTTCCACGTTCGCCGAAATACATTCCGCCGGCGAGCTCACGCACAATCTCGAGGTCTAGATCGCCGAGGCGATCTGGCTTGAGGGGCGAAATCCCCTTCAGCGGTTCCAGGAGCTTCACGGGACGAACGTTGATGTACAGCCCCAGTCCTTTCCGCAAACCGAGCAGCCCGCTTTCCGGGCGCTTCCCTACCGGCAACGAATCCCACTTCGGGCCGCCGACGGCTCCTAGAATAACGGCGTCGGCCTTTCGGCAAGCGTCAAGCGTTTCGTTCGGAAGAGGCGTGCCCGCGGCATCAATGGCGGCGCCGCCGATCGGAAGTTCACGGAACTCGAACTCGTGGTTAAATTCGTGCGCGGTTTCGCGCAGGATCGTGGCTGCGGCACGCGACACTTCCGGGCCGATGCCGTCTCCAGGCAACAGGATGATGGTCTTCTTCATAAAGATCCCCGGGCAAATGCAAAAATTGGTGCAAGCCGTGGGCGCTACGCTAAGAGGCGAAACACGGCAGGATTCCCCCGTCACAAACTACTTTTCAGCAACGGAAAGGTCAGGCTGCGGAGGACGATTCCGCCGCTATCACCGCGGGACGGCGGCGGATGACCTCGTGGGCGATCGCAAGGATGTCCCGAGCGCGCACCAGCTTAGACTGATCGGCCAGCGCGGTTACGCGGGTATAAACCTCCGCCAGTTCCGTATCGCTCGCCTCGAAACCCAGATCGCGCAGCGCCTCGCGGAGCGCATTGCGGCCCGAATGTTTTCCAAGAACGAGCGAGCGCGCCGGGACGCCGACACTCTGCGGCGAAATGATTTCGTACGTCAGCGGGTTCTTGATGATTCCATCCTGGTGGATTCCCGCCTCGTGTGCGAACGCATTGGCGCCCACGATAGCTTTGTTCGGGGCGACCTGCGCGCCGGTGATTTCCGTGAGCATGCGACTTGTGGGGAAGAGCTCTTCGAGCCGGATTCCCGTCGTCACGCCAAAGCTTTCCTTGCGCACTGAGAGAGCGACCACCACTTCTTCAAGCGATGCGTTTCCGGCGCGTTCGCCGATTCCGTTGATGGTGCACTCGATCTGCCGGACTCCCGCGCGAACGGCTGCCAGCGAATTGGCGACCGCCATGCCCAGGTCGTCATGACAATGCGCGCTGAGCGTTACGCCATCAGGATCGCCGAGGTACTCACGCACCTTGGTGAACATCGCGCCGTATTCTTCCGGAACCGCGTATCCCACGGTATCCGGCAGGTTCAGGATTGTCGCGCCGGCATCCACGGCAGCACGGCACACCTGGCAAAGAAAGCCGATGTCGGTTCGTCCGGCGTCTTCGGCGGAGAATTCGACCTCGCCGACGTGCTGGCGGCCATGCCGCACCATCGAGGTAATGGCTTCAAGCGCCTGTTCGCGGGTCATATTGAGCTTTACGCGAAGGTGCAAATCGGAGGTCGCAAGGAAAACGTGCAGCCGGGAGGAGGCCGCCGGCTTCAAGGCTTCAACGGCCGCGTCCACGTCCTGTTTTTTTGCGCGAGCGAGCGCCGCGATGGGCACGGTGCGGACTTCTTGCGCGACTTTCTTGACCGCTTCGAGGTCGCCGCGCGACGCAATCGGAAAGCCCGCTTCGATCACATCTACATTCAGGGCCGCTAGCTGGCGTGCCAGGCGGATCTTCTCCTCCGTGTTCATCGAGAAGCCGGGCGACTGCTCGCCGTCACGGAGCGTAGTGTCAAAGATGCGTACGACGTCCATAGGGTCTCCCACCCTGTAGTTACGCACGGGAGGGGGCCTGTAGTCCAATTTATCTTTATTCTGCTTTTGATAATACTGTCTTATACTGTCCGGACAGAGGAACCAGTGGATCTGGGCGAACTCCAAGTATTTCTAATGGTGGCGAAGGAAGGCAGCTTCTCGCGGGCGGCGGAGCGTCTCTATCGCACGCAACCGGCCATCAGCCTGGCCATTCGCAAGCTGGAGGACGGGCTGGGTCAGCCCCTCTTCGTCCGCGGAGCGAGGCCGGTTCGGCTCACTGATGCGGGAACCCTCCTCAAGGACTACGCCGAGCGCCTGATCAATCTGCGCGATGAGGTCAAGAAAGGGCTCAGCGAATTGGAGGGTTTGAAGCGGGGTGAACTTTCGCTTGGCGTGAACGAGAGTTCGATCCACGCACTGCTTCCCGCGCTGGCAAGATTTCGCGAGTTGCATCCTGGAGTGCAGGTGCGCGTGCACCGCATGTTCTCCCGGGATATTCCACATGAGGTCTTGAACTACCGGCTGGATCTCGGCGCGGTTTCTTTTGTGCCGCGGGACGCGCAGCTGCTGGCAACGGAAATTCTGAAAGATGAGCTGACGCTGGTCGTGCCTTTGAAGCACCACCTGGCGAAGAAGCGCGAAGTGGATGTCGCGGAACTCGGCGATGAAAACTTTATCGCGCACATTGTGGAATCGCCGTTCCGGCGGCGCGTGATCGAGCTCTTTGCACGAAACCGCACGGCGCTGAACATGCCGATCGAAATGCCAACGATTGAAAGCATCAAGCGCTTCGTGCAAATGGGCATGGGCGTGGCGATCGTGCCGCGCATGTGCGTGCAATGGGAACTCGAGCACGGCTGGATGAAGGAAGTGAAAGTGCGGCAATTGAACATGCCGCGCCACCTCTATCTCGTTTCACGGCGCGGCGCGCGCCTGCCGCATGCCGCCGCAGAATTAGTGCGCATCCTTCGCGAAGCGTAACGCCGCGCGGGCAGTTTCTTCTTTCCCCTGAAGCCTGAGAACATAACAGTAATCTATATATTAGAGTATCCAATTAGATAATTTGTGTTGACGCTTCCTCAGGGCAACGGTACTGTGAAGCTGCAATTGTTTCCCTCTCAGAAATCAGAAGGAGCCGCGTGAAAAACGGCCGAGGAAGATCAATGTCCACGCAAACGGAAGCATCTTCCGTTTCGCTCTTGACTCTTCTGGACGGAATTCAGCGGCGTTCGAGAGTTATGCAGTTCCTTCTTGTGTTGAGCATGTTGCTGGGAGCCACTTCCGTGGCCGATGCCCAGGCCCCTCCCAACAATACGTCTACGGTTCTCAGCCGACAACTCCGACTTCTTCGGTCATAACAGGATTTAGCAAAGCCAACCAAACGGGCGCCCTCAGCGCCGTCCCTGGGTCACCCCTTAACGAGCGATTTGAAGGCGGCCTGGTCGCTGTAGACGGCCGGGGTAGGTTTGTCTTCGTCCTCAATCCCACTCATAACGATATCTCTATGTTCCAAATCGACCAGAGCACAGGCGCTCTCACGGAAGTCCCCGCGTCTCCCTTTGCCGTCCCTCCAACTCTGAATTCCAATCACGCGCCCACTCGACCTATTTCCATCACCACCGAAAAGTCGGGAAGTTTTGTCTTCGTCGGTTACTACGACGGCGATTTCGTGGGATCGAGTTCCGTCGTTTCACTGGCCATTGATACATCAGGTTCCAGCCCCGTGCTCGTCACCCAACAGAGCACTTACCTTTCTAGCGGCGGCGCACCTATTCAATTGCTGACCGATCCCAAGGGGCTTCGCTTGTACGTTGGCCTGAGTCAGGGTCAAAACGGCCTGGAAGTGGGTGGAGCAGAGGTGTATTCCATCAATCCCTCGTCGGGCGCGTTGAGTTTCAACGGGCTGGCCGATACTTCGGCTGGGCGCGGGCACTCAAACGCCATGGACCCCCAGGGGCGGTTTTTCTTTGCTGGATGGGGCCAAAATATCGGATTCATCGACAGCTGCATGATCTCCCCGCTGGATGGTACCGCGAGGCTCCCTTCATCCACTGTGAACTTGGGTCCCAATCCCGGCATTTTACCCGGTGCTATGTTCGTCGATAACTCCGGCAGGTTTCTCTACGTTGCGCAAGAGACTGATGCTAATGTCGTCACTTACTCGATTGATTAAGTCACGGGCGCATTGACGCAAGTTCAGGGGCCTTTCACAAACATTTCTTTTTCCCCAGGCACTTCCGTCGCCGATCCCCTGGGCCCATACCTTTACTCTCTCTCTCCCTTTGGCGTCGGCATTCACGTTTATCAAATCGACCAGCAGTCTGGGAATCTCACGGAGATTTCGGGATCTCCCTTCAACGGCGGGATGAACGGAATAGGAGGTGCATCGGGAATCGCCATCTCTGGCAACCAAGTTCAGGCTCTCAGCGGCCCTGCCGCGACGATCTTTCCATCCACGGCAAACTTCGGCAGCGTCACGGTTGGCACCAGCGGCCCAACCCGGGTGTTTTCGATCGTCAACAACGGTGACCAAGCCCTGGCCATCAGTTCCATATCGATCATCGGGACAAATGCTTCCAGCTTTTCTCAAACAAATACTTGCACGGCAACGCTCGCCCCAAATTCGAACTGCTCTGTCAGTATCGACTTTTCGCCCACCAGCGCTGGCCCATTGTTGGCCACGCTTGAGGTTGCAGACAACGCCCCTGCCAGCCCGCAAACTCTTGTCCTAAACGGCGCAGGCCTCGCCGCCGTTCCCGCCCTGACTCTCTCTCCGACTGCACCCTCTTTCCCGACCATCACACAAGAAACAACCGGCACCCCGCAAACGTTGACCATCACCAACTCGGGGAATGCGCCTCTCCACATTTCCTCCGTGGCTGGCGCCGACCCTAATCCTTCGGACTTCAGTTTCACCAACAATTGCACAGCTGCGATTGCCCCCGCTGGGAACTGCACGATTTTGGTTGCATTCAATCCGATTGGCCCCGGCCAGCGTACGGCAACCTTAACCATCACGGACGATGCGCAGGGTTCTCCACAAAGTGTTTCGCTTAGCGCCATCGCCAATCCGGCATTCACCGCAGGGGTCGCCCCGGGAGGCGCGACAACCGCGTCCGTCACGGCTGGTCAAGTGGCTCAATACCAATTGCAGTTAACACCCGGGCCGGGCTATAGCGGAAACGTTTCCTTGGTTTGCAGCGGCGCGCCGCTCGGCGCGACGTGTCATGTGCCTTCGAGCGTGTCCGTCGCCAATAGCGCACCCTCTCCGTTTACGGTTACGGTAGCGACGAGCGGAGGCGCGATGCTACCACCTTCGATTCCCATACGCTTCACACCCGTTTCCGGGCAGCGTGTACTGCCCCTGTTGACACTCGGATTGGTTCTCCTGGTGGCCGTCAAGAATCTCCGGAGGCCCAGAAATGCCGAAGGCAGAGGGCGTTTGATGGGGTGCAGCGCTCTCACCATGGCAGTTTTCTGCGTCTTTCTCGGCATCGCGGGTTGTGGAGGAGGGAGCGCTGCCGTCCCACAGCAATCCATCATTACGCCAGCGGGAACTTCAACGATTGTCATTACACCAGCGGCGACGTCGTCCTCAGGGCAGCCGCTGGAACTGCAGCCCATTCAGCTCAAGCTGATTGTCAAGTAACACGGGCTTCAGACTGCGCATGCGTGGGCTACAGCCGCCGCGGAACCGCGAAGCGCGGACGTGACTGTTCCTGATTCAACAGATTCCGATCCTGTCTCCTACTTCGCGGATGAGATGCGATAGACCATGCCTGCTCCGTCATCCGAGACAAGCAGCGAACCGTCCGGGGCGATAGCCACGCCCACCGGCCGCCCATTGACATCTTGTCCGCCGGGATCGGGCACCAGCCCCGTCATAAACGGCACGGGATCGGCTGAGGGCTTTCCATTCTTGAAGGCCACAAACGCAACCTGGTATCCCGAGCGCTTCGCGCGGTTCCAGGAGCCGTGTTCCGCCACAAACGCGCCACCTCGATAGCTTTCTGGAAATTGCTTCGCGGTGTAGAAAGCGAATTGCAGCGGGGCCACGTGCGCGCCGAGCAGCACATCCGGAATAATCGCGCGTGCGACCAGGTCCGGACGCTGCGGCTTCACGCGTTGGTCCACGTTGTCGCCGATGTAGCTATAGGGCCAACCGTAAAAGCCGCCGTCTTTCAAGGAAGTGAAATAGTCCGGAGGCAGATCATCGCCCAGTTCGTCGCGTTCATTCACGGAAGTCCAGACTTCTCCGGTAACCGGCTCGAGCGCCAGGCCTACGGGATTCCTCAGGCCCGTGGCATACAGCCGCGCATTCTTGCCGTCGGGATCGCAGATGGTGACAGCCGCGCGGCGGGGATCCTCTCCCGTGTCAATATTCGAGTCCGAGCCTACGCCGATAAACAGATGCTTGCCGTCCGCGGAAAATGCCAGCGACCGCGTATTGTGTCCTCCCGACGGCAAATCCAGGAGGTGCTCCTTTTCGCCGAGGCGCTTCGAGGTTTTCGGATCATAGCGAAAGCGCAGCAGCTCATTCATGTTCCCGATGTAAACGTAGTTCTCGCGGAAGGCGATGCCAAATGGCCTCTTCATTCCGTTCACGAAGACTTCGCGCTCTTGCGCTCCACCGCTATTTTTCGGATCGCGCAACACGATGATTTCGTCAGCTCCGGTGTCGGCCAGGAAAATGTCTCCATTCGGCGCTACCGTAAGCCATCGCGGCCCCTTGAAATCCTTCGCAAAAATATTGACGCGAAAGCCCTGCGGCACCGTGGGAAGAAACCCCGCGGCCGGCTTCTCCCGGTGCGGCCCGTTACCGGCGGATTCAGTGGCATGGGGAGGAGGCAACTTCGGCTTCTGCCCGTGGGTTACTTGCCCTGGCAGTATGAGTGCGAACCAAGGAGCGATGGTTAAAGCAAGGATGTTTCGTGCGCGCATGAACTTAGCCCCTCAGAGTGAATAGTAAACGCTTCGGCTTCTATGATGCGTCAGTCAGACACACCGTTCCAACAACGGGTGGTTCCAGACAAGGGCTCGGGGACTAGGAACGAAGCCAGGCTGAGTGTGAAATCTAACCTAATCCAGCAGGAGCCCTTCCGCATCCAATCCTCAGTAGACAGAGTAAACTAGGATGGATGGTTTTGGGAGCCGGACAATGAAGAGCCCGTTTATGGGTCGGAGTATCGCAGTCGCGCTGATTGTTGGCGTGGCGGGGTGGAATGCCGTGCGTGCTCTGGGTTCCCGATCACCGGAAACTCCGAAGCTCCCCTTCCCAGCGCCTGCGAGCGATGCGCCGCTGGCTTCCGCTAAAGGCCAGCAGACTGCTGTTCTTGCCGGAGGATGTTTTTGGGGCATCCAGGCGGTCTTCGAACACCTCAAAGGGGTATCTAAGGCGACTTCTGGCTACGCGGGCGGTTACGTCAAATCTCCTTCCTATGAAAGTGTGAGCATGGGAGTAACGGGCCACGCCGAATCCGTGAGCATTACGTACGACCCGTCAGAAATCACCTATGGGCAGATCTTGATGGTTTATTTTTCCGTAGCCCACGATCCGACCCAATGGAACCGTCAGGGCCCGGACACCGGCTCTCAGTATCGCTCCTTGATCTTGTTTACAAGCGAGGAACAGAAGCGGATCGCGCAGGCCTATATCGCGCAGCTTGATGCCGCGAAGGTCTATTCCCGTCCGATTGTGACGAAGGTCGAGCCCTTTCAAGCATTTTACACGGCCGAGAGTTACCACCAGGACTACCTCAAGAGTAATCTCAGTAATCCCTACATCGTGTACAACGATCTACCCAAGCTGGAGAACCTGAAGAAAGTTTTTCCAGCTCTTTACCGGCCCTAGCTAACAGATCCGGGTCAGACTTGGTCCGAAGGGCGTTCGGTCACGGCTTTGCCACCGCCGCCCGGTAGGGGTACCTTCGCGCCGCCGTCCATTTCACCATCGAACAGCGCCTGCAGGCTCGGATAGGCGTAGATCGTCGGCGCATGGTTTTGCATCAGTCCGCCCGTGTCAGCAGTTGGCCCGTAGTTACTGTGCACATCGCGTCCCAACATGCGCAGCATGGCCATCTGCTGGCCCCGATGATGTGCGGTATGTGCAATTCTCCGAACGATGACCCAAGCGCAGGATCGCTTCACGTCAAAAAACTTCGTATCAGATTCCCACCAGGAGTCATCCCTCGCGCGCAGCACTTCCAGCCGCTTCCCGCTGTCCTCCTCGTATCGCTTCATAAATTCCAACCGCGTCTCTGTGGCCGGCAGTGGCGGTGCATTGACGTCGATTCCCAGCATATTCCGGAACCACAGATCTTCGCTCACGCACTGATGCACCATCTGTTCGTGTACGCTGCGGCCTCGCGGGTCGCCCGAGCGTGGGCGTACGGGGAGATCGGCGTCTTGAAATTCACTCCAGACGCTCACCACTTTGATCCGTTCGGTCTCATACGTTTCAACGAGGAATTCATAATTCATAGAGATAAACCTCCTGCGGCAGCTTCTGCGTGGATTCTCACTCCCGGAAAAAACTGCGTCAGCTTTCGGCTCTCCGGGTAAGCGGCCCTGTTGACAGGAACGACGCCGAGGAGTATTTACACGCTTACGCGCATTGTACTGCCGGTCTTCCTCCCGTTTCCATTGCGCGCACGTCCAAAAGAATTAGGAGGCCATCATGCCGAATCCTGTCCGCGCTATCCCCGAGGGGTATCACACGATTACGCCGGGACTGACTTGCAAGAACGCAGCCCAGGCGATCGACTTTTACAAATCGGTTTTCGGTGCAAAGGAAATCATGCGTATGCCGGGACCGGGCGGCATGATCATGCACGCCGAAATTCAAATCGGCGATTCTCGGATCATGCTCGCCGATGAAATTCCCAGGATGACACGCGCGCCATCGCCCGGCGCCGTGAATCCCGTTTCCATGTTCCTGTACACGGAAAATGTGGATGCGATGTTCAATCGTGCCGTCAGCGCAGGAGCAAAGGTAGACATGCCACTGATGGACCAATTCTGGGGCGATCGCTACGGCAAAGTCACCGACCCCTTCGGCCACCACTGGGGCCTGGCGCAACACGTGGAAGACGTCGCGCCTGCCGAGATGCAGCGCCGCTCCGAGGAATGGATGGCGAAGATGGCCAAAGCCGCGGGCCAGAGCTGACATTCGTTATCGCCTGCTCGCAAGAAGATCTGCCGTTTGCAGAACCGCACGCTATTCGTCGCCGCGGACTTGCCACCAGTTCAGGCGTTCGAACTCCGCCATTTTTTCGGCGCTGTGCTCCTGATACCAGCGGCTCCAAACGACTGCGTCTGCCGGTAGCCTTTCGTCCGTAATTTCCTGGAGCGCGAGGAAGCACCAGTTGCGCATTTGGGAATTCGTTCGGGAATTCATTGCCAGATCAATGAACTTGGGCACCATCTTCATGCGCTGCTTGCGCGTGAAGTTACCGCAATCGGAGATGTTGCACCTGGCGCGGTGGCGCACGGATGTGGACGGATCCTCCGTAAACGAAGTAAACAACTCATCGAGAACTTCGTCTTTGCCGAGATAACGCATGCCTTCGACGGCCCACTGCCTCACCGTGGCGTCTTTGTCATTCCGCGCGTACTCGAGCAGCACGCCGTGGATGTGGTCGTAATCCACACCGCGTCCCGCGAGCATGCCGAGAAAATAGACGGCTGCGGCCCGATAGTGCTCGTCGGTGCGCGCACGTTCAATCAGCAGACCGGCGGCGCGCTCGTTCTTCTGCCACCCGTCCAGTGCAAGATTGATGTCCGCGTTGGCGTAGCGCACACGGAGGTCTTTGGAAAACTGAGAGCGCTGCTCCAGTTGCCTCATGCGATCGCTCATGCGGATATGCCCGATCCATCCTTCGACATGCTGATCGAACAATTCGAGCGCACGTTCGTCGCGGCCAATCGCGCGCTCCAGGAGTTCTTCCGCTTGATCCTGCGCTGGCAACGCAAGCACGCGTTCGACATCCGCGTCCGTCACGGGAGCGGAGAAGAGGCGATGTGAAACCGGATTCGGACGCGACGCTGCTGCGGCGCGCGAGCCACTCCCACGCGAGGCACCCGTGGGCGTCCGCCAGAAGACCCAGCCAAACATTGCCACTGTGACCAAGGCAAATATACCGATGGAGGCGACCACGGACTTTTTCGGTTGGGGCCGGGTGAAGACTTGGCCGGTCCCCGGTTGCGGAGGCGGAGACGAGACACCAAACGTTGAATCCACTTCGACATGCGTATCGAGTTTCAGGCCTGCGAGCGTTTCGATCTGCGAAACGACCCAGCGAGCCTCCTGGCGGCTATCGATTTCGTCCGCGAGAGTGTATTTGCGCCCATTCTTCAATCGCAAGCGGATTGCATAGAGCGCATTTCCCGAGCCGCCACCCTGCTGCATGCTGACGACGGGCACAATCGAGGCTACATCGGAAGCCGGAATCCGCCGCGTGGAACCGAGTCCAAGAATGCCCGTGCGCGAAAGGATTTCACCGTTGGCCACGCCGATTCGAGCGCTTCCCAGCGTGACGTGCAAGACGCCGTAGACTAGAAGCAGATCGAACAATCCAAAAACGACGAAGAAAAACAAGGGAGCGTGCGAATAGAGGAAATAGACCACGCCGCTCCAAATCAACGTGAATACAAGAAGCCCAAGAGCGCGGCCCGGATTGCGAAACGCCGGAAAACAAAACTCAGTGCCGCCCGAATGCATCGAGACGATGACTTTCGTCTGCGCCGGCTGCGCCACGGCGCTGGAATCCGACTCGGCGGGCGCCGCGGGAAAGCCGGATGCCTCCGCCCCGGAAGAGGCTTGCGATTGCGAAACGCGCGCCGCCTCAGCCGATGCCGCACTCCGGAAGACGGGCAATTCGAAATCGTCGGAGTAGTCCACGCCGGGAACGTCGGCTTGCGCGTGGAGCAGCCAGAGAATCTGATCATTCGGATTATCGTGGTTGGTGACGTAACTCTCCGCGGGAAGCGCGAAGTCCACCGGAATCATGCGGCCGAGCGGTCCCGGGCCCACAGTTCCCGAGGGAACATTTTGCTCGGCCTGCCAGAGAACCACTTCACGCGTGGTGCTGCTGTCGCCAGAGCCCGAGACGACTTTACGAGCGCAGGAGAGGCGCAGGTCGATGCCGTGCGCAGCCTGCGTTTCGAGCTTCAAATGAATCCTTCCGCCGACGCGGTCGCCCGGGGAAAAAGGCAGCGCATTGAATTCGAAATAGGTATTGCCGAAGCGCCGGTGACGAATCGTCGCGCGAACTGCGTTTGCGAGGAGGATCACGCCAATCAAGCCGAAGCCGAGAAGCAGGAAGGCGCGTGGATCACCGCTGTGCACCATCTTCGGTGCAAGCCCTCCGACCACCGGGAGCAGGATCATGTTACAGAAAATGCAGATCACCCAGTATGTGATTTCAGTCTTCTGGTTCAGGCTTTCTGCACGGCGGCTGGCCCAGTCCGTGCGCCACAGCCACGGGGAGAGTGGATTCCCCTCTTCGATCGCAGCCTGCTTCTTCAGGCGTCCGTAGCCGCCAATCGCTGCGTACATCAACCTTGCTCCGATTGCGGCAAAGACCAAACCGAACATGACGCCGAGAATCGCGTCGCCCGGCTTGAAATTTGCCCTGCTTACGATCTGTGCGTAGATGAAAAAGAGTCCGGCACCCGAAAAAGGGAGCCCAAAGAGAGCGAGGAAGAGAGCAGCGCCTTTGGAAGGCTGGGTCATGCCTTAATTCTAGAATCGCAGGGGGTGAACAAAACGCACGTCAAGTAGCGGCTTGTTCTTAAGGTTATTGATGTTGAGTACGCAATTGATTTCTGCAGGCAGCACGCGGCATCCCTATTCTTTCACTGGGATACCACCGTTGGATTTGCGCGCAGTAACGCATTCAGATCCGCAACGATGTCCCCCGTAATTTTCTTGAGGTCATCGTCCGAGGGGTTCTTATCCAACTCAAAGCGGGCTACGGGAGAAAACGACGTCACGGTAATGACCGGGCCACGTCTGGCATCTTTGTTGGGTGGCTTGGCGAGCTCGTATAACGGCTGTTCGGGACGTGTCAGGTCGTCGACACCGACATAGAGCAACATCTTCGGCGTGGTTGAATCTCCTCCGACGACCAGGCGCCGGATGCGGTTCTGTTCGTCGGGCTCCGCAAAGACGCCTCGGATGCGCAAGCCGGTTTGTGGCGGTGCCTCACCAGCTCGCTGTCGATGAACGGTATAGCCCGCCTTCTCCAAAGCATTCACAAGGCTTTCGGACAGGGCGTTCACGAGGGCGTTCGCCCGGACGGCAGGGCTGTTTTCGGCCCTGGAGTCCGCCGACGATGCTATCGCGGGCGAGCTCGAGGTCTTGTTGGATGGGCCGGCAGTCGCCGAGCTCAAAGGAGGGCGCGGCGCACTGGGCGCAGCACCAGCAGGCTCGCCTGACGCAGGGTCTGACGCGCTCCCCGATGGCGAGTTCTTGTCCGCACTGCGGCGCACGACTTCCAGTTCAAAATCTTTGACATACACAACCTTGGAATTGCCGGGATTTGCGCTCGAGCCTTGCGTCACGCGCAAAGCCACAGGAGTCTCTGCCGCACTCCCGCTCGGAACAGAATTGGCGATGGGAGCAAACAAGAGGAACAGCAGGACCAGGCGAAAAAGCTTCATGGGTTTGCCTCGCAGCGCGAACGGTTGGGCGGACTGGGGTAAGCCCGGCAAGTATGATGACACAAGACTGTAAAAAGGAACGGTCCAGTAACCTGAAGGACAAGCCAGCATTCGGCGTACCAATCCCAATCGATTTGTCCCACGCGTCGCTTGGTGGCCGCTCTAATAGCCTTCGGTCGCGGCCAAGATGTCGCGCGTTTTATGATTCCAGAGGATGAGCCGAGTGCCAGGGTATTGTGCTGCAAGCATGGGCAAACGCTGCCGCGCAATTTCGAGGTCCCGGAGGCGTTCCAATCGGAGGTGGCGGCCGTCTGCATCCTCGATCAGGATATCGTAAACGGGCTCGATCATCGAAGATAAGTGTGCTGGCAAAGTGTACTGCCTCCTATTGAGTAGTGACGGAGGGGGAAGAATCGTTTCAACTAGAAAAGAATGTGAGGGCTATGCGAGAGCCCAGGTCCTTGCTTCCTGGACGGTGAGAACTCAGGGAGCGGAGGCGTCCTTTGCCTTCCCCGTGGCAGGAACGGCGCCGAGTTGTTGCATCATACCCAGAGCGTCCCAGCTGACGTACGAATCCATGATCTTCCCATTCACGATGTGATGGATCGTGATTCCATCGACCGACACTTTCGTGTTAGTGGCGGAAATCCCCATGTACTTACCTTTGTGGGTACCGGAAAAGTTCCAAGAAACAGCCAGCTTCTCTTCTTCGGCAACGACATCTTCGATCGAGAAGCGCAGATCAGGGAAACCCGTCAGGAACCGAGTGACCGTGCGTTTATAGTGTTCAGGACCAATGGAAGAACCGGGGGTATTGTTGTCATGAAGAGCGTGGCTGGGGGAGATTATTTCGTTCACGATTTCGAGTCGCCGACCATTCCAGACTTCTCCGTAGAGCCGGCGGACAATGGCTTTGTTTTCCGCTGACATGAGAATTGTCCTCCTCCTCCGGGTGACTGAATCCAGCATCCAGGAGATGGGGTCTGGCCTCACGGAACCACGGGTTGAGGAGACGGGAGGGGTGAGGCTTTTCCGAGCCTACTCCCAAGAAGTTTCGTTTGCAACGTGCCCACCGTGGATTCACAGGAATGAAGTCTGGCTAAAGTCCAACGAATGCACCGCGGGAAGTGTAGTCGGCTGCATCCCTGGCTGCAGAAGTAACGCACACCTCCCAAGACAGAAAGCCCACACATCGCAAAGAAGGCGAAGAATGGGCTTCAAGCTTTTTTCTTAACGGTTCCAGAGACCGCGGTCGTTACTTCTTGCAGCTATCGCTGACCATACTGATGTTGGTCACCTTGAGATGGCCGTGTTCGGTAGAGTCCTTGTCCATGCCGTGCTCTTTCATTTCATCTTTGACTTTCTCTTTGGCGCCGTGCAGGTCGGCAGTTCGCACTTTGCCGGTCACGGTTACGGTATGACCCCTGTGAGGCGAGAGTCTGACTGTCTTGCTGTGAAGCTCCCAGGTGGCACCATTTTCGGTTGTTAGCTTATACTCGTGAACCCCCTCGGCCTTAGTCAAACAGCCCGTCAAGGTGCGGACTTCGGCGCTCTTGTCCCCGCTAGAAGCAATCGCCGGAACCATCAACAACGTGGACGCGGCGACCATACTCAACAGCAATTTATTCTTCATGAAGTTTTCTCCTTTTTGTTCTTTTGATTCTGAGGAGCGTAAAGTCATTCACTCCTCTGTTTTCGTGAACTCGTTTCATCGTCTTCAAATTCAAACCATCCCGGTAACAACGGACAAAAAATGGAGCACGTCCCAGTCCGGCTGGCATTCCACGTCTGCAGCGCACCGCGATCAACTTATGCTGTTCTGGTCCCGCCCCTTACGAAATGCAAAATGAGAAGCACGAGGCCCACGACAAGCAAAAGGTGAACCAAACTGGCACTGACGTGAAATGCGAGAAACCCAAGCAGCCAAAGAACAATCAAAACCAAGGCGATTAATCCAAGCATGTCTACATCTCCTTCTTTACCGAGCGGGAAAATCAGGAGATCCCCTGCCGCAGAGAGAGTAGGTGTCCACGGAGAGGAGAGCTCCCACGCAGAAGGAGTTTAGGAGTTTCGGTAAAGGCAGGTCTGTCCCTTTTGAGACACAGTCGCGCCCTGGACCGCGAGTAAGTAAAAGCAGTGAGAATTGGCGGGGCGCGACAACAGGCATGAACACGCTGCTATACGCACATATTCATGATACACTAGATAGGCACATAGCGAGTGTGATTTCATGAAAAGCAAACGCGCCCATATCCTGCTGCCCCACGATCTGGTGAAGGAAATAGACTCGATTGTCGGGCCCAGGGGCCGTAGCGCCTTCCTGGTCGAAACCGCCCGGGAAGCCGTGCGGCGGAAAAAGCTGCTGCGATTCCTCGAAAGCGACACTCCTGCCTGGAAAGATGCGGATCACCCCGAGCTGGCTCGCGGCGCGGGGACGTGGGTGCGTGAGCTCCGGCAGGAGAGCGAAACAAGGCGCACGAGAAAGCAGCGGCGCGCGAAGAAATGAAGCTGCTGCTGGACACATCGCTCCTGATTGACGTCCTCCGCCTCAGGAACCAGCGCAGGGAATGGCTTGCCGGGCTGGTGCGCGGCGGGCATATCCTCTCGACTACGACGCTCAACATCGCAGAAATCTATGCGGGCATGCGGCCCGCCGAGGAAGGCAGGACGGAAGCGCTGCTCAGAGGACTGGAGTTGTACGAGCTCACCGGAACGAGCGCGCGGCTTGCAGGCAGGCTGAAACACACCTGGGCGCGGAAGGGCCACACGTTGACTCTCGCGGATACGATAGTGGCTGCTATTGCGATCGAGCGTGGTTGTGCATTGCTCACCGATAATCGCAAAGACTTCCCGATGTCGGAAGTGCAGCTCTACCCGCTGCCATAAAGGGAAAAAAGCTGAGTCCGCTTGAGGTTGTACGCGAGTGATGTTGCGAAATTCTTGGCGTTCCGTAGGGTCAAAAGCTAACCAGTTTTCATGAATAGAGATAATTGGGAGAAAGCAAAAAGGGCCGCTGATTTCTCAGCGGCCCTGAGGCACAAATATAAATTGTTGTTCTCTTTGACTCGACACGATCTGCCAGAATCTGCCCGAAACTGCCGTGACTTCAGCCAAGGCCGAAGAAGGGCAGCGCGAGAAACTCGAAACGTGCATCCCCGCGGCCCGTGAGAGCTTAGAGATGCATTGCGTGGCATGACCCGCACACCATAGCGGGTTGAGCCACGACTACTTTAGAAAGGAGGTGATCCAGCCGCAGGTTCTCCTACGGCTACCTTGTTACGACTTCACCCCAATCATGGGTCATACCTTGGGCGCTTGCGTCCTTGCGGTTCGCGCGGCGACTTCTAGTACAACTCACTTTCGTGATGTGACGGGCGGTGTGTACAAGGCCCGGGAACGTATTCACGGCGTCGATCTGATACGCCATTACTAGCGATTCCGGCTTCATGCAGTCGAGTTGCAGACTGCAATCCGAACTGAGCAGAGTTTTTTCCGATTAGCTCCCCCTCGCGGGTTGGCAACGGTTTGTACCCTGCATTGTAACACGTGTGTAGCCCTGGACATAAAGGCCATGCGGACTTGACGTCATCCCCACCTTCCTCTCCGTTATCCGGAGCAGTCCACGTAGAGTTCCCTCCTTGCGGAGTGGCAACTACGTGCAGGGGTTGCGCTCGTTGCGGGACTTAACCCAACACCTCACGGCACGAGCTGACGACAGCCATGCAGCGCCTCCACACCTGTCCCTTGCGGGAAGGCCGTATTTCTACAGCTGGTCAGGTGCGCTTCGAGCCCAGGTAAGGTTCCTCGCGTAGCGTCGAATTGAACCACATGTTCCACCGCTTGTGCGGGCCCCCGTCAATTCCTTTGAGTTTCAGTCTTGCGACCGTACTCCCCAGGTGCAGGACTTAACGCGTTAGCTCCGGGACGACGCACGAACGTGCGGCACCCCAAGTCCTGATCGTTTAGGGCTAGGACTACCAGGGTATCTAATCCTGTTTGCTCCCCTAGCTTTCGTTCCTCAGCGTCAGTTGTGGTCCAGCGCGCCGCTTTCGCCACGGGTGTTCCTGCAGATATCTACGCATTT
>QHYE01000056.1:3638-7365 GCA_003224055.1 Acidobacteriota bacterium | reverse complement strand
CGCAGTTCGAAACACTTTGGCATGCAAGTACGGCCAGTCCCAACCCGCCGGACCGGGGCGGACTTTGCCGTCCGCCATGACAACCTTGAAGGAGGGCGTCGTTGTCTGATTCATGGCCAGCTTTACCGCGGGCAATCCCCACACCAGCACAAAAGCGGAGAGGATCGCGAAGGGCATCCAGGCTTTTGCAATTTGACCGGCGGAGAAGTGCTTGATCGAGGCTCTGGCCTCAGCGGCGTTTACAGCTGCTTCATCCGCGAAACGCCAGATCCTTTTCGGCTGCCAGAAGCGCAAGAAAAGAAGCGTGGCGATCATGGAGGCGACGCCGGCGGCGATGTCCACAAGATTGCTGTCCACGTAATTGGACCAGAACCATTGTGTGGCGGCGAAGGAGCCACCGACGACGAGGATGGCAGGGAAGACCTCAAAGGTTTCCTGCCAACTGACCATCGCGCGGACCAGCCAAAAGGGAACGATGATGGCGGTGATGGGAAGAATGCGGCCTATCATGGCACTGAGGTCACTTTCATTCAGCGCGGCGACGACCGCGAGCGTATGGACGGGAGTGCCGATGGCGCCCCAAGCCACCGGCGCCGTGTTAGCGATGAGGTTGAGCGCGGCGGCCTGAAAGGGTCTAAATCCAAGGCCGATCATGAAGGCTCCGGCGATGGCGACAGGCGCGCCAAATCCAGCGGAGCCTTCAATGAAAGCACCAAAGCAGAAGGCCACCAGCAGAAGTTGCAGGCGGCGATCGGGCGTGATGGCGGCGACGGACTGCTTCATGATTTCGAACTGGCCGGTCGCGACGGATATGTCATAGAGAAATACCGCGGCGATGACGATCCAGACGATTTTGAGAAGGCCGAACGCGGAGCCATAAAAAAAGCTACTCAGTGCCAGGCTGGTGGGCATTCCCAGTACGAAAATCGCACAGAGTATCGCGGTCGCGGCGCCGGCGATGGCGCAAAGATGAGGCCGCACTTTCAGCCCCGCCAGAAGACCGAGCAGGACGATGATCGGTAACGCTGCTACAAGTGTGGAAAGCCACCAATGATCCGTAGGGTCATAAACCTGGGTCCAAGTCACAGGAAGACCTTTCCGTTGCGGTCGCTGAGATACTTCCTCTGCGGATTCTTGTCAAGAAATAAGTCTTCTTGCAACGCACGCAATCTTTTCAGAGATGTTCAAGCTGCTCTCTACGGCCAGCGAAAAGTTGCCCGCCCACGGCCAGCAAAGCGGGAAAGCAAACGAGGACGTAGCGCGGCTCGCAGGTTTGCAATTGCGTGAGGAACGTTGTGCGAATGAGGATGAATGTCACGATAAGCAAAATTCCTGGATTGCCCCGCCAGAGCCACGCGGAGGCGATCGCCAGGCCGAGGTACAAAATGTTGAGCAGCGCGAATCCAAGAGTAACTTCAAAATCGATGGGATTGCCGCGCCAACTCTCTGCGGGAGGCCAGAGCCGGCCCGAGTATGGCAACAACGTGATTCGCGGCGTGAACCACATGGCGGCGGCCCGCTCGATGGGAATCCACAAGTACGTTCGAATGGGGTGACGGCGCGAGCGTTCGCAAGCTAACTTGGCAAAATCAAGATCGAGCGCGCGTGTCATGCCGGGAATGCGATTGTAACGGTCCAGAAGTGAAGCGACTTGCGCTCGTTCCTCTGGAGAATCCGTTGCGTATGCGGGAAGATCTTTCAATTCGATTTGCTGAGAAGGCAGCTTCCACGTGAAGAGATACGCGTCGCGGAACCGGTACATCCAGGTCTTCGTCCACGCGTAAAACCCGGTCGGCAAGACATCCCCATAGGTTTCGGCGTAGCGAGGCGCCAGGAACTGCACGCGCCCGAGACTCACTGCATTGCGCGCGGCCCACGGGGCCAGTGGAAGCAGTAAGCCCGCAACGATCGACAAGATTGTGAGCACGAGTTTTCTCCGACTCTCGGAGCGGTAGTAACGAAGCACAAGTACAAGAAACACAGCAACCAGGAGAAGCGGTGTTTCCGGCCGGACGAGCGTTCCAAGCCCGATGACAAGTCCGCCCAGGAGCCAGGATCGTGCAGCGCGGCGAAAATCGCTTTCCGATTGGACGAGATCGATTCGCAGGAAAGCCGGAGAAAGAAAAATGAAGATCGCAAGCGTCGTGAAAAAAATTGCTAGAACTTCGGTGAGCGGTACCGCGGCGTAGTTTGCAGCGAAGGGGCAGAGGGCCGCCAGCCAAAGTGCTGCCGCGGCAACGCGACCGCGACTCGCCTCAGACATGCTCGCCGCCAGGCGCGCGGCAATGCCAGCAGCCAGCACGCCCGTGCCGAGATCCACGAAGGCTTGCACCAGCATGACGGCTTTCCTGCCTGGGCCTGCCCAGAAATAGATAATCGCCAGGAACGCCGGATAGCCTGGCATCCGAGCATCCGACGGCAAGAGTTGTCCATGCGAGTAGAAGCCGTACACGCCGTGGTAGAGCCAGTTGCGCGCGAGCTCTTCGTAGTAAGGCGTATCTCCGGAGTAGAAAGGGAAGCGCCAGATGAGAAAAAGACGCAAGAGCAATCCCGCGAGGAGCGCTGGCAAGAGATGCTTGTAGAAAGGCTTTGGGAACATTTTGGCGACCGAAAAGGAATTCGGATGGCACAAGCATTGTAACTGGAAGTGGCCGAGGCGCCTGGATTTGGCAGTCTCGTCACAGGAAGTTGTGTTGGCGCTTAAGAGTGTGCCGGTCGTAACCTAAGGCATGGTGACCGACACGCTATCGAACGTCGCGGTGGCCAAAGCAGATGTCGTGCGATTACTCACTGCCAGCCCCAGGTACACGTTCTGCGCCATGCTCACCGTCTGGCTGGCCCCCAGCTGGGCCCAGTTCAGGCCATCCAGGGAACCGTACAGGGTGAACACATTCCCGCTTCTTGCTAGTTTTATCCAATACGGGAGGGCCGCACTTCCCAAGTACTGATACGTGCTGCTGGCGCCCGTGGCCGTGCGTTCGGTCAGGTAGCTGGACGAGGAATAGTCGAACAGGAATACGTGGTTAGCGCCGGGGTCGAGCGTCTCGCGGATCATGATGCCGGCCTGCGCTGCGCTGCTACCCTGCAAGCTGACCACCCGGGCGACCATCGTCCCGTCACCGGAAAGGGGCTGGTAGACAAAATGGAAACCGTCGGAGGCGGTGAAAAAAGTCCCCTGGCCCGCTCCCGCCACGGTGAACGTCCCGTTCGCGTAATTGGCACTCCCGGCCACCCCCACCGAGCCTACGTCCTGGTCCAACCAGGAGACCGGCAGCGGCTGCGAGGTCACCGTGAAGCGAACCGCATTGCTGTCATTCATGCTCGGAGCAACGGAAACCAGCAAGGGCCCGGAGGTCGCTCCCACCGGTATGGTGATACTGATCGACGTGCCGCTCCAGGTGTTGATCGTCACCGCTGCGCCATTCAGCAGAACCGCGCTGCCCCCTTGCAAGGCTCCAAAACCAGAACCGGAAATCACCACTTGGCTGCCGATGGACCCCGTGGTGGCAGAGACGGCGGTAATGACCGGCGCCGGCGCGGCCGCTGAACTGACCGACACGCTATCGAACGTCGCGGTGGCCAAAGCAGATGTCGTGCGATTACTCACTGCCAGCCCCACGTACACGTTCTGCGCCATGCTCACCGTCTGGCTGGCCCCCAGCTGGGCCCAGTTCAGGCCATCCAGGGAACCGTACCGGGTGAACACATTCCCGCTTCTTGCTAGTTT
>QHYE01000056.1:0-3578 GCA_003224055.1 Acidobacteriota bacterium | reverse complement strand
ATGCCGGCCTGCGCTGCGCTGCTACCCTGCAAGCTGACCACCCGGGCGACCATCGTCCCGTCACCGGAAAGGGGCTGGTAGACAAAATGGAAACCGTCGGAGGCGGTGAAAAAAGTCCCCTGGCCCGCTCCCGCCACGGTGAACGTCCCGTTCGCGTAATTGGCACTCCCGGCCACGCCCACCGAGCCGATATCCCCGTCGGTCCAAACCGAAGGAAGTGTGGGAACCGACTGGACGGTGAGGGAAATGGTGGTGGTCTTCGTCAAGCTGCCCGACGAACCCGTGACGGTTACCGTGACCGTTCCTGTTGTCGCCATGCTGCCGGCTGACAGCGTCAACGTGCTCGTACTCGCCGTGCTGCTGGGGTTGAACGACGCCGTCACGCCGCTGGGCAGACCGGATGCCGACAAGCTGACGCTGCCATTGAAACCGTTCTGTGGAGTGACCGTGATGGTGCTCGTGCCGGTGGTTCCCCGCGTGATCGTCAAACTGTTTGGCGATGCGGAAAGGGTGTAGTTCGGCGGGGGCGTCACGGTGAGGGAAAGTGTCGTGCTATGCGACAAGCTTCCAGAGATTCCCGTGACGGTCATGGTAACTGTTCCCACGATCGCCGTGCTGCTCGCCGTCAGTGTCAACGTGCTCGTACTCGCCGTGCTGCTGGGGTTGAACGACGCCGTTACGCCGCTGGGCAGACCGGATGCCGACAAGCTGACGCTGCCATTGAAACCATTTTGTGGAGTGACCGTGATGGTGCTCGCGCCGTTCGTTCCCTGGACGACGCTGAGGCTGCTTGGCGAGGTGGAGAACGTGTAGTCGCCTGCGGGATTGATAGTAAAGGTGATTGTGGCTGTGCTGGCTAAGCTACCTGAAGTGCCCGTGACAGTCACAGTAGAAGTGCCGATAGCCGCTGTGCCGGTTGCGGATAGAGTCAAGAGGCTGGCGGTTGTCGCGGGATTCGTGCCGAAGACGGCACTGACACCTTTCGGCAGGCCTGCCACAGTCAAATTCACAGTACTGTTAAATCCATTCAAAGCATTGATGGTGATGGTGCTTGAGCCGGAAGCCCCTTGAACGACGGTCAAGCTAGCTGGAGACGCTGAGAGGGTGAAGCTCGGTGTGGGCGTCGAACCGGGCCAGTTGTTCACCAGGTTGGCGACGTTGACGGTGCCGATTCCGGTGGCGAAGTCCCAGCCGGTGGTGGTGCCGTAGGCAGGGGCGAAGGAACTATTGGAGATCGAAAGCACGCCCACGGTGCCATCGGCGAGGAAGCAGTTCGGGCCGACGCAGTCCACATCGATGTCACCTGAAGTGACATCGTAGAAAATACAGTTGCTGGCTACGGTGTTGCCATGATCCGAGTTGCAGGAGCTGTTGCCGCTCGAGCCGTACTCGGCAGCAGCGAGCTGGTAATAGACGGAGGAGGGATTGCCTTGCGGCCCACCGGCCTTCTGATTGATGAGCGCCTGGATACCCGCCATGATGGGTGAAGAAAAAGAGGTGCCGCCCGCGCCGGACCAGGCGCTTGGATCGGCTCCGCAGACAGCTCCACCATGTGCTGTATCCGACCAGCAAAACACATAGAAGTGACTCCACAAGCCGTCTGCAGCAAAAAGCGAGACGTCCGGAGTGTCGCGCACGCCGTCGTTGGGATTGCCGAGAACGCTTTGCCAGGAAGGTTTCGGCCATCCTTGGCAAGTGCCGCTCACGACGTCGGTGGTAGACGGTGTCCCCGTGGCGCATCCGCTGGGGCCGCCGCCGCCAGCCACTGTGGTCTCGAAGAGGGAGCCGAAGAGCGGGTCGTTACAAAGACTCGTTGAGCCGTAGGTCAGGCTGTAGCCCAGGTAAGTCGAGAGGAGTGCGCCGGCACAAGAATCGTTCCAGGGAATTTCCGGAACGTAGGATGTGGCGGAACCGAAGGCGGAGGTGTTGCTGGAATTCCAGTAGGTTGCATTGGTGCCGGAAAAGGTATCGCTGAAATCGGTGCCGCCGACGGCGACGTTGTTGGGGGTGGAAGCAAAGGCGTTGACGGCGATGCCGTGAGTAGCTTCGGTAACGCTATTGTCGCAACCGGCCGCGCCGCTGTCGCCAGCGGCGACGAAAACGGAGACCCCCTCTGCGACGGCCTGTTGATAGGCGGAGTTGTAGGAGGTGTTGGCGGCCGCACCGTTCACTGTTTCGCACTGGCCGTAACTGATGCTCATGATGGACGGGGGCGGGGTGCTGGCATTGATAAGGTTTTGGATCGCGATCAAGCCGCCGAAGGTGGTGCTGGTATCCGCGCAGGCGGCCATCACGATGGCGGCGCTTGGGGCCGAGGCGCTGGCCCATTCGGCGTCGAGGATGGCTTCCGCGTCATTGGGAGCGATGACGCCGGGAGCGGCGCAGTTGTTGGCGGGCTGCGAGGGAGGTGCGGCCGGGTGGACTTGCGTGAAGGAAGCGGAGGTGTAGCCGGAGAAGCCGAAAGTCTGACGGAAGGAGCTCCAGTCCGAAGCGCTGAAGACGTCGGTGT
Source organism: Acidobacteriota bacterium (assembly GCA_003224055.1). Classification (GTDB taxonomy): domain Bacteria; phylum Acidobacteriota; class Terriglobia; order Acidiferrales; family UBA7541; genus Acidiferrum. The sequence continues at coordinate 1,069 of QHYE01000056.1, read as the reverse complement.
CTTCAATGAGCACGATGGTCTGGCCTTGGCCGGAAATGCCGGTGCTGAAGAGAGGATTCAAGTTGTAAATCTTGGCCAGGTCTGCAGGCACCATTGCATAGGCGTTGCCGCCAAATGGATCAGGGAATGTGAATTGCGACCGGGGTTGATGCATCTTGTGCATGACATGGGGTCGAAAATCATGCAGAGAGACGACGCCGGCCACGACAGGTGCAAGAGCCGCAGGAATTCGCGGATCGCTGATATTGCCAACATGCCTCTCGCCTTTAACTTCGAGGTGGTGAATTTCCGTCTGGAACGCTTTGCGCACCTGGACAGCGGTGCCGGAAAAATCAATGAGCATGCCGCTGGGGTAGACCACGTTGACGTGAAAACCATGGGATTCAAGCCAGCCGGTGACGGCTTCCAGGTCGGGCCTCGCTAAGCCGAAACGCTCTCCGAATTCCTGTGCCGTGAGCCAGTGATGGAAATTGGGCGAACCCCTCGTGTTGAGTCCGTCGATGAATTGTTGGAGGGCTTGCTCCTGGTCGGGAGAACGCTTCAGTTGAAGGAGCATGTGCTCCATGGGGAAATCGTTCGCCACTGCGCCGCGATCGTTCGCGGGATTGGCTTTGGGGTGAGTGTTGCCTTCGAGCGCGACACGATTTGTTTCATCGATGCTTTGAACGATCCGCGGCCGGGCCCGCACGCCTGATTCGACCTGTGCCTGAACAGCCGGCGCGGTCATTAGAACGGCGAGGACGACAAGAGAGAAGGACCCCAATTTACCCAGCATGGGTCTCCTTTTTATCCGAAGATCTACCCCAAACAAAGTGCGGAGAGATGCACCGCGCCCCCAAAAGAGCGGGAGCGTGCGTTAGTGCGGAGACAGCTCGATGGCCGGGCCCTCATGCCTGGGAACTCCTGACGGGACACGCTTCATCCCAGCTAGGAAACGAAGAGAAATGGGCCTATCAATGAGTAACGGTAATAGCGGAATCGGGCTAAAAATGCAACGGCCGAAAGGACAGTTTTCGGCCAGGGGCCGCGCGGTTCGAGGGTTGCGTAATTCCTTGCGCCTGGTGAGGCG
>QHYE01000055.1 GCA_003224055.1 Acidobacteriota bacterium | reverse complement strand
TTGTGCTACACAAATCCTAAAAAGTGTAGCAAGAAAACATCATTATGTCAACTGTCTTCTGAAAGAAATTTTCCTCGTATCTCATTGATAGTAAACACATTAGCGCTGAAAAGAGTTCCTTCAAGACCCTCAACAAGTTGCTGACTGGCCCTCGGGTCAGTGAAGCTGGCCGTCCCGACCTGTACTGCCGAGGCTCCTACCGCAACGTAATCAAGCACGTCTTCGACCGTCTCGACGCCTCCGAGCCCTAAGATTGGTGTCTTGACGGCCTTCCTCGTTTCCCAGACCAGCCTGAGAGTAATCGGTTTGATTGCTGGGCCGGAAAGACCCCCGGTCTGGTTCCCCAACCGCGACTTTCCCGTCCGGTAGTCGATGGCCATTGCCGGATAGGTGTTGGCCACGGTCAGGGCATCTGCTCCCGACTCTTCCGCAGCCCGGGCAATAAGTCCAATGTCTGTAACAAGAGGGGAGAGCTTGACCCAGAGAGGTCGCTTGCTGGCGGCTTTTCGGGCGGCTCCAACAACCTCAGCGACGCAGGCCGGATCGCTGCCGAACTGTATGCCCCCCCTCTTGACATTGGGGCACGAGATGTTCAGCTCGTAGCCTGCCAGGCCATCAGCGTCCTCGAGAACCCTCAGCACCTCAACATAGTCTTCGAGGGTATAGCCGAAGACGTTGGCGACGATGGCTGTATCGAATTTTCGCAGTACCGGGAGTTTTTCGGCTACGAAGGCCCGGACCCCGACGTTTTGGAGGCCGACGGCGTTGAGCATCCCCGAGGGGGTTTCGCAAAGCCGGGGAGCGGGAGCGCCTTCGATGGGTTCGCGGGAAAGACCTTTGGTAACGAAGCCGCCGAGGCGATTCAGGTCCACGAGGTGGGCAAATTCTAGGCCGTAACCGAACGTTCCGCTGGCTGCGAGAATAGGATTCCGCAGGCGCAACGCGCCAATTTTTACGCTGAGGTCAACGGCGCCAGCGGAACTCACTTCGTGGAAGAGAATAGCACGAAGCTGTTACTGCCCGTCGCAAAATCTCTGGCTTCCAGCTCAAGCTGCCTGGAAATCAAGACTGGAGATAGACGAGGCTCAAGGTTGTTTTGGCGGGGCGGCTCGCGCGGGCCTTGGAGTAACAGGTCTTGCTGAAGAATTCTTCAGGGCTTCGCCGAGGACGCGGCCGTCGCGCGGGGCGAGAGTGATTCCACAGAGAACTGCCAGCGTCGGAGCGATGTCTGTGGGAGTGATGGCTTGAAAATATTCTCCGGGTTGAACTCCAAAGCCCATCAGCAGCACGGGTACACGTTGATCGTAGTAGTTGGGCGTGCCATGCGTCGTGCCGTATTGCCGCGGGCTGGTTGGGGTTGAGGAATCCCAGGGCCAGTAGGGCTTGGGAACGATCAAAAGATCGCCGCTGCGCGCTTTCAAAAAGCTGGCGGCCTCCGCCTTCAGCATCGGGCTTTGTGTTGACGGCCGGTCTTCGAGTTCTTCGGCGCGATAAACGTGCGCGACGCCGGGGACGCTCCGGATGGCTTCCAACACAGCGCGCAGGGCCGCCGGATCATTTTTCAACTTGTCGTAGGTTCCCGGAGTGAAGTACGCAGCCCTGGCGCCCACTTTTGCGACGGCAGGCTTTGCGTAGTTGAATGGCTCAAGACTTTTCTCGATGCGTTCTTTCACAGACTCGACATTCAGCCAGCCTGCATCCATTCCAGATTTCTGGATGTCTTCCGGGATTGGCACCACGCCGTGATCCGCGCTGAGTGCCACGACGTAATTCCCTCTCCCAACTTTCTTGTCCAAGTGGGCGAAGAGTTCGGCCAGGTCGTGATCGAGCCGGGCAAGAACGTCCTGAATTTCCCAGCTGCGCAGCCCGAAGGCGTGACCAACATAATCTACCGAGGAATAGCTCACGGCCAGGAAGTCGGTTCCGGCGCGAGCTCCGAGCTCCAGTTTGTCCACCGCCGTCTCGGCGATCCGCGTCAGATAGGTATCAGCGTATGGACTTGTTTCCCATTGACAGTAGAAAACGGGGTCGGGCCCCGTGCTGTCCGGATTCCCTCGCAGAGGATGCGGGAATGCCGCGCCCAGACCTGCCGGGGGGACGGCCCCCGTTGCTGTGGCATCGTAGAGGTACGCAGAAGCCGGCAGCATTGGGGCCCACGTCTTTCCGTAATCGCCCGCCGCCGGATGAGCCTTCGTAAATTCCTCCACAAATGCAGCTACCGGATACGCGCTCGATGTCGTCCAGGCACCTACGTCCGCATCGAACCACGTAACGGCATCGCCGAGGCGGCCACCCATGGTGATTGCCGCGCGCGCTTTCAGTGAGAAGGTCACGACGCTGGTGCCACTGCCGGTTTGAAATTTCAATTCGTCCGCGAGCGCAGGCACGAGCATCTTGCTTGCGCTGTTTCCGCCCGTGACGCCGGCGCCGGCGTAGCCGAGATTCTTCACTTTCGAATCGTCCGTGCAAGTCACGGTCTCCTGGAGTTCGCGGTCAAACCACTCGTTCGAAATCATTCCGTGGGTCGCGGGCAAAGTACCGGTCGAAATGGTGGCGTGGCCGGCGCATGTTTCCGTGGCGGCGTAGGGATAGGCGGCATCGCGGAACCACGCGCCTTCTTCAACAAGCCGCTTGAGGCCGCCCGTCCACTGGCCACGGAATTTGTCCACATAATCGGCGCGCATCTGGTCCACCACCAGGAGCACGACCAGTTTCGGGCGCGGCGGGGTCTTGGGCGGCTTGGCGGCCGGGGATTTGGCCTGAGCGCCGGCGAGGGCACCGAGGACCATCAGAACTATGAGTATCGCTGCGAGGCGCGCAATTCTGCGCGTCACAACTCTCGTTTCGCAAATCATGCCAGACCTGCCTCCCAAATTCGCCGCGCAGTCTACCACGGTCCCGGTTTACGCTCGATGAATCCGGAGCCGATTGACCGCCCGGCGGCCACCAATGATACGATTACGCGACCATGCGCATCGTCGAAAAGACACAATTGATGTCCGCGCCGGAAATTGACCGAACGTTGCAGCGGCTGGCGCATGAAATCGTCGAAAAGAGCGGCGGCACCAAGAACCTGGCGCTGATCGGTATTGTGCGGCGGGGAGTGCCGCTGGCGCAGCGGATCGCGCAGGCCATGCGCGGGATTGACGGCGTAGACGTCCCCGTCGGGACCCTGGACATCACGCTCTATCGCGATGACCTTTCAAAAGTTGCCCCGCAAGCCGTGCTGCGCTCCTCAGACATTCCCTTCGGCGTGGATAACATGGACCTCGTGCTGGTGGATGATGTTCTCTACACCGGCCGGACGATTCGCGCGGCAATGAACGGGCTCTTTGACCTCGGGCGGCCGAAGCGGGTTTCCCTCTGCGTGCTTATCGAGCGAGGCCATCGGGAAATGCCGATCGAGGCTCAATATGTGGGGCGCAGCGTGCAGACCAGCAACACGGAAATTATCGAAGTGCGGCTGCGCGAAATCGACAAGGAAGAACGCGTCGTGCTCGTGGATCGCGTGGAGTAGATTGGGATTTCTTATTCGAATCGGTTCGTCTATGATTTGAGAAGGGACATTGACTCAGCGATTTCGCGATCTGCTCGCCCTCGAACCGCTCCCAGCGGACGAACTCACATTTCTTCTCGATCAAAGCAAGCCTTTCCAGGAAATTCAGCGCCATCCATTGAAAAAGTTGGCCACGCTGCGCGGGAAGACCGTGGCGTTGGCGTTCTTCGAAAACTCCACGCGCACGCGCATCAGCTTCGGCACCGCAGCTTCCCGTCTGGGCGCGGACACTATGAACCTGCAGGCGGAAGCCTCCAGCCTGAAGAAGGGCGAGTCGCTGCTCGATACCGTTCACACGCTGGACGCGATGAAACCGGACTGCCTGGTGATGCGGCATGCTTCGTCGGGTGCGGCGGACTTCGTGGCACAGCATCTGGACATTCCGGTGATCAACGCAGGCGACGGCACGCATGAACATCCTTCGCAGGGACTACTCGATGCGCTGACGATTCGCGACCGGCTGGGAACGATCGAGAATCTGAACGTCACGATTCTCGGCGACCTGCAGCACAGCCGCGTGGCGCGTTCGAACATTCATTTGCTCGGAAAATTCGGGTGCAGGTTCACACTGTGCGGGCCAGCGATGTGGGTTCCGCGCGAGTTGGAAAAGATCGGCGGGGCGGGCGTGACGATCCGGCGCGTCTTTCGAATTGAAGAGGCACTTGAAGGCGCAGACGTGGCTCTCGTGCTTCGCGTGCAGACGGAACGGCAGCATGAACCTTCGATCTCGGCCGAGGATTACGTGCTGGGGTACCAGCTGGATGCCGCGCGCCTGCGCCGCGCGAAACCCGGTGCAATCATATTGCACCCGGGACCGATGAATCGCGGGATCGAGATCACGCCAGAAGTTGTGGACGGGCCGCAGTCCTGCGTGCTCGAGCAAGTGACCAACGGCGTTGCGGTTCGAATGGCGCTGCTTTTCCTGCTTATCTCCGGCACGGACGAGGATGGCACTCATCCGATGGCGGAAGCGGCGCCCGAGAAAAGTCGCCGCTCGACAGATGAAAAGGACCCTTCGCATGCTGCTCGTTAAGAACGGGCGGGTAATCGACCCGGCCACCAATACAGATGCACCCCGCGACATTCTGATCGAGGGAGAGAAGATCGTCGAGGTCGCACAACCGGAAAGCGTCCAAGCTGCTCCCGGCGCGGAAGTGTTTGACGCCACAGGGTTGATTGTTGCGCCTGGCTTCATCGATATTCATGCGCATCTCCGCGAACCGGGACAGGAATCTTCTGAAACGATTGAGACCGGAACACGCGCGGCGGCTCGTGGCGGATTTACCGCCGTCTGTTGCATGCCGAACACGAAGCCGGTGAATGACAACGCTTCGGTCACGCGGTTTATTGTCGATCGCGCGAAGGCGCATGGAAACGTGCGGGTGTGGCCGATCGGAGCGGCTTCCGTGGGAAGCAAAGGCGAGGCCATCGCGGAAATCGCGGCGATGAAAGAGGCGGGGATTGTAGCCGTTTCTGACGACGGGAAACCGATTGCGACAGCAAAGCTGGCACGGCAGGTGATGGAGTATTGCCGGTCGCTGAATCTACTGGTGATCGAGCATGCCGAGGATATTTCGCTGGCAGCGGGCGCCGCGATGCGCGAAGGTGTGACTTCGACGCGGCTGGGATTGCGCGGGATGCCTGCGGCGGCAGAGTCCGTCTGCGTGGCGCGCGACGTACAACTGGCGGAACTTACAGGCGCGCGGCTGCACGTTGCACATCTCTCGGCGAAGGCGTCGCTGGAACAAGTGCGGTCCGCGAAATCGCGCGGGCTGCACGTCACCTGTGAGGTGACACCGCACCATTTCACGCTGATTGACGAGGATGTGACGTACGATTCGCGATTCAAGATGAATCCGCCGCTAGCCGCGCGCGAGGATCGCGAAGCGCTTCTTGCGGGACTTGTGGACGGCACCGTGGACGCGATTGCAACGGATCACGCTCCGCACGAGCCGGCACTGAAGGATGTGGAGTTTGATAAAGCACCCTTTGGAGTTCTGGGATTCGAGACCGCCCTAAGCTTGGGTCTCGAACAACTAGTGCATAGCGGTCGAATTTCATTGATGCGCATGGTTGAACTATTCACGGCGGGGCCGGCACGAGTGCTCGGAATGGAACGCGGGATCGCCGCAGGCCAGCCTGGCGATTTGACGATTATTTCGCTGGATCATTCGTGGACCTACAAGGTGAAGGAATCAGCCAGCAAGTCCCGTAACTCACCGTTCGACGGCCGCACGTTCAAGGGTGCACCGATGGCGACCATCGTCGCCGGCCGCGTCGTCCATAAACGATAAGAAACGAAACGCAGAGACACAGAGGTCGCAGAGAAGTGAACTGCGTACCGCGGATGAGTGCGGCCAATTCTCAGTGGGCGGTGGGTTCGGCGGCGGGGTGCATGCCGTGCTGGGGGACTTCGTGGATGCCGCGGGCAGGAGGCTCGACGCGCTGGCGGTAGAAATGATCGAGGGGGACGCGGCCCTTGCCAATGGGGTAGCCCTTTTCGATGGCTTTGGTGACGTAGGCTTTGGCGAGGGCGGCGGCTTCAAAGAGCGGTCGTCCGGCGGCAAGCTGCGCGGCAAACGCCGACGCAAACGTACAGCCTGTGCCGTGCAGGGTTTCTTCCTTGACGCGATCGCCAGCTAGTTGAAAAGTTTCCGTGCCGTCGAAGAGGACGTCATTGGCACGCTCCATGTGGCCGCCTTTGATGATTACGGCGCGCGCGCCCATCTCCACGATCTTGCGCGCGGCGGCTTCCATGTCGGCTACATCCCTGATGGTCAGCCCGGTGAGAACTTCGGCTTCGGGAACGTTTGGGGTGATGACGGTGGCGCGCTTCAAGAGTTCCGTGGCGACAAATTTGATTCCGGCGGCATCGAGAAGTTCGGCGCCGCTCGAAGACTTCATCACCGGGTCATGGACGACGTGTGCGAACTTGTGGGCATCGAGGAATTCGGCAACTACCACCGCGTTGCCTCGATTGCCGAGCATTCCAATTTTTACGGCAGCGATGTCGCAATCCTTCGCCAGGGCTTCGAGTTGCGCGCGCAGTTCCGCGCTGGGCGTGTTGTGAACGGATTCAACGGCGAACGTGTTCTGGACGGTGAGCGAGGTGATGGCTGCAACACCATAGCAGCCGTGCGCCGCGAAAGTTTTCAAATCGGCGGCCGTGCCTGCGCCGCAGCAGGGATCGAATCCCGCGATGGTCAGCAGGATGGGCGGCGCTGGATGGCTATGTCCGTTCGTGGTCATCAGTCTCTTCTTGCTCCAACGATGAAAATAGCCGGTCGCGTCGAGAAAACGGACCGGCAATTGCGAATGTACGCGTGCTAAATGTTCAGCGCAAGGAAAATTTCACAGTTGGAGATGCAGATCTCGGGCGTGTGGATTCTTCTTCCCGGTCATGGAACAAAAAATTTGCCTCGCCCTCAAATGCATGAGCTACGATTTCAGGGGAAGAGGCCACGGACGAGGGTGGCTTCGGCGACGCGGCCGACGGCGAGGATCATGGCGCCGGCGCGGGGCGGGACGTGGTGCTTGCGCATGGTGTCCACCATTTCGTGGAAGGCGCGCACGATGATCTTCTGCAGGCGCGCGTTGACTTCGTCGACGTCCCACATCAAGCCTTCCTGGTTTTGGACCCATTCGAAATAGCTGACGGTGACGCCGCCGGCGTTGGCAAGAATGTCCGGGAGAACGGTGATGCCGCGGCGCGCAAGGATTTCGTCGGCGTGGGGCGTGGTGGGGCCGTTGGCGGCTTCGGCGACAATGCGGGCTTTGACGGCTTCGGCGTTGTGCAGGGTGATGACGTTTTCGAGCGCCGCCGGAACCAGAATGTCGCACTTCATGGTGAGCAGCTCGTCGTTGCTGAGGCGCGATGCGCCGGGCATGCCGACAACCGTGCCGGAACGCTCCTTGTAGCGAATGGCCTTGATGGGATCGATGCCGCGAGAATTGGTTACGCCGCCGCGCGTGTCGCTGAGCGCGACGATTTTGGCTTTCTTCTCGGCGAAGAGACGTGCCGCAGTGGCGCCCGCGTTGCCGAATCCTTGAATCGCGACGGTCGCGCCGCGAAGCGAAATCTTTTTCAGCTTGCAGGCTTCCTCGACAACGTAGAGCAGCCCGCGCGCGGTAGCTTCATTGCGGCCCTCGGAACCGCCGATGGAGATCGGTTTGCCGGTGACAACGCCGTGCGCGGAATGGCCGATGGTCATAGCATAGGTGTCCATGATCCACGCCATGGTCTGCGCGTCGGTATAGACGTCCGGGGCGGGAATATCCATGGAGGGCCCAATGATCGGCAGAATCTCGCTGGCGTAGCGGCGCGTCATGCGTTCAAGTTCGCTCTTGGACATGCGCTTGGGGTCACAGATCACACCGCCTTTGGCGCCGCCAAACGGGACATTGACAGTGGCAGTCTTCCAGGTCATCCACGCCGCGAGCGCCTTCACTTCATCCAGCGTCACGTTCGGGTGGTAACGGATGCCGCCTTTGCCGGGCCCGCGCGAGACGTTGTGTTGCACGCGGTAGCCGGTGAAGACCTTCACCTGGCCGTTGTCCATCTTCGTGGGCAGGGAAACTTCCAGCACGCGCTTGGGAGTCCGCAGAATCTGCCGCAGTCCGGGATCGAGCTTCAAGAATTCCGCCGCCATGTCGAATTGAATCTGCGCGATGCGAAATGGGTTCAAGTCTTCGCGCGGAGCAATGCGCGGCACCATCGGCGGCGCGCCTATCTGTCTTGTCGGAGTCGTGGGCTTTGCGACCGTGGCCATCGGCATCGGTCCTTTCGTTTGCTCAATTTATTCGATAACTAGTGCGTTCACTTGGCCCAATTTCAAATCTGGTGCGACCGGCTTTGCGGTTAGCCGTTTGCGGCGAACTTCTTGGTGCTTTCCGCATACGCATCACGGCACGCGGGGGAGCAGAAGTGGAGAAGCTCACCTTCGTTCCGAAACGGAATGGAGAGCGTTTCATCCACATGCATTCCGCAAATCGGATCACGCACCAGGCGACGTCCCAACTGGCGGCCATCCATGGGAGTGCTGGCCTCCGTGGATGTCTGCCCGCCGGTCGTAGCGTTGCGGAGCATCCAGCCGACAAAGCTACGGAGGAGCCACGCGGCCCAGGAGGCCACCAGCAACCAGAACAGAAACCGTACGAAGCGCGCGAGAAAGGTCATACAAATATTCGTGTTGCCGGGGCTACGCTGAAAATCCCCCTCTGGAGCGATGAAGTCAGTGTATGCAAGGCGAAAAGGGGGAGTCAAACGAAAAGGCGTAATTTCAAGGGGTTGCGGGGCGAAATGGTTTTCATGGAGTTGGCTGCCGCGGGGGCACAATCGCATCTAACCGCTTGTATATCAATGACTTAGTCTGGATTCTGGCGTATATACGCAGATCCGGCTAGAAGGAGCTAGCCGACCGCCGGAATCCGGTCGATGCCCATGTATGGGCGCAGAACGTCCGGGAGCAAGATGGAGCCATCGGCTTGCTGATAATTTTCGACGATGGCGATCCAGGTGCGACCGACCGCGAGGCCAGAACCGTTCAGCGTGTGGACGAACTCGCTCTTGCCGCCGGCTTTTGGCTTGAAGCGAATTCCGGCACGGCGAGATTGAAAGGCTTCGCAGTTCGAACAGGAAGAAATTTCACGAAATTCGTTGCTCGAAGGCAGCCAGACTTCAAGGTCGTAGGTTTTCGCGGAAGCAAAGCCCATATCTCCGGTGGAAAGCAGCATGGTGCGGTAGTGCAGCCCAAGTTTCTGGAGAATGGACTCCGCGTTTCGTGTGAGCGCCTCGTGCTCTTCGTAACTTTTTTCCGGATGCGTGAACTTGAAGAGCTCGACTTTCTGGAATTGGTGCTGGCGGAGAATGCCGCGCGTGTCTTTTCCGGCGGCGCCGGCTTCGGAGCGGAAGCAGGCGGTCCAGGCGGTCACGAGAATCGGCAGCTTTTCCTCCGGAATCGTTTCATCGCGATCAAGATTGTGCAGCTCGACTTCGGAAGTGGGCGTGAGCCAGAAGTCGCTGTTTTCTATTTTGAAGAGGTCGGCGGCGAATTTGGGCAATTGGCCCGCTCCCATGAGCGAGGCGGTGTTGACCAGAAAAGGGGGAAGAATTTCTGCGTAGCCGTGCTCACGCGTATGAACGTCGAGAAAAAAATTGGCGAGAGCGCGCTCGAGCCGTGCGCCCCAGCCTTTGTAAACGGCGAAACGCGCGCCGGTGATCTTTGTTGCGGCAGGCAGATCGAGAATGCCTGCGCCTTCACCAACTTCCCAGTGAGGCTTCAGCTGGAAATCAAATTTTGGGGGCGCGCCCCAGCGGCGGACTTCCACATTGTCCGCGGCGCTTGTGCCGACGGGCACGGAGGAGTGCGGAACATTGGGAATCGTGAGGAGCAGGTCGCGCTGCCTGGCATCGAGTTCCGCAACGCGCTCGTCAGATTTCTTGATGAGTTCGGAAAGCTGTTTCATCTCCGCAATTAGCGCATCGGCGTTCTGCTTTTCTTTCTTAAGCCGTGCGATTTCTTCGCTGGCCTTGTTGCGTTGCGCTTTGCGCTGCTCGTTGGTGGTAATCAGCTCGCGGCGCTCTTTGTCGAGCGCGCGAAACGAGTCCAGATCGATCGTGATACCGCGCTTCTTCGCCATGTCCGCAAAGAGGTCCAGGTGGTCGCGGAAATAATTGAGGTCATGCATGGAGGTAGCAGGATACCGTAATCCGGAGGGCGCTTGTAGCGCGGGTTGCGACCAGCAGGCGTAGGCCGCGAATCCTATTTCGGGCGCGGGACTTCGCTCATCAACTGGTGAATGTTGCCCTCGGAATCGTGGAACGCCGCCATCCAAAGATCGTGGGTCGGCATCGGCGCGATCAGGCGCGGCGGCGCAAAGATTTTCGCCCCCAACTCAACGAGCCGCTGGTACGCCACATTCAAATCAGGAACGCGAAAATAGAGGATGGAGCTGGGATGATCGAACTGCGGCGTTTCTGCTCGACTCAGCATCAGCCGCACTCCGCCACAATCAAAGAAAGCCAGATTGGGCACGATGAAAAGCAGCGGCAGACCCAGCACATCACGATAGAATGCCGTGGCGCGTTGCAGGTCTTGGACATTGATGGAGATTTGGCCGATGTTCAGGATGCCGAGGGTTGCCGGCGTAGCGCTCATTTTTGTTTGCCTCCAGGAGCAGATTAGTTAGCATAGCTAACTAAATTGTATGGCCCGTGTCAAGTCAAAAAACGCCGGCGCCAAAGAAGGGTTCGAGACCGCGGACCGGCTGCACTCGGCGGCCATCCATCTGCTGCGGCGTCTGAGGGTGCGCGACCGGGAAAGCGGCGTTGGCCCGGCGCAGCTTTCCGCGCTTTCGGTCCTGGTGTTTGGCGGCCCGCGATCTCTGGGCGAGCTTGCGGATGCCGAACAAGTTCGTCCCCCGACGATGAGCCGGATCGTGGCGGGACTGGAGCGCGCCGGTTTGGTGAAGCGGCGAAAAACGGAAGACGGGCGGCGAGTGCGTCTGGAAGCTAGCGCGAGAGGGACAAAGATCCTGCAAGAGGGGCGCTTGCGGCGAGTGGAGTCTCTGGCAAAGGCACTCTACGCGCTTTCCGAGAAAGAGCAGAAGCTGTTGGGCCAGCTTGTGGAGCTGATGCAACGAGTGATTCGAAATCTATAGGGGCTTGGCGCACGGACCGGGATACTCCAGACTTCAGGATCGCGGCATGAGAATCGGGCGGACAGGCTGGGAAAGAGGGGCGGGTACTTCGGTACTACGGAGTGCGGCCGGGGCTGGGGGAGGAAGGTACTGGCAAGAATGAACCCGGCGAGCTATCGACGGCGGATATGGTGGAACACAAACTGGGCAGGTAGTCGGAAGTTATCAGGGTTTTCTGGAGTACGACAACGGTTATGACCTGTTTGCTCCTGGGTGTCGTCCTGCTGCTCGCGAGCGCAGTGGAACGGCCGGAACGCCCGAACTGACTTCAGACTGCAGTACCCTCCATCCCCACGCCCGAGCGGCCGCTCCCCCCAGCGGCCGCTCATTTTTTTGATAAGCGATGGACCCTGGAAAGAGAAAGAATCCGGAAGCAAGGATTTGTCCGGGCTGGGAACTCTCCATGAATTCTCGGGGAACCACTGGGGGGACGGGAAAACTGGCTTTGAAAATAGAAAAGGGGGCTGGTGCAAGCCCCCTTTTTCTTAATTGACGCCCCAAAACCGGTAACCGAGTCGAGGATCGGTTCCGGCCACCCCGGGAAGCCAATCTTGTAAGTTACCGAGTAGAGAGCAAACCGCATGCCAGTAATCAGAATCCATCAGGTCTGGTGAAGTCTACTGAAACAAAAGTGGTTAGCCGCCTTAGCCCGTCAGAAACACAATGTTACATATCGAAAGCCTACAAAATCTCACAGAATCGCGGGTGTTACTCTCCATTCTTTGGGAGCATTTTGACGAAATTGATGGCGGAAACTGGGTGGGGGAAGGCGTTCATTTGCGTGATGATTTTGGCGCTCCCCCTCTTGGAATCTGGAATATCGTTATTTCAAACTTCCTTTCCGAACGGTGGCCCTTGATTGCGCATTAAGCGCTAAGACTCGCTGGTCCGCGGCGTTTCCACAAGTGAAATTGGCAAGCGCAGGCCGTGCCTCTTGCATGGCATGCCGCCTGGAGTCCCTCACTCAGTGTAGTGTCGTGAGACGGAGAAAAGTTCCCGGACGGAGCTCAGTCTCTCAGCTTGACCCCAGGCTGATGCGTCAGGAATTCTTGGGGGCCTCGGCTTCTCGGAAGGCCCATTGGGAGCGGCGACGCCAGAAGAAGCGCGCGGGGAAATAGATTATCGCGGCCCACAGGGCGAGCAGGGGGCCGCGGCCGGCCAGAAAAAGAAGGATTGTGGCGATACTCTCAAACGCATCAGACAAACCGCTGATGGCGGTGCTTCGAAGCCTCGCTCCGATGGTTTCGGCGACCGGGGTGCGTTCTTCACGCAGGGAGAAAGAGACGTTTGCGAAGGAGACGCGGCTGCCGGAAGCAAGACGCTCCGATTCGATCCGCTCGATTTCAGTGCGCAGCAGGGCAACCTGGCGTTCAAGTGATCGGTAGTCGTAGACCTTCTCTGTTCGATTCTGGAGCAGCCGCTGAATTCGTTGCTCTTCGTTCTGTGCGTTGACCAGGCGGGCCTCGAGTTCGCCGTGCTGCTGAGTGATTTCGTCGGCGGCCTCCTCTTCATGCTCAACGAAGCCAACCGCTTTTAACTCCGTGAGAGTGGAGCGACATTCCGACGAAGGCACGCGGAGTGTCGCGGAGAGGACGCTACCCGACGGCTGTCCCACCATGCGGAGCCTCGCCACGTAACCACGATGGCGTTCAAGTATTTCTTCCAAGCTGGAGCGCGAATGGGCAAACTCCTTTGTTGTGAGAGAAAGCTCCGCGGAATAGGCAATCCGCGGCTCCAAGAACATGCCCGTCTTAGAGTCGCCCGGGCCTGACCTATAGAGTTCGGCTTGCAGGTGAGACGACTTCAGCGCATTCGCCTCTCTTGGGTTGCCGCCCATCGGTCCAACGCTTGCTGAGGGAACAGTCTGGTGCCGCCCAGGTCCTGCGTCCCTGTTCGACGCGAACAAGAATAGGACTCCAGCCACCAGGCAACCCACTAACACAAGGCGGCGCCGGGCAGGGAAAAGTTCACGAAAACGAACAACCAGGGACCGCAGAGGATCTCTCATCGGAATGCCTCCATTTACTTCACGGTTAGAACGGGGAGGGCGGCAATTCTTGCAGGGCCTATCTTGAAGAAGAAAGGAAACGAGAGAAAGGATAACGCTGAGACGCCGGGAACCCAGAACTTCACAGATGCCAGATAGGAGGAAATCAGGCGCCGATGGAGGAGCGGAGGGCGTTGGCGAGGGACTGGCTGAAGCGCTGGACGTCGGCGTCATGCTCGGCTTCGACCATGACGCGGGCGAGCTGCTCAGTGCCGGAGTAGCGGAGCACGATGCGGCCGTTTTCGCCGAGCGCAGACTGGGCTTCGGCGAGGGCGCGGGAGACTTCCGGTAGCGTCTCCAACGGCGGTTTCGAACGCACCTTCACATTGACGATGAGCTGCGGGTAGTCCTTGAGGCCTTCAACGAGAGATTCGATCTTACCGTGCATGGAAACGAGCGAAGCAATTTTGACAGCGGTGAGTAGCCCGTCTCCGGCGGGGCTATCGTCCAGGAAAATGATGTGACCTGATTGTTCGCCACCGAGAACGTTGCCGCTGCGCAGCATTTCTTCGAGGACGTAGCGATCGCCGACGTTCGCGCGCGCAAGCACAATGCTTTCGCGCGCGAGAACGCGCTCAAGACCTAGATTGGACATGGAAGTGGCCACGACGCGATTTCCTTTGAGCTTGTTCTGCGCTTTGAGGAAGCGTGCTGCGGCGAGAAGAACCGCGTCGCCGTTCACGACTTTTCCGGTTTCGCAAACGAAGAGCGCGCGGTCCGCGTCGCCATCGAAGGCCACGCCGAGCCGGGCTCCCGCTTCCACGACGCGCCGTTGCAAACCTTCCAGATGCAGCGAGCCGCAACCAGCATTAATATTGCGGCCATCTGGCGAAACGCCCATGGCAATAACGTCGGCGCCAAGCGAGCGAAAAAGTTCCGGGCCCAGTTTGTAAGCGGCCCCATTGGCGCAGTCCAGAACCATCCGGAAGCCGGAAAACTTCGCGCCCGGAAGCACGCGCGAGCGGAGAAATGCTAGGTACTCAGCATCCAGGGAATCGTCGGAAGCAGGTGAGGGAGGATTCTTCGGCGCACCTTCGCCTCGATGCTTGAATATATCGGCCTCAAGCTCTTCTTCTACGACATCAGGAAACTTCATGCCCGCATGGGAGAAAAGTTTCACCCCATTGTCTTGAAATGGGTTATGCGATGCAGAGATGACCACACCGGCCTGAAAATCATTCTGGCGCACGAGGCAGGCCACGCCCGGAGTGGTAATCACACCGGCAAATGCGGCCGTGGCGCCGGCCTGAACCAGACCGGCAGCGAGAAGACTGGCAATGTGCGGGCCGGACTCGCGCGTGTCCATGCCGATCAGGACATGAGCTTTGCGGTGCTCGCGATTCAGATAGGCGCCCAAAGAGCGGCCGGTAGCAAAGAGCGTGGCGTCGTCCAGAGGCGGCGTACCCGGGACGCCGCGAATACCATCAGTTCCGAAGAGTTCTTTGGCCATGGAGAAGAGCCGGCGTATCTCCCGTGCGCGTTGAGGGCGGCCGATTTTCCGTGGACGACCCGGAAAAAGCTTAACACACGGGAACTCCGCAACTTTCCGGTGCAACGGCAAAGATGTCCTTTGCAGCAACGAAAGCGGGGAAAAAGCCCCTGAACGGATCCTTCGGTCTCCGGCCTCGAAACAAAAACGCACGACGCCTTCGACAGTCTATGAGGATGTGTTAACTTGTTGAAACGGAGTTGCTCGTGTCCGCCACGCAAACACCGCCATCCGTCGTCCGCTTTACCAGCTCAAACTTCAGCATGCGCGTTCTAGCCGCCGCAATCATCCTGTTGTTCTTCTATTACGCGGCCGGTGTGGTGATCACGCTGCTGCTGTCGATCCTGCTGGCCTACTTCCTGGACCCTGCGGTGGAATTTCTGGAGAAATGGCGTGTGCCCAGGACGGTCGGCGCTATGATCATGGTGCTCATCCTGATTGCCGTGCTGGTCGCAGCGGGCTATGGACTGTGGACACGCACCGAGGACTTCGCTTCGAACTGGCCGAGGTACAGCGGCGTATTGCGGCAAGCTGCGGTGGCGGTGGAGGGCAAGATCAAAGGTATCGAAGTGCAGGTTTCTCAGGTAACGCCGGGGCAGGGCGCCTCTTCTCCTCCAGTGGCACGCGCGGATAGTGGAATCGTGCGCACGTTGATCATGCGTGGCATTGGATCCCTGTACGCCCTGCTTCTGGAAGTTACCTTCATGCCCTTCCTGGTTTTTTTTATGCTGGCGGGAAAGCGTGAAGTGTGGCATGGAACGCTGCAGCTATTTCCGGTGTCGCGGCGCACGCAGGTCAAGGAGACGCTCGAAGACTTGCGCGACGTTTTGCGCGACTACCTGATTGGCATGACGCTGGTTGCCCTGATGGTGATCGCCGCGAGCAGCTTGCTCTTCTGGATCCAGGATCTCGATTACCCGATCCTGACGGGCATCGTTTCGGGATTACTGAACATGGTGCCCTACATTGGCGCGGTCATGGCGTGGCTCCCGGCTTTCATGATCGGACTCGCAAAATGGAATACCGTGGGTCATTTCGTAGGACTCGCGGTGGTCTTGACGGCGATCCACATCGTGGCGTTGAACTTTGTTGCGCCGCAGTTGGTGGGCCGCCGAGTCCGATTGAATGCCGTGGCCATCACCATCGCGCTGCTGTTCTGGGGCTGGGTTTGGGGCGGCATGGGACTGGTGCTGGCGATTCCCATTACGGCCGCTCTGCGCGTGATCTGCGATCACACGGAATCGTGGAAGCCCATCGGGCGCTGGCTGAGCGCTTGAAACCTCTGCATACCTGTTGGACGTCTATCTTTTTTGGAGGCGACTCCTACGGTTCATGGGAGCGTGATTCCTGAGGGGACTCGAATGAATCCCAGAGCTCTTTTGTTGATAGGCCCATTGTCCCTGCTGACAGTGTCGGCTCCTTCCGGTCATGCCTGGGGCTGCAAGGGTCATCAGACGGTAGCTTTGATCGCGGAAAAACGCCTCACTCCGGAAACACAGGAGATGGTGCAGAAGATCCTCGCCGATAGTCCCGTCGACCCGAAGCTCAAGCGCTGGTGCGGCAACGCGACGATGGATTTGATGGTGGATGCGTCCACATGGCCGGATGATGTGCGCAATGAACGCAACAACGGCCCATGGCACTACATCGATATTCCCCTCGGGAAGCATCAGGGCTCGCTGAACGAGTACTGCGGCAGCGAGGGCTGTGTGACGCGCGCGATCGAGCAACAACGCGCCATCTTGAAGGACAAGTCTGCCGACCCCCTGAAGCGCGCCGAGGCGATACGGTACTTGATCCACTTCGTCGGCGACATGCATCAGCCGCTACACGCAGCAAACAATGCCGACAACGGGGGAAACTGCGTCCCGGTGGCGTATTTCCACCATAATCCACTCCCCAATCCCGTTCATCCGGATCGGGATGAATATTCCCCCAATCTTCATCAAGTCTGGGACACGGAAATCGTGGAACGCGACATGGAAATCTCCAACCCCCGGCGTTACGCCGACGAGCTGGACGAAAAATTTCGCAAGAAGAGTGCCGACTGGGAGGCAGCGGACATCCAGGTAGAGCGCTGGGCATGGGAAAGCCACGAGCGGGCGGAGGCAGAGGTCTACGGCGCTTTCCCGGAAAAAATCGGGATCGAACCGGACTTGAAACTGAAGAGCTGCGCTGAGAACAACCGCATGGGAAAACGCATGTTCGAGAAACACCTTGCCATAGGCGAGGCTTATCAAAACAGGGCGGGTGAAATAGTGGAAATCAGTCTGGCGCAAGCCGGAGCTCGGCTGGCAATGATTCTGAACGACGCAGCAAAGACGAACCCTTAACTGCGGGTTACTGAAACTTCTAAAGTACGTTGACACACACGTTCGAGAACGCGATTCTTTCCGAAGATTGCGTTCATTCCAATTTCATTGCAGAGGTGGCCGCGTTGAATTCCAAGCAGCTCGTGCTCGCGCTCCTGGATGAAGCCTACGAAAAGAAAACCTGGCATGGACCAAATCTCAGACAATCCCTAAAGGGTGTGGCGGCGCGGCAGGCAGCCTGGCGCGCCGGTTCGGGCCGCCACAATATCTGGGAAGTGATGCTGCATGCCGCGTACTGGAAATACGCGCTGCGACGCAGGATCGAAGGCGGCAAACGCGGCTCGTTTCCGCTGAAAGGGAGCAATTTTTTCTTGCGTCCCGAAAAGGGCAAGCTCCACGAGGCGGCATGGGCCGCGGATAAAAAGTTGCTCGAGCGCGAACATCGGGCCTTGCGGGCAGCAGTGGCGCGAGTGCTGCGCACATCGCGTGGGACAAAATTCATGCCGCAGCTTTACGGCATGGCGTTCCACGACGTCTATCACGCCGGCCAAATCCGCCTGCTCCGGCGGTTAATGGAGCGCTGATCAAACTTTCTGTGTTCGCAATGTTTTGACGAGAGACACGAGGTCTCGGGCGTCCTGGAAAAGGCGGATCGCCGCAATCCCTGAAGCTCCGGCGGATAGGCAGAGAGCCACGTACTCCAGGGTGATCCCACCGATGGCAACCACGGGCAGCGAGACGGCGCGGCAAACATCGGCGAGCCTCGCAAGCCCCTGCGGTGCCCCGAAGGCAGCTTTCGAAGGGGTAGCAAAAACGGGGCCGAAAAAGATGTAGTTTGCGCCGCCCCTGGCTGCAGCTCTCGCTGCTTCCACGGAATGACACGAGACACCAATCAGGAAATTTTGCGAACGAATTCGGGAATCCCCGAGCTTCCGAGCCTCCTCAACGGGCAAACTGCTCTCACCAAGATGGACGCCGCCAGCGGCCTGCGAAAGCGCAACGTCCAGCCGATCGTTTACGATAATGCGAGCCCTACCCTGCCTGCTTGTTGATAGTATTGCGGCGCGCTCGATCGCTGCGCTCGTCAGCGCGGCGCACTCCTTACCGGAAAGATCTTTTTCGCGTATCTGAATCCAGTCGATACCCGCAGCCGCGGCCTCCTTGATCTTGTGCAACAGGGCTTCGCGCCCATCTGGTTCATTGGCTCTCGAAAGAGTCTGCCGATCCGTAACGTAGCAGAGAATCGGCACACGATTTGAGTTACTGAGGCGGGACACGATGGGGACCAGGCTGTGAGCCAATCCAGCCGAAGGCAATCAGGATATCGAGCACGCCGACCCCGCTCACCACTCCGCGGAAAGACGGATGAAGCACGATGGGCATGAGCGAAGGAAAATGGCTGAGAAAATAGTTCTGCTCCCAATAGCCCGACCACGGCAAATAGAGGAGCAGCGCGCCCATCTCGAACGCAAGCACTACCAGCAATGCGCGATAAATACGGCTCATTTATGAGAGGAGTCCCGTCGGGCCAGGAAGAAATCCGGATTAGCGGGTAGGCTTCTGAAGAGCAGCGATGCGCTCGGCCACGTCGCGGTAGTCGATGTTCATCGCGTAGACCTGGGAAAAACTCTTTAGCGCCGCATCCTGCTCGCCCGCCGTTTCCTGTGCCACGCCTAAATCATACCGCAAGGCGAGCGTGCTTTCCGGATCATTGCCGGGAGTTCTTAAGGCGCGTTCGTACCAGATGGCGGCGATGCCCGGCTGGCCTTTTTCCATAAACGCGAGACCGAGGAGTGTGCAGCATTGCATGACGTAAGGGAAAGCGCGTCCGCGGTCCGTGGCCTTTGCGACTTTTTGGAACTCGCTGATGGCCTCTTCCAACAAGCCCATTTCCCGGAAGGCGATCCCCAGATTGTAGTGGGTCTCGAGATCTTCTTCCTCGGCGCCCATTTCCCCGAGCTCTGCGCGGAATTCATCGAATACTTCCTTGAGCGGGCCGGTGGACATCGGAGGAGTGGGAGCGGAATCTCGCGTTGCGGGAGCGTGAGACGGAGTGCCTGGCATTGATCCCGAAAAGGCCGGCGAAAGCTTATCCAATTCAAGCCCATCAATTTCGTTGGCGAGGTCTGCGAGGAATTGATCGGAGGCGAATCCACTGCCCGCAGGCGGCGCGGGAGAAGCGTTCTGGGCCACGGGTTCGCGCTGCGGCGGCGCGATTGGAGTCTCGGGAGGCTTCTGGTCGTAGGCAGGAACGAGAGGCTCGGGATCCAGCACGAGCTCGAAATCTTGCTCCAACTCAAATTCCGGCTCGGGCGCCTTTGCGGGCTTTTTCGGCACTTCGGGCGCCGGAGTTTTTTTCGCCTCGTCCGTCGCAGGAAGCTCCGCGGAGATTTCAGCGAAAGGATTTGCCTTCGCTGCGGCAGGGGGGGCTTCTTCTGGCAAAACGAGGGAAGGTTCCTCGCCAATCTGAAACTCTTCGATGGCTCCCGGTTCCGGTGGCGGCGCCGGCGTACCAGACGGCTTCGCCCGTGGCGCGGCCGACGTTTCAACGGTGGCCTCGCCGCCACGCGACTCCTCGAGCAGGGTCGCCCATTCGTCCGACAGATCAACTTCGTGGACCTCTTCCTTTTCTTCTTTCGGTTCGGCTTGCTTAACCTTCGGCTTCTTGACTTCGGGGGCTGGTTTGGCGACGCTTGCCTCAACCGGCGTGGGCTTCACCTCTTCGACGGGAGCGGCAGGCTTCGGTGTGGGCTCGGCGCTTACTTCCGGAATTGTAATGTCGTGGGTATCCGAGGTGTGAGCTTCCCTGACGCCAGCCTTTGGCGCAGAAGTGGAAATCGCCAGCTCTTCATCCGTGAGGCCCGCTGCGCGCTGAAAGCGGCGGCGCAATTCCCCGAATCGTTCGGAGCTCCGCGGGTCGCCCCCCTCGTGATGGATTTGTTCCAGCTGCGCGGCGAGTTCGGCGGTCCGCCGATCATCGCCCGCGCCAAGCACAAAATCGAGTAGCTTCTCGAGAGTCGGCGTGTGGCGCGGCGCGCGGCGGAGAATCGCTTCGAGCAATCCGATCGCTTTCTGCGTCAGGCCGTAGCTGGCGAAGAGGTCAACGTCCGTGAGCGATTGTGCGATAAATTTTTGCGTCTCTTCGTCAAGCGCCGGCCCGCTGCGTGCTTCTACCTTCTTTACTGGGACTTCCGGAGCGGGCTCTTCCTCCGCGGAGGGTAATTTCGGAGCAGGCGCCTGGGGAATCTCGGCCTGCAGGTTTTCTTCGGGGGCTTCAGGTTCGTCTTCGGCTGAGATCAAGCCCAGCTTGCGCAAGACGTGATTGAGCTTGCGCTTGGCCGAGTCACTCTCCGGTTCGCGATCGACGAGTTGCTCGAATATTTGCTTGGCCCGCTCCAGTTGGCCATCCGTGCTGAGAGCGTCGCCGAGGTGCGCGAGGGCATCGGGTAGCCGGAAAGAATCGCTCGTGCGCCCGTACAGCTCGACGAGCCACTCAAGCGGCTCGATATGACCGGGCAGTCCCGCGGCGAGTTCGTTCAGGAGTTTCCCGATCACCTCATGTTCGCCGGCGTCGATCATGGGAAATCGCGACTTCTCCAGGATGGCCATCGCCTTTTCGCCCTGGCCTGCTTCCAGCAAAGCCTCAACGGTTTTTTGCATCGGCCCGAAATTCTTCTCGTCGGCCTCAAACACGCGGAGCGCGAGGGATGTGGCTTTCCCCCAGTTGGCGCTCTTGACGTAGAGATCGAGGAGGAACTCGGTCTGCTCGCCGCCTTTCTCGAGACCAGGGACTTCTTCAAGGAGTTCCGCAGCCTTGGCCGCATTCCCCTGGGATAAGTACGAACGCGCCTTGACGATGAGAGCGGCAAAATTGTTCGGCTCAAGCTTTAGCGCTTTGTCGGCGAGCTTTTCGCTCTCCGCCTGGTCACCACGGGCCAGGGCACGCTGGGACGCAGAGATGTACGAGTCCAGGGCCTCTTTGGTCTGGCCCATGGCCTGATAAAGATCGGCGAGCCGTATCTGAATGCGAAGGTTATCGGGCTCGGCCAAGAGAAGTTTCTTGAGCAGGCTGATGGCTTCCGGCTGTCGGTTGTTCTTAAGGTGAATTTCGGCGAGCTGCAGGAACAAGGGCCGAGCTTCACTCATTACGCCTTGCTGAACATAGAGGTCGGCAAGCTTTTCGAGCGGCCGGATTTCCTCGGGCGCCAGCTTGGCGATCCGTTTGTAAACGGCGATGGCCTTCGTGAGAAAACCATCTCCAACAAAAATCTGCGCAAGTCGTTCGAAATAATCGATAGCCTGAAAGGTTTCGCCCTGGCGGATGTACAGCTCGCCGATGGTCATGAGCGTGACCTGATCGCGCGGCTCGTACTTCAAGATTTGCTGGTATTCGGCGATAGCCTGGGCCACTTTGCCCTGGTTCAGCAGTTTTTGTGCCGCTTCGACGTTTTTGCTCTTGTTAAAGGCCATGCGCGTACGGGGACAATCCTCCCTCGGAGTCTGCCCCAGACGATCTCCTCGAATTGCTGCGGTAATCTGCTGAGCCGCAACGCTACTCCGCTACGCTAACAGGCGGGAAAAAGCCAAGTCAATGAACGCAAAGTCTAGTGTGAGCAGGCAGTTATCCCCATTCCCGCCAGGGCATTCGACCCCGAAGGTCCGCCGAAGCGGGGCAGGAAGTGGTTTTCCCATGCGCTCCCTGGTTTTAGAGAATCCACAGGCCGGAGCCCTTAGTAGTAGTGATACCATCGGAAATAGTCTAAATCCGACCTACAGGAGAATGCCGCATGCCCGAGCCTCCATCTCGTCGTAAGTTTCTTACTAACCTTGGCGGGGCAGCCGCTGTTTCGCTAGCTTCACAGGGGAACGCGCAAGCCTTCCTCTCTCCGGCTCTGAACAGCCGTTTCAAGCTTTCTGTCATCACCGATGAAATCAGTCAGGATCTGGGCCACGCGTTGGAAATTGCCTCGGAAGAGTTTGGTCTGGGATTCGTAGAGATGAGGACACTTTGGAACAAGAACATTATCAGCTTGGATCAGAAAGAAATCGCGGAAACCCAAAAGTTATTGCAGAAATACGGTCTCCGGGTGACAGACATCGCCAGCCCACTCTTCAAAACCGACTGGCCGGGGGCCCCAAAGTCAAAATACAGTCCAGCTGCGCCCCAGTTTGGCGCAGATTATCCGTTCGAAAAGCAGGCAGAGGTTCTTGAGCGATCTGTTGCAGTCGGTAAAGCCTTGGGAACGAATCGGGTCAGATGTTTCGATTTCTGGCGGCTTGACGAGCCGGACCCCTATCGCTCGGCAATGAACGACGTGCTTCGGAAGACCGCCGAGGATGCAAACAAGAAAGATATCATCCTGCTGCTCGAAAACGAGTTTGCCTGTAACACGGCCACAGGCGCGGAGGCTGCGCGCACATTGGCCGATGTCCAATCACCCAACTTCCTGTTGAACTGGGACCCTGGTAATGCGGCTTACCGAGGCGAGATTGCTTTTCCGGATGGGTTTCAGAAACTTCCCAAAGAACGTATTGGACACGTGCATTGCAAAGACGCCGTGCGCAAGGCGGACGGAACGTACGAGTGGGCCGCCATGGGCCGCGGAATTATCGACTACGTCGGCCAGTTTCGCGCGCTGGCGCAGGCGGGGTACCGCGGAACGATGAGCCTCGAAACGCATTGGAAGGGTGGGGGCTCTGCAGAGGAGTCTTCTCGCCAGAGCTTCGCCGGAATGAAACAGCTATTGGGCAAGGCTGGCGCACTCTGATTGAATCGCAACAGTGGAGGCGCGAATGCCACCACTGCACCCTCACGGCGGGCAGACGGAGAGTTGTCCGACGGTGCCGTGGCAATTCCTCTACGCTCTCACAGAGACGAGTCACTAGAAGCTGTTTCAAAACTGGGTGCAAGCCCTGAATTCTGAGGTAGTTGGGTTGACGGAAATGCGAGATAAACAAGGTCAGCAGCGCCGCTGGAGGGCCGATGGCGCGATACGGTCGTCTGTTGACCGACGCCCAATGGGAGAAGGTCCG